>NZ_JBEXWC010000001.1:0-691205 GCF_040629635.1 Streptomyces sp. NPDC005898 | reverse complement strand
TGGGGTCCGGTGCGGTTGTTGACGCGGGAAGTGCCGTGGGAGGGGGGTCAGGGCAGGCCGCGTCGGGCGGGGGTGTCCTCGTTCGGGATCTCGGGCACCAACGCGCACGTCATCCTCGAAGAACCGCCTGCCGAGGTGTCGTTCCCCGCGGTCACGGGGGGTGCCCTATCGGTCGCGGGCGTACGGAACGACCCCGCAGGCCGGGACGGGCGTGAAGCCCCCGCGGCCGGCCACCGCGGCGGTGCGCTGCCGCTGATGCTGTCGGCGAAGACCCCGACGGCCCTGCGGACGCAGGCCCGCCGCCTCCATGACCTGCTGAGCGGACGACCCACCACGTGGGACGCGCCGAGTGGACCGGTTGGCTCGGGGGACCTGCCGAGCGAACGGTCCGACGCGTCAGCTGAGTTGCGTGGGCAGGCCGGCTCGGAGGACCTGCCACGTTCACCCGAAGGCACGGAGGGTCCGGCGGCCGCCGTCCCCGGCGTCGCCGAGGTCACCTACACCGCGGCCCGCGTGCAGAGCGGGTTCGAGCACCGCGCGGCCGTCGTCGCCGAGGACCGGGCCGGGCTCCTCGACGGCCTCGCCGCGCTGGCCGAGGACCGCTCCGCCGCCTCGTCGGTACGGGGTGTGGTGGGCCCCGGCGACGGACGCCGGGTCCTGATGTTCGCCGGGCAGGGCACCCAGCGGCCCGGCATGGGCAGGCGACTGCACGAGCGGTTCCCGGCGTACGCGGCGGCCTTCGACGAGGCGTGCGCCGCCCTCGACCCGCACCTGGAGCGCCCGCTGGCCCCCGTCGTCTTCGCGGACCCCGCGTCCGCCGAGGCGGCGGCACTGCACCGGACCGCCTTCACCCAGCCCGCGCTGTTCGCCGTCGAGTACGCCCTGTACGAGCTGGTGCGCTCCTGGGGGGTGCGGCCGGACATCGTACTGGGGCACTCCGTCGGCGAACTGGTCGCCGCACATGTCGCGGGCGTCCTCTCCCTCGCGGACGCGGCCCACCTGGTCGCGGCGCGCGGCCGGTTGATGCAGTCGCTGCCCCCGGGCGGCACGATGGTCGCGGTACGAGCGGGCCTGGGCGACGTGGAACCGCTGCTCGCCGGCCTGGCGGACGTGGGCGTCGCCGCCGTCAACGGCCCCCGGGCGGTGGTGCTCTCGGGCGCGGGCGACGCGGTGTCGGCCGTGGCCACCCGGCTCAAGGCAGCCGGGCACCGGACCACGGCGCTCACCGTCAGCCACGCCTTCCACTCGCCTCTCATGGCACCGATCCTCGCCGAGTTCAGGGACGTCGCGGCGGGGCTGACGTACCGGCGGCCGAGGCTGCCGCTCGTGTCGAACGTGACCGGCCGGATGGCGGAGGCGGCGGAGCTGATGTCGCCCGACTACTGGGCGGACCACATCCGGCGCCCGGTCCGCTTCGCCGACGGCATCGCCACGGCCCGCGCGGAAGGCGGACGCCACTTCGTGGAGATCGGACCCGACAGCACCCTGTCGTCCATGGCGTCGACGGTCCTCACCGACCTCACCGAGGACCCCGAGCGGGACGAGGCACCTGCCCGAGCCGTCGTGGTGCCGCTGCTGCGCGGCGCCCGCGACGAGGCGCGGACGGCCGTGGACGGACTCGCGGCGGGCTTCACCACCGGCCTCGACGTGGACTGGCCAGCGGTGGCCGGGGCCTGGGGCGGTGAACTGACCACCCTGCCGACCTACCCCTTCGAACGCAGGCGGTACTGGCTCAACCCGACGGAGCCCGCGGCCGAACCGGCCGGGGACAGCGGTCCGCGAGCCACGGGCCACCCGGTGCTCGACCGCCCGCTCGACCTGCCGGACACCCGCGAACTGGTGTGGTCCGGGCGGCTCGACCCGGCCGAACTCCCCTGGCTGGGCGAGCACGTGGTGGCCGGGCAGCCCCTGGTGCCCGGCGCCGTGCTCGCCGAACTGGCCTGGCGCGTGGCGCGCGAGGCGGGATGCGGCCGGGTGGCGGAACTGGTCCTGGCCAGCCCCCTCGTCGTACCCGGCCGGACGGCGATCGAACTGCGGGTGGTGGCCCGCGCCGCGGACGGCTCCGGACGCCGCCCCTTCACCCTCCACGCCCGCCCGTCCACCGCCCCCGCCCCCGCCTGGCAGCCCGTCGCCACCGGCGTACTGGCCGCCGCGGACGGCTCCGCCGCCCCGGTCCCGCCGGTGACGTGGCCGCCGTCGGGTGCGGAGCCCCTGCCGCTGCACCACGAGGGCGACTACGCCCGCCTCGCCACCCGGGGCCTCGCGTACGGGCCGGCCTTCCGGGGTCTTCGCGCCCTGTGGCGTACGGCCGACGGCATCTGCGCCGAACTCGAACCGCCGGCGTCCATCGCCTCGCAGACCGCGCTCTTCGGCCTGCACCCGGCCCTGCTCGACGCCGCCCTGCACCCGATCGAACTCTTCGGCCTGGCGAGCGGAGCCACCGCCCCCGGCGGCCACGGCCCGGCTGTCCGCGTCCCCTTCACCTGGCGGGACATGACCCACCACGCGCCTCCGAGCACCCCCCGGCTGCGGGTGCGGCTCACCGCCTTGCGGGCGGACGAGGTCGGCCTCGAACTGTCGGACACCGACGGCCACCCGGTGCTCTCGGTCGGTGGCCTCGCCCTGCGCTCGCCGTCGACGGCGGCGGACGACAGCCGACTGCGCCGCCTGACCTGGACGGCGGTCGGCCGGCACCCCGGGAGCGAGGCCGGGGAACAGCCCGGGGACACCGAGCAGCCCGGCCGGTACGCGCTGATCGTTCCGGGTGCCGCCCCCACCCGTAAGCCCCAGGAGGCCCTGCCCACACTCGACGCGGAACGCTGTGCGGACGTCGCCGAACTGGTCCGGCGCGCACCCGGCGAAGTGCCCGACACCGTGGTCATCCCCTGCCCTACGGGTGCGATGGACCAGGTCCGTGAGGTGAGTGCCGATGTGCTCGCCGTGATCCAGGAGATCCTCGCGGCACCGGCGCTCGCCCGGTGCGGGATCGCCCTGGTGACGCGCGGGGCGGTCACCACCGCCGCCGACGACCCGGCCGTGGACGTGGCGGCCGCCGCGGTCTGGGGGCTCGCCCGCTGTGCGCAGCGGGAGGAACCGGGACGGGTCCGCCTGATCGACGTCGACGCGAGCGAGGAGTCGGCGCAGCGGCTCGCCGGGGCCATCCGCTCCGGCCTCCCCGAGATCGCCCTGCGCAACGGCGAGACGCGGACCCCGGAACTGACCCCCACGAGCGGCCGGCTGCTCGACGCGCCGTCCGGCGACGGCACCTGGCGGCTGGACTTCGTCGGCCGCGGCACCCCCGACGACCTGGCCCTGGTGGCGTGGCCGGAAGCCGAAGCGCCCCTGGGGAAGGGGCAGGTGCGCGTGGCGCTCCACACGGCCGGCGTCAACTTCCGCGACGTGCTGCTCACGCTGGGCGTCGTCGAGCCCGGGGCCGGCGTGCCCGAGGCCGGGGAGCGGCAGAGCGTGGAGGGCGCGGGCGTCGTCGTCGAGGTCGGACCCGAAGCGGGCCGACTGCGGCCGGGGGACCGGGTGATGGGCCTCTTCGACGGGATCGGCCCGGTCTCGGTCACCGACGAGCGGCTGCTCGCACCCGTGCCGGCGCACTGGTCGTTCGCCGAGGCGGCCGCCGTGCCGGTGGCGTTCCTCACCGCGTACTACGGGCTCGTCGAACTCGGCCGGCTCCGTGCCGGGGAACGGGTGCTCGTCCACACGGCGACCGGCGCCGTCGGCTTCGCGGCCCGCCAACTCGCCCGGCACGCGGGGGCGGACGTCTTCGCCACCGCAGGCCCGGCGAAATGGCCCGTGCTGCGCGAGGCGGGCCTCGCCCCCGACCGCATCGCCTCCTCCCGCGACGACGCCTTCGAGGCCGCCTTCCGCGCCACGACCGGCGGCGCGGGCATGGACGTCGTACTCAACTCGCTCGCCGGACCGCTCACCGACGCCTCCCTGCGGCTCCTCGCACCCGGCGGCCGGTTCCTGGAGATGGGCAAGACGGACCCGCGCGACCCCGAGGAGGTGGCCACCGCGCACGGCGGCGCCGCGTACACCGTCTTCGACATCCGGCAGGCGGGGCCGGACGGCATCCAGCGGATGCTGGCCGCGCTCCTGCCGCTCTTCGCGGACGGGACACTGACGCCCCCGCCGCTCACCCTGCGCCACGTGCGCGACGCGCCCGCCGCCTACCGGTACGTCGCCGAAGCGCGCCACATCGGCAAAGTGGTCCTCACCGTCCGGGACTTCGACACCGACCGCGCGGTTCTGATCAGCGGCGGACTCGGCACGCTCGGCACCCTCGTCGCCCGGCACCTCGTGACGCGACACGGCGTACGGGACCTCGTCCTGATCGGCCGACGCGGCGAGGCGACGCCCGGGAGCGCCGAACTGGCGGCGGAACTGCGCGGGTTCGGGGCCTTTGTCACCGTGGCCGCGTGCGACGCGGGAGACCGCGAGGCCCTCGCGACGCTCCTGGACGAGCTGTCCGGACGGGGGATCCGCATCGGATCGGTGGTGCACGCCGCCGGGACGACGCGGGACGCGGCGATCGGCTCCCTGACCCCGGCCGCGCTGGCCGAGGTGCTCCGGGCCAAGGCGGTCGCCGCCGTGCACCTGCACGAACTGACCGCGGACCTCGGCCTGTCGTCCTTCGTCCTGTTCTCCTCGGTGGCCGGCGTGACCGGCTCGGCCGGACAGGGCAACTACGCCGCCGCCAACGCCTTCCTGGACGCCCTGGCCGAGCACCGCCACGCCCGGTCACTGCCCGCCCGGTCCATCGCCTGGGGGCTGTGGGAGCCGGCGAGCGGCATCACCGGACGGCTGCGCCCCGAGGACCACGAGCGCCTCGCCCGCCAGGGCATCCTCGCCCTGTCCGCCGACCGGGGACTGGCGCTGTTCGACGAGGCCATGGCCACCGCGGCGCCGGTCGTGGTCGCGGCCCGCCTCACCACGCCCCCGCCCACCGCCCGGCCCGACACCCCCGCGCCGGCGCACACCACCGCGGCGGCGAACGGCGCCGGGACCGCCGCGCCTCCCGCAGCCGCTTCCGGCGGGTCGCTGCTCGACCTGGTCCTCGCGGAGGCCGCCTTGGTGCTCGGCCACGACTCACCCGAGGCCGTCGCACCCGACGCGCTCTTCCCCCAACTCGGCTTCGACTCGCTCGGGGCGGTCGAACTGCGCAACCGCATCGTCGCCGCGACCGGCGTTCCCCTGCTCTCCACCCTCATCTACGACTTCCCGTCCCCGAAAGCACTGGCGGGCCACCTGAGGGAGGAATGCCCGGACTGGCCGAATGTCGGCCACCCCCCGAACGTAAACGGAAACGGGGACAGCAATGGGGACAGGAATAATGGGGACAGGAATACCGGCCGAGGGGAAAACGACGGAATGCGGGAGGTAGGTCATGAGCACTGACGTGGGCGCCTGGACGATGTCCTTCAATCCGGGCCGGGACGCACGAGCCCGCCTGGTGTGCTTTCCGCACGCGGGCGGTTCCGCCGGCGCCTTCTTCCCGCTGGCGCGCGCCGCGCCCCCCGGCCTGGAGGTGATCGGCGTCCAGTACCCGGGACGCCAGTGGCGGCGCACGGAAGCGGCCGTCACCGACCTCCACGGGCTGGCGCGCGGCGCGGCCGACGCGCTCCTGGCCGAGCGGGCGCTGCCGACCGCCTTCCTCGGCCACAGCATGGGCGCGCTGGTCGCCTTCGAGACCGTGCGGCTGCTGGAGCGGGAGCGGCCGGGAGCGGTCGGGCACCTCTTCGCCTCCGGCAGCCGGGCGCCGTCCCGCCCGCGCGAGGAGGACCGGCGGACGCGGTGGACCGACGAGCGGATCATCGCCGAGATGCGGGCCCTCGGCGGCACCGGTGACCGGTTGATCGCCGACCAGGAGGCGCTGCGGCAGGCACTGCCGGCCCTGCGGGACGACTACCGCGCGCTGGCCGCCTACCGGTGCCCGCCCGGCGCGCGCGTCGGGGTGCCGCTCACCGTGCTCGTGGGCCGCGAGGACCCGAAGGCGGGGCCGGAACACGCCGTGGACTGGCAGCCGCACACCCGCGCGGCCTTCGCGTTCCGTGCCTTTCCCGGCGCCCATTTCTTCCTCGCCGAGAATGCGACGGAACTCCTGGATCTCGTACAGAACAGCCTTGTTGCGCCGCAATTCCCGTGAGAGGCTTTCCGACGCAATCCCAGAGGAAAGAACACAGAGAATCGGAGAGGCGATGTCAAATCCGTTCGAGGACGAGAACGCCGCGTATGTCGTACTGATCAACGACGAACTTCAGCACTCCCTGTGGCCGACGGTCATCGACATTCCCGCCGGCTGGCACACGGTGTTCGGCGAGGCCTCGCGCGCCGAGTGCCTGGAGTACATAGACCGGCACTGGACGGACATGCGCCCCAAGAGCCTGGTGGACGCGATGGGCGCGGCGGCCGGTGCCGAGGACCGCGCCGAATGAACGGCCCCTCGGGCCCGGACCGCCCGCCCGCGGCCCGGCCCCGGGTCCGCTCCGACCTCGACGGCCTGCCGCTGTTCCGGGGACGGGCCGCCGAGTCGGGGATGATCCGCCTGGACTGCAACGAATCGCCCCTCGCGCCTCCCGCCGCCGTACAGGCCGCGCTCACGGGCGCGGTCCAGGGGCTGAACCGCTACCCCGACAACGCCTCGGCCGACCTCACCGCCCGGCTCGCCGAGCGCCACGGGGTGCCGCCCGCCGCGCTCTCGCTGGGGCCGGGATCGGTGGGCCTGTGCGCGCAGTTGCTCCAGATCGCCTGTGCGGCGGGCGACGAAGTGCTCATCCCCTGGCGCTCGTTCGAGGTCTATCCGTCCCTGGCCGGGACGGCGGGGGCGGTGGTGCGCCGGGTCCCGCTGACCGCCGGGCACGCCCTGGACCTGCCGGCGATGGCCGCGGCGATCACCGACCGCACCCGGCTGGTCTTCGTCTGCTCGCCCAACAACCCGACCGGGACGTCCGTGTCTCGCGCCGACGTGGAGCGCTTTCTCGCCGCGGTGCCGCCGGACGTCCTGGTCGTCCTGGACGAGGCGTACGCGGAGTTCACCGGGCGTCAGGCCGACCCGCTCGACGGCTTCGCCCTGGTGCGCGAGCAGCTGCGGCAGGGCCGTACGAACGTGGTCGCGCTGCGCACCTTCTCCAAGGCGTACGGGCTCGCGGGGCTGCGGATCGGCTACTGCCTGTCCGCCCCGCCGGTGGCCGAATTGCTGGGCCGCGTCGCCGTCCCCTACGCGGTCGGCACCCTCGCGCAGCGGGCGGCGACCGCCGCGCTGGAGTGCGAGCCGGAGGTCCGGGAGCGCTGCCGGCACCTCGTCGAGGAGCGGGAGCGGGTCCGGGCCGCCCTGCTGGACAGCGGCTGGGACGTGCCGGTCAGCGGCGCCAACTTCCTGTGGCTGCCCGCCGGCCCGGCCGCGGAGCCCCTCGCCGCGCACTGCCGCGAGCAGCGGATCCTGGTCAAGGCCTTCGCCGGCGAAGGGGTGCGGGTGACGGTCGGCACCGCCGCCGAGAACGACGCGTTCCTGGCCGCGGCGGCACGATTCGCACGCACCGAAGCGGCCGCCCCCGTCCGGTCGGCGGCAATCGGCTGACCTGGCTGACTCGGCTGACTCGGCTGACCAGGGGACCGGCGGGGCAGGGCGGACGCGTGTCCTCCGTTCGGGGGGTTTCAACCGTAGGGTTTCAACTTCTGGTTGACAACCGTTGGTTGAAGTCGCCAGGCTCCTCCCATGACCGATCATGCGGAGGGGCCCGACGCCCTGCACCGTGCCCAGGACCCCGATCACGCCCGCGCCCGCCGGGAGCACGTGGCGCTGCGGCACGTGGCCGAGCGCCTGGCCGCCGGCGACCGGCCCGAGCCGACCGGCCCGCCGGCCCGCCTCACCGCCCAGGAGGCCGTCCACCTCATCGCCTCCTGGGCCGGCGGCGGCAGGCGACCGGCCGACGCGCCCGAGATGGACAGGACCGACGTCATGGCGGCCCTGACACTGCTCCCGCGCGCCCGCGCCGACCTGGACGTACTGGAGGCGAGCCTGCTGTTCATCGCCCGGGAGATGGGACTGACCTGGCAGGACATCGCCTACGGTCTCGGGCTCAAGTCCCCCCAGGCGGCCCAGAAACGGGCCGGCCGCGGCACCCCGGGCGCGGGCACCGCCCCGCCGGCCCCCAAGACCCCAGCCGCAAGCGAACCCAAGGGTGAATGTGAGCACTGAACTCGCGGTGGAGACCGTCGGCATGGTGAAGTCCTTCGGGGCCACCAAGGCCGTCGACGGCCTCGACCTGTCCGTCCCGGCCGGCGCCGTCTACGGGGTCCTCGGACCCAACGGCGCGGGCAAGACCACGACCCTGCGCATCCTGGCGACCCTGCTCGCCCCCGACGCGGGCAGCGCCCGGGTCTTCGGTCACGACGTCGTCCGCGAGGCCAACCGCGTACGGGAACGGGTCAGCCTCACCGGCCAGTTCGCCAGCGTCGACAACGACCTGACGGGCATGGAGAACCTGCTGCTGCTCGCCCGGCTGCACGGCTACCGCTCCACCGCCGCCCGGGAGCGCGCCCGCGATCTGCTGGAGGCGTTCGACCTCGTCGAGGCAGCCGACCGCCCGGCCCGCGGCTACTCCGGCGGAATGCGCCGCCGGCTCGACGTGGCCGCCGGGCTCATCGTGCGGCCCCAGCTGATGTTCCTCGACGAGCCCACCACCGGACTCGACCCCCGCAGCCGCAACGAGGTCTGGGCCATCATCCGGGCCACCGTCGAACGCGGCACGACCGTCCTGCTCACCACCCAGTACCTCGAAGAGGCCGACCAGCTCGCGCAGCGCGTCGCGGTCATCGACCACGGCAAGCTCGTCGCCGAGGGCACCCCCGGCGAGCTGAAGTCCTCGGTGGGGCGCGGTTCCCTGCGCGTCGAGCTGACGGACGCCGACGACCTGCCGGAGGCGAGCCGCATCCTGGTCGGCGCCCTCGGCGTGCCCGCGGAGACGACCGGTCCGGCCCAGCTCACCGCGCGCGGCACCGACCCCCGCAGCGTGGCGCGCGCCCTCGGCGAGCTCACCCGCACCATCGAGGTCGCCGACTTCGCCATGGACCGCCCGAGCCTGGACGAGGTGTTCCTCGCGCTGACCGGGCGGCCCCCCACCTCCGAGGTGCCCGCCGCCCGCAGGCCGGGCCGGGGGCCCGGCCGCAAGCCCGCCACCACCGAGGAGAGCCGATGACGACCGCCGCACGCCCGACCGAGGCGGACGAAAGGCTGCACCGCGTCCTGGGCGAGGACACCCGCCCCGCGCAGCGCCCGGGAGCGCTGTCCACCTCGCTCACGCTGGGCTGGCGCGCGCTGGTGAAGATCAAGCGCTCACCGGGGCAGATGTTCAACGCGACCCTCACCCCGGTGATGTTCACGCTGATCTTCACCTACCTCTTCGGCGGCGCGATCTCCGGCAGCAGCCGCGAGTACCTCCAGTTCCTGCTGCCCGGCATCCTCGTGCAGGGTGTCCTGTTCATCTCCACCCAGACCGGCGTGGCCCTCACCACCGACCTCCAGCAGGGCATCTTCGACCGCTTCAAGTCGATGCCGATCTGGCGGCCGTCCCCGCTGACCGGCGCCCTGATCGGTGACGTGGTGCGCTACCTGATCTCGTCGGCCGTCGTGGTCGCCGTCGGCCTCGCGCTCGGCTTCCGGCCCGACGGCGGCGTGCTCGGCGTCACCGGCGGTGTGCTCCTCGCCGTCCTCTTCGGCTTCTGCGTCTCGTGGATCTGGACGTTCCTCGGCCTGGTGCTGCGCACCCCGCAGGCCGTCTCCGCGCTCGGCATGCTGCTGCTGTCCCTGCTGACCTTCGCCAGCAACATCTTCGCCGAGCCGACCACCATGCCCGGATGGCTGAAGGCGTTCGTCGACATCAACCCCATCGGGTACGTCGTCACCGCGGGCCGCTCCCTTATGAGCGGGGACGGCGCGGCCGACCTCGGCCCCGCCCTGATCTCCTGCGCCGTCCTGCTGGTCGTCTTCGTGCCGCTCAGCCTGCTGCGCTACAACAAGAGCGAGTAGCGAAAAGGCCTCTTATTCGGGCCGGACAATCGGCGTTCCCCCGTAATTTTGAACGTTTGCCGCCTGTGGTGACCGTGGATAGCATCGTCCTCACCGCACCGGAAATCGTCCGAATTTTATTGGGGGAGCGCCGTGCTCAACAGTGAGAATTCCAGGGTCGACGTCCCCGAGATCGCGATGGTCGATCCCGAGGTACTGAGTGATCCGATCTCCGCCTATGGGAAGGCCAGGGAGAAAAGCCCCGTCGTGCGCCTCATGGCGCCGGGATTCGGGTCGATATGGGCGGTCACCCGCCACGGCGAGGCCAAGGCGATGCTGAGCGACCCGCGGCTGGCCATGACCGCCGACAGCTGGAACCAGCGGATCCCGGACGACGTACGTCCGTACATGCTGACCATGTCGCACATGGACGGTGCCGACCACGGCCGGCTGCGCAAGCTCGCCGTACGGGCGTTCACCGCCCGCCGCGCCGCCGCCCGCCGCGACATGATCCGGCAGAGCGCCGACCGGCTGCTCGACGCCCTGCCCGGCCTCGCCGAGCAGGGCACCGTCGACCTCCTCAAGCACTTCGCCCAGCCGCTGCCCACCCACGTGGTGGGCGATGTCATGGGCATTCCCGAGGCGGACCGGCCCCGGTGGCGCGGCTACGTCGCCCGGATGGGCTCCGGCCAGACCTACGAGGAGGCGCTGCGCGACGCCGTCGCCGGAGCCAAGGAGGTCGTCCGGCTGCGCCGCTCGGACCCTGGCGACGACCTCGTCTCCGACCTGCTGCGGGCCCAGGCCGAGGACGCGGACCGGATCAGCGACACCGAGCTGATCACCATGGTCTGGCACACCGTCTTCGCCGGCCAGGACAACCTCGCGAACTTCATCGCCAACTCCGTGGTGGCCCTGCTCTCCCATCCCGAGCAGCTCGCCGCCCTGCGCGCCGACCCCTCCCTGATGCCCCGCGCCGTCGAGGAGCTGATGCGCTGGCGGCCCCCGCTGCTGCTGACCGCCATCCGCTACGTCCTGGAGGACTTCGACCTGTGCGGCGCGCCGGTGCGCGCCGGGGACTCCGTGGTGGCGGTGATCGCGTCCGCCAACCGTGACCCCCGCGTCTTCGACGACCCCGACACGCTCGACATCACCCGGCCCGCCGGCACCGCGGTCCAGTTCGGCTTCGGCCACGGGGCGCACTACTGCATCGGCGCCTCCCTGGCCGCCGTCGAGGCCGAGGTGGCGCTGGAGGCGCTGCTGAGCCGCTTCCCGGACCTCGCGCTCGCCGTACCGCCCGAGGAGGTGCCGCGGCTGCCCAACCCCGGCAGCTGGCACCTCACCGCGCTCCCGGTCACGCTCTGAGCCACCCGCGCCGCCGCCCGCGTCCGCGCCCTAAACGGCACGGTGACGCATTCGACCCGTGTTGAATTCCGGGTGTTCAAGTCCTTTGTTGACGGTGATCGGGCCGGACCATAGATTGACGACTGCCCGAGTTTCCCGCCTCTCGAAAAGCAATTGATTGCATCACTCCCGAGAAATTCGGGGGTGCGGGGAGGTGCCCTGGAAAAGCGGATCGCGGGGGGAGGTGAGCCGATATGCGTTACCTGCACTGAAAACAGAGATGAGAACGTATGGCCGTAGCCCGGCAAGGTCCGACCTGCCGGGCTACGGCACCGCCCACGGGGGTTGCGCATGGCAGGGCCCGCAGACATCGACATACCAGACTTGATCGCACGCGCCGACGAGTTCATCCGGCTCTACAGCTCGGAGAACGCCGTCGAGCGCCCGCCGGCCGACCGCATGGCCGAGATCCGCGGCGAGATCCGCCAGAGCGGCACCTACGCGCACACCGCCGAGGAGCTGGCCTTCGGGGCCAAGGTCGCCTGGCGCAACAGCAGGCGCTGCATCGGCCGCCTCTACTGGCCCGGCCTGGTCGTCCGCGACCTGCGCCACCTGCGGACGGCCGAGGACATCCACCGCGCGTGCGTCGAACACCTGCGGACGGCCTTCAACGGCGGCCGCATCCGCCCCACGATCAGCGTCTTCGCGGCCGACGGCCCCGACGGCACCGGGCCGCGCATCCACAACCCGCAGCTCATCCGCTACGCCGGCTACCGCGGCCCCGACGGCCGCGTCACCGGCGACCCGGCGTCCGCCGACCTCACCGACCGCCTCCGGGCGCTCGGCTGGCCCGGCGGCCCGGGCACCCGCTTCGACGTCCTGCCCCTGCTCGTACAGGGGCCGGGTGAAGCGGCCAGGATCCTGGACCTCCCGGCCGACGCCGTGCGGGAGGTCCCGCTGCGCCACCCCGACCACGACTGGTTCGCCGACCTCGGCCTGCGCTGGCACGCGCTGCCCGTCATCTCCGACATGGTCCTCGACATCGGCGGCGTGCGGTACGGCGCGGCCCCCTTCAACGGCTGGTACATGGGCACCGAGATCGGCGCCCGCAACCTGGTCGACGCCCAGCGCTACGACCTGCTGCCCGAGGTCGCCGACCGGCTGGGCCTGGACCGCACCAGCGACCGGACCCTGTGGAAGGACCGGGCGCTCGTCGAGCTGAACGTGGCGGTGCTCTGGTCGTTCGAGCAGGACGGCATCACGATGACCGACCACCACACCGAGTCGGAGCGCTTCCTGCGCCACCTGCGCCGCGAGGAGAAGGCCGGCCGCACCGTGCCCGCCGACTGGTCCTGGATCGTGCCCCCGCTCTCGGGCGGGGTGACCCCCGTCTTCCACCGCTACTACGACGACCACGAGTCGTCGCCCGCCTTCCTGCAAGCACCGGCCCCCGGCCGCTGCCCGGTCACCGGACACGCTCCGGCGACCGACGGCGAGGCCACCGGACCGGACCCCCAGCCGCCCGTCAGCGTCGGTGTCGGCGCCAACACCGGAGACAGCCGTGACCGTATCGCCCGCCCCTGAGGCCACCGACCCCCTCTTCAGCCCCCTCGACCCCGCGGTGCTCGCCGACCCCTACCCGGTCTACCGGCGGCTGCGCGAGACCCAGCCGGTGTACTGGCACGCGGACATCGACTCCTGGCTGATGACCCGGCACGCCGACTGCACGGCGATCCTGCGCGACTCCGACCGGTTCAGCACCGACTTCCGCAAGATCGGCATCCCCACCCCGCCGACCCTGCTCAGCCTCCAGACCCTCGACCCGCCCGACCAGACACCGCTGCGCCACCTCGCCCTCGACGCGGTCCGCGCACAGGACCTCGACGCCCTGCGCGAGGAACTCGACTCCTACGCCGACCAGTTGCTCGACGGCCTGGCCGGGCGGCCGTC
Organism: Streptomyces sp. NPDC005898; assembly: GCF_040629635.1. NCBI lineage: Bacteria > Bacillati > Actinomycetota > Actinomycetes > Kitasatosporales > Streptomycetaceae > Streptomyces > Streptomyces sp. NPDC005898. The sequence continues at coordinate 677,896 of NZ_JBEXWC010000001.1, read as the reverse complement.
CTTCGACTTCATCCACGACTACGCCGACGTGTTCACCCTGCGGGCCATCACCCGGTTCATCGGCGTCGAACCGCCCGCCACCGACGCGGCGTTCGCCCGCTTCAACGACGACCTCGACCACAGCATGGACGCGCAGCTCGACCCCGACGCGGAGGAGCCCGGACTGCGCGCCCGCGCCCACTTCAACGACCTGGTGCGCACCTGGCTCGCCGACCCGGGCCCGCACGGCGTCCTGCCCGAGGTGGTCCGCCGCCTGCCCGGCTCCGGCGTCGAGGCCGACGACGTCCTGGTCAACTCGGTGCGCGCCTTCTTCCACGCCGGGTTCGAGGTGCCCAGCCGCTTCCTCGGCAACGCCCTCGCCGCCCTGCTCGCCACCCCCGGCGCCTGGGAGTCCCTGGTGCGCGGCGACGTGCCCCTGGACACCGCCGTCGAGGAACTGATCCGCTACGTCGGCCCGGTGCAGGCACTGGCCCGCGCCTGCACCGAGGACACCGTGGTGGGCGGGGTCACCGTCAAACGGGGCCAGGTGGTGACCGCGCTGATCGGCGCGGCCAACCGCGACCCCGCGCAGTTCCCCGACCCCGAGACGCTCAGGCTGGACCGCAGGCCCAACAACCACCTGGGCTTCGGCCGCGGCGCGCACTCCTGCCTCGGCCTCAACCTCGCCCGCATCGAGGCCCGCGTGACGCTGGCGGCCCTGCTGCGGCACCCCGGCACCCGCGCGGCGGGCGAACCCGTGGTGCGGCCGAACGGCACGCTGCGCGGACTGTCCCGGCTGCCGCTCGCGCTCGGCTGACGCGAAGGAGGCCGGCGGCGATGGAGATGGTGAGCGCGAGCGGCGGGACGAACACCGGGCCGGCCCCGTCCGCCAGGACGGCGGGCGCGGCGCGCCTGGCCGCTCTGGCGGACGCCCTCGGCCCGGGGCGGCGCGGCGTGTGTGTGGAGGCCTTCGACGCGTTGACGGGCTCGTGGGGCACGGCCACGGCCGCGCAACTGCCCGAGTCCGACGTGTCGTCCGACGGTTCGCCGGTGGAGTTCGCGATCGGCCTCGACGACGATCCGGCCCTGCAGTTCGCCGTGGAGGCCCTGCGTCCGGGGGACCGCCCGGTGGACCGGGTCGTGTCCGCCCGCGCCACGATGGCGGCCCTGGTCCGCCGGTACGGCACGGACGAGCGCCGGTGGGCGCGGGTCGCCGACCTGTACCTGCCGGAGAAGCCGGCCACCGAGCACGTCGCGATGTTCGGTGCCGAGGTGCGACGGAGCGGGGACGCCCAGTTCAAGGTCTGGTTCTACCCGGCCGTCGCCGGCCCCGAGCGGGCCGCCGAGCTGTGCCGGCGGGGCCTGGCGGCACTCGGCCTCGGCGCGGCCTGGCCCGCGGTGAGCGCCCACATGGCGCGCGGCGAGCGGCTCGACCGGCCGGTGATGTTCTCGCTCGACCTCTCCGCGGATCCCGCGGCACGGGTGAAGCTGTACTTCCGGCACTACGCCACCGACGCCGAGGGCCTCGCCGAACTCATGGCGCCCCACCCCGGGTTCGCGCCCGCGCCCGTACGCAAGTTCTGCGAGACGATGCTGCCCGAGGCGGCCGCCGACCTCTCCGCCCAACCCCCGGTCACCTGCCTGTCGTTCACCGGGGCACGCCCCGCCACGGCCGTCGGGGCGACCGTCTACCTCCCCATGTGGACCTACGCCCCCGACGACGAGGCGGTACGCCACCGGATGAAGGAGGCGCTGGCCGCCTGCCACCGGCCCGCCGGCCTCTACGAGCGGGCGCTTCGCGAGGTGGCGTCCCGCCCGCCGGCCGCGGGCCGCGGCATCCACAACTACGTGGCCTGGCGTCCGGGTCCCGGCCGGCCCCGGCTCAAGGCGTACTTCTCCCCGGAACTGCGGCACACGGACCCCTCGGCGCGCTACGGCCTCGACGGGCCGGAATAAGAACCCGGAAAGGGCTGCCGACCGCAGCCGCCCGCATGCCATAATCGGGCCTCGTGTATGAGCCTGTGGTCGACGAGTGGAAACGATATGCGGGACTGGTGGACAGGCCCGGCACCCCCTGGCGTGTTCCGTCGGGGGTGCTGGCGGAAATCCACACCCGTTTCGGACAGCTCGACATGCTGATGGAATCCGTCGTGGCGGTCCTGGATTCCTCGTCATGGGCATCGGCGGAGGCCAGGCAGAGCGCCGCCGACGAGCGTCAGCAATTCCTTGAGGCCTGGGACTGGGCGTCGGTGTACACCGACGCCTTCTACTTTTTCGCCTGGCGCACGGTGGACCTGCTCAACGGCGCCGTGGGCGGTCCCTTGCCGCGTCTCGAACCGGTCCGCCCGGCCGGTCTCCTCGCCGTCCGTGACGCCCTGCACGAGCACCCCGAGGGCCAGGGCGAGTACTACCGGCACGGGCTCGAACTCCGCGAGGAGGCCCTGGAGAAGATCAGCCGCGCCGCGGACGCGCTCGAAGCGGGCGGCGACGGCGCGCGGCCGGACGGACGGTGAGCCCGCCCGCCCGGCACCGGGTGCCTCAGGAGCGCGTCACTTCAGCATCTCGACGATGGGGGCGAACGCCTCGAGCCACGGCTCCAGGACCACGATGTAGCTGAGGCCGAACCGCTCCCGGTACTCCGTCAGCCGGTCGGCTATCTCCCGGTGCGACCCGATCAGCCAGGCCGGCGCCGCGAGCACCTGCTCGGGGGTGAAGTGGGCCAGCGGGTGGCGCGCCCACTCCTCGGCGGTGCCCCGCGGATCGTCCGTGACGAGCACCTGCTGCACCAGCAGGTTCAGCTCCACCTCCGCGACCCGGGCGCCCAACTGCTCGCGGACCAGCGCCACCCGCTCGCCCAGCTCCTGAGGGCTCGCGAGCTGGGGGAACTCCCCGCGCCCCGCGAAGATCCCGGTGAAGCCGACGATGTCGGCGTGCTCGGCGGCCAGCCGCAGCACCCGGTCTCCGTTGCCGGCCACCAGCAGCGGCGGGCCGCCCGGCCGCACCGGCTGCGGCGCGTGCTCGGGGTTCACCATCAGGGCGCGCAGCTCCTTCACGGTGTGCTCCAGCAGGCCGACGCGTTCACCGGCGGACGGGAACGGCACCCCGTCGGAACCGGTTCCCTGCCGGATGGAGCCCGCCGCGAGACCCACCTCCAGGCGGCCGTCGGTCAGCAGGTCGGCGGTGGCCACCTCCCGGGCCAACAGCACCGGGTTGTGGAACGCGGCGTTGAGCACGAACGTCGTCACCCGGATGCGCTCGGTGGCCTCGGCGGCCGCCACCAGGGCGGGGAACGGGGCGGGCGCGCCGAGGTGGTCCGGCACGCCGAGCACATCGAATCCCAGGTCCTCGACCTTGCGGGACTTTTCTGCCCAGGCGCGCCGCGGTGCGGGCGTGACGAGATTGACGCCGAAACGGAATGGCCGATTCTCGGGAAGAGTCATGGGGCGACGTTAGCAGCGGAGCCGGAATCCGAAAATGAACGCGCTATTGCGTTCGCGGCACACCCCTGAACGCAATGGAAGCCGGGGCTGTTCAAATTCCGGAATGTTGACATCGCCCGGGCCGTGATCGAGTCTCGGAACGAATGTCACTTGTCCTGTTTCCTTCATCATGCGGGGAGAAGGAGTTTTTCGTGCGCCCAGAAGAAGCACACGCCCATACGCCCCAGGGAAATGCGGAGCCCGCTCCGCCCTATTCCCTGGACGACGGAAAAGCGCTCCAGGACTGGTTCCGCGTCATGCGGGACGAGCGTCCCGTCCACCAGGACCCCGCGACGGGCGCCTGGATGGTCTTCCGGTACGCCGACGTCGCCGCCGCCAGCCTGGACCACGCCACCTTCTCCTCCGAACTGTGGCGGGCCTACCCGACCGAGTGGGGCAAGTCGGACGCCTGGGGCCAGGGCCGCCTCACCGAGATGGACCCGCCGAGGCACCGGCTGCTGCGCGCGCTGATCGGCAAGGCGTTCAACCAGCGGACCGTCGCCGGCCTCGCCCCGGAGATCGAGACCACCGTGGAACGCCTCCTGGACGCCGTGGACGACCGGTCCGAGATCGACGTGGCCCGCGACCTCGCCGACCCGCTGCCGGTCATGGTCATCGCCGAACTGATCGGACTCCCCTACGAGGACCGGGAGTTGCTGCGCGGCTGGGCCGACCGGCTGCTCTCCTTCGAGGCGGGCGACCTGGCGGGCGAGGACCTCGTCAAGGCGATCGACGCGGCGGGCGCCGAACTGCTCGCCTACCTGCGCGAGCACTACCGGCTGCGGTGCGCCGCCCCCAAGGACGACCTCTTCAGCAGGCTCGCCCAGGCCGAGGTGGACGGCGAACGGCTCACCGAGGAGGAGGTCGTCAACATCGGCAAACTGCTGCTCATCGGCGGCCACGTGACGACCGCCTGCTCACTGGCCAGCCTCGTCTTCGAACTGCTCCGCCACCCCGACACGCTGACCGCCGTACGCCGGGACGCGGGCCTGATTCCCGCCGCCGTCGAGGAGTCGGTCCGCTACCGCCCCGCCGTGCCGAACAGCCTGCGCCTGACCACGAAGGACACCCGGCTCGGCGACGTCACCATCCCGGCGGGACAGTTCGTGTCGCTGTCCGCACTGTCCGCCAACCACGACGAGCGGCAGTTCGAGGAGCCCGAGCGCTTCGACATCCACCGGCAGCACAACCAGCACGTCGGCTTCGGGCAAGGGGTCCACTACTGCCTGGGCGCGCCGCTGGCCCGGACCGAGCTGCGGATCGCCCTCACCTCGCTGCTGCGGCGGTACCCCGTCCTCGAACGGACCGACGGCCCCCTCCAGTACTACCGGAACCCGAGCATCGCCGGCCTCAGGTCCTTCCCCGTCGCCGTCGCACGAGGCTGACGGCCGCCGCCGACGACACCCGCACCCCCGCCCGCCTCCCTCACCACGTCCACCACAACTCCGCCGCGCCGCGCACCACTCGGACCCCAGGGGCAGAAGACATCATCATGCGAAACGTTGACGAGCCGAACACGAGCGGTCGGTCCACGGACGGAAGCGGACCCCGGGGGGCGGCAGCCGACCCCATCACGCTGCCCGACATCTTCGAGAACCGGGCGGCGCTGACCCCCCGGGCCATCGCCGTCAGCGCGGCCACCACCACCTGGACGTACGCCGAACTCGACGCGCGCGCCAACCGCATCGCCCGGTGGCTCATCGCCGAGGACCTGGGCCCCGACGACCGGATCGCCGTCGCCCTGCCGCGCGGCCCCGAACACATCGCCGCCCTCCTCGGCGTCATGAAGGCAGGCGCCGCCTACCTCCCGCTCGACCCCGGGCAGCCCACCGAACGCCTCACCCGCCTGCTGCGCGGCAGCACCCCCCGGGCGGTCCTGCTCCACGCCGAGCTCGCCCGCCGCCTCCCGTCCGGCGACGCCCGGCTGCTCCCGCTCGACGACCCCGCCACCGGCACGGCCATCGCCGCCTGCCCCGCCACGGCACCCCGCGACGGCGACCGCACCCGGCCGCTGTTCCCCCGCGACCTGGCCTATGTCATCCACACCTCGGGCTCCACCGGCACCCCGAAGCCGGTCGGTGTGCCGCACACGGGCTTCGCCGCCCTCGTCGCCACGGCGGCCGCGCACCAGAGCACCGACACCGGATCCCGCGTGCTCCAACTGGCGCCACCCACCTTCGACGTGGCCATCTGGGACCTGCTCACCACCTTCGCCGGCGGCGGCACCCTCGTCCTGCCCGCACAGCACCGCCTGCTCGGCGAGGAACTCGCCGCCGTCCTGGCCGACGAACGGATCACCCACGTCACCCTGCCGGTCCCGGTGCTCGCCACCCTCCCCGCCGGCACCGAGTCCACGCTGCCGCACCTGCGCCGCGTGCACATCGGCGGCGAGAGCTGCCCGCCCGACCTCGTGCGCCGGTGGTCCGCCGACCACGAACTGGTCAACGGCTACGGCACCACCGAATGCTCGGTCGCCACCACCCTGACCGAACCTCTCACGACCCCCGACCACGACGGCGCACGACCCCCGATCGGAACACCGGTGGCCGAGGTCCGCGTGTTCGTCCTGGACGACACCCTGGCCCCTGTCCCGGACGGCGCCGCGGGGGAGCTGTACGTGACCGGCCCCGGCCTGGCGCGCGGATACGTGGCACGGCCGGGCCTGACGGCGGAGCGTTTCGTGGCCTGCCCGTTCGATGAGCCGGGCACCCGGATGTACCGCACCGGGGACGTCGTCCGCCACATCGCCGACGGCCAGCTGGATTACCTCGGCCGGGCCGACGACCAGGTGAAGATCCGCGGGTTCCGGGTGGAGCCCGGCGAGGTGGAGGAGGCGCTGCGGCGCCATCCCGCCGTGGCCCAGGCCGTCGTACTGCCGTTCACCCACGCCACGGGCGACACGCGTCTCGTCGCGTACGCGGTCCCGGCCCCCGACGCCGACGTGACCCCCGCGTCCCTGCGCGCCGACCTGCGGCACATCCTGCCCGACCACCTCGTGCCGTCCGCCGCCGTCCTGCTGGACGCGCTGCCGCTGACGCCGAACGGCAAGATCGACCGCGCCGCGCTCCCCGCCCCCGCGTACGAGGGCACCGGTCCGTCACGGGCCCCCCGCACAGAGACCGAAGCCGTGCTGTGCGGCCTGTTCGCGGACATCCTCGGAGTCCCCTCGGTCGGGGTGGACGACGACTTCTTCGACCTCGGCGGTCACTCGCTGCTGGCCACGCGCCTGGCGAGCCGCGTCCGCAAGGCGCTCGACGTGGAACTGCCGCTGCGGGTGCTGTTCGAGGCCCCGACCGTCGCGCGCCTCGTCGGCCGCCTGACGGAGGCAGGGGTGCGTCCGGCGCTGGAGGCACGGCCGCGCCCGGAGCTGCTGCCGCTGTCGTTCGCCCAGCAGCGGCTGTGGTTCCTGCACAAACTCGAAGGCCCCTCGGCGACCTACAACATGCCGCTCGCACTCCACCTCACCGGCGACGTCGACCGTGACGCGCTGGAAGCCGCCGTCAACGACCTGGTCGCACGGCACGAGCCCCTGCGCACCGTCTTCTCCGAACACGCCGACCGCCCCTTCCAGCGCGTCCTGCCCGCGCCCGAGGCCCACCTGACGCTGCACACCGCCACCGTCGATCCGGACCGTCTCGACGCGGAGATCCGCGCGGCGGCCCGGCACCCCTTCGACCTCGCGTCCGCCATCCCGGCCAAGGCATGGCTCTTCAGGACCGAGGGCGACCCCACCGCCGCCGTCCTGCTCCTCGTCCTGCACCACATCGCGGGGGACGGCTGGTCGGCGGGCCCGCTGGCCCGGGACCTGGTGGCGGCGTACGCGGCCCGCTCGGGCGGCGCGGCCCCGGCGTGGGCGCCGCTGCCGGTGCAGTACGCGGACTACACCGTGTGGCAGCACGAGGTGCTGGGGGACGTGGAGGACCCCGACAGTGAAATGGCCCGGCAATTCGCCTACTGGAGGACCCAGTTGGCGGGCGTGCCGGACGAGGTGACGGTCCCGGGCGACCGGCCGCGCCCCGCTTCGGCCTCGTACGAGGGCGGTCTGCTGCCCCTGGAACTCGGCCCCGACCTGCACGCCGGACTGCGCGGCCTGGCCCGGTCGGCGGACGCGACACCGTTCATGGTGTTGCAGGCCGCGCTGGCGGCACTGCTCACACGGCTGGGCGCGGGCCAGGAAGCGGTGGTGGGCTCACCGGTCGCGGGACGGACGGACGAGGGCCTGGACGATCTGGTCGGCCTGTTCGTGAATACGTTGGTCCTGCGGACGGACGTGTCGGGCGACCCGTCGTTCTCGGAGCTGTTGGGCCGGGTGCGTGAGGGGTGTCTGGAGGCGTTCGCGCATCAGGATGTGCCGTTCGAGCTGGTGGTGGAGCGGCTGAACCCGGTGCGGTCGGGTGGTCGGCATCCGTTGTTCCAGGTGGCGTTGGTGCTCCAGAACAACGAGGAGGGCAGGTTCGAGCTGCCCGGCCTCGGGGTGCGGACGGAGCAGGTCGGGACGGGCACGGCCAAGTTCGACGTGACGGTCAGCCTGTCGGAGACCTTCGACGAGGAGGGCCGTCCGGCGGGCATGTCCGGGTTCATCGAGTACGCGACGGACCTGTACGACGCGGACACGGCCAGGGCGTTCGGTGCCCGACTGAAGCGGCTGCTGAGCGCGGCGGTGGCCAGGCCTGGCTCGCGGGTGGGCGAGCTCGACGTGCTGGGGGAGGGCGAGCGGGAGCGGTTGCTGGGGTGGTCGACGGCTGGCGCCGCGCCGGTGCCGGTGACGTTGCCGGGTCTCTTTGCCGGTCGGGTGCGGGAATGCCCGGGGGCCGTTGCCGTGGTCAGCGGTGAAGAGGCCCTGTCCTATGCGGAGTTGGCCGTGCGGGTGAACCGGCTGGGGCGGTGGTTGATCGGCCGGGGGGTGGGTCCCGGGGATGTGGTGGCGGTCGCGGTTCCGGCGGGTGTGGAGCAGCTGGTCTCGGTACTTGCCGTGGTCTCGGCGGGGGCTGCGTATGTGCCGGTGGATGTGGAGTATCCGGGGGCGCGGATCGGTTTCCTGCTGGAGGATGCGCGGCCGGGGTTGGTGCTGACGACGCGGGCGGCTGCGGGCGATCTGCCCGAGGGCGTGCCGGGTGTCGTGTTGATGGACGAAGTCGACACCGAGGCCTTGTCGGGTGCGGAGATCACCGACGCCGAGCGCAGGACGCCGTTGCTGCTTTCGCACCCCGCGTACGTCATCTACACGTCCGGTTCGACGGGCCGCCCGAAGGGCGTGGAAGTCACCCACGCCGGTATCGCGGGCTTCGCGGCCGGTCTGGTGGAGCGGATGGGTATCGGTGCCGGCGGTCGTGTGTTGCGTACGGCGTCGCTGAGTTTCGACGCCTCCGTGTTGGAGCTGGTGCTGGCCTGGGGTTCCGGTTCGGCGCTGGTCATTCCGGAGGGTTCTGGTCTTGCGGGCGAGGAGCTGGAGAAGGCCCTCGCTGGGGGCGGGGTGACGCACGCATTCTTGCCGCCGTCGGTGGTGGCGACCCTGCCCGAAGGCGCCTGGGAACGCCTCCATGACCTGGTGGGCCTGGCCGTGGGCGCGGAAGCGTGCCCGCCGGAACTGCTGTCTCGGTGGGCCCCCGGTCGTAGGCTGGTCAATGCCTACGGGCCTACGGAGATCACGGTGGCGGCGGCGATCAGTGATCCGTTGACGCCCGGTGAGGGTGCGCCCATCGGGCGGCAGGTGCCGGGTGCGGCCCTGTTCGTGCTGGACGAGCGTCTCGGGTTCGCTCCGGCCGGTGTGCCGGGGGAGCTGTACGTCTCAGGGCCTGGACTGGCGCGCGGTTACGCGGGCCGCCCGGCACTGACCGCCGAACGCTTCATCGCCAGCCCCTTCGGTGCCCCCGGCGCGCGCATGTACCGCACGGGCGACCTCGTACGCTGGAACACCGCCGGTCAGCTCGAATACCTGGGCCGTGCCGACGACCAGGTGAAGATCCGTGGCTTCCGTATCGAACCCGGGGAGGTCCAGGCGGCGTTGGAGGCCGAACCGGGCGTCGCCCAGGCTCTTGTCGTCGCCCGTCCCCACCACGATGACACCCGCCTCGTCGCCTATGTCGTGCCCTCATCGGCAGGCGCGGAAGGGTCGACCGGCGAACAGGTCGAGGAGTGGCGGGAGATCTACGACTCGGTATATGACGAGGCCGAGTCCGATGCGCTGGGGGAGGGCTTCGAGGGGTGGAACAGCTCGTACACGGGTGAGCCGATCCCTCTGGCCGAGATGCGGGAATGGCGCCGCGCCGTCGTGGAACGCATCCGTGGCCTCGCGCCTCGCCGGGTGTTGGAGATCGGTGTCGGTTCCGGGTTGTTGATGGGGCATGTGGCGCCGGGGGTGGAGTCGTACTGGGCGACGGACTTCTCGTCGTCGGTCGTGGAGCGGTTGCGCGGGCAGGTGGCGGGGCTTGGCTGGGATCATGTGACGGTGCGCTGTCAGGCGGCCGATGATGTGTCGGGGCTGCCCGTCGGTGGGTTCGACACGGTGGTCATCAACTCCGTGGTGCAGTACTTCCCGGGCTGGGAGTACTTGGAGCGGGTGCTGGACCAGGCGTTCGGGCTGCTGGCCGAGGGCGGGCGGCTGATCGTCGGTGACGTTCGCCACCGGGGTCTGCTGCGGGCCTTGCAGACGGCCGTCCAGGTCCGGCAGCCCGGTATCGAGGACACCGACCGACTGCGCGCGGCGGTGGAGCAGGCCGTCACCAAGGAGAAGGAACTGCTGCTCGACCCCGGCTTCTTCGCCGTCTGGGCGGCCGCACGCCCGGAAGCGGTGGGTGTCGACGTGCGGTGGAAGCGGGGCGCTGCCCACAACGAGCTGACGCGGCACCGCTATGACGTAGTCCTGCACAAAGCCCCTGCTCAGTGTCTTTCGCTGGCCGGTGTGCGGACCCTCGCCTGGGGGCGGGACGTCGAGTCGCTGGACGCCCTGGCGGACGTAGCCCTGCCGGTACGCGTGTCCGGGGTGCCGAACGCTCGGCTGACCGGGGAAGTCGCGGCCGCCCGGGCGGTGGCTGACGGAGAACCCATCGAGCGGGCCCGGGAGTTGCTGGACGCGGAGAGCGGGATCGACCCGGAGACGGTCTGCGCCTGGGCGGAGTCCCGGGGCTGGGACGCGGTGGTGAGCGTCGGGTCCGGTGGCGCGGAGACCATGGACGTGGTCTTCGCTCCCGAGGGCACGGACACGGGTGCGGTGTCGGATACGTTCGTCCCGGTGGGGGCGCGTTCGCTCGCGGGATTGGCGAGTGATCCAGTGCGTACGCGGGTGGCGGGCGAGCTGGTGTCCGGCCTGCGCCGCAGTCTGGGCGAGCGGCTGCCCTCGCATCTGGTGCCGGCGGCGTTCGTCGTGCTGGAGGCGCTGCCGCTGACGGTCAGCGGCAAGGTGGACCGCAAGGCGCTGCCCGCCCCGGAGTACGCGTTCACGGCTTCGCGGGCCGCGCGGACCCCGCAGGAAGAGATCGTGTGCGGCCTGTTCGCCGAGGTACTGGGTCTGCCGGCGGTCGGTGTGGAGGACAGTTTCTTCGAGCTGGGCGGACACTCCCTCCTGGCGACCCGCCTGGTGAACCGGATCCGGGCCGTCCTCGGCGTCGACCTGGCCCTGCGTACCCTGTTCGACCAGCCCACGGTCGCCGGTGTCGTACGCCACCTGTCGGCGGCGGGATCCCGGCCGACACTGGAGCGCCGGGAGCGTCCCGAAAGGCTGCCGCTGTCCTTCGCACAGCGCCGCATGTGGTTCCTGTACAAGTTCGAGGGCGCGTCGGCGACGTACAACATCCCGCTCGTCCTGCGACTCACCGGTCGAGTCGACGCAGCCGCTCTCGAAGCGGCCCTCAACGACGTGATCGCCCGGCACGAACCGCTGCGGACGGTCTTCCCCGATGTCGACGGGGAGCCCCACCAGCACATCCTCACCCCCGCCGAAACCCGCCTCGCCCTCACCGTGGAGGACGCGCGGTCGCCGGAGCGGCGGGAGCGGCTGGTGCACGACCTGGCCCGGCACGGATTCGAGCTGGACCGCGACATGCCGTTGCGCGCGACACTGCTGACCGCCGGTGACGACGAGTCGATGCTGATGCTGACCCTGCATCACATCGCGGCCGACGGCTGGTCGATGGCGCCGCTGGCCGAGGACCTGGTGACCGCCTACGCCGCCCGCCGCGAGGGCCGCCCGCCCCGGTGGACGGCGATGCCGGTGCAGTACGCCGATTACAGCCTCTGGCAGCACGAGCTGCTCGGTGAGGACACCGACCCCGACAGCCTGCTGCGCCGCCAGGCCGCCTACTGGACCGAGCACCTGCGCGACCTGCCGGAGGTCGTGGCGCCGCCCACCGACCGGCCGCGGCCGGCCGAGGCGTCCCACCGCAGCGACATGCTGCCGTTCGAGATCGACGCCTCGACCCACGCGGCCCTGCGGGAGCTGGCGCGGGCCCACGGGGCGACCCTGTTCATGGTGCTCCACACGGGCCTCGCCGGGCTGCTTTCGCGGCTCGGCGCCGGAACCGACATCGCGGTGGGCTCGCCCATCGCCGGACGCACCGACGAGGGGCTGGACGACCTGGTCGGCTTCTTCGTCAATACCCTCGTCCTGCGCACCGACACCTCGGGACGCCCGACCTTCACCCGTCTCCTCGCCCAGGTCAGGGAGACCAGCCTGGCCGCCTACACCCACCAGGACATCCCCTTCGAATACCTGGTGGAGAAGCTCAACCCGCAGCGCTCCACCGCCCACCACCCCCTCGTCCAGGTCATGCTCACCCTCCAGAACACCGCCGAGGTCGACTTCGACCTGCCCGGACTCCAGGCACGGCTGGAGAACCCGGGGCAGGGCAGCTCGCAGTTCGACCTGCTGCTGAACATCGGCGAGACCTTCGACGAGAACGGCGACCCGGCGGGCGTCACCGGCTTCATCGAGTACGCCACCGACCTCTACGACCCGGCCACCGTCCAGGCGTTCGGGGCGCGGTACACCCGGCTCCTGGCCACCGCGGCGGACGCCGCGGACCTGCCCGTCGACAGCCTCGACCTGCTCGCCCCGCAAGAGCGCCGGCAACTGCTCGACTGGTCCGGCGCGCGCGGCACGGTACGGCCCGAACCGCTCACCCTGACCGGCCTGTTCGCGGAGGCGGTGCTGCGCGCCCCACGCTCCCCCGCGCTCGCGCACGGCGGCGAGGAGCTGACGTACGCCGCGCTGGACGCCTGGTCGAACCGGATCGCACGGCGGCTCACCGGCCAGGGCCTCGGGCCGGGCCGGCGGGCGGCGCTGCTGGTGCGCCGCGGCCCGGGCCTGCTCGCCGCCCTGCTCGGTGTGCTGAAGACCGGCGCGGCCTATGTGCCCGTGGACCCGGACTACCCGGCCGAGCGCCGGGCGTACATGCTCGCCGACGCGGAGCCGTCGGTGGTGCTCGACGACGCCTGGGTACGACAGGACTTCACGGACCAGCCCGACACCGCCCCGGGCATCGCCGTCGACCCGGCGTACACCGCGTACGTGATCTACACGTCCGGTTCGACCGGCCGCCCCAAGGGCGTCGAGGTGACGCACGCCGGGATCGCCGGGCTCGCGGCCGCCAAGCGGGCCGCGTTCGCACTGCGCCCCGGCGACAGGGTGCTGCAGTTCTCGCCGTCCAGCTTCGACGCCATGGTCTCCGAGATGGTGACCACCTTCAGCGCCGCGGCCACCCTGGTGATCCCGGAGGAGACCGGCCTCGCCGGACAGGAACTCGCCGAGCTGCTCCACCGCGAGCGGATCAGCAACGCGACCCTCCCGCCGTCCGTCCTGGTCACCCTGGAGGACACCCATGGGCCGGACCGGCTCACCCACCTGACGACCCTGGCCGTCGCGGGCGAGGCGTGCCCGCCGGACGTGGCGGCGCGGTGGGCCCCCGGCCGCCGGATGATCAACGCGTACGGACCCACCGAGTCGACCGTGGGCGCCGCGATGAGCCCGCTGCCGGCCGGCGTGGACACCGGTGTCGTCCCGATCGGCCGCCCCCTGCCGGGACTGGCCGGACTGGTGCTGGACGAGCGCCTCGACCTCGCCCCGGCGGGCGTGTGGGGGGAGCTGTACATCGCCGGGGCGGGCCTGGCGCGCGGCTATGTCGGCCGGCCCGGCCTGACGGCCGAACGGTTCGTGGCCTGCCCCTTCGCCGGGCCCGGCGCGCGCATGTACCGCACGGGCGACCTCGCCCGCTGGAACACCGCCGGTCAGCTCGAATACCTGGGCCGTGCCGACGACCAGGTGAAGATCCGCGGCTTCCGCGTCGAACCCGGCGAGATCGAGGCCGTGCTGCGCGGCCGGCCCGACGTCGCCCAGGCGGTGGTGACCGCCCACGCCCAACAGGACGGCGTGAACAGGCTCGTCGCCTATCTGGTGCCGGAGGAGCGGGGCGAGCTGTCGGTGGCCGCGGTACGGGACGCGGTGCGCGACCGGCTGCCCGACCACATGGTGCCCTCGGCCTTCGTCGTCCTCGACGACGTGCCGCGCATGCCGAGCGGCAAGGTCGACCGGGCCGCGCTGCCCGCCCCCGACTTCGCGGGCACCTCCGGGCGGGCGGCCCGCACACCGCAGGAACAGATCCTCGCCACCCTCTTCGCGGACGTCCTCGGCCTGCCGGTGGTGGGCGTCGAGGACAACTTCTTCGATCTGGGGGGTCATTCGCTGCTGGCGACGCGGTTGGTGAGCCGGGTGCGTGCGGTGCTGGGGGTGGAGTTGCCGTTGCGGGCGTTGTTCGACGCGCCGACGGTGGCGGGGTTGGCGGGGCGGTTGTCGCAGGCGGGGTCGCGTCCGGTGCTGGCGCGGCGGGAGCGGCCGCGGGTGCTGCCGTTGTCGTTCGCCCAGCGGCGGCTGTGGTTCCTGTACAAGTTCGAGGGCGCGTCGGCGACGTACAACATGCCGCTCGTCCTGAAGCTGACCGGGAAGCTGGACGTCGGCGCCCTGGAGTGCGCGCTCAATGATGTCGTCGCACGCCACGAGCCCCTGCGCACCGTCTTCCCCGACACCGACGGACAGCCCCACCAGCGCGTCCTGGACGCCGCCGACGTACCTCTGGAGCTGACGCCCGAGCGACTTCCAGCCGATGAGCTGGACGCACGGGTGGCGGAGTGCGTCCGTCATCGCTTCGAACTCGACCGCGAGATCCCCGTCCGGCCGCGCCTGCTGAGCACCGGCCCCGACACCCACGTACTCGTGCTGACCATCCACCACATCGCCGGGGACGGCTGGTCGCTCGGCCCGCTCGCCGACGACCTCAAGAGCGCCTACACCGCCCGCCGCGCGGGCGAGCGGCCCCGGTGGTCCGCGCCTCCGGTGCAGTACGCCGACTACAGCCTCTGGCAGCACGACCTGCTCGGCGACGACACCGACCCCGACACCCTCTTCGCCCGCCAGGCCGCCTACTGGACCGACCACCTGGCCGGCCTGCCCGAGGTCGTGAGCCTGCCCACGGACCGGCCGCGGCCGCCCGTCGCCTCCAAGCGCGGCGCCCAGAGCGCCTTCACGCTCGACGCCCCGACGCACGCCGCCCTGCGGGAGCTGGCCCGCTCGGCGGACGCCACCTTGTTCATGGTCCTGCACACCGGCCTCGCCGCCCTGCTCTCCCGCCTCGGCGCGGGCACGGACATCGCGGTGGGCTCACCCATCGCCGGGCGCACCGACGAGAACCTGGACGACCTGGTCGGCTTCTTCGTCAACACCCTGATCCTGCGCACCGACACCTCCGGCGACCCCTCGTTCGCCGACCTCCTCGCCCAGGTCAGGGAGACCAGCCTGGCCGCCTACACCCACCAGGACATCCCCTTCGAATACCTGGTGGAGAAGCTCAACCCGCAGCGCTCCACCGCCCACCACCCCCTCATCCAGGTCATGCTGGCCCTGCAGAACAACACGGACCTGCGCTTCGACCTGCCGGGCCTGCACACCCAGCTCCTCGAACCGGCGGCCGGCGGCTCGCAGTTCGACCTCACCCTCAACCTGGTCGAGGACTTCGACGCGGACGGCGGGCCCGCCGGACTCACCGGCACCATCGAATACGCCACCGACCTCTACGATCCCGCCACCATGGACGCCTTCGCGGCCCGCTGGACCCGCCTGCTGAGCACCGCCGCGCACGATCCGCACCGCCGCCTTCGCGCACTGGACATCCTCGACACCGGCGAACGGCGCGCCCTCGCCACCTGGGGCACCTCGGCGCGCACCGAGCCGACGGCGACCCTGCCCGAGCTGTTCGACAGGCAGGTGCACGCCACCCCGCACGCACCCGCGCTCATCGACGCCGACGGCACCACCTCCTACGCCGAACTCGACGCGCACGCCAACCGGATCGCCCACTGGCTCATCGCGCGGGGCGCGGGCCCCGAGACGCCGGTCGGCGTCGCCGTCGACCGCTCCCGCACCCAGATCGCCGTCATCCTCGGTGTCCTCAAGGCCGGAGCGGCCTACCTGCCGATCGACCCCGCGCACCCCGCCGAGCGGATCGCGTACCTCGTCTCCGACGCCCGGCCCGCACTGGTGCTGGCCACCCGGCCCCTGGACGTCCGGGCACCGCTCCACCTCACCGACGACCCCGCCACCCGCGCCGCATGGGACCGGCAGCCGACGCGGGCACCCCGCGACACCGACCGCACGGCACCCCTGAGCCCGCACAACACCGCGTACGTCATCTACACCTCGGGTTCCACCGGCACCCCGAAGGGCGTGACCGTCACCCACGCCGGCCTCGCGGGGCTGACCGCCACCGCCGAGCGCTTCGGCCTCACCGAGGGCAGCCGCACCCTCCAGTTCACCTCGTCCAACTTCGACGTGTCCGTCATGGAACTCCTGACCGGCTTCACCGTCGGCGCCGCCCTCGTGCAGACCGGCACCGAGCACCTGGTCGGCGAGCAGCTCGCCACCGCGCTCGCCGCGCACCGGGCCACCCACCTCTTCATCCCGCCGTCCGTCCTGGCCACCCTCCCGGCCGGCACCGAGTCCGCCCTGCCCGACCTCGGCTCCCTCGTCGTCGCGGGCGAGGCGTGCCCGCCCGCCCTGGCAGCACGCTGGTCCGCCGGACACCTGATGATCAACGCCTACGGCCCGACCGAGGCCACGGTCTACGCCACCACCAGCCGGCCCCTCACCGGGGCGCACGCCCCCATCGGCACACCGGTCGTCGGCGCCCGCGTGTACGTCCTGGACGGCGGCCTGACCCCGGTACCGCCGGGCGTACCCGGCGAGCTGTATGTGGCGGGCCCCTCACTCGCCCGCGGCTACGTCGGCCGGCCGGGGCTGACGGCCGAGCGGTTCGTGGCCTGCCCGTTCGATGAGCCGGGCACCCGGATGTACCGCACCGGAGACGTCGTCCGCTGGAACGCCGACGGCCAGCTGGAGTACCTGGGCCGGGCCGACGACCAGGTGAAGATCCGCGGGTTCCGGGTGGAGCCGGGCGAGGTGGAGGAGGCGCTGCGGCGGTTGCCCGCCGTCGCCCAGGCGGTCGTCACGCCGTTCGTCCACGCGGGAGAGACACGGCTCGCCGCGTACGCAGTCCCCGCCCCCGGCGCCGAGGCGACACCCGAGTCGCTGCGCTCCGCCCTCCAGGACGTCCTGCCGGGCTACCTCGTGCCGTCCACGGTCATCCTGCTGGACGCGCTCCCGCTGACCCCCAACGGCAAGCTCGACCGCGCCGCGCTGCCCACGCCGCGGTACGCCGGACACACCGCCACGGCACCCCGCACCCCGCAGGAGGAAATCCTCTGCGCCCTGTACGCGGACATCCTCGGGGTGCCCTCGGTCGGGGTGGACGACAGCTTCTTCGACCTCGGCGGCCACTCGCTGCTCGCGACCCGCCTGGTGAGCAGGGTCCGCCGCGTCATGGGCGTGGAACTGCCGCTGCGGGTGCTGTTCGAGGCCCCGACCGTCGCGCGCCTCGTCGCCCACCTCACCGAGGGAGGGGTGCGCCCGCCACTGGAGGCACGGCCGCGCCCGGAGCTGCTGCCGCTGTCGTTCGCCCAGCAGCGGCTGTGGTTCCTGCACCAACTCGAAGGCCCCTCGGCGACCTACAACATGCCCTTCACCCTCCGTCTCACCGGCGACGTGGACCGCGAGGCGCTGGAGACCGCCGTCAACGACGTCGTGGCCCGCCACGAATCGCTGCGCACGGTCTTCCCCGAGAGCAACGGCCGGCCGTACCAGCGCGTGCTGCCGGCCGACGAGGCCCGGGTGCCGCTGACCGTCGAACCGGTCGCGGAGGCCGCGGTCACCGACCGCGTCGCCGAAACCATCCGGCACGGCTTCCGCCTCGACCAGGACGTGCCCCTCCGCGCCCACCTGCTCGACGTCACCGGCGGCGCTGACGCGATCCTGGTGCTGGTCCTGCACCACATCGCGGGGGACGGCTGGTCGGCGGGCCCGCTGGCCCGGGACCTGGTGGCGGCGTACGCGGCCCGCTCGGGCGGCGCGGCCCCGGCGTGGGCGCCGCTGCCGGTGCAGTACGCGGACTACACCGTGTGGCAGCACGAGGTGCTGGGGGACGTGGACGACCCGACGAGTGTGGTGGGATCCCAATTCGCTTACTGGCAGCACCTTTTGGCGGACGCGCCGGACGAGGTGACGGTCCCGGTCGACCGGCCGCGCCCCGCTTCGGCCTCGTACGAGGGCGAGGTGCTCGGCTTCGAGATCGGCGCCGGCCTGCATGCCGGACTGCGGGACCTCGCGCGGTCGGCGGACGTCACCCTGTTCATGGTGCTGCACGCCGGCCTCGCGAGCCTCCTGGCACGGCTGGGCGCCGGAACGGACATCGTCGTCGGCTCACCGGTCGCCGGACGCATGGACGAGGGCCTGGACGACCTGGTCGGCTTCTTCGTGAATACGTTGGTGCTGCGGACGGACGTGTCGGGCGACCCGTCGTTCTCGGAGCTGTTGGGCCGTGTGCGTGAGGGGTGTCTGGAGGCGTTCGCGCATCAGGATGTGCCGTTCGAGCTGGTGGTGGAGCGGCTGAACCCGGTGCGGTCGGGCGGCCGGCATCCGTTGTTCCAGGTGGCGTTGGTGCTCCAGAACAACGAGGAGGGCAGGTTCGAGCTGCCCGGCCTCGGGGTGCGGACGGAATCGGTGGGGACGGGCACGGCGAAGTTCGACGTGACGGTCAGCCTGTCGGAGACCTTCGACGAGGAGGGCCGCCCGGCGGGCATGTCCGGGTTCATCGAGTACGCGACGGACCTGTACGACGCGGGCACGGTGGAGACGTTCGGGGCCCGGCTGGAGCGGTTGCTCAGCGAGGCACTGACCGGCCCGGAGACCCGGGTGGGCGAACTCGATGTGCTGGGGGAGGGCGAGCGGGAGTGGTTGCTGGGGTGGTCGACGGCCGGCGAAGTGTCCGTTCCGGTGACGTTGCCGGAGCTCTTTGCCGCCCGGGTGCGGGAGTGCCCGGGTGCGGTGGCTGTCATTCAAGGCGAGGAGGCTTTCTCGTACGGCGAGTTGGCCGGTCGGGTGAACCGGCTGGGGCGGTGGCTGATCGCCCGGGGGATGGGTCCCGGGGATGTGGTGGCGGTCGCGGTTCCGGCGGGGCTGGAGCAACTCGTGTCGGTGCTGGCGGTTGTCTCGTCCGGGGCTGCGTATGTGCCGGTGGATGTGGAGTATCCGGGGGCGCGGATCGGTTTCCTGTTGGAGGATGCGCGGCCGGGGTTGGTGCTGACGACGCGGGCGGCTGCGGACAGCTTGCCGGACGGTGTGCCGGGTGTCGTGTTGGTGGACGAAGTCGATACCGCAGCTCTGTCGGGTGCGGAGATCACTGATGCCGAGCGCAGGACGCCGTTGTTGCTTTCGCATCCCGCGTACGTCATCTACACCTCGGGTTCGACGGGCCGTCCGAAGGGCGTGGAAGTCACCCACGCCGGTATTGCGGGGTTCGCGGCCGGTCTGGTGGAGCGGATGGGTATCGGTGCCGGCGGTCGTGTGTTGCGTACGGCGTCGTTGAGCTTCGACGCATCCGTGTTGGAGCTGGTGCTGGCGTGGGGTTCCGGTTCGGCGCTGGTCATCCCGGACGGTTCCGGCCTGGCGGGCGAAGAGCTGGAAGAAGCCCTCGCCGGGGGTGGGGTGACGCATGCGTTCCTGCCGCCGTCGGTGGTCGCGACCCTGCCCGAGGGTGCGTGGGAACGCCTTGACGGCCTCGTCGCTCTCGGGGTGGGCGCGGAGGCCTGTCCGCCCGAGCTGGTGTCCCGGTGGACGGATGGCGGGCGGCGCGTGGTCAACGCGTACGGGCCTACGGAGATCACGGTGGCTGCGGCGATCAGTGCTCCGTTGACGGCGGGCGGGGGTGCACCCATCGGGCGGCCGGTGCCGGGTGCGGCCCTGTTTGTACTGGACGAGCGTCTCGGGCTCGCTCCGGCCGGTGTGCCGGGGGAGCTGTACGTCTCAGGGCCCGGACTGGCGCGTGGATACGCGGGCCGCCCGGCACTGACCGCCGAACGCTTCGTGGCCAGCCCCTTCGGCGCCCCCGGCGCGCGCATGTACCGCACGGGTGACCTCGCCCGCTGGAACACCGCCGGTCAGCTCGAATACCTGGGCCGTGCCGACGATCAGGTGAAGATCCGTGGCTTCCGTATCGAACCCGGCGAGATCCAGGCGGCGTTGGAGGCCGAGCCGGGCGTCGCGCAGGCACTGGTGGTCGCCCGCGCGCACCAGGACGACAAGCGTCTCGTCGCCTACATCGTCCCTTCGGCAGCAGGGGAGGACAGCACGACCGGTGAGCAGGTCGAGGAGTGGCGGGAGATCTATGACTCGGTGTACGGCGAGGCCGGGTCGGACGCGCTGGGGGAGGGCTTCGAGGGGTGGAACAGCTCGTACTCGGGCGAGCCGATCCCGCTGGACGACATGCGGGAGTGGCGCGATCAAGTGCTGGCCCGTGTCCGGGGGTTCGCGCCTCGCCGGGTGTTGGAGATCGGTGTCGGTTCCGGGTTGTTGATGGGGCATGTGGCGCCGGGGGTGGAGTCGTACTGGGCGACGGACTTCTCGTCGTCCGTCGTGGAACGGTTGCGCCGGCAGGTGGCGGGGCTTGGCTGGGATCACGTGACGGTGCGCTGTCAGGCGGCCGATGATGTGACTGGTCTGCCCGTCGGTGGGTTCGACACGGTGGTCATCAACTCCGTGGTGCAGTACTTCCCGGGCTGGGAGTACTTGGAGCGGGTGCTGGACCAGGCGTTCGGGCTGCTGGCCGAGGGCGGGCGGTTGATCGTCGGTGACGTTCGCCACCGGGGTCTGCTGCGGGCCTTGCAGACGGCCGTGCAGGCCCGGCAGCCCGGTATCGAGGACACCGACCGACTGCGCGCGGCGGTGGAGCAGGCCGTGGTGACGGAGAAGGAACTGCTGCTCGATCCCGAGTTCTTCGCCGTCTGGGCGGCCACCAGGCCGGAAGCGGTGGGCGTGGACGTGCGGTGGAAGCGGGGCGCTGCCCACAACGAGCTGACCCGGCACCGGTACGACGTGGTCCTGCACAAGGCGCCCGCGCGGCCCCTTTCGCTGGCCGGGGTGCCGGTCCTGGCCTGGGACCGGGACGTTCAGTCACTGGACGCCCTGGCGGACGTGGTCCTGCCGGTACGCGTGTCCGGGGTGCCGAACGCTCGCCTGACCGGGGAAGTCGCGGCCGCCCGGGCGGTGGCTGACGGAGAACCCATCGAGCGGGTCCGGGAGTTGCTGGACGCGGAGAACGGGATCGACCCGGAAGCGGTGTGCGCCTGGGCGGAGTCCCGAGGTGGGGACGCCGTGGTGACCATGGGGCAGGGGCGGTCCGACACCTTCGACGTGGTCCTGCTGCCCCCGGGCACGGGTGCGGTGTCGGATACGTTCGTCCCGGTGGGGACGCGTTCGCTCGCGGGATTGGCGAGTGATCCGGTGCGTACGCGGGTGGCGGGCGAGCTGGTGTCCGGCCTGCGCCGCAGCTTGGGCGAGCGGCTGCCCTCGCATCTGGTGCCGGCGGCGTTCGTCGTGCTGGAGGCGCTGCCGCTGACGGTCAGCGGCAAGGTGGACCGCAAGGCGCTGCCTGCCCCGGAGTACGCGTTCACGGCTTCGCGGGCCGCGCGGACCCCGCAGGAAGAGATCGTGTGCGGTCTGTTCGCCGAGGTGCTGGGCCTGCCGGCGGTCGGTGTGGAGGACAGTTTCTTCGAGCTGGGCGGACACTCCCTCCTGGCGACCCGCCTAGTGAACCGGATCCGGGCCGTCCTCGGCGTCGACCTGGCCCTGCGTACCCTGTTCGACCAGCCCACGGTCGCCGGTGTCGTACGCCACCTGTCGGCGGCGGGATCGCGGCCGACACTGGAGCGCCGCGAACGCCCCGAAAGGCTGCCGCTGTCCTTCGCGCAACGCCGACTGTGGTTCCTGTACAAGTTCGAAGGCGCGTCGGCCACGTACAACATCCCGCTCGTCCTGCGACTCGAAGGAGAGCTGGACGTGCCCGCGCTTGAGGCGGCGCTGAACGATGTGATCGCCCGGCATGAACCGCTGCGGACGGTCTTCCCCGATGTCGACGGGGAGCCCCACCAGCACATCCTCACCCCTGCCGAGACCCACCTCGCCCTCGCCGTCGAACCGGTGACAGAAGACGCGGTGGCTTCCCGAGTGGCGGCCTGCGTCCGGCACGGGTTCGAACTGGACAGGGAAATCCCGCTGTTCGCACGCCTGTTGGCCACCGGGCCCAGGGAAGCCGTCCTGGTGCTCGTCATGCACCACATAGCCGCCGACGGCTGGTCGATGACGCCCCTCGCTGCCGATCTCGCCTCCGCGTACGCGGCCCGGCGCGGCGGCGCGGAACCGGAGTGGAGCGCGCTCCCGGTGCAGTACGCCGATTACAGCCTCTGGCAGCACGACCTGCTCGGCGAGGACACCGACCCCGACAGCCTGCTGCGCCGCCAGGCCGACTACTGGACCGAGCACCTGCGCGACCTGCCGGACATCGTGTCCCTGCCCACGGACCGGCCGCGCACCGCGACCCCCTCCTACCGCAGCGACACCGTGAGTTTCGCGCTCGACGCCTCGACGCATGCGGCGCTGCGGGAGCTCGCCCGCTCGGCGGACGCGACGCTGTTCATGGTCCTGCACGCGGGCCTCGCGGCGCTGCTCTCGCGCCTGGGCGCGGGGCGGGACACCGCGGTGGGCTCACCCATCGCTGGACGCACCGACGAGGGGCTGGACGACCTGGTCGGCTTCTTCGTCAACACCCTGGTCATACGTGCCGACTTGGCGGCGGACCCGACGTTCGGCGAGCTGCTGAACCAGATCCGCGGGACGAGCCTCGCCGCGTACGGCCATCAGGACATCCCCTTCGAATACCTGGTGGAGCGGCTCAACCCGCAGCGTTCGCCCGGCCACCACCCGCTCGCCCAGGTCATGCTGGCGCTGCAGAACAACACCGACCTCGCCTTCGAACTCCCGGGCCTCCGAGCTCAGTTCGAGGACCCGGGCGTCTCCGGCTCGCAGTTCGACCTCACCGTCAACCTGGGAGAGACGTTCGACGAGGACGGCAACCCCGCCGGCATGTCCGGGCTGATCGAGTACGCGACGGACCTGTACGACGCGGGCACGGTGGAGGCGTTCGGGGCCCGGCTGGTGCGGGTCCTGAGCGGAGCGGTCGCCGTACCCGGCACGCGGGTGGGTGAGCTTGATGTGCTGGGTGGGGATGAGCGGGAGCGGTTGCTGGGGTGGTCGGCGCCTGGTGACGCGCCGGTGCCGGTGACGTTGCCGGATCTCTTTGCCGGTCGGGCGCGGGAATGTCCGGGGGCCGTTGCTGTGGTAGGCGGCGAAGGGGCGTTCTCGTACGGCGAGTTGGCGGGACGGGTGAACCGGCTGGGGCGGTGGCTGATCGGCCGGGGGGTGGGTCCCGGGAATGTGGTGGCGGTCGCGGTTCCGGCGGGTGTGGAGCAGCTGGTCTCGGTACTCGCCGTGGTCTCGGCGGGGGCTGCGTATGTGCCGGTGGATGTGGAGTATCCGGGGGCGCGGATCGGTTTCCTGTTGGAGGATGCGCGGCCGGGGTTGGTGCTGACGACGCGGGCGGCTGCGGACAGCTTGCCGGACGGTGTGCCGGGTGTCGTACTGCTGGATGAAGTCGACACCGCAGCTCTGTCGGGTGCGGAGATCACTGATGCCGAGCGCAGGACGCCGTTGTTGCTCTCGCATCCCGCGTACGTCATCTACACCTCGGGTTCGACGGGCCGTCCGAAGGGCGTGGAAGTCACCCATGCCGGTGTCGCGGGGTTCGCGGCCGGTCTGGTGGAGCGGATGGGCATTGGTGCCGGCGGTCGTGTGCTGCGTACGGCGTCGCTGAGTTTCGACGCATCCGTGTTGGAGCTGGTGCTGGCGTGGGGTTCCGGTTCGGCGCTGGTCATCCCGGACGGTTCCGGCCTGGCGGGCGAAGAGCTGGAAGAAGCCCTCGCCGGGGGCGAGGTGACACACGCGTTCTTGCCGCCGTCGGTGGTCGCGACCCTGCCCGAGGGTGCGTGGGAACGCCTTGACGGCCTCGTCGCCCTGGGAGTGGGCGCGGAGGCCTGCCCGCCCGAGCTGGTGGCCCGCTGGGCCCCCGGTCGTAGGCTGGTCAACGCGTACGGGCCCACGGAGATCACCGTAGCGGCAGCGATCAGTGATCCGCTGACGGCGGGCGGGGGTGCGCCCATCGGGCGGCCGGTGCCGGGCGCAACCCTGTTCGTACTGGACGAGCGTCTCGGGCTCGCTCCGGCCGGTGTGCCGGGGGAGCTGTACGTCTCAGGGCCCGGACTGGCGCGTGGATACGCGGGCCGCCCGGCACTGACCGCCGAACGCTTCATCGCCAGCCCCTTCGGCGCCCCCGGCGCGCGCATGTACCGCACGGGCGACCTCGCCCGCTGGAACACCGCCGGTCAGCTCGAATACCTGGGCCGTGCCGACGACCAGGTGAAGATCCGTGGCTTCCGTATCGAACCCGGCGAGATCCAGGCCGCGTTGGAGGCCGAGCCGGGCGTCGCGCAGGCACTGGTGGTCGCCCGCGCGCACCAGGACGACACCCGCCTCATCGCCTACATCGTCCCCGAGGACCGGCTCGGCCGCTCCCTCGGCGCTCTGCGCGAGTCGCTGAGTCGGCGTCTGCCCCGGTACATGGTGCCGTCGGCCATCGTCGCGCTGGACGAGTTCCCGCTGACCGTGAGCGGGAAGATCGACCGAAGCGCGCTGCCGGCACCGGAGTACGGCGGGGCGGGGGCGTCCCGTGCGCCGCGCACCCAGACCGAAGAGGTGCTGTGCGAGCTGTTCGCCGGCGTCCTCGGCGTACCGGCGGTGGGCGTGGACGACGACTTCTTCGATCTGGGGGGTCATTCGCTGCTGGCGACGCGGTTGGTGAGCCGGGTGCGTGCGGTGCTGGGGGTGGAGTTGCCGTTGCGGGCGTTGTTCGACGCGCCGACGGTGGCGGGTCTTGCGGGGAGGTTGTCGCAGGCGGGGTCGCGTCCGGTGCTGGCGCGGCGGGAGCGGCCGCGGGTGTTGCCGTTGTCGTTCGCCCAGCGGCGGCTGTGGTTCCTGTACAAGTTCGAGGGCGCGTCGGCGACGTACAACATGCCGCTCGTCCTGAAGCTGACCGGGAAGCTGGACGTCGGCGCCCTGGAGTGGGCGCTCAACGACGTGGTCGCACGCCACGAACCCTTGCGCACCGTCTTCCCCGACACCGACGGACAGCCCCACCAGGCGGTGCTCGGGCCGGAGCGGGCGCGGATCGACGTCGAGGTGGCGGAGATCGGCGAGGAGCAGGTGCCCGAGCGGGTGGCCCGGATCGTGCGGCACGGGTTCGAACTCGACCGCGAGATCCCCGTCCGCGCCGGGCTGCTGGTCACCGGGCCCGACACGTCCGTACTGGTCGTGGTCATCCACCACATCGCCGCCGACGGCTGGTCGATGGGGCCGCTGACGCGCGACCTGGTCGCCGCCTACACCGCCCGCCGGGACGGCGCACGACCCGAGTGGAGCCCGCTGCCCCTCCAGTACGCGGACTTCACCCTCTGGCAGCACGACCTGCTCGGCGACGACTCCGACCCGGACAGCCTCTTCGCGCGCCAGGCCGCCTACTGGGCGCGCCAGTTGGCCGGGCTGCCGGAGCAGGCCACGCTGCCGCCCGACCGGCCGCGCCCCGCGCTCCCCTCCTACCGCGGCGACGTCACACCCTTCCGCATCGGCGCCGGGACCCACGCCGGGCTGCGCGCACTGGCCCGCTCCGCGGACTCGACGCTGTTCATGGTCCTCCAGGCGGGCCTCGCCGCACTCCTGTCGCGGCTCGGCGCCGGGGACGACATCCCCGTCGGCTCGCCCATCGCCGGCCGCGGCGACGAGAACCTGGACGATCTGGTCGGGTTCTTCGTCAGCACGCTGGTGCTGCGCACGGACACCTCCGGGGACCCGACCTTCACCGAGCTGCTGGCCCGGGTGCGCGAGACCTGCCTGGCCGCGTACACCCACCAGGACCTGCCGTTCGAGTACCTGGTGGAGAAGGTCAACCCGCAGCGCTCCACCGCCCACCACCCGCTGTTCCAGGTGGTGCTCGTCCTCCAGAACGACGACGGCGCGCGCTTCGACCTGCCCGGTCTGACGGTGGGCGCCGAGAAGGCGGGCGCGGGCTCGGCCAAGTT
The DNA here is from genome assembly GCF_040629635.1 of Streptomyces sp. NPDC005898. Lineage (NCBI taxonomy): Bacteria > Bacillati > Actinomycetota > Actinomycetes > Kitasatosporales > Streptomycetaceae > Streptomyces > Streptomyces sp. NPDC005898. The sequence goes on along the minus strand of NZ_JBEXWC010000001.1, from coordinate 651,821 downwards.
CGACGTCTTCGTCAGCGTCACCGAGACCTTCGACGAGGCGGGCGAGCCGGCCGGCCTCACCGGCCTGGTGGAATACGCCACCGACCTGTACGACGCGGCGACCATCGACGCGTTCACCGCCCGCTGGACGCGGCTGCTCGACTCGGCGATCGACGACCCCCGGCGGCCGGTCAGGTCGCTGGAGATCCTCGCGCCGCACGAGCGCGGGACGCTGCTCGAATGGTCCGGGGCCGACCGCGCCGACCTGCCCCCGGTGACCCTGCCGGACCTCTTCCGGGCGGCGGCCGGACGGGCACCCGACGCCGTGGCGACCATCTCCGGCCGGGGCGAAGTGTCGTACCGCGAAATGTCGTACGCCGAACTGGACCGCCGCTCGAACCGCGTCGCCCACCACCTGCTGGGCCTCGGGGTCGGCCCCGGACAGCGGGTGGCGCTGCGGATGCGGCGCGGCCCGGAGCTGGTCACCACCATTCTCGGTGTGGTCAAGACCGGCGCCGCGTACGTCCCCGTCGACCCGGACTACCCGGCCGAGCGGATCGCGTACATGCTCGCCGACGCGGACCCCGCCGTCGTCCTCGACGACGACTGGACGGCCCGCGTCGACCAGGAGGCGCTGCCCGACACCGATCCGGGCGTGCCGGTCCACCCCGCGCACACCGCGTACGTCATCTACACCTCCGGCTCCACCGGCCGGCCCAAGGGCGTCGAGGTCACCCACGCCGGGTTCGCCAACCTGGCGCGGGCCCAACTGGACGCGTTCGCGCTCACACCGGACAGCCGGGTGCTCCAGTTCGCCTCGCCGAGTTTCGACGTGTCGGTGTGGGAGCTGGTGATGGCCTTCGCCTCGGGCGCGGCCCTCGTCGCGGCCTCCGCCGACGCGCTGGCCGGCGACGCCCTCGGGGAGACGCTCGCCGGGCGGCGGGTGACCCATGTGACGCTGCCCCCCTCGGTGCTCGCGACCCTCGACGCGCGGGGACCCGGCGTACCCTTCCCCGACCTGGCGGTTCTCCTGGTGGCGGGCGAGGCGTGCTCGCCCGACCTGACGGAACGCTGGGCCCCCGGCCGCCGCATGATCAACGCGTACGGGCCCACCGAGTCCACCGTCGGCGCGGCCATGAGCGCGCCGCTGACCGGCCGCGAGAGCGGCGTCGTCCCCATGGGGCGGCCCCTGTTCGGCCTGTCCGGCTACGTCCTGGACGCCGGTCTGCACCCCGTGCCGCAGGGCGTCGTCGGTGAGCTGTACGTGGCCGGCGCGGGCCTGGCCCGCGGCTACCTGGGCCGACCCGGGCTCACCGCCGAACGGTTCGTGGCCAACCCGCTGGGCGGTCCGGGGGAACGGATGTACCGCACCGGTGACGTCGTGCGGTGGAACGCCGACGGGCAACTGGAGTACCTGGGCCGTGCCGACGACCAGGTGAAGATCCGGGGTTTCCGTGTCGAACCCGGCGAGATCCAGGCCGAGTTGCTACGACTTCCCGGCCTCGTCCAGGCCTTCGTGGCCGTCCACCGCCACGGCGGCACGGATCCGCGTCTCGTGGCGTACGTGGTGCCGGAGGACCCCGACGGCTTCTCCGCGGCCGCCGTGCGCGAGGCCCTGCGTGACCGGCTCCCCGGCTACATGGTCCCCTCGGCGGTGACGGTCCTGCCCGAACTGCCGCTCAGCCCCAACGGCAAGGTCGACCGCAAGGCGCTGCCCGCCCCCGACTACGGCGGCCGGGCCGGGCGCCCGCCGCGCACACCGCGCGAAGAGGTGCTGTGCACCCTCTACGCCGAAGTGCTCGGCCTGACCGGCGTGAGCGTCGACGACGGCTTCTTCGACCTCGGCGGCCACTCGCTGCTGGCGACCGGCCTCATCAGCCGGATCCAGGCCGTCCTCGGCGTCGAACTGCCGCTGCGCGCCCTCTTCGAGGCGCCGACCGTCGCCGAACTCGCCCGGCGCCTCGACGAGGGCTCCGGCGAGGGAGCCGCCGGGTCGTCCTCCGCCTTCGAGGTTCTCCTGCCCCTGCGCACCAAGGGCCGTCAGGCCCCGCTGTTCTGCCTGCACTCGGGCGGCGGAATGTGCTGGAACTACGCCGGCCTGCTGCCGCACATCGACGCCGACATCCCCCTCTACGGCCTCCAGGCCCGCGGTCTGTCCGACCCCGGGAACCTGCCGGGCTCCGTGGAGGAGGTGGCCGACGACTGCGTGGAGGCCATGATCCGGGTCCAGCCCGAGGGGCCCTACCGGCTGATGGGGCACTCCTTCGGCGGCATCGTCGCCCACGCGGTCGCCGCCCGGCTCGCCGAGCGGGGGCAACGGGTCGAGCTGATGGTCTGCCTCGACGCGAAACCCGCCGCGCGGGAGGACATCCCCGAGCACGCGCACGAGGAGTACTACCGGGGCATCCTCGAACTGCTGGGGGTGAGCACCGTCGAAGTCCCCACGCAGGGGATGACGTTCGAGGAGTTCGCGGCGATGGCCCGCACGACGAACACCGTGCTGGGCAGCATCGAGGAGAGCGAGTTCCTCACCATCATGCGGGTGATGGAGAACAACATCGACATCACCGGACGCTACCGGCACCAGCGGGTCGAGACGGAGATGATGCTGTTCGCCGCCACCCAGGAGACGGAGAGCGTGCTGGAACCGGACGTCTGGCACGAGTACGTCGACGGGCCGGTGGACTACCGGCGGATGGACTGCTCCCACGCCGGCATGCTCAAACCGGAGACGCTCCATCTCATCGGCGGGATCATCCAGGACCGTCTGCGCGGCGGGAGGGACGGTTCCTAGGCGAGGACGGCCGGCAAGTGCCCGGCGGGACCGGACGAACCGGCCCCGCCGGGGGTAAGGCGCTCAACCGGCACGCGGCTCAACCGGCCCACGGCTCAACCGGCGCGCAGCCGGACGCGGTCCTGGGTGAGCTCCTCGACCGAGGTGACGCCCAGCAACCGCATGGTCTGCCGGAACTCCGCCGTGAGGATGTCGAGGACCCGGCGCACCCCCGCCTCGCCACCCGCCATCAGGCCGTACAGGTAGGCGCGGCCGACCAGGACGGCCGTGGCGCCCATGCAGAGCGCCGCCACCGCGTCCGCGCCCGAGCGCACGCCTGAGTCGAGATAGACCTCCGCGGCCCCGTCGACCGCCCGCACCACCGCGGGCAGCTCCTCCAACGGCACCGGCGCACGGTCCAGTTGGCGCCCGCCGTGATTGCTGACCACCAGCGCGTCCACGCCGAGGCCCGCGATCACCCGGGCGTCCTCGGCCGTCTGGACGCCCTTGACGATGAGCTTGCCGGGCCAGACCTCCCGCAGCCACGCCACGTCGTCGGCGGTCGCCGCGGGATCGAACATCAGGTTGCCCAGGTCCGCGGCGGTGCCCTGCCACTGCGAGAGCGAGGCGAACCGCAGCGGCGGGGTGGTCAGCAGGTTCAGCCACCACCGCGGCCGCAGCGCCCCGTCCAGCACGGTGCGCGCGGTCAGCGCCGGTGGGATCGTCATGCCGTTGCGCACATCGCGCAATCGCGACCCCGCGACCGGTGTGTCCACGGTCAGCATCAGCGCCTCGTACCCGGCCTCGGCGGCACCGCGCACCAGGTCGAGGCTGCGCGCCCGGTCGCGCCACAAGTACAGCTGGAACCAGCGGCGGACGCCGGGCACGGCGGCGGCCAGCGGCCCGGCGGCCGTCGTGCCCATCGTCGACAGCGTGTAGGGCACGCCGTGGGCGGCGGCCGCCCGGGCCACGGCGATCTCACCCTCGTGGTGCATCATCCGCGTGAAGCCGGTCGGGGCCAGCGCGATCGGGAGAGCGGACGCCTCACCGAGCAGGACCGTCGAGGTGTCGACCGCCGAGACGTCCCGCAGGACGGCGGGCCGGAACTCCATCCGGCGGAAGGCCGACCGGTTGCGGGCCAGCGACAGCTCCTCGCCGGCGGCGCCGTCCGTGTAGTCGAAGACGGCTCTGGGCGTACGGCGGCGGGCGAGCGCCCTCAGGTCCGCCACATCGGCGGCGGCCGCGAGCCGCCGGGCCCCACCGCCCCCCGGGCGCCGCGGGCGCAGCAGAGGCGCGAGTTCGGCCGGGCGCGGCAACCGTCGGCGGACGCCCTCCGGTGCTGAAGGCAGACTCTCCAAGGCCCCTCCTCGATCTCAGGGCCCTCGCGACCGGCCACGGGCTGCACCCGGGAGGCCCGGGGGCCGTCCTGTCACGTTCCGGGCACTGTACGGCCGGGGCGCGACGCGTGACGAGAAGTGTTCGGCTGCGCAGACCGGAGGAAGCGGCCGGGCCCCGCGCCCCGCCCTCGTGCGGACGGGGCTCTGTTCAACTGCTCGCGTCCGGCGGGGGCTTCGCTCAGTCGCTCAGGGCCGGGCGCCCGGCCCGAAGCCCGTCCAGCGGAGGTTCGCGGGGAGGTGGCTCATGTCGTTGTACACCACGAGCGAGGGGGCCGCGCCGGTGTAGTACTCGATGGCCGTCACCGCCGCGTTCCCGCAGCTCATCCCCAGCCAGCGCTCACGCGGAGCGTCCAGGGCGTGCCGCAGCAGCCACGCCACCTGGTAGGCGTGGGTGACCAGCACCTCGAGCGTCTCGGTGTCGGCGGGGCGGGCGAACCGGTCCGTCAGCGCGTCGGCGAGGCGCTCGCCCCTGGCGGCCTCCACCGGGTCGTAGCCGTCGAACACCCCGGCCCAGGCCGCCGGTGGCTTCCGCGGCACGTGCGGGATGTAGTCGGTCAGCTCGGGCGCCTCCCGTACGGGGACCCCGCTCAGCCGCTCGCCGATGAGCCGGGCCGAGGACACCGCCCGGGGCATCGGCGAGTGCCACACCGCGTCGATCGGCAGCCGGGCGAGGCGCTCCGCGAGCAACTCCGTCTGGCGCCGCCCCACTTCGGTGAGCGCCCCGAAGGCGTCCGCCGCACCGTGCCTGACCATGTACAGACGCCGAGTCGCCATGTCAGCCCTTCTGGAGAGGACGCCGAGACGGGGGGAAACAACCAGATGCCCGCAACATCCGGATGGTAACAACATTCCGCACTCCTGTCGTGAGAGCAAGGAAAGCCCCGCCGCCCCGGCCACTACGCTCCTGACCGCTGACCGCTGATCATTCGGCCGACGGCCGACGGTTACAGAACACGAGGTGACAGGCCCTATGTTCACGACCCGCCCCACGCTCCAGGGCACCTTCGGCATGGTGTCGTCCACCCACTGGCTCGCCTCGCAGTCGGCGATGGCCGTCCTGGAGGACGGCGGCAACGCCTTCGACGCCGCCGTCGCCGCCGGGTTCGTCCTGCACGTGGTCGAGCCCCATCTCAACGGCCCCGCAGGCGAGGTGCCGATCCTCCTCGCGCCCGCGGGCGGCCGGGTGCGGGTGCTCTGCGGGCAGGGCCCCGCGCCCGCCGGCGCCACCGTGGCCCACTACCGCTCCCTCGGGCTCGACCTCGTGCCCGGCACCGGACCGCTCGCCGCCGCCGTGCCCGGCGCCTTCGACGCCTGGATGCTGCTCCTGCGCGACCACGGCACGAAGTCCCTCGCCGATGTCCTCACGTACGCCATCGGGTACGCGGAGGACGGCCACGCACCCGTCGAGCGCGTCACCGAGACGGTGAAGACCGTAAGGGAACTGTTCGTGAAGGAGTGGCCCTCGTCCGCCGAGGTGTATCTGCGCGAGGGCCCCACCGGCGACGAACCGCCCCGCCCGGGAAGGCTGTTCCGCAACCCGGCGCTCGCGGCGACCTGGCGGCGGCTGCTCGCGGAGGCGGCGGCCGGAGCCGGGAAGGGGGCGTCCCGGGGCGCGGTGATCGACGCCGCGCGCGAGGTGTGGCGGAGCGGGTTCATCGCCGAGGCGCTCGTGCGGCAGGCCGCGCGGCCCACCATGGACACGAGCGGAGAGCGGCACACGGGAACGCTCTCGGCGGCGGATCTGCGCGGCTGGTCCGCGTCCTACGAGGACCCGGTCACGTACGACTGGAACGGCTGGACCCTGTGCAAGGCCGGCGCCTGGAGCCAGGGCCCCGCCTTCCTCCAGCAGCTGGCGCTGCTGCCGCGTGACGTCGCCGAGCTGCCCGCGTACGGATCCGCCGACTACGTCCATCTCCTGGTCGAGGGCTGCAAACTGGCCATGGCGGACCGCGAGGCCTGGTACGGCGACGCCGGGGCGGGCGGTGCGCGGGACGTGCCCGTCCCCGACCTGCTCTCGGACACGTACAACGCGCGGCGGCGGGCGCTGATCGACGACACGGCCTCGTACGAGCTGCGGCCCGGCGCGCCCGGCGGGCGGCGGCCGAGACTCTCCGCGCACGCCCTCGCGGTGGCCTCGGGGGAGGGAGCGGGGCGGGGATTCGACGCGGGGGCCGGGGCCGGCGAGCCGACCGTGGCCGGGGACGGCGGGACGCGGGGCGACACCTGCCATCTCGACGTCGTCGACCGCTGGGGGAACATGCTCTCCGCGACCCCCAGCGGCGGCTGGCTCCAGTCCAACCCCGTCGTGCCGGAACTCGGCTTTCCGCTGGGTACGCGGTTGCAGATGGCGTGGCTGGAGGAGGGGCTGCCGAACTCCCTGACGCCGGGCCGGCGCCCCCGGACCACGCTGACGCCGTCGCTGGCGCTGAAGGACGGCGTCCCGGTCATGGCCTTCGGCACGCCCGGGGGCGACCAGCAGGACCAGTGGCAGGTGCACTTCTTCCTCGGGGTGGTGCTGCGGGACCCGGTGCGCGGCGGCCTCGACCTCCAGGGCGCGATCGACGCGCCGAGCTGGCACACGGACAGCTTCCCCGGGTCCTTCCACCCCCGAGGGATGCGGCCCGGAAGCGTGACGGTGGAGTCCCGCACGGTCCCCGAGGTGGTGGTGGAGCTGCGGCGGCGCGGGCATGACGTGCTGGTCGCGGGCGCGTGGTCGGAGGGCCGCCTGTGCGCGGTGGCACGGGACCCGCACACCGGCCTGCTCTCGGGCGCGGCGAACGCGCGAGGAATGCAGGGATATGCGGTGGGACGGTAACCCCGCTGCCCCTACGCCAACGGCCCCATGCGGGGTAAACGGGTGGGTGGGTGGGAAACATCCGCCGCGAAGCGGCGGGCAAGAACACCCACAACGCCGACAAGCGTTCACACGGAGGAAACCCCCGGTTGGGGGAGCCCCCACGCGCTGTCAGCGCGGCATGCTCTCATGGACGCATGATCGAAGAGTTCTTGACGCACGGCACAGGCGACGTGGAGGAGGCGCTGCGAAGGGCCGCCGCCACCGAGGTGACCCCCCGCTTCCGGCAGCTCGCCGAGGGCGACGTCGTGGAGAAGAGCGGCCCGCACGACGTCGTGACGATCGCCGACCGCCGGGCGGAGGAGCAGCTCACCGTCGACCTGCCCGCCCTCCTGCCGGGCTCGGTCGTCGTCGGCGAGGAAGCGGTGCACGCCGACCCCGCCACGTACGAGGCGATACGGGGTGACGCCCCGGTGTGGATCGTCGACCCCGTCGACGGGACCCGGCAGTTCGTGCGGGGCGACCCCGGATTCTGCATGCTCGTGGCCCTCGCGGTGCGCGGCGAGGTCCTGGCGTCCTGGACGTACGCGCCGGCGCTCGGCGAGATGGCCGTCGCCGTGCGCGGCAAGGGTGCCTGGCTGGACGGGCGGCCGCTGACCGCGGGGTCGCCCCGGCCGGGCGAGGAGCTGGAAGTGGCCACCTCCCACCCCGACTTCACCACCGAGGAGCAGAAGCACGCGCTGCTCGGCCTGTGGACGCAAGGAGTGCGCCCCCGGCCGTGCGGGTCGGCGGGTCTCGAATACCTCGCCGTGGCGAAGGGGGAGTTGGACGCGGTGGCGTTCTCGTGGGAGCTGGCCTGGGACCACGCCGCCGGGCTGCTGCTCGTCACGGAGGCGGGGGGTGCCGCCCTGACGCGGACGGGCGAGCCGTTCAAGATCGCCGGGGGGAACGCCCTGCCGTTCACCGCGGCGCGGGACGCGGCCACGGCCCGCCGCGTGGTGGACCTGCTCACAGGCGAGAACGCCACCCGACAGGCCTTCACCGGGGACGCCCGGCCGAGCGGGACCTGAGCCCGACCGCCCGCCCCGGGCGATCGGAGTCGTGAACGGCGCCGCGGCGGCGATGGCCCCGGCGCCGCGGCCTATCCTGGGCGCCAGTGGCCATCGGCTGACAAAGGAGTCCGAAGGTGCCGTCGATGCTTGATGCCGTCGTCGTGGGCGCGGGGCCGAACGGGCTGACCGCCGCCGTCGAGCTGGCCCGTCGCGGGTTCTCCGTGGCCGTCTTCGAGGCCAGGAGCACCGTGGGGGGCGGGGCGCGCACCGAGGAGCTGACCCTGCCCGGGTTCCGGCACGACCCCTGCTCCGCCGCCCACCCGCTGGGCGTCAACTCCCCGGCGTTCCGCGCCATGCCCTTGGAGCGGTACGGCCTCGAATGGCTGCACGCGAGGCTGCCCATGGCCCACCCCTTCCCCGACGGCAGCGCCGCCGTGCTGTCCCGCTCCGTCGCCGAGACCGCCGCCTCGTTCGGGCCGCGCGACGCGGGGACGTACCGCCGCCTGGTGAAGCCCTTCCTCCCCAAGTGGGACACGCTGCTACGGGACTTCATGTCCCTGCCCATGAGTTCGCTGCCCCGCGACCCGGTCACCCTCGCCCGCTTCGGACTCGTGGGCCTGCCCCCCTCGACCTGGCTGATGCGGCGCTTTCGCGACGAGCGGGCCCGCGCCCTGTTCGCCGGCCTCGTCGCCCACGTCATCGCACCGCTCGACGGCATCGTCACCGGCGGCGTCGGCATGGTCTTCGCGCTGGCCGCGCACGCCCGGGGCTGGCCGGTCGCCCGCGGCGGCTCCCAGTCCCTCTCCGACGCGCTCACCGCGTACCTGACGGACCTCGGCGGCAGCGTCCACACGGACTACGAGGTCAGAAGGCTCGACGACCTGCCTCCCGCCCGGGCCTACGTCTTCGACACCTCCCCGGCCGCGCTCGCCCGCATCGCCGGCCTCGGCAACGCCTACGACGGCTTCCGCTACGGGGCGAGCGTCTTCAAGGTCGACTACGCCCTCGACGGCCCCGTCCCCTGGACCGCCGAGGAAGCCCGGGCCGCGGGCACCGTGCAGGTCGGCGCGAGCAAGGAGGAGATCGGCGCGGCGCTGCACGCGGCGTCCCGCGCGGGGCGCGCCCCCGACGCGCCGTTCCTGATCACCGTGCAGCCCGGTGTCGCCGACCCCTCGCGCGCCCCCGAGGGCAAGCACGTCTTCTGGGCGTACGGTCATGTGCCGAACGGCTGGGACGGGGACCTGACCGACGCGATCGAGCGCCAGCTGGAACGGTTCGCGCCCGGCTTCCGCGACCGCGTCCTCGCCCGCGCCACGGCGGGCCCGCCCCAACTCGCCGCACGCAACGCCAACTACGTGGGCGGCGACATCGCCTGCGGCGCCGCGAGCGGACTGCAACTGCTGCTGCGGCCCAAGCCCTCCCTCTTCCCGTACGGGACCAAGCACCCGGCGGTGTTCCTCTGCTCGTCCGCGACGCCGCCGGGCCCCGGTGTGCACGGCATGTCCGGGCACAACGCCGCGAAGGCCGTGTGGAAGAGGCTGCGCGATGCCTGAACCGTCCCCCGAGGAGAGCCCGGTGACCGTGCCCATCACACTCGTCGAGGGCGACATCACGCGCCAGCGCGCCGACGCCATCGTCAACGCCGCCAACTCCTCCCTCCTCGGCGGGGGCGGCGTCGACGGCGCCATCCACCGGCGCGGCGGCCCCGAGATCCTCGCCGCCTGCCGACGCCTGCGCGCCACCTCCCACGGCAAGGGGCTGCCCACCGGGCACGCCGTGGCCACCGTCGCCGGACGGCTCGACGCCGGACACGTCATCCACACCGTGGGGCCCGTCTGGTCCGCGTCACAGGACCGCTCCGAGCTGCTCGCCTCCTGCCACCGCGAGTCCCTGCGGGTCGCCGCCGAGCTGGGGGCGCGCACCGTCGCCTTCCCCGCCATCTCCACGGGCGTCTACCGCTGGCCGCTGGACGACGCGGCCCGCATCGCCGTCAAGGCCGTGCGGGAGGCCGCCGATCCGGCGCTCTTCGACGAGGTGCGGTTCGTCCTCTTCGACCGGGCCGCCCACGACGCGTTCGCCGCCGCGCTGGCCGCCGAGGACGCCTAGGGCGCCCCTGAGGTAGATGTCGGATTCTCGCCAGTCACGCCCGGAGGAATCCGACATGCTTGCCCGCATGCACCCCGACACCGCGACCCGCGTGCACCCCGACACCGAGCGCCGTATGCACCACGACACCGAGCGGTGTGTACGTGCCGTCCGGTCGAAGGACGCCCGTTTCGACGGCTGGTTCTACACCGCCGTCCTCACCACCCGCATCTACTGCCGCCCCAGCTGCCCGGTCGTGCCGCCGAAGGCCGAGAACATGACGTTCTACCCGAGCGCCGCCGCCTGCCAGCAGGCCGGGTTCCGCGCCTGCAAGCGCTGCCGCCCGGACAGCACGCCCGGCTCGCCCGAGTGGAACCAGCGGGCCGACCTCGTGGCCCGCGCCATGCGCCTCATCGCCGACGGGGTCGTCGACCGCGAGGGCGTGCCCGGCCTCGCCGCCCGCCTCGGCTACAGCGCCCGCCAGGTCGAGCGGCAGCTGCTCGCCGAGCTGGGCGCCGGACCGCTCGCGCTCGCCCGCGCGCAGCGCGCCCAGACCGCGCGGCTGCTCATCGAGACGACCGCGCTGCCGATGGCGGACATCGCCTTCTCCGCCGGGTTCTCCTCGATCCGCACCTTCAACGACACGGTCCGGGAGGTCTTCGCCCTCGCCCCCGGCGAGCTGCGCGCCCGCGCCCCGAAGCGGCTCGGGGAAAGGGCCCGCGCGACGCCGGGCGTCCTCTCGCTGCGCCTGCCGTTCCGCGCCCCGCTCAACCCCGACAACCTCTTCGGGCACCTCGTCGCGACCGGCGTGCCCGGCGTCGAGGAGTGGCGCGACGGCGCCTACCGCAGGACCCTGCGCCTGCCCTACGGGCACGGAGTCGTCGCCCTCACCCCGCACCCCGACCACATCGGCTGCCGGCTGAGCCTGACCGACCCGCGCGACCTGACCAACGCCATCAGCCGCTGCCGCCGCCTGCTCGACCTGGACGCCGATCCGGTCGCCGTCGACGACCAGCTGCGCGGCGACCCGCTGCTTGCGCCGCTCGTCGACAAGGCGCCCGGACGGCGCGTGCCGCGCACCGTCGACGAGGCGGAGTTCGCCGTGCGGGCCGTCCTCGGCCAGCAGGTCTCCACGGCCGCCGCCCGCACCCACGCCGCGCGCCTGGTGCTCGCGCACGGCGAGCGAGTCGAGGACCCCGAAGGCGGCCTCACCCACCTCTTCCCCGCCCCGCGGGCCCTGGCCGCCCTCGACCCCGAGGCCCTCGCCCTGCCCCGCAGCCGCCGCACCACCCTGACCACGCTCGTCGGCCACCTCGCCGACGGCAGCCTGCGGCTCGGCGCGGAGAGCGACTGGGGCGAGGCCCGCGCCCGCCTCACCGAGCTGCCAGGCTTCGGGCCCTGGACGGTCGAGGCCATCGCGATGCGCGCCCTCGGCGACCCCGACGCCTTCCTCCCCACCGACCTCGGGATCCGGCGCAGTGCGCGGGATCTCGGCCTGCCGCACACCCCGGCCGCGCTCACCGCGCGCGCCGCCGCCTGGCGGCCCTGGCGGGCGTACGCGGTGCAGTACCTGTGGGCCACCGACGACCACCCGATCAACTCCATCCCCGCGTAAAGGGACATGACCATGGAACGCCTGCACACCGTCCTCGACAGCCCCTACGGGCCGCTCACCCTCGTCGCCACCGACGGCGTCCTGAGCGGCCTGTACATGACCGAACAGCGCCACCGACCCGCGCAGGAGACCTTCGGCGACCGCGACCCGGCGCCCTTCGGCGAGGCGATCAGCCAGCTCCAGGCGTATTTCGCCGGGGAGTTGAAGGAGTTCGACCTGCCGCTGCGGCTCGACGGCACGCCGTTCCAGCGCCTGGTCTGGGACGAGCTGCTGCGCATCCCCTACGGCGAGATCCGTACGTACGGCGAACTCGCCGGGCTCCTCGGCAGGCCCGGCGCCTCCCGCGCGGTCGGACTGGCCAACGGCAAGAACCCGATCAGCGTCATCGTCCCCTGCCACCGCGTCGTCGGCGCCAACGGCAACCTGACCGGCTACGGCGGCGGACTCGACCGCAAGCAGCAACTGCTCGCCTTCGAGGGCGGAGCCCTGGGCGGCGGCGCCGACGCGCTGTTCTGAGACGGGCGGCCGGGCGCCGGGTCAGCCGGCCCGGTAGCCGTCCTCCAGCTCCACCGTGCCCTCACCCCGCTCCAGGACGTCGAGCGCGGCGGCGACACGCCGGCCCAGCTCGTCGGGCAGCAGCCCGGCGAGCTCCTTGGGGGCCACCAGACGCCAGGACAGCAGCTCCGCCTCCTGGAGCCTGATCGCCTTCAGCTGCTCCGCGTCCAGCACCCCGCCGTCGTACAGATAGGCCACCAGCGGCGGCCGCGGCTGTCCGGCCGGCGGCACCCAGTCCACCGCGAGCAGCCGCCCGAGGGTGACGTCGAGACCGATCTCCTCGGCCGTCTCCCTGCGCGCCCCCTGGCGGGGCGTCTCCCCGTCGTCGGACTCGACGGTCCCGCCGGGCAGCGCCCAGCCCTCGCGGTAATTGGGCTCGACGAGAAGGACCTTGCCCCCCGCGTCCCGGAAGAGGGCGGCCGCGCCGACGAGCACGCGCGGCAGACCCGCGATGTACCTGGTGTAGTCCTCAGTGGTCATCGGGGAAGGGTAACGCCGACGCCCGCACGTCGCCCGCCTCGCGCCGACCGTCCCCGAACGGGCGCGGATACGCCCATTCGCCCCTGTTTCGCCGTCCCGCTCCGCGGGCGGCCATGGGCAGGCGGCCCCTTCGGCGGTTAAGGTCGCAGCGGCGCGACTGCCTTGACACGAGCAAGGCCGAAAGCAAGGGGAACGCAAGGTGGCGGACGCTGCAAGGACCACGGGACGCGAGCAGCAGGCGCGGCGTGATCGGCACACGGCGCGCGAGCAGGCGCAGCACGTGCTCATCGCCGCGGACAAGTTCAAGGGCTCACTCACGGCCGTACAGGTCGCCGAGCGGGTGACGGCCGGGCTCCACCGCGCCGCCCCCGGCGTGGTGGTCGAGGCGCTGCCGGTCGCCGACGGCGGCGACGGCACGGTCGCCGCGGCCGTGGCGGGGGGCTTCGAGCGCCGGGAGGTACGGGTCACGGGGCCGCTCGGCGACGAGGTCACGGCCGCGTACGCGCTGAAGGACGGCACCGCCGTGGTGGAGATGGCCGAGGCCTCGGGCCTCCAGCTGCTCCCCGAGGGCGTCTTCGCGCCGCTCACCGCCACCACGTACGGCTCCGGCGAGCTGATCCGCGCCGCCCTCGACGCGGGGGCCCGCAGCATCGTCTTCGGCGTCGGCGGCAGCGCCACGACCGACGGCGGCGCGGGCATGCTGGCCGCGCTCGGCGCGCGCTTCCTGGACGCCGACGGCGAGCCCGTCGCGCCGGGCGGCGGTCCGCTCAAGGAGCTGGCCACCGCCGATCTGGCGGGCCTGGACCCGCGTCTGAAGGACGTCGACATCGTGCTCGCCAGCGATGTCGACAACCCGCTGACCGGGCCGAAGGGCGCGCCCGCCGTGTACGGGCCGCAGAAGGGGGCCGGCCCCGAGGACGTCGCCGCGCTCGACGCGGCGCTCGCCCACTTCGCCACGGTCCTGGAGAAGGCCATCGGCCCCAAGGCGGCCGAGCACGCGCAGTCACCGGGCGCGGGCGCCGCGGGCGGCATCGGCTACGGCGCGCTCGTCGGGCTCGGGGCGAGCTTCCGACCGGGCATCGAGGTCATGCTGGACGTCCTGGGGTTCGCCCCCGCGCTGGAGCGGGCCACCCTGGTGATCACCGGCGAGGGCTCGCTGGACGAGCAGACGCTGCACGGCAAGGCGCCCGCCGGGGTGGCCGCGGCCGCCCGCGCCGCGGGCATCGAGGTCGTCGCGGTCTGCGGCCGCCTCGCGCTGCCCCCGGAGGCCCTCGGCAAGGCGGGCATCCGCCGCGCCTACGCCCTCACGGACATCGAGCCGGACGTGGCGCGCTGCATCGCGGAGGCGGGCCCCATCCTGGAGGAACTGGCGGAGACCCTGGGGCGGGACTACCTGGTCTGAGCCCGCCGGCCCGGCGGATCCGGTGGCGCGCCAGGACGGGCGCCGGGTGCGCGGGTCGTCGGCGGGGCCGGGGGCCGTACGTAGGGTGGCGGACGTACCCCAGGACAGGAGCGCGACATGACCGCCGCCGAACGGACTCCGACCGCCCTGCTCGGCCTCGACGCCCTCAAGGGCGACCTCGCCGACCTCTACCGTGATCTGCACGCCCACCCCGAGTTGTCCTTCGAGGAGCACCGCACCGCCGCCGAGGTCGCCCGCCGCGCGACCTCGTACGGGTACGAGGTCACCACCGGGGTGGGCCGCACGGGTGTGGTCGCCGTCCTGGAGAACGGGCCGGGCCCCACCGTCCTGCTGCGCGCCGACATGGACGCCCTCCCGCTGACGGAGGCCACCGGGCTGCCGTACGCGTCCGGCACCGACGGCGTGATGCACGCCTGCGGCCACGACATGCACGTGACCTGTCTGATCGGCGCGCTGAAGCTGCTCGCCGACGCGCGCGCCGACTGGTCCGGCCGGCTCGTCGCGGCCTTCCAGCCGGCCGAGGAGGTCGGGCGGGGCGCGGAGAAGATGCTCGAGGACCGCTTCTACGAGCGGTTCGGCACGCCCGACGTCGTCCTCGGCCAGCATGTCGCTCCGCTGCCCGCCGGTCTGATCGGCGCGCACGCGGGGCCCGCCTTCGCGGCGACCGACGCCCTGCGGGTGCGGATGTTCGGCAGGGGCGGACACGGCTCGCGCCCGGAGACCACCGTCGACCCCGTCGTCATGGCCGCGTCCACCGTGCTGCGGCTCCAGACGGTGGTGTCCCGGGAGATCGCGGGCGGCGAGACCGCCGTGCTCACGGTCGGTGCGCTGCGGGCGGGCACCAAGCACAACATCATTCCCGACGAGGCCGAGCTGCAGCTCAACATCCGTACCTACACGCCCGAGGTCCGCACCAAGATCCTCGCGGCCGTCGAGCGGATCATCAAGGGCGAGGCGGTCACGGCCGGGGCGGTGCGGGAACCGGAGATCACCGAGATCGAGGCGTTCCCCGTCGTGACGAACGACGCCGACGCCCTCGCCAGGACGACGGCGGCGATCGGAGCCGTCCTCGGCGACGAGCGCATCGTGGACCCCGGCCAGGTCACCGGCAGCGAGGACGTCGGCGTCTTCGCGACCTCGGCCGGCCCGCACGTCCCGCTCTGCTACTGGCTGTTCGGCGGCGCCGACCCCGACGAGGTGATCGCGGCGCGGCGAGCGGGCACCTTCGAGCGGGACATCCCCTCGAACCACTCGCCGTTCTTCGCACCGCTGGTCGAGCCGACCCTCACCACCGGCGTCACCGCGCTGACGGCGGCCGCGCTGGCCTGGCTCGACGGGCCGGGGCACGCGGGATAGACCGCGTGCCTACCCCGGCGTCAGCCGGTGCGCCTCCAGTGCCAGCGCCACCTCCACCAGGTCCCTGGGTCTGGCCAGCGAGCGGGCCGTGAGCTGTTCCAGGCGGCGCAGGCGGTTGAAGACCGTGTTGCGGTGGCAGTACAGGCGGGCAGCCGCCCGGCCCGCCGAGCCCTCGCACGCCAGCCACGCCTCCAGCGTCTCCAACAGGACCGCGCGGTCGGCCGGTTCCAGCGCGAGGACCTCGCCGAGCACGTCCGCCACCAGGCGCCCCGCCAGCTCCGGCTGGCTCACCACCAGCGCGGACGGCATCCGCTGGTCCAGGCGCACGATGCCCGTCGCGTCCGGCGGACAGGTGCGCAGCGCCAGCGCCGCGAGCCGCCGCGCGTGGCCGAGGCCGGCCAGACCTCCCACCACGGGGCTGATCCCGCCGGGCCCGGGGCACCGCCCGTCGAGCAGCCGGGCCAGCCCGTCGAGCCCCTCACCCGCGCCGAGCGCGACCACCCCGACCTCGCAGTCCGTCCGCATCCGCCAGACGAAACGGAACCCCGGCCGCTGGATCTGCCGGTGGAACGCCTCCCGCCCGTCCCGCCGCTCCACGCGCAGCACCACCACCGCGTACGGGCCGTGCTCGGGCAGGTCGAGACCGGCCGCCGCGCGCGCCGCGAGCCCCGGCGCCGCGTCGCCCTCCAGGAGCGCGTCGAGCAGCGCCTGCAACTGCTCGTCGGTGCGCCGCCGCAGCTCCAGCTCCGTGGCCCGGTACGCGTCGGACGCCACCGCCGCCTGCGCGTCGACCGCCGACCACACCATCGTCGCCGACCGCATCAGGACCGCCAGCTTCTCGGGTTCCCTGCCCGCCGCCCCTTCCAGGAGCGAGTCCCACACCAGATAGCCCGCGTTGCGGTACGAGTGCACCAACAGGTCCAGCGGCAGGCCCTGCTGGGCCCGGCGCCGGCCCGCCTCCTCCGCGTGCTCCAGATCCCGGCGCGGTGAGGCCCGCGGCGCCGAGATCGCCTCGATGCCGATCCGCATGGCCTCCTCGGCCTCGCGCCAGTGCACGTCGTGCGGCAGGACGCGGCCGAAGACCGGGGAGTGCTCGGACAGCTGCCGCAGATGCTCGTCGACCAGCTCGGGCACCCGGGGGAGCAGCGCCGTGCACGCCTCCTTCAGGAGCCTCCAGTCGTGCCCGGTCCGCGGCCTGCGCCCGTGCGCGCCCCCGGCCGCCGCCCGCCCGCCCACCCGGTCCTGATCTCCCGCCAACCCGGTCATGGATCTCCCGTCGCCACGCTCCAGGACGCCCTCGGAGCGGAGGATGCCACGGGCCGGGCCCCGCCCGCAGGCCCCTGACACGCGGTGTTGTGCGCGTGCACAACGCCGGGGCGCCGCCGCTGGTCCCCCGCAGCGTTTCCCCCGCTGCCCGTGGACGGGCCGCTCCCGCGGTGCTGGGGTGAGCGCCACGCGACGGCCGCCGGCCGCGCGGAACGGAGGGCTGGTACGTGGGCGGTCACGACATACGAGGTTCCGGACTCGCCGTACGGGAGGTGTCCGTCGGCTACGGCCCCGTGCGCGCCCTGCGCCGCGTCTCGCTGGACGTGCCGGACGGCACCGTCGTCGCCGTGCTCGGCGGCAACGGCGCGGGCAAGTCGACGCTCCTGCGCGCTCTCTCGCGCACCCTCGCCTTCCAGGGCGGGACGCTCACCTCGGGCAGCGTCCACTTCGACGGCACCCGCGTCGACACGTGGGCGCCCGACCGCGTCGTGGCCGCCGGCATCTCCCACGTCCCGGAGGGCAGGCAGGTGTTCGCCCGGATGACCGTCGCCGACAACCTGCGCGCCGGGGCGCTCGGCGCCACCGGCTCACGCGCCGCCAAGGCGGCCGCCCTGCGCCGCGTCCACGAGCTGTTCCCGGTCCTCGCCGAGCGCGCCGCCCAGCGCGCGGGGCTGCTGTCCGGCGGCGAGCAGCAGATGCTCGCGGTCGGCAGGGCCCTGATGGCCGCGCCGCGCCTGCTCCTGTTGGACGAGCCGTCCCTCGGCCTCGCCCCGCTGATGGCCGCCCGCATCGCCGACACCGTCCGGGAGATCAACGCCCAGGGCACCTCCGTGCTGCTCGTGGAGCAGAACGCCGCGATCGCGCTGCGGCTCGCCTCCCACGCGTACGTCCTCGACGTCGGCGAGGTCGCCCTGGCCGGCCCGGCCGACGAGCTGGCCGCCTCCGACGAGGTGCGCCGCCGCTACCTCGGCGTGGTGGACGAGGACGCGGCGGCCGACGCGAACCGGGGCCTCGGCACCCTGCCGGCGCTGCCCCGCTGGGCGGCCGGCCGGTGACCGCGCGGCCCGTACCGCCCCTGGAGGTGCGCGACCTGACCGTCCGCTTCGCCGGGCTCACCGCGCTGGACGCCGTCGGCTTCACCGTCCGCCCCGGCACCGTGCACGCCCTCATCGGACCCAACGGCGCGGGCAAGTCGACGTGCTTCAACGTCCTTTCCGGCGTCTACCGCGCCACCAGCGGCAGCGTCCGCTTCGGTGC
Organism: Streptomyces sp. NPDC005898; assembly: GCF_040629635.1. NCBI lineage: Bacteria > Bacillati > Actinomycetota > Actinomycetes > Kitasatosporales > Streptomycetaceae > Streptomyces > Streptomyces sp. NPDC005898. The sequence goes on along the minus strand of NZ_JBEXWC010000001.1, from coordinate 633,789 downwards.
GCACGAACTGACCGGCATGCGCCCGCACCGGATCGCCGGGCTCGGCGTCGCCCGGATCTTCCAGAACCTCGCCCTGCCGCCGCGCGCCACGGTCGCCGACAGCCTGCTCCTCGGCCGCCACCGCCTGACCCGCACCGGTTTCGTCGCCGCCGGGCTGCGGCTTCCCGCCGCTGCCCGCGAGGAGCGCCGCCACCGCGAACGCGTCCGCGAGATCGCCGCGTTCGTCGGCCTGGAGCACCGGCTCGACCAGCCCGCCGGGTCCCTGCCCTACGGTCAGCGCAAACTCGCCGAACTGGCCCGCGCCCTGTGCATGGAGCCCCGCCTGCTGCTCCTGGACGAGCCGGTCGCGGGCATGACCGCCGACGAACGGCGCCGCACGGCCGCCGTCATCGCGGGCGTCCGCGACAGCCTCGGCATCTCGATCGTCCTGGTGGAACACGACATGGGGGTGGTGATGCGGCTCGCGGACACGGTGACCGTACTGGACTTCGGGCGCCGCATCGCCGACGGCGCCCCCACCGACGTACAGAACGACCCGGCGGTCATCCGCGCCTACCTCGGCGAGGGCGACCGCACCGACGGTCCGGACGGCCGGTCCGACGAGGGGGGCGCCCGCTCATGACCACCTTCACCGAACTCCTCCTCAACGGCCTGTCGATGGGCTCCGTCTACGCCCTCATCGCCCTCGGCTTCGTCGTCATCTTCCGCGCCACCGAGGTGGTGAACTTCGCCCACGCCTCCCTGCTCCTCGCGGGCGGCTACCTCACCGCCTCCCTCCACGACGACCTCGGCTTCTGGCCGGCGCTGCTCGTCGGCGTCGCGGGCGCCGCCGTGGTCGGCGCGGCCGTCGAGTTCCTCGTCATACGCCGCTACCGGGGCACCGACCCCAGCGTGCTCGCCATCGTCACCATCGGCGTCGACATCCTGCTGACCACCGAGCTGACCCGGCGCCTGGGCACCGACGTCCTGCCGCTCGGCGACCCCTGGGGCGACGACGTGCTGAGCCTCGGCCCGATCTCCCTCGCCCACACCCGGATCGCCGCGTTCGTCGCGGCGGCCCTGCTCATCACCGCCTTCCTGCTCGCCTTCCGCCACACCTCCTGGGGCGTGGCCATGCGCGCCGCCGCCGAGAGCCCCGAGACCGCCGCCCTGATGGGCGTACGCCTCGGCCGCGTCTCGCTCGGCGCGTGGGCCGTGGCGGGCGCGCTGGCCGCCGTGGCCGCGCTCTTCCTCACGGTCTTCCCCACACCGGGCCTGGAGCGCGCGACCTCGCTGGCCGCCCTGAAGGCCTTCCCCGCCGCGATCCTCGGCGGCCTGGACTCCACCACCGGCGCCCTCGTCGGCGGCCTCGTCGTCGGCGTCACCGAGTCCCTCGCCACCGGCTACCAGAGCGAGCTGACCTTCCTCGGCCGCGGCCTCGGCGACCTCGCGCCCTATCTGGTGATGACCGTGATCCTGCTCATCCGGCCCGCCGGGCTCTTCGGCACGAAGGAACTCGCCCGTGTCTGACACCCACACCCCCGCGACGCGCTCCCGCCGCCGCGCCCCGGCCGTCGACCGCCGTACGTACCTCTGGGCGGCCGGCACCCTCCTGCTGCTCGCCCTGCCCTTCTACCTGGACCGCTTCTGGCTCCAGGCGGGCCTGTTCGCGATGGCCGCGGCCATCGGCGCGATCGGCATCAACCTCCTCACCGGCGCGACCGGCCAGCTCTCCATGGGGCACGCCTTCTTCCTCGCCGTCGGCGCCTACGGCTACTGCGTCCTCGCCGGGGACGGCGGCGACGGCCTGACGGGGCTGGGGCTGCCGACGGGGCTCGCCGCCGTGCTCGCGGTGGCCCTCTCCGGGCTCGCGGGCGGGCTCTTCAGCCCCATCGCGGGCCGCCTGCGCGGCGCCTACCTCGGCATCGCCACCCTCGCGCTGATCTTCATCGGGCAGCACGTGCTGTTCAACTCCCACGACCTGACCGGCGGCTCCACGGGGCGTGACGTACCGCCCCTGCGCCTCTTCGGCCTCACCTTCGACGAGAGCGAGACCGTCGTCGCCGCCGTGCCGTTCGGCTCCGCCGAGAAGCTCTGGTACGCCGGTCTCGTGCTGCTCCTGGGCTGCGGGCTGTTCGCCGGGGGAGTGCTGCGCGGGCGCCCCGGACGCGCCATGAACGCCATCCGCGACCACCGCGTCGCCGCCGGTGTCATCGGCGTCCCGGTGGCCCGCTACCGCGCCGGCGTCTTCGTCCTGTCGTCGATGTACGCGGGCCTCGCCGGGGTGCTGCTCGCCCTGGTCTTCCAGCGGACCGTGCCCGACTACTTCGGCATGACGCTCTCCCTGGAGTACCTCGCCATGATCGTCATCGGTGGCCTCGGCTCGGTCTCCGGCGCGGTCGCGGGCGCTGCCCTGGTCTCCCTGCTGCCGCAGCTGCTGACCCGCTACAGCGACGCGCTGCCCCTCGTCTCGGCCCCGGGCGCCGGCGGGGTCTCACCGGGCGAGGCGTCCCGGTACCTGTACGGCGCCGCCGTCGTGGCGGTGGTCCTCTTCCTGCCCGGCGGCCTGGTCCGGCTCGCCGCCCGACGCGACAAACCCACGCCAGACACTCCAGCCACTCCAGCTACTTCCGGCACTCCAGCTACTTCAGGCACTCCAGGGGAGACAGCATGAACGCACTGACCAGGGCCACGGCGGCCGCCACCGCGCTCGCCGCCCTCCTCGCCCTCGCGGCGTGCAGTTCCAAGGCCCAGGACGGCGACGACGGCGAAAAGGCGGCCGGCGGGGTCAAGACCGGCGAGGGCATCTCCGGCAGGACCATCAACCTGGGCGTGCTCACCGACATGACCGGCGTCTACGCCACCCTCGGCAAGAGCGTCACCCAGGCCCAGCAGCTCTACGTCGACCAGACCAACGAGGACGGCGGCATCTGCGGCCACAAGCTGAAGCTGACCGTCCGCGACCACGGCTACGACCCGCAGAAGGCCGTCGCCGCCTACACCGAGCTGGAGCCGAAGGTGCTCGGCTTCGCCCAGTTCATCGGCTCGCCGTTCGTGGCCGCCGTCAAGCAGCGCATCGCCGGCGACAAAGGCCTGGTGCTGCCCCAGGCCTGGTCGGCGAACCTGCTCGGCGACCCGTACGTACGGGTCATCGGCTCCACGTACGACCTGGAGACGATCAACGCGATCGACTTCCTGATGAAGGAGAAGGGCCTCAAGAAGGGCGACAAGCTCGGGCACGTCTACTTCGAGGGCGACTACGGCGAGAGCGCCCTGAAGGGCTCGAAGCACATGGCGGAGAAGGCGGGCCTCACGGTCGTCGAGCAGAAGATCAAACCGACGGACAACGACATGACCGCCCAGGTCTCCGCCCTGAAGAAGGCCGGCGTCAAGGGCGTCGTGGTCAGCGCGGGCCCGCGCCAGGCGGCGTCCCTGGTCGGCGTCGCCGCGGCGGGCCGCTTCGACGTCCCGGTCATCGGCAACAACTCGGCGTTCGCCCCGCAGCTCCTGGCCACGCAGTCCGGGCCCGCCCTGGAGAAGAACTACTACGTCGCCTCGCCCACCCTGCCCATCGGCGCGGACACGGCCGCGGCGAAGAAGCTCGTCGCCGACTACCGCAAGGCCCACCCGAAGGACTCCCTCGACAACGGCGTCGTCGCGGGCTGGACGGCGGCCTCCGTCTTCGGGGAGGCACTGAAGAAGGCGTGCGAGGACAAGGACCTCACGCGCGAGGGCGTCGGCAAGGCGCTGCTGACCCTGGACTCGTTCGACTCCGGCTTCGGCGTCACCCAGGACTTCACCGACCCGAAGGCCCCCTCGTCCAGGGAGAGCGTGATCCTCCGGCCGGACAAGAAGGCGACGGGCGGCATGAAGGTGGTCCGCGCGCCGAGCGCGTCACCGGCGGCGAAGGGGTACAGCACCGGGGGCTGACGGTACGCGAAGGGGGCCTGAACCATACGGTTCAGGCCCCCCTGGGCCACGTACAGGCGCCGCTACGGCAACTGCGCCGCTCGGGCCTCACGCCGGTTGTCGCGGAAGTTGTTCACCCTGCGGGCCGTGGCGAACAGGGGGATCACCGCGCCGAGGACCGCCTGGAGCGCGCAGCCGGTCTGCAGGAGCAGCTGGCCGCCCGGCGCGTCGAACGCCCAGGCCGCGAGCAGCCCCATGGCCGCGACGATCCACGCGAGCATGGCCACCGCGAGGGGGCCGCGCGGCTTGGGGTACTCCACGCGGCTGACCATGAGCCACGCCGTGCCGATGATCGCGAGGAGCGTCGCCACGAAGGGCAGCTCCAGGAGCACGATCGAGACGACCGTCAGCGCCCCGAAGGGCGAGGGCATGCCCTGGAAGGTGCCGTCCTTCACGGTCACGCAACTGAACCGCGCGAGCCGCAGCACCACCGCCAGGAGCACCACGATCGCACCCACCGCCGCCACCCGCTGGTGCGCGTCGTCGGCGACCATGCCGTAGACGAGCACGAAGTACGCGGGGGCCAGACCGAAGCTGATCAGGTCCGAGAGGTTGTCCAGCTCGGCGCCCATCGGCGAGGACCGCAGCTTGCGGGCCACGAGCCCGTCGAAGAGGTCGAAGACGGCCGCGCAGAGCATGAGGATCACGGCGGTCGCGGCGGAGTGCCGCGCCATGCCGCTCTCGGTGCTGCCCTGGACATACGGGATGAGGATGCCCGTGGTGGTGAAGTACACCGCCATGAACCCGCACGTGGCGTTGCCGAGCGTGAGGGTGTCCGCTATCGACAGGCGCATGGACAGCGGCATCTCGTCGCCGTCGAGGGACTCGTCGTCCCGCATCCCCGCCTCCGGCACCCAGCCGGCCTGTGTCTCGGGATCAACCACGGTCAATGCGAGTCACCCCTGCAATGGTCTTCTGCCCGACCTCGACGTCCGCCTCGACACCCTCGGGGAGGTAGATGTCGACGCGCGAGCCGAAGCGGATCAGGCCGATCCGCTCGCCCTGCTCCACCTTCGTGCCCTGGGGCACGTAGGGCACGATGCGCCGGGCGACCGCGCCCGCGATCTGGATCATCTCGATGTCGCCGAGCTCGGTGTCGAAGTGCCAGACAACGCGCTCGTTGTTCTCGCTCTCCTTGTTGAACGCCGGGACGAACCCGCCGGGGATGTGTTCCACGGACGTCACCGTGCCCGCGAGGGGGGCGCGGTTGACGTGGACGTTCAGCGGGCTCATGAAGATGGCGACGCGGGTCCGCCCGTCCTTCCACGGCATGATGCTCTGCACCACGCCGTCGGCGGGGGAGATGACCCGGCCCTGAGCGATCTCGCGCTCGGGGTCGCGGAAGAACCACAGCATTCCCGCCGCCAGAGCGGTGGCGGGAACGGCGACGGCCGCGGCGCCCTTGGAGCGGCGCGCGCGGACGAGGCTGAGTGCCGCGGTGGCGACGGTCGGCAGGAGCCACGGCGATGCTCCGCGAGCAAGGCGTCCCTGAAGAATGCCGTCGCGTGATGCAGAGGTTTGGCTGTGGGGCATGGATGACCTTCGTAGCGGATGATGCCGCGCGGTGATACGGGGGACGGCGGCTTTCTCCGGATGGTATCGGTTGCGAGCCGCAACTGGGCAAGCGAGGAAGCCGAGTCGACGGCCGAAGAGTGTTGACAGGGTGTGATCTTCCTCGCGAAGAAAACGCCCCAAACCGGGCATCTAGCCCTGGAACCGATACTCTTCGAGCAGTCGACGACCAATGATCATTTTCTGGATCTCGGCGGTACCTTCACCGATCAGCAGCATCGGCGCCTCCCGGTAGAGGCGCTCGATCTCGTACTCCTTCGAGAAGCCGTAGCCGCCGTGAATCCGGAACGCGTCCTCGACGACTTCCTTGCAGTACTCGGAGGCGAGGTACTTCGCCATCCCTGCTTCGAGGTCGTTTCGCTCCCCGGAGTCCTTTTTGCGTGCCGCGTTCACCATCATCGCATGGGCGGCCTCGACCTTGGTGGCCATCTCGGCCAACTTGAACTGAATCGCCTGGTGCTGGGCGATCGGCTTGCCGAAAGTGTGGCGTTGCTGGGCATACGAGACGCCCAGTTCGAACGCACGCTGAGCGACGCCGCAGCCACGTGCCGCGACATTCACCCGGCCGACCTCGACACCGTCCATCATTTGGTAAAACCCTCGGCCGGTGGTACCGCCGAGCACCCGATTGGCCGGAATTCGCAGGTCGTCCATGATGAGCTCGGTCGTGTCGACGCCCTTGTAGCCCATCTTGTCGATCTTGCCCGGGATGGTCAGACCGGGCCGGACCTCGCCGAAGCCGGGCTCCTTCTCCACGAGGAACGTCGTCATCGACTTGTGGGGCGCCGTGCCCTCGGGGTGTCCTTCGTCACTTCGGCACAGAACAGCCACCAAAGTGGACGTTCCGCCGTTGGTGAGCCACATCTTCTGGCCGTTCAGGACGTAGTCGTCGCCGTCCCGCACGCCCTTGGACGTGATGGCCGACACATCGGAGCCGAGCCCCGGCTCCGACATGGAGAACGCCCCGCGCACCTCGCCGGCCGCCATCCGGGGCAGGAAGGTCTCCCGCTGCTCCTGCGTGCCGTGCTGCTTGAGCATGTAGGCGACGATGAAGTGGGTGTTGATGATGCCGGAGACCGACATCCAGCCACGCGCGATCTCCTCGACGCACAGCGCGTACGTGAGCAGCGACTCGCCCAGACCGCCGTACTCCTCGGGGATCATCAGGCCGAACAGGCCCAACTCCTTGAGGCCGTCCACGATCTGCTGGGGGTACTCGTCACGGTGTTCGAGCTGGGTCGCGACAGGGATGATCTCCTTGTCGACGAAGTCCCGGACGGTGGCCAGGATCTCCTGCTGGACGTCGGTGAGACCGGCGGTCTGGGCGAGTCGGCTCATGGCTACTTCTCCTGGCTCTTCGGCTCCGGGCGGCCGGGCTGCTCGCCGCCGCGCTCCTTGATGTACGTCTCGGTGGGCACCATCACCTTGCGGCGGAACACGCAGACCAGGGTGCCGTCCTGCTTGTAGCCCCTGGTCTCCACGTGGACGATCCCGCGGTCGCTCTTGGACTTCGAGGGCGTCTTGTCCAGGACGGTCGTCTCGCCGTAGATGGTGTCGCCGTGGAAGGTCGGCGCCACGTGCTTGAGCGACTCGACCTCCAGGTTGGCGATGGCCTTGCCGGAGACATCGGGCACGGACATGCCGAGGAGCAGCGAGTAGATGTAGTTGCCCACGACGACGTTCTTGCCGAAGTCGGTCGTCTTCTCCGCGTAGTTGCTGTCCATGTGGAGGGGGTGATGGTTCATGGTGAGCAGGCAGAAGAGGTGGTCGTCGTACTCGGTGACCGTCTTTCCGGGCCAGTGCTTGTACACGGCGCCGACTTCGAACTCTTCGTAGGTGCGGCCGAACTGCATGGTGTCTTACGCCTCCGGGGCCTCGAACGTGGACGTGCGGGTCATTCCGGCCGCACGGCCCTTCCCGGAGATGACCAGGGCCATCTTCCGGCTGGCCTCGTCGATCATCTCGTCGCCGAGCATCGCCGAGCCCTTCTTGCCGCCCGCCTCGGACGTGTAGTACTCGTACGCGTCCAGGATCAGCTCGGCGTGGTCGAAGTCCTCCTGCGAGGGCGAGAAGACCTCGTTGGCGGCCTCCACCTGGCCGGGGTGCAGGACCCACTTGCCGTCGAAACCGAGGGCGGCGGCGCGGTTCGCGACCTCGCGGTAGCCGTCGACGTTCTTGATCTGGAGGTAGGGGCCGTCGATCGCCTGGAGGTTGTTGGCGCGGGCGGCCATCAGGATCTTCATCAGGATGAAGTGGTAGGCGTCCGCGGGGTAACCGGGCGGCTGCTCGCCGACGACCAGGGACTTCATGTTGATGGAGGCCATGAAGTCGGCCGGGCCGAAAATGATCGTCTCCACGCGCGGGGAGGCCTCGGCGATGGCGTTGACGTTGTTGAGGCCGCGCGCGTTCTCGATCTGCGCCTCGATGCCGATCTTGCCGACCTCCAGGCCGACCGTCTTCTCGATCTGGGTGAGCAGCAGGTCGAGGGCGACGACCTGATCGGCCGTCTGCACCTTCGGCAGCATGATGCAGTCGAGGTTCTGGCCCGCGCCCTCGACGACGGTCACGACGTCGCGGTAGGTCCACTCGGTCGTCCAGTCGTTGACGCGCACGACCCGCGTCTTGCCCGTCCAGTCGCCCTCGTTGAGGAACTTGACGATGGTGTGCCGGGCCTCCGGCTTGGCGAGCGGCGCGCAGGCGTCCTCCAGGTCGAGGAAGACCTGGTCGGCCGGCAGGCCCTGGGCCTTCTCCAGGAAGCGCGGGTTCGAGCCGGGGACCGCCAGACACGAGCGGCGGGGGCGCAGCCGGTTCACGGGGTGGGTCATGCGGGGACCTCCAGAGGGTCGAGCTTGTTCGCTTTCCGGATCTCGTCGACGATACGGCCGATGATCTCCGTGATGCCGAAGTCCTTGGGCGTGAAGACGGCGGCGACACCCGCCGCCAGCAGGTCCTCGGCGTCGCTGTGGGGGATGATGCCGCCCGCGATGACGGGGATGTCGCGCGCCCCCGCCTCGCGCAGGCGCACCAGCACGTCCGGCACGAGTTCGGCGTGCGAACCGGAGAGGATCGACAGGCCCACCGCGTGCACGTCCTCGGCGAGCGCCGCGTCGACGATCTGCTCGGGCGTGAGCCTGATCCCCTGGTAGACCACCTCGAAGCCGGCGTCCCGCGCGCGCACCGCGATCTGCTCGGCGCCGTTGGAGTGGCCGTCGAGCCCCGGCTTGCCCACCAGGAAGCGCAGCTTGCCGACGCCGAGGTCCGCGGCCGTCTTTGCGACCTTCTCGCGGACCAGGGCGAGCGGCGTGCCCGCCTCGGCGGTGACGGCGACCGGAGCGCTGGAGACGCCCGTGGGCGCCCGGAACTCGCCGAAGACCTCCCGCAGGGCGCCGGCCCACTCGCCGGTCGTCACGCCGGCGCGCGCGCACTCCAGGGTGGCCTCCATGAGGTTGCCCGTTCCCGCGGCGACTTCCTTGAGCCGCTCCAGGGCCTTGCAGGGGCGGGGGTGGTTGAACGGCGGCTGGTAGCGGTTGTCGCGCCAGTCCTTGAGGGCGCTCACCACGCGCGCCTCGACCGCCGGGTCGACCGTCATGATCGCCCCGTCCAGGTCGGCGGTGAGCGGACTCGGTTCGGTCGACTCGTACGAGTTCACGCCGACGATCTTCTCCTCGCCGGACTCGATGCGCGCCCGGCGCTCGGCGTGCGAGGAGACGAGCTGGGACTTCAGGTAGCCCGACTCGACGGCGGCCATCGCGCCGCCCATCCGCTCGATGCGGTCCATCTCCGCGAGGGACTCCTCGACCAGGGAGGCGACCTTGGCCTCCACGACGTGCGAGCCGTCGAAGATGTCCTCGTACTCCAGCAGGTCGCTCTCGTGCGCGAGGACCTGCTGGATGCGCAGGGACCACTGCTGGTCCCAGGGCCTCGGCAGCCCCAGCGCCTCGTTCCAGGCCGGCAGCTGCACGGCACGCGCGCGGGCGTCCTTGGAGAGCGTGACGGCCAGCATTTCGAGCACGATGCGCTGGACGTTGTTCTCGGGCTGCGCCTCGGTCAGACCGAGGGAGTTGACCTGCACGCCGTAGCGGAACCGGCGCTGTTTGGGGTTCTCGATGCCGTACCGCTCGCGCGTGACCTGATCCCAGATCCGCCTGAACGCCCGCATCTTGCACATCTCCTCGATGAAGCGGACACCCGCGTTCACAAAGAAGGAGATGCGGGCCACGACGTCCCCGAACTTCTCCTCGGGAACCTGCCCCGAGTCGCGTACGGCATCGAGAACCGCGATGGCGGTGGACATCGCGTACGCGATCTCCTGGACCGGTGTGGCCCCCGCCTCCTGGAGGTGGTAGCTGCAGATGTTGATGGGGTTCCACCTGGGGAGGTGGGCCACCGTGTACGTGATCATGTCGGTGGTCAGGCGCAGGGAGGGCACCGGCGGGAAGACGTGCGTCCCGCGAGAGAGGTACTCCTTGACGATGTCGTTCTGCGTCGTCCCCTGGAGCTTGGTGATGTCCGCGCCCTGCTCCTCGGCGACCACCTGGTAGAGCGCCAGCAGCCACATGGCGGTGGCGTTGATCGTCATCGAGGTGTTCATCTGCTCCAGGGGGATGTCCTGGAACAGCCGTCGCATGTCGCCGAGGTGGGAGACCGGTACGCCGACCCGGCCGACCTCGCCACGGGCGAGGATGTGGTCGGGGTCGTAGCCGGTCTGGGTGGGCAGGTCGAACGCGACCGACAGGCCCGTCTGACCCTTGGCGAGGTTGCGCCGGTACAACTCGTTGGACGCCTCCGCCGTGGAATGACCGGCGTACGTCCGCATGAGCCACGGCCGGTCCTTCTGGCGCTCTGTCATGTCCCGCTGCTCCTTAGGGCGTTCAGACGTTGCGGAAGCGGTTGATGGCGTCGATGTGCTTCGCCCGCTTCTCCGGGTTGCGCACGCCGAGGCCCTCCTGGGGGGCGAGGGCGAGGACGCCGACCTTGCCCTGGTGGAGGTTGCGGTGCACGTCGTAGGCGGCCTGGCCGGTGTCCTCCAGGGAGTACACCTTGGAGAGCGTCGGGTGGATCTTGCCCTTGGCGATCAGGCGGTTGGCCTCCCACGCCTCGCGGTAGTTCGCGAAGTGGGAGCCGATGATGCGCTTGAGGGACATCCACAGGTAGCGGTTGTCGTACTCGTGCATGTAGCCCGAGGTCGAGGCGCAGGTGGTGATGGTGCCGCCCTTGCGGGTGACGTAGACGGAGGCGCCGAAGGTCTCGCGGCCGGGGTGCTCGAAGACGATGTCGATGTCCTCGCCGCCGGTGAGTTCGCGGATGCGCTTGCCGAAGCGCTTCCACTCCTTGGGGTCCTGGGTGCGCTCGTCCTTCCAGAACTTGTAGCCCTCTGCGTTGCGGTCGATGATCGCGTCGGCGCCCATGGCGCGGCAGATCTCCGCCTTCTGGGGGCTGCTGACCACGCAGATGGGGTTGGCGCCGCCGGCCAGCGCGAACTGCGTGGCGTACGAGCCGAGTCCGCCGCTCGCGCCCCAGATCAGGACGTTGTCGCCCTGCTTCATGGCGGCGCCGTTGCGGGAGACCAGCTGGCGGTAGGCGGTGGAGTTCACCAGGCCGGGGGAGGCGGCCTCCTCCCAGCTCAGGTGGTCCGGCTTCGGCATGAGCTGGTTGGACTTGACGAGCGCGATCTCGGCGAGGCCGCCGAAGTTGGTCTCGAAGCCCCAGATGCGCTGCTCGGGGTCGAGCATCGTGTCGTTGTGGCCGTCGGAGGACTCCAGCTCGACGCTCAGACAGTGCGCGACGACCTCGTCACCGGGCTTCCAGGAGTTCACGCCGGGGCCGGTGCGCAGCACCACGCCCGCCAGGTCGGAGCCGATGATGTGGTACGGCAGGTCGTGCCGCTTGGTCAGCTCGCTCAGGCGGCCGTAGCGCTCCAGGAAGCTGAAGGTGGAGACCGGCTCGAAGATCGAGGTCCACACGGAGTTGTAGTTCACGGAGGAGGCCATGACGGCCACCAGGGCCTCGCCGGGGCCGAGTTCGGGGACCGGCACGTCGTCCAGGTGGATCGACTTGCGCGGGTCCTTCTCGCGGGTCTCCAGACCGGCGAACATCTCCGTCTCGTCCTTGTGCACGGTGATCGCGCGGTACGAGTCGGGCAGGGGGAGAGCGGCGAAGTCGGCGGACTTGGCGTCCTGCGACTGGATCGCGTCCAGGATTTCCTTCACGGTGTTGCCTCCGGCGAAGAAGCGCTCTGCGGTAGCGCTGCTTGAGGGTTGCGTCGGGGTGCTGGTGGTGTGGGGGAGGTGTGCCGTCGGTTCGGCGAAGGGTGGTGCTCGGCGACGCCTTGGTGGGGCGTGGGAGGTGCCTGTGACGCAGGCGTCCGGGCGCACAAGCCGGGGCTTGCGGGGACAGCCGGTGTACGGAGGATCTCTGTACGCCGGCCGCCCGGACAACATCAACGTATGGCACCGCGTGCCAGTCGGCAAGACACTGGGTGCCACTAATTTTTGACCGATGATCGATCAGTGCAGGTCAGAGGGGGTGGCGACATGGCGAAGGGGCCGCTACCAGCCGGTAGCGGCCCCTCAAAAGCTCAGGACGAACTAGGCGAAAAAGGGCTAAGACGCGCGCTCTCTGAGCGCCTTCTCGATGGTCCGCATGACCTCGTCCAGCGGGGCGTCCGTCCGTGCCACCGTGACCAGGACCTCACCGTGGACGGACGCCGTCGGCGCGCCCGCCGGGGGCAGGGTGTCGCGCCCGGCGCCGATGCCCGTGCCGAAGGTGCGCCGCACGATCGCGAAGGCGTGGTCCAGCTGGCTCTCCACGTCGCCCTGCCCGCCCGCCCGCAGCCAGCGCCGCAGGACGTGGTTGTGGGCGGTGACCACCGCGGAGGCCGCCACCTCGGCGAGCAGCGGGTCGTCGTTGCCGTCGTGGTGCGCGTGCTCGTCGAAGTGGCCGAGGAGATAGCGGGTGAACAGCCTCTCGTAGCGGGCCACCGAGGCGATCTCGCGCTCGCGGAGCGTGGGGACCTCGCGGGTGAGGCGGTAGCGCTCCACGGAGACCGCGGGGGAGGCCGCGTACATCTTCATGACCTCCTTGATGCCGCGGCACACCGTGTCCAGCGGGTGCTCGTGCGGGGGCGCCGCGTTGAGCACCGCCTCCGCGCGGATCAGGGTGTCGTCGTGGTCCGGGAAGATCGCCTCTTCCTTGGAGCGGAAGTGCCGGAAGAAGGTCCGGCGGGCGACGCCGGCGGCCGCGGCGATCTCGTCGACCGTCGTCGCCTCGTACCCCTTGGTCGCGAACAGCTCCATGGCCGCGGCCGCCAGCTCCCTGCGCATCTTGAGCCGTTGGGCGGCGGCGCGGCTGCCCGCGGCGCTCTCCGGGGCGTCGGGCGTGGCGGGCGTGCGCGAGGTCTTGGCGGCCTTGGACATGCCACGAACGTACTGCATACGCGCGGTGCGGTGCTCCGGAGGGACGGGGCCGCCCGGAGGCCCGAGCAGCCCGCCCCAGTCCGCCCGCGCCCCCAGCCGCCCTCCGGCCGGCTCAGCGCCGGGCATATTCGCGGAAGCCACGGCCCGTCTTGCGGCCGAGGCAGCCCGCGGCCACCAGGTGTTCGAGCAGCGGCGCGGGGGCCAGCCCCGGGTCGCGGAACTCGCGGTGCAGCACCTTCTCGATGGCCAGCGAGACATCCAGGCCGACGACGTCCAGGAGCTCGAAGGGCCCCATGGGGTAGCCGCCGCCGAGCTTCATCGCGGCGTCGATGTCGTCGAGCGAGGCGTAGTGCTCCTGGACCATCTTGATCGCGTTGTTGAGGTAGGGGAACAGCAGCGCGTTCACGATGAAGCCGGCGCGGTCGCCGCAGTCCACCGGGTGCTTGCGGACGCGTGCGCACACCTCGCGGACCGTGGCGTGCACGTCGTCCGCGGTCAGCACGGTGCGGACCACCTCGACCAGCTTCATCGCCGGGGCCGGGTTGAAGAAGTGCATGCCGATCACGTCGCGCGGGCGCGTGGTGGCGCGGGCGCAGGCCACCACCGGCAACGAGGACGTCGTGGTCGCGAGGATCGCGCCGGGCTTGCAGACCTTGTCGAGCGCCTGGAAGAGCTGCTGCTTGACCTCCAGGTCCTCGGCGACGGCCTCCAGCGCCAGGTCCACGTCGGCGAACGCCTCGTAGGAACCGGCCGGGGTGATCCGCTCCAGCGTCAGGGCGGCGGCCTCGGCCGTCATCCTTCCCTTGTCCACGGAGCGCGCGAGGGACTTGCCGATCCGGGCCTTGGCCGTCTGCGCCTTCTCGTCGGTGCGGGCGGCGAGGACCACGTCGTAACCGGCCTTGGCGAAGACCTCCGCGATGCCGGACGCCATCGTCCCCGAACCGGCGACGCCCACGGAGCGCACCGGGCGGCCCTCGACGCGCCCCTCGCCCGCGAGCGGGGTCAGGGCGTCGGGCACCACGTCCGCGCTGCCGGGCGCGGCGTAGGTGTAGAAGCCTCGGCCCGCCTTGCGGCCGGTCAGGCCGGCCTCGCTGAGCTGCTTGAGGATCGGGGCGGGCGCGTGCAGCCGGTCGTGCGACTCGGCGTACATGGCCTCGAGGACGGTGCGGGCGGTGTCCACGCCGATCAGGTCGAGCAGCGCGAGCGGACCCATCGGCAGGCCGCAGCCCAGCCGCATCGCCGCGTCGATGTCCTCGCGGGAGGCGTACTTCGCCTCGTACATCGCTGCGGCCTGGTTGAGGTAGCCGAAGAGCAGCCCGTCGGCGACGAAGCCGGGCCGGTCGCCGACCGCGACGGGCTCCTTGCCGAGGGCCTGCGCCAGCTCGGTCACCGAGGCGACGGCGGCGGGGGAGGTCAGCACGGACGAGACGACCTCGACGAGCTTCATCGCGGGCGCCGGGTTGAAGAAGTGCAGGCCCAACACGCGCTCGGGGCGCGCCGATTCCGCGGCGAGCCGGGTCACGGACAGCGCGTTGGTGCCGGTCGCGATGATCGTCTCGGGACGCACCACACCGTCCAGCTCCCGGATGACCTGCTGCTTGATCTCGTACGACTCCGGGACAACCTCGATCACCAGATCGGCCTCGGCCGCGGCCCGGGGGTCGGTGAAGGTGCGGAACCGGGCGAGGACGTCGCGCCGCTCCTCGTCGGTGAGCTTCTCGCGGCGCACGGCCCGCGCGGTGGAGGCCTCCAGGGACGCCACCGCCCGCGTGGCCGCCGCCTGGCTGATGTCGATGCCGATGACCTCGCGGCCCGCGCGGGCCAGGACCTCGGCGATTCCGGTGCCCATGGTGCCCAGACCGATGACGGCGACCGTGTTCAGGGGAGTGTCCATGTGTGGACTCCTGGTAAGAGAGTGACGACTGAGGGGCGCACGCGGACACGTGACTGTCGCGGGGCGTGCGGGAAGGCGGGTGTCGTGTCCGGGCGGCGTCGCTGCGCCCACGCCCGGTGAGGCCGGCCGGCTCTGTCCCGGAGCCATGCCGTACTGGGGCGGACAACCGGAAAGATCCGGGATGTCCGCGGTACCGAACCGACGTGCATCCATGACGGCTGCGTCACCAGGCCGTCATGAGGAGGTGCTCACGGGGAGTGTGCCCCGCTCACATGAGATTAACCGCCGGGTAACGAGCGCGCCAGCCCGTCCGGATCCCCGATCCCTGTGATCTACGTCGCGACCGGCGCGCAAGGCTTAGGCTCGCGGCCATGGATGAGGAGTTGCGCACGGTGGTGGAGCGTTTACGCCGTGAGGCGGGGGCCTCGCGGGAGTACGAGAAGCTGGCCGCGACCGGCGACCTCGACGAGCTGGCCGAGGTGCTGGTCTCCCCCGGCCGCCCGCTGTGGGCGCGGGAGTTGGCGGCGGTGCGGCTCGGTGTCGCCGGCGACCGCAGGGCCTTCGAGTCGCTCGTCCTCTTCCTCAACCACCGCGATCCGCCGCGCTGCGCCGCCGCGGCCCACGCCCTGGCCCGCCTCGGCGACCCGCGCACCGCCCGCGCGGCAGCGGCCCTCGCGACGAACGAACTCCGCGTCGCCTACGCCCTCCACCCGGTGCGGCTGCTCACGGAGCTGCGCGCCCCCGAGTCGGCCCCGGCGCTGATCACCACCCTGCGCCGCAGGCTCGCCCCGCACGACCCCTACGGCAAGATCGCCCTCGCCTGCGTGGAGGGACTCGGCGCCCTGGGCGACGCGCGGGCCCGCCCGGTGCTGAGCGAGGCCCGGGCCCACCCCCGGCTCGCGGCGGCAGCGGCGGCGGCACTGGCGCGGCTGCCGGAGTGAGGCGGGCCCAGCGGCCGTTCGCCACGGCCCGCCGGACCTGCCGCGCCTCGGACGCCGACGCGGGTCAGTCCGCCCGGACCCGCGGGACGGGCCAGGGCACCGCCGATGCCCCGCGCCCGCCGCCGGCGGGGCCGTGCCCGGCGCGGGCCGGCTTCGGCTCGGGCGGCGCGTCGCACACGGCGTCCGCCTCGGCGATCGGCGCGCCGCCCCCGTCCGGCACCTCGCCGCTCGCCAGGTAGGCCGTCAGGTGCCGGTCGAGGCAGTCGTTCCCGCGCAGTGAGACGCCGTGGTTGCCGCCGCCCCGCTCGACCACGAGGCGGGAGCCGGCCAGCTTGCGGTGCAGGGTGACGGCGCCCTCGTACGGCGTGGCGGGGTCGTCGGTGGCCTGGAGCAACAGGACCGGCGGGAGGGCGGAGTTGGAGACGTCGGGCTGGCTGAGGTGGTACGTCGGCCAGAAGGCGCACGGCGCGTTGTACCAGGCGTTGTTCCAGGTGGAGAACGGTGCCTTCGCGTACGTCCGGGCGTTGTCCTCGCGCCACGTCTCCCAGGAGCGGGGCCACAGCGCGTCGCGGCACTGGATGGCCGTATAGACGCTGTAGCTGTTCTCGCCCGCCGCGTCGGTGGCGCCGAGGCCCTCGTACGCCTTGAGGAGCGGACCGGCGTCCTTGTGGTTCGTGTACGCGGCGAACGCCTCGGCCAGGCGCGGCCAGTAGCCGTTGAAGTAGCCACCGGGCAGGAAGGTGTCCTCCAGTTCGGCGGCGCCCACCTTCTTGCCCGCGGGCCTGCGGGCGAGCGCGTCGCGCATCGCGTACCACTTGGCCTCGATCCGGGCGGGGTCCTTGCCGAGCCGGTACGCCGTGTCGTGCCGGGCGATCCAGGCCATGAGCGCCTTGTGCCGGGCGTCGAAGGCGTGATCCTGGCGCAGGTTCCCCTCGTACCAGACGCCCGCGGGGTCGACCAGGGAGTCCAGCGCCATGCGGCGCACCCGGTGCGGGTACAGCTTTCCGTAGACGGCGCCCAGGTAGGTGCCGTACGAGTAGCCGAAGTAGTTGAGCCGCTCGGCGCCGACGGCCGCGCGGATCGCGTCCATGTCCTGCACCGTGCTCACCGTGTCGATGAACGGCAGGACGTGCCCGTGCTTCGCCGCGCATCCCCGGGCGAAGGCGCGGGCCCGGTCGAGGTTGGCCCGCTCCAGGGCGGGCGTGCGCGGAAGGCTGTCGGGCCGGACGGGGGCGAAGTGCCCGGGGCGGCAGTTGAGGGCCGGTCTGCTCCGGCCGACGCCGCGCGGGTCGAAGCCGATGACGTCGTACTGCGCGGCCACGTTCTTCGGCAGCGCGTTCGCCACGAAGCCGGCCATGGTGAGGCCGCCGGCCCCCGGACCGCCGGGGTTCACCAGGAGCGGCCCCTGGAACGTGTCCGCGGTGTGCGGTACGCGCGACAGGGCGAGGGTGATCTGCTCGCCGTCCGGCTCCCGGTGGTCGAGCGGGACCTTCAGCGAGGCGCATTGCAGCGAGGGGTGGGCCTTCGTGGGGCACGCCTGCCACGCGAGCGGGGCGTGCGCGGCGCGCGCCCGCTCGGAAAGGGGCGGCGCGGCGACGGCCGGCCCGACGAGCGCGGTGAGCGCGGTGAGGGAACAGAGGGCGACGGCGCTTTTCTTCATCGGCTTCCCAGGACGAGGGTGCGGGCCGTGCCCGCCACGACCTCTGGCGCATCGTCCCGGACATCACGGCCGCGGGGTCGCGGTTGCGCCGATGAAGTACCTGAAAGGAGCACGCCGGTGCCTCGGCGGCCCCGCCGCCTACAGCAGTGTGAGCTGTGTGGGCCCGGCCGCCGGCTCCTCGGGTGCCCGTACGCGGCGCGGGGCGCCCGCGCGCGTGGGGCCGATGCCGAACTCCTCCGCCAGTTCGTGCACCTGCCGTGTGACGCGCCGCTGGTACCACTTGGGGGCGTAGGCGCCCTCCGCGTACAGCCGCTCGTAGCGGCGCACCAGGTGGGGGTGGTGCGTGCCCACCCACGCCATGAACCACTCCCGGGCGCCGGGCCGCAGGTGCAGGACGAGTGGTGTCACGGAGGTCGCCCCGGACGCGGCGATGGCCCGCACCGTGGCGCGTAGCTGATCGGGGTGGTCGCCGAGGAAGGGGATCACCGGCGCCATCAGGACCCCGCAGCCGATGCCGTGGCCGGTCAGGGTGCGCACGACGTCCAGGCGCCGCTCGGGGGCGGGCGTGCCCGGCTCGACGGTGCGCCACAGCTCCTGGTCGATGAAGCCGACGGAGACGGAGATGCCGACGTCGGTCACCGCGGCGGCCTGCCGCAGCAGATCGAGGTCGCGCAGGATGAGCGTGCCCTTCGTCAGGATGGAGAAGGGGTTGCCCCGGTCGCGCAGCGCCGCGATGATCCCCGGCATGAGGCGGTAGCGGCCCTCGGCGCGCTGGTAGCAGTCGACGTTCGTGCCCATGGCGATGTGGTCGCCGTGCCAGCGGGGCGAGGCCAGCTGGCGCCGCAGCAGCTCGGCGGCGTTGACCTTGACGACGATCTGGCTGTCGAACCCGAGTCCGGTGTCCAGGTCCAGATAGCTGTGGGTCTTGCGGGCGAAACAGTAGACGCACGCGTGCGTGCAGCCCCGGTACGGGTTGACCGTCCATTCGAACGGCATGCGGGAGGCACCCGGCACGCGGTTCACGATCGAGCGGGCCCGGATCTCGTGGAAGGTGATCCCGGCGAACTCGGGGGTGTCGAACGTCCGTGTCGTCACCGCGTCCGCGCCGAACAGCGCGGGATCGGCGGTGCCCTGACGCGGCCCGTCGGAGAGATTCTCCCAGCGCATGACGCCTCCTCGGTAGCACTGACCCCAGAATAGAACATACGTTCCCTTGATCGTGCGACCCGCAGCTCCGTGCCCCGAGCGGGGAGAGCGCCTCGTCGCGCCGGAGGCGTGCCGCCCGACAGCCGACACGCACTAACGGAATCACCGGGTCCGGTGACGGGCGGGGCGAACGCACGATGCATGATCGGACGCATGCCCGTCGAGTTCCTGTCCGTCGCCGCCCTGGCCGTCGTCCTGATCTGTGCCGTCGTGCGTCCCTTCGGGCGCCCCGAGGCCGTCTTCGCCGTACCGGCCGCCGCCGTCGTGATCGCGGCCGGCGCGATCACGCCGGCCGACGTGCGCGACGAGGCGGCCCGGCTCGGGCCGGTGATCGGCTTCCTGGCCGCCGTACTCGTGCTCGCCAAGCTCTGCGCCGACGAGGGGCTCTTCCACGCCTGCGGCACCTGGATGGCGCGCCGGGCCGGCGGACGGCCCCGCCGGCTGCTCGCCGCCGTCTTCGGCCTGGCCTCGGTGATCACCGCGGCGCTGAGCCTGGACGCCACCGTGGTCCTGCTCACCCCGGTGGTCTTCGCCACCGCCACCCGCATGGGCGCCCGGCCCCGGCCGCACGTCTACGCGAGCGCCCACCTCTCGAACACCGCGTCCCTGCTGCTCCCGGTCTCCAACCTGACGAACCTCCTCGCGTTCACCGCCACCGGCCTGAGCTTCACGCGCTTCGCGCTCCTGATGACCTTGCCGTGGCTGGTCGCCATCGCGGTCGAGTACGCCGTCTTCCGGCGCTACTTCGCCGCCGACCTCGACGCCCCGACCGACGCCGACGAGAGCGCGGAGCCCCCTCGGATGCCGCGCTTCGCCCTGGTGACCGTCGCGGCCACGCTCGCCGGGTTCGCGGTCGCCTCCACCGTCGGCGTCGACCCGGCCTGGGCCGCCGCGGCCGGCGCGGGCGTGCTCACCGTGCGCGCCCTCGTGCGGCGGCGCACGACCCCCGCCGCGATCGTGCGCGCCACCTCGCTGCCGTTCCTCGCCTTCGTCCTCGCTCTCGGCGTCGTCGTGCGGGCCGTGGTCGACAACGGCCTCGGCGACGCGCTCGGGCGGGTGCTGCCCGACGGCACCGCCCTGCCCGCGCTGCTGGGCACCGCCGCCCTCGCCGCGCTCCTCGCCAACGTCATCAACAACCTGCCCGCCGTCCTCGCCCTGGTCCCGCTGGCCGCGCCCTCCGGCCCCGGCGCGGTCCTCGCCGTACTCATCGGCGTGAACATCGGGCCCAACCTCACCTACGCAGGCTCCCTCGCCACCCTGCTCTGGCGCCGCATCGCCCACCAGCACCAACACCGCGTCGGCCTCAAGGAGTTCACCGTCCTCGGCCTGCTCACCACCCCCGCCGCCCTCGTCCTGTCGACCCTCGCGCTGTGGCTCTCGCTGCGCCTCCTGCCGGGCTGAGCGCGCCCTGGGCGGGGACCCGATTTGGGGGGCCGGAGCGCAGGGTGGTTGGCTCTCCCTGAACTCCCCGAGAAACCAAGTGCTGGAGGAAGCAATGGCGCAGGTCGAGGCGACCACGGAGCGGATCATCGCGGCACAGCCGGACGACGTCTTCGACGCACTGGCCGACTACAACGGCACGCGCGGAAAGATCCTTTCGGAGCACTTCAGCGAGTACGAGGTGCGCGAGGGCGGCGACGGCGAGGGCACCCTCGTCCACTGGAAGCTCCAGGCCACCAGCAAGCGCATCCGCGACTGCCTCATGGAGGTCACCGAGCCCACCGACGGCGAGCTGGTCGAGAAGGACCGCAACTCCTCCATGGTCACGACATGGCGGGTCACCCCGGCCGGCGAGGGCAAGGCGCGGGTGGTCGTCACCAGCGTGTGGAACGGCGCGGGCGGCATCGGGGGCTTCTTCGAGCGGACCTTCGCCCCCAAGGGACTCGGCCGGATCTACGACACGGTCCTCACCAACCTCGCCGCCGAGGTGGAGAAGTAACTTTTCACGCTCACCGTTTCGAGTGGTCTTCTGTTCGGCTCCGTTGTACGCCGTAGGGCTCCGACCGGCGCATACGCCCGCGTAACCCCGGAAAAGGCCGACTCGTCGCGCTTGCTCACCGTTGTCGCCCAATGCGAGAAAGCAGGCGGCGCAGGCGCGACGAGGGGAGCGGTACGTGGGTGGGACGACGCTGGTGAAGGCCGCGGGGCGGGGCGACGAGGCGGCTGCCCCGGCCCCCGGCGCACGACAAGCGGGGCAGCAGCCGCCCCCGGCGCCCGGCCCGCCCGCGCGCGAGCTGGGCCCGCGCCGTGTGCGCCTGGTCTTCTGCGGGCTGATGCTCGCCCTGCTGCTCGCCGCCCTGGAGCAGATGATCGTCGCCACCGCGCTCCCCAGAATCGTCGGTGAGCTGCACGGCCTGGACCGCATGTCCTGGGCGATCACCGCCTATCTGCTCACCTCCACCATCACCCTGCCCGTCTACGGCAAGCTCGGTGACCTCTTCGGGCGCAAGGGCGTCTTCCAGTTCGCCATCGTCGTCTTCGTCGTCGGCTCCGCGCTCGCCGGGTGGTCGCGGACGATGGACCAGCTCATCGCCTTCCGCGCCCTCCAGGGCATGGGCGCGGGCGGCCTCATGATCGGCGTCCAGGCGATCATCGCGGACATCGTGCCGCCCCGGCAGCGCGGCCGCTACATGGGCCTCATCGGCGCCGCCTTCGGCCTCGCCTCGGTCGCCGGCCCGCTGCTCGGCGGCTTCTTCACCGACCACGCCTCCTGGCGCTGGTGCTTCTACTTCAACGTGCCGTTCGGCCTGGTCACCCTCCTCGTGATCACCCTCGTGCTGCACCTGCCCAAGCCCGCCGCCAGGGGCCGGCTCGACGTGCTCGGCGCGCTGCTGCTGGCCGCCGCCTCCACCTGCCTGGTGCTGCTCACCAGCTGGGGCGGGACCCAGTACGCCTGGGGCGACCGCGTCATCCTCGGCCTGGGCGCCGGCGCCGTCGTGACGAGCCTGCTCTTCCTCGTCGCGGAGCGCCGCGCCCCGGAACCGATCATCCCGCCGCGCCTGTTCCGCGACGCGGTCTTCAACCTCACCTCGCTCATCGGCATGGTCGTCGGCGTCGGCCTCTTCGGGGCCGCCAGCTATCTGCCGACCTTCCTCCAGATGGTCGACGGGGCGAGCGCCACCGAGTCCGGCCTGCTGATGCTGCCCATGATGGGCGGCGTCGTGGGCGCCTCGATCCTCTCGGGACAGCTCATCAGCAGGACCGGGCGCTACAAGCTCTACCCCGTGCTCGGCGGCGCCCTGTCCGCCGTCGGCATGTGGCTGCTCTCCCGGCTCGAGACCGGCACCGCTCGACTGGAGTACAGCGTCTGGATGGCCGTGCTCGGCGCGGGCATCGGCCTGGTCATGCCCGTGCTGATCCTCGCCGTGCAGAACGCCGTCCGCCCCGCCGACCTCGGCACCGCGACCAGCGCGCACAACTACTTCCGGCAGATCGGCGGCAGCGTGGGCGCCGCGATCTTCGGCACGCTCTTCGCCGACCGGCTCGCCGAAGCGCTGGGTGACCGGCTGCCCGCCGGATCGCACGCGTCCCTGCCCGACCCCGAGTCCGTCACCCCCCAGCTCGTCCACGCGCTGCCCGCGCCCCTGCGCGAGGGCTACATCCAGGCGTACGCCGACGCGATGCCGCGGATCTTCCTCTATCTGGTGCCGGTGCTCGTCCTCGGCACGCTGCTCGCCTTCTTCCTCAAGGAGACTCCCCTGTTGTCCAGCGCCCCTTCCCCCGACGCGCCCACCGCCGAGCCCGCGCCGATCCCGCACGCCCGTGCGACGGCGTACGCGGCCGGGATCCCGGTCTGCGGCACCGTGCAGCACCCCGACGGGAGCGTCGTGCCCCGCGCGGCCCTCACCCTCATCGACGTGGCCGGGCAGCAGATCGGGCGCGGTGCCAGCGGCGTGGACGGGCGGTACGCCCTGTCGACGCCCGGCTCGGGGTCGTACGTGCTGATCGCGGCGGCGGGCGGCCACCAGCCGCAGGCGGTCACCGTCACCGTCGGCGAGCGGCCCGTCGAGCTGGACGTGGTCCTCGGCGGCGCGGGACGCCTCGCGGGGACGGTGGTGACCGCCGACGGCACACCCGTCAGGGACGCCGCCGTCACCCTCACCGACGTCCGCGGCGACGTCGTCGCCACCACCCGCAGCGGCCGCGAGGGCGGCTATGTCATCACCGAGCTGGTGGCCGGCGAGTACACCCTCGCGGCGAGCGCCCCGGCGTTCCGGCCCGCCGCGCTGCCCGTCACCGTGCAGGCCTCGCGGGAGACCCGCCAGGACGTGGAGCTGGCGGGCGGCGCCGTGCTGCGCGGCACCGTGCGGGCGGGCGGCGGACGGGCCGTCGAGGACGCGCGCGTGACGCTGCTCGACGCCGCGGGCAACGTCGTCGACACCCTGACCACCGGCGCGGACGGCACCTTCCGCTTCGTCGACCTGTCGTCCGGCGAGTACACCGTCATCGCGGCGGGCTACCCGCCGGTCGCCACCGTCCTCCAGGTCGCGGGCGGCGGCCGCACCGAGCGGGACCTCCAACTGGGGCACGCGGACTGACGTACGGGCAAAGACTGCCCGAGGGGCCCGAGGGGGGGGCGTACGCCGGGGGAATTCCGGCCGAGGTCAATTCCGGCATTGCACCACACGACAACCCGCGACGGCCGTACGGTGGTTGCCGGTGGCCCAGATCTTGCGCCGCCGCGGGAAGGAGCATGCGCCATGGAGCGAGGCACTCCGGACGAGCCGGTGACGACGGGTGCCGTGGCCGGCCGCATCCCGCTGGCCGTGGTCGTCGTGGACGGCGCGGGTCTCGTCTCGCACTGGAGCGTCGGCGCGCGCCGCCTGTTCGGGTACCCCAAGGAGGAGGCCGTGGGCCGCCCCGCGGGCGACCTGCTCCCCGTCCACGGCGCGCTCCCCGAGGACCGCGAGCCCCGCGGGGCGTACGACGGTCTCGGGCCCGACCTGGAGACCTCCCTCGGCGGAGGGATCTCCTACCCGGCCGCCGGACGCGCCCGGCTGACCGGACCGGGGCGCGCGGACGGGCGGGTCGACGTGCTCTGGTGGGCCTACCCGCTGATCGGCCCCGGCCCCGAGCGGCTCCTCGTGCTCGCCGCCGACACCGCCGGGCTGGCGCCGCCCGACAGCGAGGGCGGCACGGACGAGCGGGGCGAGCAGGGCGAGCGGATCACGCCCGGCTTCGCCCTGCACACCGACTTCCCCGGCGCCGAGGAATTGGCGGGCCGGCTGCCCGAGATCCTGCCGAACATGAGCGTGGACGAGAGCTCCCGCATCGTCGCCCAGGTGCTCGAACTGGGCTATCCGGTCCTGGAGTTCAGCCGGCACGACCGGATCCCCGTCACCCCCGACTGGGGCGTGGCCCGCCGGGCCGAGCGCGAGGCCCGCAAGCGGCGCGCCCAGCAGGCCGCCGCCCGCGGCCTGCCGACGGACGCGCCCGGCGCGAACGGCGTGGACGACGGGAGCGACGACGAGAGCGAGGATCTCGAGTACGCGGCGGTGCGCGAGCGCCTCGAATTCCTCAACGAGGTCAGCGGCCGCATCGGCTCCTCGCTCGACCTCTCGCACACCATCCTGGAGGTCAGCCGGGCCGTCGTGCCGCGGTTCACGGACGTCGCCGGCACCTATCTGCGCGAACAGGTCGTCGCGGGCGAGGGCTTCCCCGAGGGGCCGCCGGACGAGACCACCCTCTGGCACCGGGTCGCCGTGGAGCACACCGACGAGCCCGGCCGCTGGGACGACGTGGTGCCGGTCGGCGAGTCCATGCCCTTCCCCGCCCACACGCCGTTCTTCCAGTGCATGACCTCGGGCGACCCGGTGCTCGTGCCGCGCATCACCGAGGAGATGGGCAACGCCATCGCCTCCCAGTTCGAAAAGCGTGACATCCGCCCGCTGATCAACCACCGCTCGATGCTCGTCGTACCGCTGAAGGCCCGCAATGTGGTGCTCGGCTTCATGATCCTGCTGCGCCACCGCGAGCGGCCCGTCTTCAACGACATGGACCGCGTCACCGGCGCCGAACTGGCCGCGCGGGCCGGCCTCGTGCTGGACAACGCCCGGATGTACACCTACCAGGAGTCCGTCGCCGACACCCTCCAGGACAGCATGCTGCCGCACATCCGGCCCCGCATGTCCGGCTGCGACATCGCCACCCGCTACCTGCCCGGCACGCTCCTCGGCCGCGTCGGCGGCGACTGGTTCGACTCCGTCAAGCTGCCCGGCTCCCGCACCGCGCTCGTCGTCGGCGACGTGATGGGCCACGGCCTGAACTCCGCCGCGATGATGGGCCAGATGCGCACGGCCGTACAGACCATGGCCGCCCTCGACCTGCCGCCCGAGCAACTCCTGCGCAATCTCGACGACCTCGCCCAGCGCCTCGGCGAGCACTACCTCGCCACCTGCCTCTACGCGGTCTACGACCCGATCGCGGGCGAACTCCACCTCGCCAACGCCGGCCACATCCCGCCCGTGCTGGTCCGCGCGGCGGACGGCCGCAGCGAACTCCTCGACCTGCCCACCGGGGCGCCCATCGGCGTCGGCGGCGTTCCCTTCGAGTCCGTCCGCGTGCGGGTGGCGCCCGGCGACCGGCTGCTGATGTGCACCGACGGCCTCGTGGAGGTCCGCGGCGAGGACATCGGCGTCGGACTCGCCACGCTCACCGAGTCCGCCGCGCACCCCGCCGCCTCCATGGACGAGGCCTGCGACGCGATCATCCGGGCGCTCGCCACGACCTTCCCGGACACGGCCGGCGGCGGTCGCAAGGACGACGTGGCGCTCCTGATGGCCCGGCTGAACGGCATCGCCGCGCACGACGTCGCCCACTGGCGCCTCACTCCCGACCCGGGCGAGGTGGGCCGGGCCCGCCGACTGGTCCGCGCCCAGCTGCGGACCTGGTCCCTGGACGCCCTCGGCGAGAGCGCGGAGCTGCTGGTCAGCGAGCTGGTCACCAACGTCGTGCGGCACTCCCGCAGCACCCGTCTCGACCTGCGCCTGGTGCGCTCCGGGACGCTGCTGTGCGAGGTCGAGGACGACGACCACACCCTCCCCGCGCTGCGCGGCGCGGGCCCCGGTGACGAGTTCGGGCGCGGCCTGCGGGTCGTCAACTCGCTCGCCAAGGAGTGGGGCACGAGCCGGACGAACTCCGGCAAGACCGTCTGGTGCGAACTGACGCTGCCCCGCCGGTAGCCGGTAGCCGGTAGCCGGTTGGAGCGGGGCGCGTGGAGCGCGGGCCCGGCGGGGGAGGGGCGGAGTGCGCCGTGCGGGGCCGCACGGGATCGTACGGGTGCCTTGTCCAGGGGCCGGGGGCGCGGTAGACCGATCTTGTCGTCGGCTTCGGCGGCCGTCGTCGCACCCTGGGGAGCTGGCATGAGCGTCACGAGTCGGTATCGCGAGGCCTGGGAGGCGTTCTGGCGGGCGGCGCCCGACGAACCGGGGGCGGTCATCTGGGATGCCGAGGCCGCGCTGACCGTCGGCCCGCAACTGGCCCTGCTCGAGCCCCACTTGGCGGCGGCCGGACTGCCCCTGGTGGACCTGGGGTGCGGCAACGGCACGCAGACCCGCTTCCTCGCCGACCGCTTCCCGCGCGTCCTCGGCGTGGACCTGTCCGCCGCCGCCCTCGCGCACGCCCGGCTCGCCGATCCGGCGGGGCAGGTGGACTTCCGGCAGCTCGACGCCGTGGAAAGGGGTGAGGCGGAGCAGCTGCACGCCGAGCTGGGCGATGCGATCGTCTATATGCGCGGTGTCCTCCACCAGTGCGAACCGGACGACCGCCAGCCGCTCCTCGACGGGGTCGCGACGCTGATCGGGGAACGGGGCAGGGCCTTCCTCGTCGAGCTGTCCGAGGCGGCGAGGGCCGTGCTGCTGGACCTCACGCGGCGTCCCGAGGGCGCGCCGCCGAAGCTCGTCCCGGTCTTCGCCCACGGCCTCGCGCCCGCCGAGGTGACCGACGAGGCCGTGCCCGCGTACGTCGCGGGGGCCGGTTTGGACATCCTGGCGTCCGGCGAACTCCCGCTGCTGACGACGGAGTTCAGCGCGGACGGCACGCGCATCGCACTGCCGTCGAAGTGGCTGGTGGTGGGACGCCCGAGCTGACGAGGCGTCAACGGGACCCGACGTGGACTGCGGCACCACCTCGCCGGACAGGGGCAGGCCGAGCCCGGCGACGGCCCGCGCGACCAGGCGGGCCATCCGCGCGGCCCCGTACTCCTGGAAGTGCGTGTTGTCCTGCATGCCCGAGGGGAAGTTCGGGTATTGCCCGGGCGCGAGCCACAGGAACACCTTCTTCGCGGCCTCCGTGCCGATCCCGTCCAGGTAGCCGCGAGGGCTGGGCGGGCTTCGGCATCGACTGATGCCTGCGCGACATACACGGCATTGCGCTTTTCTTGCCACACATGGGCATATGCATTCCATAAACCCGTAAGGGGGTGAATTTGAGTTTCACCTTCAAATGTTTCGGTGTCAAGAATCAATACCTAATTTTGAAGCCGTCGAGAGAGTAATACGTCTAGACCACATAGGAAAAGGCGCCGGCCGGGAGATGCTCTCCCGGCCGGCGCCTCAGGTCGTTCGGACATCTAAGGGTGTGAAGCTTCCCCGGTAACCCGCTGGACCGGAATACACACCTTACCGAATTGCGCGAGCGCGGCCTCCGAAGGAAACGAGAACGTGCGGTAGCCCGTGACCACCAGGTTTTCCTTGCGGAGCAGCCGCAGAGCACACTCGACGGTGGCCCGGCTGAAGTTCAGGGCATCGGCCAGGTCGACCTGAGAGGGGCCCACCAGCATCCGGCCGAAGCGCGGGCAGGGCACCGCGCAGACACCGAGCAGATGCGTGAAGAGGCCGGCCAGACGCTCCTCGGGGCGCAGGCCGACACGGCCGTACACGCGCTCGGCGGTCACGAGGCGGTCGGTGATGCCGGCGCCGAGGGTCGCGCTGAGGATGCTGTTGTGCTCGACCATGGCCCGCATCCTGTCCATGGGCAACGCCAGCGTCATCGTCGTGTTCAGGCAGCGGGTGGTGGGCGTGGCCAGCGTCTCGTCGAAGACTTCCAGGTCCCCGAGGACGGCTCCGGTGCCCAGGATGCGCACCGTCGTGGTCTCCCCGTAGGAGGACTCCTCGGCGACGCAGCCGCTGAGTACGATGTGCACCATCGCGCTGCCGGAACCTCGCAGATGCGCCTTGCGCTCGTAGATGCGGCGCTGGAAGGCCGCAGCGAACTCGGCCCGGTGCGCGTTCGGCAGACGCTGGAAGAAGGGGTTGTGCTCAAGTACCGCCTCCATGCTGCGGGTGGCCGCGTACTGGACGCGGCCGGTCGTCTCGTCGACCTGGTACAGCGAGCTGCCGATGAGCAGGTCCCGGCGGCGGTCGTCGCGTCGGCGGTTAGGGGCCATCATGACCACAGGCCCCCGCTTCCGGCCCGGCCGAGATCTTCTGCGTGGGCCCCGGGCGCCACCTGCCGCGTGCCGGGGGCGGCCCCTGGCGTTTGCGACGGGGCCGTTGAAGCCGTGGGCGCGCCGGTCACCGTCGGCGGGGCCTCGGACGGCGCCGTGCCGGGCATCCGCACGCCCGGCTCGGCGACCGGGTCGGCGGGGCGCAGGGACTCGAAGAGCGCCGGGAGCGTCACGACCAGCGCAGTGATGGCAGTGATCACTGCGACGATCCGCAGCGGGGTGGAGGAGAGTTCCTTGATCGCGTAGGCGACAAGAAAGGCCACGATCGCAACGATGGCGACCGAGGCCAAGAGGAACCCGGTCACGGGTACTCCTTGACGTCGATTTTTGTTTGTTTTGGAGGGCCTGGCGGAAGTTCCACGGGAAGATCGACGGATTGGTGGTCCGTCAAAAACAAGACCTTCTCGATCGCAGCAGGATATAGCACGAGGGCGGGGGTGCAGAAACAGTCACTCCGGAACAGGGATTCCACCCTGCCGTAACGCCCCCCTCCCGTCCGGAGGGGGGGCGCATGTCCGGACGCGCGCCCCTTCCTGATCCTGCCGGAGGCAATTCCCATTACCACCGCGCGGAGGTTGACCGCAGTACGGAATACCCTGAGCGCAAGGTAAGTCCTGGCATTCCCTGAAACCAGGGAATGCCAGGCGTGGGTGCACCGTTACATTCATCAGGCTGACGTTGAGCCTTGGAGGGCCTGGCGCAGCTGTCGTGTGGGGCCCCTTGGGGGTGGTGCCCCTGGGGCCCCCCGACTCTCGGAGCAGGGAGGACGACACCCGAATGACCGCACTCGCATGCTGAGGGGCGGCGCTGTCAGCGCCGCCCCTCAGTTCGTGCGTCCGGCCCTGTTCCCGGCGTTCCCGGCCGAGGTGCGCCGAGGCGGCCGCATCCCCGTCCGGCCGGCCCACCACGACAAGCGGACCCCGGTCCAGCGAGAGGCACGGGACAACACGCATACGTCGGTGCTGGGCGCCACGGAGGTCGCGGCACTGGTGCACGGGGAACTCACGGGAGGGCCGGCTCATCCGGTGGGAAGTCCGGCTCGAGGAGGAAGGATCGGCGGGAGGCTGACAGGCGCCCACGCACTCCTCGCCACTCTTAACTTATAGCGCACCAGGGGGCTTGCGGCAAGGCCCCCTCGGTGCGGCAAAATCCCGGTTCTCACGCCACGACCTGCGAAAACGGGAGAACCACGAAGTGCGCTCGCCTGCCGAAGCTCCTGTCACACCGCCCGCCCCCGCCACCGCCGACGACAGCGCGTTCGATCTTCCCGACCACCTCGCCCCGAAGGCCGATCCGGCACTGATCGCCGGCGACGAGCGGCACTTCGCCGCCGTCGCGGCGTGCCTCGAAGAGACGATCACCGAGCTGTCCGAGCGTCTGGAGGCCACCCGCAAGGCGCCCGGCGGCATCGGCCGCGAGGCGATGGACCGGGACGCGGAGATCCACCGGCTGACCGCACGCCTGCGCGCCCTGCGCCGCTTCGGCCTGGACCTGTGCCTCGGCCGCGTCGTCGGCGAGGACGACGCCGAGCCCGTGTACATCGGACGGCTCGGCCTCACCGACAGCACGGGGCGCCGGCTGCTCGTCGACTGGCGTTCCCCGGCGGCGGAGCCGTTCTTCGCGGCCACCCACGCCCACCCCGCCGGCCTGGTCAGCCGCCGCAGATACCGCTGGACCCGCGGCCGGATCAGCGACTACTGGGACGAGGTGTTCACCGCCGACGGCCTCGAAGGGCACGCCGCGCTCGACGACCAGTCCGCCTTCGTCGCGAGCCTCGGCTCCAGCCGCTCCAGCCGGATGCGCGACGTGCTCGCCACCATCCAGTCCGACCAGGACGCCATCATCCGCGCGGGCTCCCGCGGCGCCCTCGTCGTGGACGGCGGCCCCGGCACGGGCAAGACCGTCGTCGCCCTGCACCGCGCCGCCCACCTCCTCTACGCCGACCCCCGCCTCGGCCACCGGCGCGGCGGGGTGCTGTTCGTCGGCCCGAGCCGCCCCTACCTCGCCTACGTCGCCGACGTCCTGCCCAGCCTCGGCGAGGAGGGCGTCCAGACCTGCGTCCTGCGCGACCTGGTCGCCGAAGGCGCCACGGCGGCGACCGAGACCGATCCGCGGGTGGCCCGCCTGAAGGCGTCCGCGGACATGGTGCGGGCCGTCGAACCGGCCGTCGGCATCTACGAGGAGCCGCCCACCGAGGGCATGACCGTCTCCAGCCACTGGTCCGACCTGTGGCTGAGCCCCGA
The DNA here is from genome assembly GCF_040629635.1 of Streptomyces sp. NPDC005898. Taxonomy (NCBI): domain Bacteria; kingdom Bacillati; phylum Actinomycetota; class Actinomycetes; order Kitasatosporales; family Streptomycetaceae; genus Streptomyces; species Streptomyces sp. NPDC005898. The sequence goes on along the minus strand of NZ_JBEXWC010000001.1, from coordinate 603,465 downwards.
CGACTGGGCGGCCGCCTTCGCGGCGGTGGAACCGGGCACTCCGCACAACGAGGCGCGCGAGCAGATCCGCGAGGAACTGATCACGATCCTGCTGGACAAGGACGACAGCGACGCCCCGCCGCACCTCCTGCGCCGCTCGCTGCTCCAGGACCGCGAGCTGACCACCACCCTCGACCGCGCCTGGCCCATGCTGGAGGCGAGCGACCTCGTCGGCGACCTGTGGACGGTGCCGGCCTACCTGCGCAAGTGCGCCCCCTGGCTCACCCCCGACGAGGTCCGCTGCCTGCAGCGCGCGGACCCGGCGGCCTGGACGGTCTCCGACCTGCCCCTCCTGGACGCGGCACGCCGGCGCCTCGGCGACCCTCAGGCCGCCGCGCGCAAGCGGCGCCAGGACGCCGCCGTCGCCGCCGAACGCGCCCGCCGGGCCGACGTCATGGACAGCCTGCTCCAGAACGTCGAGATCGACGAGAGCGAAGGCGCGCTCGGCATGCTGCGCGGACGCGACCTCCAGGACAGCCTGATCGACGAGAGCGCGCTGCCCACCGCCGAACCGGACCTGCTCGCGGGCCCGTTCGCGCACATCATCGTGGACGAGGCGCAGGAACTGACCGACGCCGAGTGGCAGATGCTGCTCCAGCGCTGCCCGTCCCGGAGCCTCACCGTCATCGGCGACCGCGCCCAGGCCCGGCACGGGTTCACGGAGTCGTGGCAGGAGCGGCTGCGGCGGGCCGGGCTCGGCCGCGTCAGTGTGACCTCGCTGAGCATCAACTACCGCACCCCCGCCGAGGTCATGGCCGAGGCGGAGCCCGCGATCCGGGCGGCGCTCCCGGACGCCAACGTGCCGACATCCGTCCGCAGCGCCGGTGTTCCCGTCGTCCACGGCCGCGCCGCCGACCTGGAACAGGTCCTCGACACCTGGCTCGCCGCGCACGCCGACGGCATCGCCTGCGTCATCGGCGCCCCTGGATTCCGGGAGAGGCCCCGCGTACGGTCGCTGACGCCCGAGCTGGCCAAAGGCCTGGAATTCGACCTGGTCGTCCTCGTCGACCCCGACGCGTTCGGCGAGGGGATCGCGGGCGCGGTCGACCGCTATGTCGCGATGACCCGCGCGACGCAGCAACTCGTCGTCCTCACGGGTCCTCACGACGCCCTGACGCCCTGACGCCCTGAGAAGCCGTCGTCGCCGACGTCGTCCGGGGCGTCAGCCGAGGTGGCTGTCAGCGGGACATGGCAGGGTTTCGTCCATGCTGCAAGTGTGTTTGAACGGGGCCCGGGACCGGAGCGAGTGCCGTTCTCTTCCGGTTACGGCCGAAGAGCTGGCCGCCGAGGCGAGGAGAGCCGTAGCAACTGGTGCCGAGGACATCCATCTGCACCCCAAGGATGCCGACGGCCGTGATTCCTTGGCTCCTGAGTCGGTGGCCGAGGCGGTCACCGCGGTGCGTGCCGCTGTGCCGAGGAGTGTGCGGGTCGGCGTGACCACGGGGGCGTGGGCGGCCCCCGAACCACAGCACCGGGTTCGCCTCATCCGCTCGTGGTCGGTGCTGCCCGATCACGCCTCGGTGAACTGGCACGAGGAAGGCGCCGAGGAGGTGGCCGGTGTGTTGCTCGAACGCGGCATCGGTGTCGAGGCGGGCATCTACTCCGGTACCGAAGCGGCCCGCGGATTCCTTGCCTCCCCGCTGTCGGGCAGGGTGTTGCGCGTGCTCGCCGAGGTCACCGACACCGACCCGGGAACGGCGGCGGCCACGGCCGCGGACCTGCTGTGGGAGCTGGGCGATGAGCTGATGGCGCCCGTTCTGCTGCACGGGGAGGAAGGCGGGGCGTGGCCGGTCCTGCGGGTCGCCGCACAGCACGGGCTGGACGCCCGGATCGGTCTCGAGGACGTCCTGGTCCTGCCTGACGGCTCCCCGGCCGGGGACAACGCCGCGCTCGTGCACGCCGCGCGACGTCTTCTGCGGACAGCGGCCTCCGCGGGTTGAAGCGCCTCCTGGGCGCCGAGGGCCGCCGCCCCCTGCGGACCTCAGGCGGAGCCCCGCCGTACCAGTTCCGTCGGGAGGATTCCCGGCGGAATCCGTCGCACCTCTTTTGTCGGAAGCGTTGACGAACCCCGGGCACCCTCCTAGCTTCGACGCGTCGTACTTCGTACGTCATATATGAGACGCGATATGCGAGATCTGAGGGTGCCCATGACGTCCGTCCCGACTCCCGCCCCGGCCTCGGCGCCGCCCCCGGTCCCGATTCCCTCGCGCACGCAGTTCGTGCTCGACTCGATCAAGCACCGCATCCTGACGGACGAGTTGAGACCGGGCCAGCCCTTGATCGAGACGGAGCTGGCCCGCGCGTACGGGGTCTCCAAGACGCCCGTGCGCGAGGCGCTGAAGACCCTCGCGGGCACCGGGCTCGTCGAGATGAGCCAGTACAAGGGCGCCACCGTACGCACCGTCGACGCCGCCATGGCGCGCGAGGTCTACGACGTACGGCTGCTCCTGGAGCCCGAGGCGCTGCGCCGCACCGTGCTGCGCGGCGCCCCGCTCGAAGCCGCCCGCGAGGCCCTGGTGCGGGCCGCCGCCGCCGATGACGCGGCCGAACGCTCCCTGGCCAACCGGGAGTTCCACCGCGCGCTGTACGTCGACTGCGGCAACCCGCTGCTCGGGCGGCTGCTGGACGGCGTACGGGACCAGGCGGCGCTCGTCTCCGCCGTGGCCTGGGCCGCCGACCCCTCGTGGGCGCGTGAGGCCACCGAGCACGAGCAGATCCTGCGGCTCGCCCTCGCCGGTGACCAGGACGGGGCCGCGCGCGCCCTGCACGACCACATCGAGTCGTTCGTGAGCCGTGCCTTTCCCGGGGAAGGGGAACTCCAGTGACGTTCGAGACGCAGCGCGCCGCACTCGCCGACGTCGTGGCGATCCCGGTGACCCCCTTCGCGCAGGACGGCACCCTCGACCGGGCCGCCCACGGGGTGATCCTGCGACGGCTGCTCGACGGCGGGGTGCGCACCCTGACCCCGAACGGGAACACCGGCGAGTTCTACGCGCTCTCCCCCCAGGAGCGGCGCGAGATCATGGAGTTGACGGCCACTCAGGCGCGCGGGCGGGCCGAGGTGCTCGCCGGGGTGGGGCACGACCTCCCCACGGCCGTCGCCGGCGCCCGGCACTCCGCCGAGCACGGCGCGAGCATGGTCATGGTCCACCAGCCGGTGCACCCCTACGTCTCCGACGCGGGCTGGGTCGCCTACCACCGGGCCATCGCCGAGGCCGTTCCGGAGCTGGGCGTCGTCCCCTATCTGCGGGACGCGGGCCTGCCCGGCGCCCGCCTCGCCGAACTCGCCGACCACTGCCCCAACGTCATCGGCGTGAAGTACGCCGTGCCGGACGCCGCCCGCTTCGCCGGGTTCGCCCGCGACGCGGGACTCGACCGCTTCGTATGGGTCGCGGGGCTCGCCGAGCCGTACGCGCCCTCGTACTTCTCGGCGGGCGCCACCGGCTTCACCTCGGGGCTCGTGAACGTCGCCCCCGGCCTTTCGCTGCACATGATCGAAGCGCTTCGATCCGGCGACCACCCCCGGGCCATGAAGGTGTGGGAGCGGATCCGCCGCTTCGAGGAACTGCGCGCGGCCGACGGCTCCGCGCACAACGTCACCGTCGTCAAGGAGGCCCTCGCCGTACTCGGCCTGTGCCGCCGCGACGTGCGCGCCCCCAGCAGCCCGCTGCCGGACGCCGAACGGGCCGAGGTCGCCGCGATCGTCGCGGGGTGGTCCCTGTGACGGCGGCGGACGGCGAAGGGGAAGGGCGCCGGCTGCGCAGCGCCCAGTGGTTCGGCGACAGCGTGTCCGCCGGGCTGCGCTCCTTCAGCCACCGCGCCCGCACCCGCCAGCTCGGCTACCTCCCCGAGGAACACCTGGGCAAGCCCGTCATCGCCGTCCTCAACACCTGGTCCGACATCAACCCCTGCCACTCCCATCTGCGGGAGCGCGCGCAGGCCGTCAAGCGCGGCGTCTGGCAGGCGGGCGGCTTCCCGCTGGAGTTCCCGGTCGCCACCCTCAGCGAGACCTTCCAGAAGCCCACCCCGATGCTCTACCGCAACCTCCTCGCCATGGAGACCGAGGAACTGCTCCGCTCCTATCCCGTGGACGGCGCCGTGCTGCTCGGCGGCTGCGACAAGACGACGCCCGCGCTGCTCATGGGCGCGGCGAGCGTCGACCTGCCCGCCGTCTTCGTGCCCGCCGGCCCGATGCTGCCCGGCCACTGGCGGGGCAGCGCCCTCGGCTCGGGCACCGACATGTGGAAGTACTGGGACGACCACCGCGCCGGGCTCATCGGCGACTGCGAGCTGGCCGAACTGGAGAGCGGCCTGGCACGCTCGCCGGGCCACTGCATGACCATGGGCACCGCGTCGACGCTCACCGCGGCGGCGGAGGCGCTCGGCGTGAGCATGCCCGGCGCCTCCTCGATCCCGGCGGTCGACTCCGGGCACGAGCGGATGGCGGCGGCGTCGGGACTGCGGATCGTCGACCTCGTACGCGAGGACCGCAGACTGTCCCACATCCTGACGCCCGACGCCTTCGCGGACGCCGTCACCACCGTCCTCGGGCTGGGCGGCTCCACCAACGCCGTCATCCACCTCATCGCCATGGCCGGGCGCGCCGGGGTGCGGCTCACCCTGGACGACTTCGACCGGACCGCCCGCACCGTACCCGTGCTCGCCAACGTCAGGCCGGGCGGCGAGCGCTACCTGATGGAGGACTTCCACTTCGCCGGCGGGCTCCCCGGCTTCCTGTCGCGCATCACCGACCTGCTGCACCTGGACCGGCCCACCGTGGCCCACGACACCCTGCGCGAACAGCTCGCCGGGGCCCGCGTGCACGACGCGGACGTCATCCGCACCCGGGCCGACCCGGTCGCGCCGGAGGGCGGCGTCGCCGTCCTGCGCGGCAACCTCTGCCCGGACGGCGCCGTCATCAAGCACATCGCGGCCGAGTCCCGGCTGCTGCGGCACACGGGCCCCGCCGTCGTCTTCGACGACTACCGCACGATGCAGCGCACCATCCACGACCCGGCCCTTCGCATCACGCCCGACCACGTCCTCGTCCTGCGCGGCGCGGGCCCCAAGGGCGGCCCCGGCATGCCCGAGTACGGGATGCTGCCGATCCCCGACCACCTGCTCAAGCAGGGCGTCCGGGACATGGTGCGGATCTCCGACGCGCGGATGAGCGGCACCTCCTACGGCACGTGCGTGCTGCACGTCGCACCCGAGTCGCATGTCGGCGGGCCGCTCGCGCTGGTGCGCACCGGGGACCTGATCACCCTCGACGTCGCGGCGCGCACCCTGCGCCTGGAGGTGCCGGACGAGGAGCTGGCCCGCCGCCGCGCCGCGTGGACGCCGCCGCCCGCCCGCTATGAGCGGGGGTACGGCGCGCTCTACGCGGAGCAGATCACCCAGGCCGACACGGGCTGCGACTTCGCGTTCCTCGCGCGGCCGGGCACCGTGCCGGACCCGTACGCCGGCTGACCTCTCGTCAGCGCCTGTTCGGCAGCGTCTGTTCGTCATCGTCCGCTCGTCGCCGTCCGCTCTTCACCGTCCGTCCGTGTCCGCCTTCGCCTGTCCGAGATCTCGAACGCCGTGCGCGAAGCGCTTCACCCGCACATCCACGATCGGAGAACTGTCATGGCCCAGGCCGCAGCCGTGGCGAAGCCACCGCCGAGCACCGCCCCGCCGCCGCCCGACCCGGCGCGGCGGCGCCGCCGGCGGGTCGGGGCGACCCCGCGCCGCCTCCCGTATCTGCTGATCGCCCCCGCCGCCCTGCTGATGCTCGGCTTCATCGCCTATCCGGTGGTCAGCGTCTTCTACTACAGCCTGCGGCACTACAACCCCACCAAGCCGTGGCGCGACGGCTTCGCGGGCCTGGACAACTTCGTCACCGCCTTCACCGACGACCCGCAGTTCTGGCCCACGCTCGGCTTCAGCCTCCAGTGGGTGGCCGTCGAGATCGTGCTGCAACTGCTGCTCGGCCTCGTGCTCGCGCTGCTCGTCAACCAGACCTTCGTCGGCCGCGCGGCGGCCCGCGCCCTGGTCTTCTCGCCGTGGGCCGTCTCCGGTGTCCTCACCTCCACCATCTGGCTGCTGATCCTCAACTCCCAGACCGGCGTGACGCGTTACCTCGCCGACATCGGGATCGGCTCGTACGGGACGTCCTGGCTCTCGGACACCGGCACGGTCTTCCCCGCCGTCGTCGTCGCCGAACTCTGGCGCGGGGTCCCCTTCTTCGCGATCCTCATCCTCGCCGACCTCCAGTCCGTCTCCAAGGACCTCTACGAGGCGGCCGAGGTGGACGGTGCGAGCCGCTGGCGGCAGTTCCTCCACATCACGCTGCCCCACCTCAAGGACGCGATCATCCTCTCCACGCTGCTGCGCGCCGTCTGGGAGTTCAACAACGTCGACCTGCTCTACACCCTCACCGGCGGCGGCCCGGCCGGCGAGACGACGACGCTGCCCCTGCGCATCGCGTCCATCGCCGTCGACTCGCACGACTTCGGCTACGCGTCCGCGCTGACCGCCATCGCCTTCGTGATCCTTCTCTTCTGCTCGCTGCTGTATCTGCGGCTCAGCAAGTTCGGGGGCCAGGACAAATGACCGCCACCGCCACCACCCTCGCCCGTACGCCCCGCTGGCAGATCTACACGCCGCTGGGGCTGTACCTCCTGTTCACCCTCGTGCCCTTCTACTGGATCCTGCTCTTCGCGCTGCGCCCCACCGGCTCCACCTCCCTCGTGCCCTGGCCGCTGACCTTCGACCACTTCGACAAGGTGTGGACCGAGCGCAGCTTCGCGACGTTCTTCCAGAACAGCCTGCTCGTCGGCGTCGTCTCCATGGTGATGACCACGCTCGTCGCCCTCGCGGGCGGCTACGCCCTGGCCCGCTTCGACTTCCGGATCAAGCGCGCCTTCCTGCTGGCGCTGCTGTGCTCGCAGTTCATCCCGGGCGCGCTGATGCTCGTACCGCTCTTCGAGATCTTCGCCGAGCTGCGGATGATCAACTCGCTGGCCAGCGTCGTCGTCGCCGAGACCGTCTTCCAGCTCCCCCTGTCGATGATCCTCATCAGCGGGTTCATCAAGAACGTGCCCTACGTCCTGGAAGAGGCCGCCTGGGTCGACGGCTGCGGGCGCTTCCGGGCGTTCTGCGCGGTCGTCCTGCCGATGCTGCGGCCCGGTCTGATCGCGGTCGGCTCCTTCGCCTTCGTGCACAGCTGGAACCACTTCCTGTTCGCCCTGATGTTCCTCAGCGACCAGGGCAAGCAGACGATCCCGGTCGGCCTCGCCACCCTGATGGGCGCCGACAGCGTCGACCTCGGCGCGCTCGCCGCCGGGGGCGTGGTCGCCGCCGTGCCCGTCGTCATCGTCTTCGCGTTCATCCAGAAGTGGCTCGTCACCGGGTTCAGCGCCGGGGCGGTGAAGGGATGAGCGCCGCGACCGGGGGCCTGCGGCTCCCGCTGCCCGTCGTCCTCGCGGGGGCGCGCGGCCACGGCGGCGCGCATCTGGAGAACATCCGCCGCCTCCAGCGCGCCGGCCTGGTCCGCCTGGTGGGCGTCTGCGAGCTGAAACCGCTGGTGGGCGAGGAACTCGTCGGCTTCGGCGCGGTCGAGCAGTCCGACGACCTCGCCGCGCTCCTCGATGCGACCGGCGCCGCCGTCGCCGTGATCTGCACGCCCATCCCGACCCACGCCGACCTGGCGCTCGCCGCCGCGCGGCGCGGCGTCCACGTGCTCCTGGAGAAGCCGCCCGCCCCCTCCTACGCGCAGTTCCGGCAGATCGCGGACGCGGCCGCCGCGGCCGGGACCGCCGTCCAGATCGGCTTCCAGTCGCTCGGCTCCCACGCGCTCCCCGCCATCCGGCGGCTGATCACGGAAGGCGCGATCGGCGAGGTGACCGGCGTGGGCGGGGCCGGCCTGTGGGTGCGGGACGAGGCCTACTTCCGGCGGGCGCCCTGGGCGGGCCGGCGCCGCCTCGACGGCCTCGACGTGGTCGACGGCGTCCTGACCAACCCCCTCGCGCACGCCGTCGCCGGCGCTCTCGCCCTGGCGGGCAGCACCGCCGCCGAGGACGTCACGGACGTGGAGTGCGAACTCTTCCGCGCCCACGCCATCGAGTCCGACGACACCTCCTGCGTACGGATCTCCACGGCGGACGGCGGCCGCGTCACCGTCGCCGCGACGCTCTGCGCGCCCACCTCCCAGGAGCCGTACGTCGTGGTGCACGGCACCGAAGGACGCGTCACCTGCTGGTACCGGCACGACCGCGTCCAGGTGCGCCGCGGCGCCGACGACACCGAAGGCTCCCAGACCCTGTACGGCAGGACCGACCTCCTGGAGAACCTCGTCCAGCACCTCATGGGCCGCGCCGAACTCCTCGTACCGCCCGCCGCCACCGGCGCCTTCATGCGGGTCGTCGAAGCGGTGCGGCTCGCGCCCGGCCCGGCCGCGCTGCCCGCCGACGCGTGGCACCGCGCACCCGGTCAGAGCGCCGAGCGCCGGGTGGTGCCGGGCATCGAAGGGCTGGTCGCCCTCGCCGCCGACACCCAGTGCCTCTACTCCGAACTGGGCGCCTCCTGGGCCCGGCCCTCCCGCCCCGGCGACCTTCACGACGAGGTGAACCCGTCATGAGCACTTCCCCGCGGCACACGAACGGTCCCGGGCGGCGGCCCGGCGGATCGGTCACCCTGCGCTGTGCCGGGCGCCCGGTCGCCCGCTACGTCGTCCGCCCCGAACTGGCCCCGGACCTGTCGCCCCGCCCCCACCTGCACCCCGTCACCACGCTCGCCGGGAGACCCGTCACCGAACTGAGCCCCGCCGACCACCCGCACCACCTCGGGGCCGGCGTCGCCGTGCCCGACGTGGCGGGACGCAACTTCTGGGGCGGGCGCACCTTCGTACGCGGCCAGGGGCCCACCGAGCTGGACAACCACGGCGTCCAGCGCCACCAGGGGTTCAAGCTGCGCGACCCGGACGGCCTCGTCGAGGACATCGTGTGGACGGCACGCGGCGAGATCCTGCTGCGCGAGCGCCGCACCGTCGCCGCCGTCGCCCTCACGGACACCGCCTGGGCGCTGGACCTCACCTTCGCGCTGACCAACGCGACCGGCGCCGAACTGTCCCTCGGCAGTCCCGCCACCAACGGCCGCCCCGGCGCCGCCTACGGCGGCTTCTTCTGGCGCGCGCCCAAGGAGGCGGCGCCCCCACGGGTGCGCACCCCGCACGGCGAGGGGGAGGCGGCCGCCCACGCCGCCCGCGCGCCGTGGCTGGCGTTGGCCGGGGACGGCTGGACGCTGGTGTTCGCCGGGGCCACGGCACGCACCCGCCACGACCCGTGGTTCGTGCGCGCGGCCGAATATCCGGGCGTCGGCTCCTCGCTGGCGTCCGAGGACCGGCTGCCGCTCGCCCCGCGCGACACCCTCGTACGCCGGATCGTGACCGTCGTGGCCGACGGTGCCCTCGGCCGCGACGAGGCGGCGTCCCTGGTCCGCAAGGCGGTGACGGCGTGAGCGCGGACCCGGGGACGACGGGTCCCGACGCCACCGGCGACCTCGGTGACGGCACCTACCGCAACCCCGTCCTCGCCGCCGACTGGTCCGACCCGGACGTCCTGCGGGTCGGCGACGACTTCTACCTCACCGCCTCCAGCTTCGGCCGGGCTCCCGGGCTTCCGCTGCTGCACTCCCGAGACCTGGTCAACTGGACGCTCATCGGCCACGCCCTCGACCGCCTCGAACCGGCCGAGGCCTACGCCACCCCCCAACACGACCGCGGCGTCTGGGCCCCCTCCCTGCGCCACCACGACGGACGCTTCTGGATCTTCTGGGGCGACCCCGACCACGGCCTGTACCAGGTCAACGCCCCCCGGATCCGGGGACCTTGGAGCCGCCCCCACCTCGTGAAGGCGGGCAAGGGGCTCATCGACCCCTGCCCCCTGTGGGACGAGGAGAGCGGCGCCGCGTACCTCGTGCACGCCTGGGCCAAGTCCCGCTCCGGCGTGAAGAACCTGCTGACCGGCCACCGCATGAGCCCGGACGGACGCGAACTGCTCGACGAGGGGCGGACCCTCGTCGACGGCGACCGCGTCCCGGGCTGGTTCACCGTCGAGGGCCCCAAGCTCTACCGGCACGACGGCTGGTTCTGGATCCTCGCCCCCGCCGGCGGCGTCGCGACCGGCTGGCAGGGCGCCTTCCGCTCCCGCGCCTTCCACGGGCCCTACGAGGAGCGCGTCGTCCTCCAACAGGGCGCCACCGACGTCAACGGACCGCACCAGGGCGGCTGGGTGCACACCGCCACCGGCGAGGACTGGTTCCTGCACTTCCAGCAGCGCGGCGCCTACGGCCGCGTCGTGCACCTCCAGCCGATGCGCTGGGACGCGGACGGCTGGCCGGTGCTCGGCCGCGACGGCGAGCCCGTCGCCGTACACCGCAAACCGGACCTGCCCGCCCAGCCGCCGTCGACCCCCGCCACCGGCGACGACTTCCCCGGCGGACGGCACGGCCCCCAGTGGCAGTGGACCGCCAACCCCCGCACCGGCTGGGCCACTTCGCACACGGGGGATGGGCTGCGGCTGGCCTGCGTCCGCTCGGCGCACGCCGACGACGTACGCGCCCTGCCGCACACCCTCACCCAGCGCCTGCCCCTGCGGCCCTGCTCCGTCGAGGTCGAGCTGCGCCTGGACGCCGAAGTGCCGGGCGCCCGCGCCGGGTTGGCGGTACTGGGGGACGCGTACTCCTGGGTCGGCCTGGAGCGGGGCGAGGACGGAGCGGTGCGGCTCGTGCACCGGTTCGCCGAAGCGGGCGCGGCGGCCGAGCGCGACGCCGCGCCCCCACGCCCGGCACCCGGGGCCGCCGCCCGGCTGCGGGTGGAGATCACGGACGGCGCCCGCTGCCGCTTCACCGCCGACACGGGCGAGGGCCCGCGCCCGACCGGCGGGCCGGTCTTCGCCGCGACGCCCTGGTGCTGGGTCGGCGCGCTCCTCGGCCTGTTCGCGGTGGCGCCCGCGGGCGAGGGGCACACCGGGACGGCGCTGTTCACCCGCTTCCGCATCACCCGTTGAATCACTCCGCAACCCGAGAAGAGAGCCGCTGATGCCCACCAACCCCAGCCCGCGCACCCATGAGAGCCCCCGCACCCATGAGAGCCCGCGTACTTGTGAGAGCCCCCGTATCCGACGCCGTGCCGGTGTCGTCCTCGCCCTGACCACCGCGCTCGCCCTGACCGCCACCGCCTGCGGGGACGACGGCAGCGGCGCGGCGGGCGACAAGGGCGGCGAGGGCAGCGGCAAGGGCGAGATCGTCTTCTGGGACAACAACACCGCCGTGCGGCACGACATCTGGCAGGAGATCATCGAGGACTTCGAGAAGGAGAACCCCGACATCGACGTCAAGTACGTCGGGGTGCCCGCCGAGAACGTCCAGTCCAAGTACGACACCGCCATCCGGGGCGGCGGCCTGCCCGACGTCGGCGGTGTCGGCGCCGCGATGCTCGCCGGGATCGCCGCGCAGGACGCCCTGGAGCCGCTGGACAAACGGGTCGAGAAAAGTCGCCTCGCCGACGAGCTGAACCCGGCGATGGTCGACAGCGTCCGCGCGGCCGGCGGCGGCGTCGACCTCTACACCGTCCCCACCTCCGCGAGCAACGGCGTCCTGTACTACCGCACCGACCTCTTCGCGGCCGCCGGCCTGGACGCGCCGACGACCTGGAAGAAGTTCTACGCGGCCGCCGACAAGCTCACCGACCGGGCCCACAACCGCTTCGGCTACACCATCCGCGGCGGCGAGGGCTCCATCGCCCAGGCCCTCGACGCGATGTACGGCCAGTCGGGCATCGGCGACTTCTGGGACGGCGACGAGACCACCGTCAACGACCCGAAGAACGTCGCCGCGCTGCGGAAGTACGTGTCCCTCTACAAGAAGGCCACGCCCTCCGCCGACCTCAACAACGACTTCACCAAGATGGTCGCCCAGTGGGACAGCGGCCAGATCGGCATGCTCAGCCACAACCTCGGCTCCTACCAGGACCACGTGAAGGCACTCGGCGAGAACAAGTTCCGCGGCCTGCCGAACCCCACCACCGGTGCGGGCGTACGCGTCCAGGTGTCCAACCCCGTCGACGGGCTCGGCCTGTTCAGGTCCAGCAAGAAGAAGAAGGCGGCCTGGAAGTTCATCGAGTTCGCCGCCTCGCACGCGTCCAACAGCAAGTGGAACGAGTCGGCGGGCGCCATCCCCGCCAACACCGAGGCCGCCAAGGACGCCTGGGTCAAGAAGTCCGAGCCCACCAAGCTGGCGGCCGAGGCCCTTGAGGACGGCTCCCTGAAGATCGTGCAACTTCCCTACTACCTGCCCGACTGGAACACCATCAGCAAGGCCGAGAACGAGCCCGCCTTCCAGAAGGTCCTGCTCGGCAAGATGTCGGCGAAGGACTTCCTCGACTCCCTCGCCGAGCAGCTCAACGAGGCGCAGGCGGAGTGGAAGGAGCAGAACCGGTGACCGCCGCGGGACCCGGCCGCCGCACCCTGTTCGTCGCGGGCGACTCCACGGCCGCCCAGAAGTACCGCCCCGCCGCACCCGAGACGGGCTGGGGCATGGCCCTGCCCTTCTTCCTGCGCCCCGCGTTCCCCGTCGCCAACCACGCGGTGAACGGCCGCAGTGCGAAGAGCTTCGCCGACGAGGGCCGTCTGGCCGCGCTCCTCACCGCGATCGGGCCCGGCGACCTCCTGCTGATCCAGTTCGGCCACAACGACCAGAAGCGGGAGGACCCCGCCCGGTACACCGAACCGTGGTCGACCTACCAGGAGTACCTGCGCCAGTACGTCGCCGGCGCCCGGGCGCGTGGGGCGCGTCCCGTGCTGCTGACCTCCGTGGAACGCCGGCGGTTCGACGCGGGTGGCGCCGCCGTGCCCACCCACGGCGACTATCCGGCCGCCGTGCGCGCCCTCGCGGCCGAGGAGGGCGCCGCGCTCCTCGACATCCAGGCGCTCTCCCTCGCCCTGTGGGGAAAGCTCGGGCCCGAGGAGACGAAGCGGTACTTCAACTGGACCGCGTCCGAGCAGGACAACACCCACTTCAACCCGCCCGGCGCGATCGCCGTGGCCCGCCTGGTCGCCGTGGAACTGCTGCACCGCAGGGTGCTCGCCCCGGGCGACCTGCGCCGCCTCGACGCCACGGTGCCGGAGTCCTGGATCACTTGGCCGACGGAGGAAGACGCATGACGAGACGTGTCCGTGCCACCCTGCTCACGAGCTGCGCGGCCCTCGCCCTCGCGGCGCCCACGGTGTCCATGGCGGCAGCGCACCCGGCATCCGCCCGGCCCGTCCCGGCCGGCCACGACGTCCTGCCCGCCCACGACGTCCTGCCCGCCCACGACGTCCTGCCGGCACGCGACGGCTGGGCCTCCGCCGACGGCGGCACCACCGGCGGTGCGGGCGCGGGCGCCGCCCGCACCCACACCGTCACCACCTGGCAGCAGTTCACGGCGGCCCTCACCGCCGGCGGCCCGGGGCCCCGCGTCATCCGGGTCAAGGGGACGCTGGACGCCACCGGAACCGGAACCGCTACCGCAATCGCCACCGGCACCGGCACCGGCGGCTGCGCCGCGTTCGCGGCCGAGGGGTACGACTTCGCGCGGTACCTCGCCGCGTACGACCCCGCGGTGTGGGGCAGGGACCGGCCGGTCAGCGGCGAGCAGGAGGAGCTGCGCGCGGCCTCGGCGGCCCGGCAGGCGGCGGCCGTCAAGGCGTACATCCCCTCCGACACCACCGTGCTCGGGGTCGGCGGGCACGCGCGGATCATCGGCGGCAGCCTCCAGATCAAGGACGCGGACAACGTCGTCGTCCGCGGCCTCACGCTGGAGAGCCCCCTGGACTGCTTCCCGCAGTGGGACCCCACGGACGGCGAGCGGGGCGCCTGGAACTCGGAGTACGACAGCGCGGTGGTGCACGGCTCCACGCACGTCTGGCTGGACCACAACACGTTCACCGACGGCGCCCACCCCGACAGCTCGCTGCCCTCCTACTACGGGCAGCTCTACCAACGGCACGACGGTGAGCTGGACGTCGTGCGGGGCGCCGACCTCGTCACCGTCTCCTGGAACGTCTTCGCCGACCACGACAAGACCCTCATGATCGGCAACAGCGACGGCGCGGGCGGCACCGACCGCGGGAAGCTCCGCGTCACACTCCACCACAACCTCTTCCGCGACATCGTCGAGCGCGCCCCGCGCGTGCGCTTCGGCAAGGTCGACGTCTACAACAACCACTACGTCGTGCCGCGCGACGGCTACCAGTACTCCTTCGGGATCGGCGCCGAGTCCCAACTGGTCGCCCAGGCCAACGCGTTCACCCTGCCGGCCGGCGTCGGCGCCGGACGCGTCCTGAAGAAGTGGAAGGAGGCCCCGCTCACCGCCGACCACAACTACGTCAACGGTGAGCGGACCGACCTGATCGCCGCCCACAACGCGCAGTTCCCCGACGAGGCGCTGCGCTCCGGAGCCGGCTGGACCCCGCACCTGCGCCGGCACGTCGACCACCCGCGGGCGGTGCCGTACCTGGTGGGTCATCGCGCGGGTGTCGGCAGGCTCCGCTGACGGTCCGCGCGCGTGCGAGCGGCGGCGACCCGGGGGCGTACGGCGGCGACTGACCGGTTGAACCCCTCACCCCAGCCTCCGGGGAGGCCCCCGTGCGCAACTCCCGCGCCCCGCCCCGCGGTCACCACTGCCTGAAGCCGGCCGCTCTAACGTGCCGCGGTGTCGCCCTGGACGATGCCGCGACCGTTCGTCCCCACGTACACCCGGCCGTAGACGTTCGGATCGCCGGTGATGGCGCCGCCCGTCCAACCCCACTGGTGCCCGGCGTCGTTGACGCGGACCCAACTCGCGCCCGCGTCCGTGGAGCGGAAGACGCCGCGCACCCCGCCGATCCGCGCGCTGGTGTAGAGCGCCTGGTAGGAGGCGCCGGGCGCCGCCTTGCCGAAGCCGATGGTGTCGGCCTCCTGGACGCCCGCGACCCGGGTGAAGCTCGCCCCGCCGTTCGTGGAGTGCCACAGGCCGTACGTCCCGCCCGCCTTGCCGCCCGCGAGCCAGATGTCGCCCGTCCTGCCGGGCACGGCCTGGAACTTGACGGGCCCCTCGGCCGGCAGCCCGGTGGACGCCTTCGCGGTGAAGGTGTTGCCGCCGTCCGAACTGACGTAGAACGTGCCGGACTTGAAGCCGTAGAACCGCTTCGGGTCGACCCGGTCCGACTCGACCACCGCGCCCTGGGGGATGCCACCGGCCGCCGTCCAGGCGGCTCCGGGCCCGGTGGCGGTGTGTACGCCCGCCCCCGCGGGGCTCCACACGAAGCGGCTGCCGTCGGCCGCCGCGGCCACCGTGCCGCCGCCCGTGACCCCGGAGGGCTCCTGGCCGCCGGACCAGGTGACGCCGTTGTCGGTGGAGAAGGCGACGTGGGGCGCCGCGTCGGCGTCGCCGGAACGCACCACGGTGCTCGGCCTGGCCGCCGCGTGGTCGAGGCTCGTCGTGGACGAGAAGGTGGGGGAGGGGTACATCCGCTCCGGCACCTTGGTGAGGTCCGTGTGCCGGAAGCCGCCGATGTCGCCGAGCGCGCTCAGCAGCGGCGCCCCGGACTCGGGGGCGGCGAGGTCGTTGACGGCCGTCTCCTCAAGGCCCTTCACCATGGGCCGGATGGTGAACGTGCCGCCGGGGGCGTCCCACCGGGTGAGGTTCTCGGTGCCGTAGACCGTGGCCCCCGTCCCGTACATCATGCGGTCGGAGTCGAACGGGTCGATCTCCAGTGACTCCGTCATCCAGCCGAGCTTCGGGCTCTGCTCGGGCGGCGCGGGGTGCGCGCCCCAGGAGAGCCAGGGCACGGAGGAGATGTCCATGGTGTAGCGGTTCTGCCGGGTCGGGTACGCGGAGTAGCTCCACGCCGAGGTCCAGTTGGCGCCGCTGTCCCGGGTGCGGAAGATCTGCGTGTCGGGCCACCAGGAGCTGTAGCCGGTGACCATGACGGTGCCCGGGTGCTGCCGGTCGACGCTCAGGCCGCTGAAGCCGTAGGAGGTGTCGGCCTCGGCGACGGGGCTGATGTTCTTCCACTCGCCGGTCCGCGTCGCGTACCGCCACACCTGGCCCTTGCCGCCGTCGTAGGGCCCGGCCCGGTCGCTGTAGGCGAGGTAGAGGTAGCCGTTCTCCGCGTCGAGGACGCCCTTGTGGGCGAGCAGTCCGGTCGGCTGGCCCGCGACACGCGACCAGGTGCCGCCGCCGTCCGTCGACCGGTACACGGAGTTGGCCTTGTCGGCGACGCCCACGTAGAGGGTCTGCGTCTTCCCGTCGCCCGCGCCCGTCGACTCGTCGAACGTGACCCAGACGATGCCCTGCTTGTCGGAGTTGTAGCCGCTCGTGTCACCCGGGTCCTGCTGGAAGTCGCCGGGGTTCGGGAAGTTCGTCACCTGCCGCCAGGTGGCGCCCGCGTCCGTGGAGCGCCACAGGCCCTTGCCGCTGGGCGCCCCCAGGTAGAGCACGTCGTTGTCGTGCGGGTCGACGGCCAGGCGCTCGCCCATGCCGCGGCCGGGCATGTTCCCGCCGAGCTTGAACGGCAGGTCGGCCTTGCGCCAGGTCGCGCCCCGGTCGGCGGAGCGCAGCACCGCGCCGTTGCCCGGGTCCCAGTCGTTGGTGTAAGTGCCGACGGCCGCGTACACCCGGTCGGGGTCAACGGAGTCGGAGGCGAGGCTCACCACCCCGGCGTGGCCCCAGTCGTCCCAGCCGACCGAGTCGAGCAGCGGCGTCCAGGACGCGGAGGACTCCTGCCAGCGGTAGGCGCCGCCGATGTCGGTGCGGGCGTAGGCGAGGTCGCGTTCGGAGCGGTTGAAGACGATGCCGGGGACGAAGCCGCCCCCGTCGACGCGGACGTTCTTCCAGTCGTACGGAGCGGCCTTCACCGCGGCGGCCACGGGGGCGTGGTCGTCGGCGCTCGCGACCGGACCGCCGACGAGCAGCCCGCCGATCAGACCGCACAGGGCGGGGAGCACGCGTGTTCTGTGCGCGCGGAGCACAGGAGGCATGGGGGTTCCTTCGCACGTCGGGTGGGGGAGGGCGACATCCACCTGGGCCCAGAAGCGGTGGCAGGCGCACGTGGGCGCCGCACCGCCGTCGTACGGGGTGGCCGTCGCCGATGTCCCTCTCCGGTGGGGGGTGGGAGCGCTCCCAAAGTCCTTGTGCCCCTTGGGGATGTCAAGGGTGTGCGCGGAAATCGAGTCGTCGAATCCATTCGACGGGCGAACGCGCCGAGATTTCCCGCAAAACCGGCAACCTTTCTCGCCGCGGCGGCGACTGCATGGCATGAGGAACGCTGATCCGACGCCGGGGTTCGAGACGCGGAAGTGGACCGGGGCGGGAGAGGCGCCCCGCTCCCGCGCACCGGAGTCGAAGCGCTTCAAATCAACGTATGGACAGGTCAGGGGCGCCCCTCTAGGGTCGGTCGCACCGCCTTCTCGCCCACCCCAGGAGAGCCGCATGGTCACCCTCGCCGAGGTCGCCAAGCACGCCGGAGTCTCGGCCAGCACGGTGAGCTACGTCCTCAGCGGCAAGCGCTCGATCTCCACCGGCACGCGGGAACGCGTCGAGCGCAGCATCGAGCAGCTCGGCTACCACCCGAACGCGGGCGCCCGCGCCCTCGCGAGCAGCAGATCCAACGTCATCGCCCTGATGATGCCGCTGCGCACCGACATGTACCTGCCGGTGATGATGGAGATCGCCGTCGCCGTCGCCACCACCGCCCGCACCCACGGCTACGACGTCCTGCTCCTGACCGGCGACGAGGGCGCGGCGGCCGTGCGCCGCGTCACCGGCAGCGGTCTCGCCGACGCCATGATCCTCATGGACGTCGAGCTGGACGACGAGCGGCTGCCACTGCTGCGGGCGAGTGAACGGCCCGCCGTGCTGATCGGGCTGCCCGCCGACACGGCCGGGCTCACCTGCGTGGACCTCGACTTCGTGGCGACGGGCGCGCTGTGCGTGGAGCACCTGGCCGGCCTCGGTCACCGGGACATCGCCGTCATCGGCGAGGCCCCCGCCGTCTACGAACGCCACACCGGCTTCGCCGAACGCACGCTCGACGGACTGCGCGCCAGGGCCCGCGAGTTGGGGGTGCGGCTGCTGCACCGGCCCTGCGAGGCGGGGTACGGGCCGACGTCCGCCACGCTCGCCCGGGTCTTCGACGAGCGGCCGGGCACCACGGGCTTCGTGGTCCAGAACGAGTCGGCCGTGGAGCCGCTGCTCGGCCTGCTGCGCCAGCAGGGCCGCGCGGTGCCCGAGGACGTGTCCGTGATCGCCGTCTGCCCCGACCAGGTGGCCCTCCAGGCCTCCGTACGGCTCACCTCGGTCGCCATCCCCGCCGAGGAGATGGGGCGCAGGGCCGTCGAGCGGATCGTCGCCAAGCTGACCGGACACGGCGAGGACGACGTCACACTGATCGCCCCGGAGCTGACGGTGCGAGCCAGCACGGGGAGCGCGCCCGCCTGAGCGCTAAGCGCTTCGATGTCGGTGGGGAGACTAAGTGAACGCCGGAGCCCTCACAAGGGTGCCTGCCGAACTTCGCCGCAGAAGCCGTGAGTTGGCCCGCGACCGGTACTGAGCAGGTCGACGGGGCGTTCCGAAGCAGGCGCCTTGACATGGACATCAGGTAACACCCAGCATCGAAGCGCTTCGAGAAATTCGCTTCCGCTTCACCGCCCGCCGAGGGGACCCGCACGTGACCGAGAGCCCGCCGCCGTTCCGCGACCCGGGACATGTGCCGGACCAGCGCGTGGACGACCTGCTGTCCCGGCTGACCGTCGACGAACGCGTCGCGCTCCTGCACCAGTGCGCGCCCGCCATCGGCCGGCTCGGTGTCGAGGCGTTCCGCACCGGCCAGGAGGCCCTGCACGGCGTCGCCTGGCCGGGGCCCGCCACGGTCTTCCCGCAGGCCGTCGGGCTCGGCGCGACCTGGAACGACGACCTGCTGCGCAAGGTCGGCGAGGCCGTCGCCGTGGAGGCCCGCGCCCTGCGCGCCCGGGACGACCGCGTCGGCCTCAACGTCTGGGCGCCGACGGTGAACCTCCTGCGCCACCCCCTGTGGGGCAGGAACGAAGAGGGGTACGCGGAGGACCCACACCTGACCTCGGCCCTGGCCGCCGCCTTCACCCGCGGCCTGCGCGGCGACCACCCGACGTACTGGCGCACCGCGCCCGTCCTCAAGCACTGGCTCGCCCACAACAACGAGACCCGCCGGGACACCACGAACTCCTCCGTCCGCCCGCGCGTCCTGCACGAGTACGACCTGCGCGCCTTCCGCGGCGCGGTCGAGGCGGGCGCGGTCGCCGGGGTGATGCCCGCCTACAACCTCGTCAACGGCCGCCCCAACCACGTATCGCCCCACCTGGGCGAGCAGTTGCGGCGCTGGACCGACGACGTGCTGCTCATCTGCTCCGACCAGGGCGCGCCGAGCAACCTCGTGGAGAGCCAGCACTACTTCGACACCCACGAGGAGGCCGTCGCCGCAGCGCTCAAGGCGGGCGTCGACAGCTTCACCGACCACGGCACCGACCCGGACCTCATCATCGGACGCGTCCAACGCGCTCTGGCGGCAGGTCTGTTGAGCGAGGCCGACATCGACGCGGCGGTACGTCGCCACCTCGCCGTGCGCCTGAGGCTCGGGGAGTTCGACCCGGACGGCGGCCCCTACGGCGGCGCGAGCCCGCGCGACGCCGACACGGCCGAACACCGGGAACTGGCCCGCGAGGCCGCCGAACAGGCCGTGGTCCTGCTCAAGAACGACGGCCTGCTGCCCCTCGCGCCCGCCGCCGACGGCGGCCGTATCGCGGTCGTCGGGCTCCTCGCCGACGAGTGCAAGACCGACTGGTACAGCGGCAGGCTGATCCACCGGAGCACCGTCCTGGACGGGCTGCGCGACCGCTTCGGCGCCGAGCGGGTGACCTTCGCCGAAGGCGTGGACCGGGTGCACCTGAAGTGCGCGGCAGGCTGGCTGCGCGTGCCGGAGCCCTCCGCCGCCGGCGCTCAGGCGCGGGTGGCCGCCGGCGTGCTCGACCCGGCGCTGCTGTCCGGCCGCACCGACCTGCCGCCGGTCGGCGTCTGCGCGGACGGGGCGCGGGCCACCGAGTTCGCCCTCGTCGACTGGGGCGCGGGCGCCTGGACGCTGCGGGCCCCCGACGGGCGCTACCTGTCCGTCGCCGACGACGGCCTCGTGCGCGCGTCGGCCGACCAGCCCGGCGGCTGGATCGTCCAGGAGACGTTCGCGCTCATCGCCCACGAGGGCGAACGCCGGGACGGGCAGGACGGCGGGCACGGGGGCGAGTACCTCCTCAGGCACACGGGAACGGGCGGCTACGTCTGTGTCGCCGCCGACGGCCTGCGGGTCGCCGTCCAGGGCGAAGCTCTCGCGGCCGACCGCGCCGAGCCCTTCACGGTCGTGTACGTGGAGCGCGGCGAGGACGCCGTGGCCCGCGCCGCCGCGACCGCGGACACCGTGCTCGTCGTCGCCGGGAACGACCCGCACATCAACGGCCGCGAGACCCAGGACCGCACCACCCTCGCCCTGCCGCCCCACCAGGAACGGCTGTGGCGCGCGGCCCGCGCCGCGAACCCCCGCACCGCGCTCGCCCTGGTCAGCGCCTATCCGTACGCGGTCGCCGCCGCCCACGCCGAGCTGCCCGCGCTGCTGTGGACCGCGCACGGCGGGCAGGCCGCGGGCACCGCGCTGGCCCGCGTCGTCGCCGGTGACGTCTCCCCGGCCGGACGGCTCCCGCAGACCTGGTACGCCGCCGACACCGACCTGCCGGACCTGCTCGACTACGACATCATCGGCTCCCGGCAGACCTACCTGTACTTCGACGGCACCCCGCTGTACCCGTTCGGGCACGGCCTCGGGTACTCCTCCTTCGCCTACGAGGGGCTGACCTGCGAGCGCGACGGCGACACCCTGTGCGTCGCCTTCACCCTGACCAACACCGGCGCCGTCGCGGCGGACGAGGTGGCGCAGCTCTACACCCGCGCGCCCCGCGGCCCCGTCGTGACTCCGCACCGCAAGCTGGCCGCGCACCGCCGCGTCCACCTGGCGCCCGGCTCCTCGCGCCGCCTCGAATTCCGGCTCCCCGTCGGCGACCTGGGCTTCTGGGACGTACGCCGGGGCCGCTGGAGCGTGGCGCCCGGCACGCACGAGCTGTTCGCCGGGGCGTCGAGCCGGGACATCCGGCTGCACGCGCCGGTCGAGATCGCCGGTGATCCGCTCGCCGCCAGGCCGGTACTGGGGGCCGGCCTGGCGGCGGCCGACTACGACACGCAGCGCGGCACCGAGATCGTCGACCGGACGAAGACCTCGGGCGACGCGGTGCGGGCCGTGGGCGGCTCCGTGGGCGAACTGCTCTTCGAGGCATGCGACTTCGGGACCGGGACCGACGCCGTGCGGATCGAGGCCGCGGGGGAGGGCGCCGTCGATCTCATCGCCGGCGCCACCGCCACCACCGTCGCCGTCGCGCCCACCGGCGGCACGTACGACTACGCCGAGAGTGCCGTGGGCTTCGCCGTGTCCGGGGTGCGCGACCTGCGCGTACGGCTGCGCGGTCCGCTCCGCCTGGCCCGGCTCGCCTTCACCGCCGCCGCACCACGGGAGGACGCCCCATGACGTGCACCGACGGCTGCTGGCTGATGCGGGTGCGCACGGTGGACGGCCGCGCGAGCGCCGACGGCGTGGGGGAGGTGACCCCGCCCGGTGTCCTCGCGGACGGAACGACCCGTTAGAGTGCGCGGTTCCGACAGGGAGACGGCACCCGGGACCGCGGAGGGCGGTGCGCCGGGGCCCGGGGGAAAGAGGACACCCATGCCTTCGGCCGCCGACGACGCGGCCGCCGAGTTCCATGCCTTCTTCGAGCGGCACTACGCCGAACTCGCCCGGCTCGCCCATCTGTTGACGGGCGAGGCGGACGGCGCGGACGATCTGGCGGCCGATGCGCTGCTCGCCCTGTGGCACCGCTGGGACCGGGTGCGCGCCGCCGACCACCCGGCCGCGTACGCCCGCGGCGTCGTCGCCAACATGGCCCGCAGCCGCATCCGCAGCGCCGTACGGGAACGCCGCCGCGTCACCCTCTTCTGGTCGGGTCGAGGCGAGGCCGTCGCGGACCCCGACGTGCCGGCCGTGGTCGACGTGCGGGAGGCGCTGCGCGCGCTGCCCTTCCGCAAGCGGGCCTGCGTGGTGCTGCGGCACGCCTTCGACCTCTCCGAGAAGGACACCGCGCAGGCCCTCGGCATCTCGGTGGGTACCGTGAAGAGCCAGACGTCGAAGGGAATGGCCGAGCTGCAACGACGCCTCGGTCCGCACACCGCCTGGCAACAGGTGCGCGCGGTCACGGCGGACACGGGGGGAAGCACATGAGGGACGACGACGAGGTGCGCCGGAAGCTGCGCGGCGCCGCCCAGGCGCACCGGCCCGACCGGGAGCGGATGCGGGCCCGCGTCGAGCAGGGCATGGCGGCGGGCGCGCGGCCCGAACGCGCGCCGAAGCCGCTCCGGGCGAGCGCCTCCTGGCTGCGCGTGGTCACCGCGACGGCCGCCGTCGCCTCCCTCTGCGCCGTGGCCGGGTACGGGGCGGCGTCCGCGCTGCGCGAGGACCCCGATCCGCAGTCCGTCGCCACCAGCGAGACGCCGGACGCGCCCCCCGCCGCCACGCGACCCGGTGGGACCGCGCCGCCGCCCCCGCCCTCCCGGCCGCCGCACAGCACCCCGGCCGCGCCTCCCGTCTCCCGGGGCCCCTCGGCGGGGCCGTCCAGGGGACAGACGCCCCCGCCCGCCCCTCCGAGGTCCGGCGCCCCGAGGTCCGGCGCGGACCTGCTGTGGGCGGACGGCTCGATCGACCCCGGCTCCAGCACGTACTGGTCGCAGAGCGACATCACCGTCAAGGCGAAAAAGCCGCTGACCGCGCTCACCGTGGAGCTGCGCGTCGCCCGGCCCGGCGAGGTCGCCGACACCGGCAACTGGCGCTCGCTGCCCGTCGGCGACTTCGACGTCACGGTGGCTGAGCGCGGCGGCTTCCTCCTGTACCGGTGGACGCTCAAGGCGGGGCGCACCGTACCGGTGGGCGAGCACGTCTTCGCCGGGCAGTACGACCACCGCGGCGGCAAGCGGGACGCGTACGCCGACCGCTACACGGTCCGGGCCTCCGCCGCCGGTGAACGCGACGAGTGGAAGGGCGACTTCGCCCCCGCGGCGAACCCGCGAGGTTGAGGGCAACCTTTCCGCGCCCGGTGGCGACCAGGAGACGCACACTTCTGTCCACCGAAGGAAATCCGGACATGACCCCCACCACGAACGGGCCCGTACGCCACCGCCGCGGCCGGACCCGCCGCCGCGCCGTCATCGGCGGCGCGGCCGCGCTCGCCCTGACCGGCGCCGCCCTCGTCACCACCTCCCTGATGTCGACCGCCGGGGCGGCGAGCAGCTGGCCCGAGGCCAAGGGGCAGCAGCCCGTCTCCAAGACCATCGAGGTCTCCGGCACCCGCGACGGCGGCCTCAAGCGCTACTACGGCAGCGGCGAGCTGGGCGGCGACGGCCAGGACGAGGGCCAGGACCCCCTCTTCAAGCTGAAGGACGGGGCGACCCTGAAGAACGTCATCATCGGCGCGCCCGCCGCCGACGGCATCCACTGCCAGGGCAGCTGCACCCTGCAGAACGTCTGGTGGGAGGACGTCGGCGAGGACGCCGCGACGTTCAAGGGGACCTCGGCGGGCTCGACGTACGCCGTCCAGGGCGGTGGCGCCCGCAAGGCCGACGACAAGGTCTTCCAGTTCAACGGCGCGGGCAAGCTCGTCGTGAACAAGTTCCAGGTCTCCGACTTCGGCAAGCTCGTGCGGACCTGCGGCAACTGCTCCAAGCAGTACCGGCGCGACATCATCGTCAACGACACCGACGTCACCGCCCCCGGCAAGTCCATCGTCGGCATCAACACCAACTACGGCGACACCGCCGCGCTGCGGAACATCCGCATCCACGGCGACGGCAACAAGAAGATCAAGACCTGCATGCGCTTCACCGGCAACAACACCGGCGCCGAGCCCGTCGAGACCGGCAGCGGCCCCGACGGCAGGTACTGCAAGTTCACGGCGTCGGACATCACCTACAACTAGCACGGCACACCCGACGCGGACGCCCCCGCCGACACCGTGGGCGAATGCCGGGCCGAGCGTGACGTCCGCCTTCACGACCCGTCGCGGTCCTGAAGGCGGACGCCCGCACCCGCATGTCTCACCCGGCGGCCCTACGGCCCACTGCTGGCATCGCGGTATTAGGTCCCCGGCTTCGAGCGCGTCGGGGAGATGGCGCAGCCGGGGGGCGCCCCCCTCTCACTGCCCCGCCAGGCCCGTGTGCGCCACCCCCGCGACGATCTGCCGTTGGAAGAAGACGAAGACGACGATCAGCGGGAGCCCCGCCATCAGCCCGCCCGCCATCAGTTGCGCCCACTGGATGCCGTAGGAGTTCATGACCGTCGCGATGCCGTTCGGCATGGTCATCAGGTCGGGGTTGTTGGTCACCATGTAGGGCCACAGGAAGTTGTTCCACGACGCGATGAACGTGAAGATGCCGACCGCCGCGAGGGAGGGGCGCGACAGCGGCAGGACGACGGTGAAGAAGACCCGCCAGCGCCCGGCGCCGTCGATGAACGCCGCCTCCTCCAGCTCCTTGGGGACGGACTGGAAGAACTTGTAGAGGATGTAGACCATCGCGGCCGGCGCGCACTGCGGCAGAATCATCCCCCAGTACGTGTCGACCATTCCCATGGACTGGACGGTGCTGAACAGCGGCACGCCGAGGACCGCCGGGGACACCATGAGGCCCGCCATGACCAGGCCGAGCAGCGCGTTCTTGCCGCGGAACTCGGTGCGCGCGAAGCCGTACCCGGCGAGCGCGCTCACCAGGACCACGACGGACGTCACGCACACGGAGACGACGACGGAGTTCACGAACCAGTCGGTGATGTTGCCGGTCTCGAACATGGCCCGCCACGCCTGGAACGTGACGTCGCGCGGCATCCAGTGCGTCGGCACGGCCACGGCCTCGGTCTCCGACTTCAGGGAGGTGAACAGCGCCCACACCAGCGGCGACAGCCACACCGCCGAGACGGCGGTCCCGAGCGCCGTCAGGACGATCTGTCCCGCGGTCCACTTGGCCCTCGTACGGTTCACGGGCATCGCGTGTCCCTTTCTCATCGCACATCCTCCGCACGCCTGCCCAGCAGCCACAGGCGGCCGAGGGCCACGGCCGCGATGAGCACGAAGAAGATGATGGACACCGCGGAGGCGAAGCCCACGCGGTAGCTGGTGAAGCCCTCTTCGAGGGTGTACTGCACGAACGTCCGGGTCGATTCCTCCGGCCCCGGGCCGAAGTCCTGCATCACCACGACCTGGTCGAACACCTGGAGCGAGGCGAGGACCTGGAGGGTGACGACGAGACCGGTGACGGTGCGCAGCATCGGCAGGGTGATGTGGACCATCCGCTGCCAGGCGTTCGCGCCGTCCAGCTCGGCGGCCTCGTACAGATGCCGGGGGATGTTCTGCAACGCGGCGAGGAAGAGGAGGAAGCTGAAGCCGACCGTCCACCACAAGGTGGTGATGACCACCGCGAGCATGGCGGTCGACTTGTCGGTCAGCCAGGGCGTGTCCAGGCCGAGGACGTGGTTGATCATTCCGGTGCCGGGGTTGAACAGCCACTGCCAGAGGTTCCCGGCCACGGTGGACGGCAGCAGGAACGGCGCGAAGAAGCACAGCCGCCACAGCCACTTGGCGCGCTCGATGTGGTGGGCGAGCATCGCGAGCAGGAGCGCGAGGACGACGATGCACGGCACCACGAGCAGCGTGAAGTACGCGCTGTGGCCCAGCGATTCCCACATCAGCGGGGTGTCGAAGGCCTCCCGGTAGTTGTCCAGGCCCACGAAGCGCTCGCCGGTGCCGGAGATGTTGGCGTCGGTCAGGCTCAGCCACACCCCGCGCCCGATCGGCAGCAGCACGAACAGGGCGAACAGGACGAGGAAGGGGGCGACGAACCAGCCGCCGTGCTGGAGGCGGCGGGCGAGGCGGGCCCGGGGCGAGTCGGCGCGGACGGCGGCCGCCGGGCGTGCGGCGGCCGGGCGCAGGGCGGTGTCGACGGTGCTCACGCGGCGCCACCTCCCGCGCGGCCGGCGGACCGGCCGGCCATCGGGTCCCTCATCGCGAGCAGTTTCTCCAGGACGCCCCGCATCCGCCGGGCCGTGGCGGCGGCCCCCGCGGAACCGGAGTTGGCGGCGGCGACCACGGGGCCGATGCGCTGGGCGAGGGTGCCGGTGGAGCCCGCGAACCACACGTGCGGCTCGACGGCCATGTGGTCCATGGCCGAGACGTACTCGGCCTGCGGCTTCAGCGCCCGGTACCTCTCGTCCCGCAACGTCGGCCGGTACGCGGGGATGTGGCCGCCGCGCGACCAGTCGAGGGCGTGCCGCACGACGTACGCGGCCAGCTGGTGGGCGCCCTCGTCGGCGGGGCCGCCGCGCCCCTCCTGGTGGGGCAGGACGAAGCAGTGGGACTCGGCGTGCGTGGCGGCCCGGCCGAAGACGGGCGGCAGCGGGGTGGCGCCGTAGTCGAGCTTCGCGCCGCCGAAGACCGGCACGGACCAGTTGCCCTCCCAGGTGAAGGGGGAGCCGTTGAGGAACATCTCGCCGTCGGCGGTGCCGACCGGCGTGGTGTAGCCGTCGGTGACGTGCCGGCGGAGGAATTCGAGGACCTCGACCGCCTTGTCGGTGTCGAAGGTGAGGTCCCGGCCGTCGGGGCTGAGGCAGGTGCCGCCGAGCTGGGTGTAGAAGGAGAGGAAGAACCACCAGCTGAAGTTGGGTTCGTTGGCCTTCATGCCGAGGGTCTGGAGTCCGCCCCTGGTCGCCTTCCGCGCGGCCTTGAGCGCCTTGAACCACTCCTCGGGCGAGGAGACGGCGGCCAGTTCGCCGTCCTCGCCGAGCAGCCCCGCCCGCCGGCACACGTCGCGGCGGTAGAAGCAGAGCTGGGCGTGGATGTCGAGCGGCAGCCCGTACAGCTTGCCGTCGACGACGGCGCGTTTCCACAGCAGCGGGTCGAAGTCCGCCTCCCGCACGCCGTACCGGGCCAGGAGCCGCACGTCCCAGGGGTCGAGCAGCCTGCCGGGCGCGAAGCCCGGGATCCGCCCGAGGTGCATGACGGCGAGGTCGGGGGCGCGCCGCCCGGCGGCGGCCATGGCCAGCTTGGTGTAGTACGGATTGCCCCACTGGAGCGTCGAATCCTTCACGTCCACCCGGGGGTTGGCCCGGCGGAACGCGTCCAGCATGGCGATCATGTTGACGCCGTCGCCGCCGCTGAAGAGGTTCCAGTAGCGGACGCGGACCTCGGCGTCCGAGGCGATGGCGGAGGCGCCGCGCCCGGTGGCCGCGACGCCGAAGCTGCCCGCGACGGCGAGCGCCCCGAGAGTGCCGAGCACGCCGCGGCGGGTGGCAAGGGGTGGAGGCACGACGGCTCGTCCCTCTCTCTGAGACGGAGGTGTTCCGGGACAGGCGCGTTCGACATATCGAATGCTGCCCGTCAGTTCGAACGGACCGTAGAGTCGATCTCCTCGCGCGTCAACGCTTTGCGCAGGGTTGGTCCCAGGCGTTGACGCGGCCTCCCTCGGGTTCCTAAGTTGCCGTTCGAAGTATTGACCGACGTCCGGTATTTCGAACAGGTGGGGATGACATGGCACACAGACGAGGGAGTCTCGCTCTCGCCGTCGGGGCGCTCACCGCCGGAGCCCTGCTGGCCAGCACGCTCGGCGCGGGTCCCGGCGCGGCCGCCGAACCGGCCGACTACACGATCGACGTCGACGCCAACGGCACCGGCGCGAAGATCGACGACACGATGTACGGCGTCTTCTACGAGGACATCAACCGCGCGGCCGACGGCGGCCTGTACGCCGAACTGGTCCAGAACCGGTCCTTCGAGTACGAGCCCGCCGACAACCGCTCCTACACGCCGCTGACCTCGTGGGACACCCGAGGCACCGCCAAGGTCGTCGACGACGGCGGACGGCTCAACGAGCGCAACCGCAACTACCTTCACCTGGGCGCCGGTTCGTCCGTCACGAACGCCGGCTACAACACCGGGATCGCCGTCGAGAAGGGCAAGCGCTACGACTTCTCGCTCTGGGCCCGCGCCGAGCGCTCCGGCGCGCCCCTCACCCTCACCCTGCACGACGCCTCGGGCGAACTGGCGGCCGCCCGCCGCGTCACCGCGCGCGGCGGCTGGGCCAAGTACCGGGCGACCTTCACCGCCACCCGGACCTCCGCCGCCGGCCGGCTGACGGTCGCCTCGGGCGCCCCGGCCGCGCTGGACATGATCTCCCTCTTCCCCCGCGACACCTACAAGGGCCGCGAGAACGGCCTGCGCAAGGACCTGGCCGAGAAGATCGCCGCCCTGAAGCCCGGCTTCCTGCGCTTCCCCGGCGGCTGCCTGGTCAACACCGGCAGCCACGAGGCGTACGACGAGAAGTCCGGCTGGCAGCGCAACCGCTCCTACCAGTGGAAGGACACCATAGGCCCGGTCGAACAGCGCGCCACCAACGCCAACTTCTGGGGCTACAACCAGAGTTACGGACTCGGCTACTACGAGTACTTCCAGTTCGCCGAGGACACCGGCGCCATGCCGCTGCCCGTCGTGCCCGCCCTGGTGACCGGCTGCGGCCAGAACAAGGCCACGGACGACCCGGCGCTGCTCAAGCGGCACATCCAGGACACCCTCGACCTCATCGAGTTCGCCAACGGCCCGGTCAGCAGCGAGTGGGGCAAGAAGCGCGCCCGGATGGGCCACCCCAAGCCGTTCGGCCTCACCCACCTCGAAGTCGGCAACGAGGAGAACCTGCCCGAGGAGTTCTTCGCCCGCTTCCAGCAGTTCCGCGCCGCCATCGAGGCCGAGCACCCGGAGATCACGGTCATCTCCAACTCCGGGCCCGACGACAGCGGAGCCGTCTTCGACAAGGCCTGGAAGCTCAACCGCGACGCCGACGTGGCGATGGTCGACGAGCACTACTACAACAGCCCGCAGTGGTTCCTGGAGAACAACGACCGCTACGACTCCTACGACCGGCGCGGCCCCAAGGTCTTCCTCGGCGAGTACGCCTCCCAGGGCAACACCTTCGGCAACGCGCTCTCCGAGGCCGCGTTCATGACCGGCCTGGAGCGCAACGCGGACGTCGTCAAGCTCGCCTCGTACGCCCCGCTGCTCGCCAACGAGGACTACGTCCAGTGGAAGCCCGACATGATCTGGTTCGACAACGACCAGTCGTGGGGCTCGGCCAACTACGAGACGCAGAAGCTGTTCATGCGCAACGTCGGCGACGAGGTCGTGCCGTCCAGGGCCACCGGCACACCCGCCACGTCCGGCCCGATCACCGGCGCGATCGGCCTGTCCACCTGGGCCACCCGCGCCGCCTACGACGACGTCACGGTCACCGGCGCGGACGGCAGGCCGCTGTTCTCCGACGACTTCTCGGCCGGTGACGGCAAGTGGACCAGGGCGGCCGGCCGGGGCGCGTGGGCCGTCGAGGACGGCGCGTACGTCCAGTCCGACGAGAGCGCCGAGAACACCCTGGTCACCGCGGGCGACAAGGGCTGGCAGAACTACGACCTGAAGGTCAAAGCCACCAAGAAGTCGGGCAAGGAGGGCTTCATGGTCGCCTTCGGCGTCAAGGACACCGGCAACCACTACTGGTGGAACCTCGGCGGCTGGAACAACACCCAGTCGGCCGTGGAGAAGTCCGTCGGCGGCGCCAAGCAGACGATGATCCAGGACACCACGAAGATCGAGACGGGCCGTAGCTACGACCTGCGCGTCGAGGTGCGCGGCCGCCAGGTGACGCTCTACCTGGACGGCGAGAAGTGGGGCTCCTTCACCGACGACAAGCCCGCCGAACCGTTCCGCCAGGTCGTCACCCGCGACAAGGCGACCGGCGACCTCATCGTGAAGGTCGTCAACGCCCAGACGGCACAGGCCCGCACCAAGATCGACCTCGGGCGGGCGAAGGTCGCGTCGAAGGCACGGGTGACCACGCTGGCCGCCGACCCGGCCGCCGAGAACACCAAGGACAGCTCACCGGTCAAGCCCGTCGACTCGGTCCTCGACGGCGTCGGCCCCTCCTTCTCGTACACCTTCCCCGCCCACTCCGTGACGTTCCTGCGGATCAGGACCGGCTGATGGGACGAGGACCGGCCGCACAGGTCACCCTCCCCGGCCTGTGCGGCCCGCCCCCCCCAACCGCTATGCCCAGCACACCAGTTGAGGATCGCCATGACGCCTGACCGCCGCCCCGCCCGCTTCACCCTCCACCCGGACTTCGCCGTCGGCGACGTCGACCCCCGGCTCTTCGGCTCCTTCGTCGAACACCTCGGGCGCTGCGTCTACACCGGCATCCACGAGCCCGGCCACCCCACCGCGGACGAGACCGGCCTGCGCGGCGACGTCCTCGACCTGGTCCGCGAACTGGGCGTCACCGCCATCCGCTACCCCGGCGGCAACTTCGTCTCCGGCTACAAGTGGGAGGACTCCGTCGGGCCCGTCGACGAACGGCCGCGCCGGCTCGACCTCGCCTGGCGCTCCACGGAGAGCAACCGCTTCGGCCTCGCCGAGTTCATCCGCTTCGTCCGTGCCGTAGGCCCCCAGGCGGAACCGATGATGGCCGTCAACCTCGGCACCAGAGGGGTGGCCGAGGCCCTGGAACTCCTGGAGTACGCCAACCACCCCTCGGGCACCGCACTTTCGGACCTGCGTGCCACTCACGGCGACAAGGACCCCTACGGCATCCGGCTCTGGTGCCTCGGCAACGAGATGGACGGGCCCTGGCAGACCGGGCACAAGACCGCCGAGGAGTACGGCCGCCTCGCCGCCGAGACCGCCCGCGCCATGCGGCAGCTCGACCCGGCCCTCGAACTCGTCGCCTGCGGCTCCTCCGGACAGTCCATGGAGACCTTCGCCGCCTGGGAGGCGACCGTCCTCGCCGAGACGTACGACCTGGTCGACCACATCTCGCTGCACGCCTACTACGAGGAGATCGACGGCGACCGCGACTCCTTCCTCGCCTCGGCCGTCGACATGGAGTCCTTCATCGAGAACGTCGTCGCCACCTGCGACCACGTCGGCGCCCGCCTGAAGTCCACCAAGCGGATCAACCTCTCCTTCGACGAGTGGAACATCTGGTACCAGCACCGCACCGCGCTCCAGCCCGAGGAGGACTGGCAGGAGGCCCCCCGCCTCCTGGAGGACAACTACACCGTCACCGACGCCGTCGTCCTCGGCTCCCTGCTCATCGCCCTGCTGCGCCACGCCGACCGGGTGACCGTCGCCTGCCTCGCCCAACTCGTCAACGTCATCGCGCCGATCCTCACCGAGCCGGGCGGGCCCGCCTGGCGCCAGACGACGTTCTTCCCCTTCGCACAGGCCTCCCGGTACGGCCGCGGCACCGTCCTCGACGTACGGGTGGACTCACCCACGTACGACACGGCGAAGTTCGGCGAGGTGCCCCTGCTGCACGCCACGGCGGTGCGCGCCGACGACGGCACCGTCACCGTCTTCGCCGTCAACCGCGACCGGAGCCACCCGCTGCCCCTCGAAGTCACGCTGAGCGGCCTGGAACCGGGCGCCGTCATCGAGCACACCGCCGTGGCCGACGCCGACCCCGAGGCCCGCAACACCCTGGCCGACCCGGAGCGCGTCACCCCGCACGACGTGCCGGGCACGCGCCTCGCGAACGGCGTCCTGACCGCCACCCTGGAGCCGCTGTCCTGGAACGTGATCAGGCTGGGCCGAGGGCGGAACCCCGACCGCACGTGAGCACCCCCCCCCGCCCCACCGGCCCGAGGAGACCTGTGTGAGCCGCACCCTCCCGCGCACCGTCCGCCCCGCGAGACGCCGCGTGCTTCTCGCCCTGTCCACCGCCGCGCTGCTCGCCCTCGTGCCGGGCACCGCGGCGGCCTACCCCGACCCCGGGCCCGTCACCGGGGACACCGTCCTGCACGATCCGAGCATGGTCCGCACCCCGGCGGGCAAGTACCTGCTCTACGCGACCGGCGGAGGCATCAGCCACCGCTCCTCCACCGACCGGATCACCTTCAAGGCCGGCGCGGACGCCTTCGGCAGCCGGCCCGCCTGGTGGTCGCGCTACTCCTCCGTACCGGAGGCCTGGGCACCCGACATCTCCTACCACGGCGGCAAGTACCTCATGTACTACTCCGTCTCCAGCTTCGGCTCCAACACCTCCGCGATCGGACTCGCGACGTCGGCCACCGGCGAACCGGGCAGCTGGAGCGACCAAGGCGCCGTCTACACCTCCGGGGCGAACAGCGACTACAACGCCATCGACCCCAACCTCTTCGTGGACGACGACGGCACGTGGTGGCTCACCTTCGGCAGCTGGTGGACGGGCATCAAGCTGATCCGCGTCGACCCGGCCACCGGCAAGCAGTACGCGGGCGACACGGCACGGCGCTCGCTGGCCTCCCGCCCGACCGGCTCCAAGGCCGTCGAGGCACCGACCCTCGTCAAACGCGGCGGCCACTACTACCTCTTCGCGTCGTACGACACGTGCTGCGCGGGCACCGACTCCACGTACAAGATCAAGGTGGGGCGGGCCACGAAGGTGACCGGCCCCTACCGCGACAGGAACGGCGTCGCGATGACGGACAACGGCGGCACGCCCGTCCTGGAGTCGCACGGCCGCTACCTCGGCCCCGGCGGCCAGTCGGTCATGAAGGACGTCGACGGCGACCTGCTCGTCCACCACTACTACGACGGCCAGGACGGCGGCCGACCCAAGCTGGGCGTGAACCTCCTGAACTGGGGGAGCGGCTGGCCCGTGGCCTACTGAGCCCCCTCCCGCGTCCCCGCCGCACCCTCCAGCACCCCCACCCGGAAAGGCACACCACATGAGTGACACCAGTGAACTCCCGCACCGCCGCCTGCTGTTGAAGGGCACCCTGGCCACCGCGGCGGGCGCGGCGGGCGCCCTCGGCCTCGCGCGGGGCAGCGCCCACGCCGCCGCCCCCACGGCCACCGAGGCCGCCCGTCCCGCCAACCCCCTCGTCCCCCACCGCGCCGACCCCCACATCCACCGCCACCGCGACGGCCGCTACTACTTCACCGCCACCGCCCCGGAGTACGACCGCGTCATCCTGCGCCGCTCCCGCACCCTGCGCGGCCTCGCCACCGCCGAGGAGGCCGTCGTCTGGCGGCGCCACACCAGCGGCGACATGGCCGCGCACATCTGGGCACCGGAGATCCACCACATCGACGGCAAGTGGTACCTCTACTTCGCCTCCGCGCCCGCCGACGACGTGTGGAAGATCCGCATGTGGGTCCTGGAGAACGCCCACCCCGACCCGTTCAAGGGCACCTGGGTGGAGAAGGGCCGGATCGCCACGGCCTGGGACACGTTCTCGCTCGACGCCACCACGTTCACCTACCAGGGGGAGCGCTACCTGTCCTGGGCGCAGCACGAGCCCGGCACCGACAGCAACACCGGCGTCTTCCTGTCCAGGATGGCCAACCCCTGGACGCTGAAGGGCCCGCAGACACGCCTCACCACCCCCGAGTACGACTGGGAGCGCGTCGGCTTCAAGGTGAACGAGGGCGCCTCGTTCCTCCAGCGCAACGGACGCGTCTTCATGACGTACTCCGCGAGCGCCACCGACGCCAACTACTGCATGGGGCTCCTCACCGCCCGGGCGGGCAGCGACCTCATGGACCCGGCCTCCTGGACCAAGTCGCCGCGCCCCGTCTTCACCAGCAACGACAGGACCAAGCAGTACGGCCCCGGCCACAACTCCTTCACCGTCGCCGAGGACGGCCGCACCGACGTCCTCGTCTACCACGCGCGCCAGTACAAGGAGATCACCGGCGACCCCCTGAACGACCCGAACCGCCACACCCGCATCCAGCGCCTGGGCTGGAAGCCGGACGGCACCCCCGACTTCGGCGTCCCGGTGGCGGACGGACCGGTCCCGGACCTGGCGCGGAAGCGGTAGCCGCGCCCCCGCCGCGCGCCGCTATGCTCGCCCCGTGGGCGAGATCGTGGTGGTGCGCGACGGCCGCGGGCCGGAGATCCTGCTGGTGCACGGCGGCGCCGGCCCGCGGACGACGTGGGGCGCCCTCGCCCCGCTGGCCGACCGCTGGACCCTGGCGTACGCCCATCGCCGGGGCTATCCGCCGAGCCCGCCCCCGCACGTGCGGCAGGACTTCGCGGTGGACGCCCGGGACCTGGCGCCGCTGCTCGCCGGCCGTCCGCACGTCGTCGCCCACTCCTACGGCGTCCTCGGGACGCTGCTCGCGGCCGCGGCCGCACCGCACGCCGTGCGGTCCCTCACGCTGATCGAACCGCCGCTCAGCCACCTCGTCCCCGGCGACCCGGACGTGGCGCGGCTGGCGCGCATCGGCGACGCGGTCCTTGCCCACGGCATGGACACGGACCCGGCCGAACTGCGCGAGTTCCTGCGTATCGCGGGCGCCCCCGTCGGCGACGGGCCGCTGCCCGAGGACGTCGTCGCCGGGGTCCGGCGGGCGCACGGCGCCCGGCCGACCGGCGAGGCGCGCCCCGACCTCGTCGCGATCCGGGACGCGGGAGTTGCGGTGCTCGTCGCGTCCGGGGGCCACGCGGTCGCCCTGGAGCGGATCTGCGACGCTCTCGCGGAGGCGCTCGACGGCCGGCGGAGCGTGCACCCCGGGGCCGGTCACTTCGTCGCCGCGGCCCCGGGCTTCGCCGCGCGGCTCGAAACCTTCCT
Organism: Streptomyces sp. NPDC005898; assembly: GCF_040629635.1. Classification (NCBI taxonomy): domain Bacteria; kingdom Bacillati; phylum Actinomycetota; class Actinomycetes; order Kitasatosporales; family Streptomycetaceae; genus Streptomyces; species Streptomyces sp. NPDC005898. Next base: position 568,612 of record NZ_JBEXWC010000001.1, on the reverse strand, counting down.
GAACGAGCCCGCCGCTTCCGCGTGACCCTCGCGGCCGTGCCGGGCGGCGCGTGCGCGGCCGCCCGGCACGAGCCGGCTCAGCGGGCCGAGAAGCTGTGCACGGTGCTCGTCGCGTAGGTCTCGCCCGGGCGCAGTACCGTCGAGGGGAACGACGGATGGTTCGGGGAGTCGGGGAAGTGCTGGGTCTCCAGGCAGAGGCCGTCGCCCTGGCGGTAGGTGCGGCCAGAGGGGCCGGTCAGGGTGCCGTCCAGGAAGTTGCCGGAGTAGAACTGCACGCCCGGCTCCGTCGTCGCGATCTTCATCGTGCGCCCCGACTCCGGGTCCCGCAGCGTCGCGAAGTGCTCGGGGCGGCGGGTGATCCCCTTGTCGAGGACCCAGTTGTGGTCGTAGCCCTTGGCGGTCACCAGCTGGGGGTGCGCGACGCGGATGTCCTCGCCGACCGTCTTGGCCCGCCGGAAGTCGAAGGGCGTGCCGGTCACCTTCGCCAGCTCGCCCGTCGGGATCAGTCCGGCGTCGGTCGGCGTGAACCGGCCCGCCTTCAGGGTCAGTTCATGGCCGTAGATGTCGCCGCTGCCCTCACCGGCGAGGTTGTAGTACGTGTGGTTGGTGAGGTTGACGACGGTCGCCTTGTCGGTCCTCGCCGCGTAGTCGATCCGCCAGTCGCCGCGCGCGGTGAGGGTGTACGTCACCTTCACCCGCAGTGTGCCGGGATAGCCCATCTCGCCGTCGGCGCTCACGTACCGCAGGACCAGGCCGACGCCGGTGGAGTCGGTGAACGGCTCCACGTCCCACACCCGGGTGTTGAAGCCCTTGGCGCCGCCGTGCAGGCTGTTCTCGCCGTCGTTGACGGACAGCTGGTGGGCCTTGCCGTCCAGGGTGAAGCGGCCGCGGGCGATGCGGTTGCCGTAGCGGCCGATCAAAGCGCCGAAGAACGTCGTCCCCGCCACGTACGCGTCGAGCGAGTCGTAGCCGAGGGAGACGTTGCGGTGGCGGCCGTGCCGGTCCGGCAGCTCCAGGGACTGCACGATGCCCCCGTAGGAGAGCACCTTCAGGCGCGTCCCGCCGTTCGCCAGCGACCAGCGGTGGACCTTCGTGCCGTCGGCCAGGGTGCCGAACAGCTCCTTCTCGGGCTTCGCGAAGTGCACGGACCCGCCGCCTTCCGTGGCGTAGGAGGTCGAGGTGCCGGCGACGGCGGCGGTGAGGCCCGCCGCGGCGGCGGTGGTCAGGACGGTACGTCTGCTCGTTTCCATGTGCGGCTCCAGATAGACTAGTTGGGAGAGGAATTCGGTCAGCGACCGACCTTGCGCTTGTTCCACACGTCGAAGCCGACGGCGGCCAGCAGCACCAGCCCCTTGATGACCTGCTGGTAGTCCGTGCCGATGCCGACGAGCGACATGCCGTTGTTGAGCACGCCGAGCACCAGACCGCCGATGACGGCGCCCATGACCGTGCCGACACCGCCGCTCATCGAGGCGCCGCCGATGAACGAGGCGGCGATCGCCTCCAGTTCGAAGTTCAGGCCCGCCTGCGGGGTGCCCGCGTTGAGCCGGGCCGCGTACACGCAGCCGGCCAGCGCCGCGAGGACGCCCATGTTGACGAAGACCAGGAACGTGACGCGCTTGTCCTTGACCCCGGAGAGCGTCGCGGCGGCCTTGTTCCCGCCGAGCGCGTACACATGGCGGCCCACGACGGCGTTGCGCATCACGTACCCGAGGGCGATGAGCAGCCCGCACATGATCAGCATGACGACCGGCACACCGTGGAAGCTGGCCAGCGTCAGCGTGAACGCCACCACCGCCGCGGTCATCGCCACGCACTTGGCCACCCACAGCCCCGTCGGCAGCACCTCCAGGTCGAACGCCGACTGCCGCCTGCGGTCCCGGATCTCACGGAGCAGCAGGAAGACGACGGTGGCGAGGCCGAGGAGCAGCGTCGGGTTGTGGTACTGCGTGTACGGGCCCATCTCCGGGATGAAGCCCTTGGCGATGTTCTGGAAACCGTCGGGGAAGGGGGCCAGCGACTGGCCCTCCAGGACGATCTGCGTCAGACCGCGGAAGAGCAGCATGCCGGCCAGCGTCACGATGAACGACGGGATGCCGACGTACGCGATGAAGAAGCCCTGCCAGGCGCCCGCGACCGCGCCGATCAGCAGCGACAGGACCAGGGCGAGCACCCACGGCATGTCGTGCTTGACCATCATCACCGCCGACATGGCACCGACGAACGCCACCAGCGAGCCGACGGACAGGTCGATGTGCCCGGCGATGATGACGATCATCATGCCGATGGCCAGGATGAGGATGTAGCCGTTCTGCTGGATCAGGTTGGAGACGTTGTTCGGCAGCAGCAGCGTGCCGTCGGTCCAGATCTGGAACAGCACGACGATGAACGCCAGCGCGATCAGCATGCCGTACTGGCGCATGTTGGAGCGCATGCTCTCGATCAGCAGCGCACCGGCCGAGCGCACGGCCGGCGCCGGCGCGGGGGACGAGTCCCGTGGGGGAGTGGTCGTGGTGGTCATGGCGGCCCTCAGCTCTTGCTTCTGGTCTTGGTCATATGGCGCATCAGGACTTCCTGGGTGGCCTCCGCGCGCGTGACCTCGCCGGTCAGGCGGCCCTCGGCCATCGTGTAGATCCGGTCGCACATCCCGAGCAGCTCCGGCAGCTCCGAGGAGATGAACAGGACCGCCTTGCCCTGGGCCGCCAGCTTGTCGATGACGGTGTAGATCTCGAACTTGGCGCCGACGTCGATGCCGCGCGTCGGCTCGTCGAGGATCAGGACCTCGGGGTCGGCGTGGATCCACTTGCTCAGGACGACCTTCTGCTGGTTGCCGCCGGAGAGCCGGCCCACCTGCTCGAACACGGTGGGCGTCTTGATGTTCATCGAGGTGCGGTAGCGCTCCGCGACCTGCCGTTCGTGGTGCTCGTCGACGAAACCGCCCATGCTGCCGAAGCCGCGCCCGCGCATGCCGGGCAGCGACGCCAGCGACACGTTGCGGTTGATGTTGTCGATGAGGTTCAGGCCGTAGCGCTTGCGGTCCTCGGTGACGTACGCGATGCCGGCGTCGACCGCCGCCGACACCGTCCGGGTCACCACCGGGCGGCCGTTGACCGCCACCTCCCCGGCGACGTACTGCCCGTAGGAGCGCCCGAAGACGGACATCGCCAGCTCGGTGCGGCCCGCGCCCATCAGGCCCGCGATACCGACGATCTCGCCGCGCCGCACGGTCAGCGACACGTCGTCCACGACCGTGCGCTGATGGTCGACCGGATGGCGTACCGTCCAGCCCCGCACGGACAGGGCGAGCTCGCCCGCGTCCGGGCCCTCGTACGGCGTGCGGTCGGGGAAGCGGTGGTCGAGGTCGCGGCCCACCATGCCCCGGATGATGCGGTCCTCCGACACCTGGGGCTCGTGCAGCGGGCTCTGCCGAACCGGCAGGGACTCGATGGTCCGCCCGTCGCGCAGGATCGTCACGGTGTCGGTGATCTGCCGGATCTCGTTGAGCTTGTGGGAGATGACGATGCTGGCGATGCCCTGCTCGCGCAGTTCCACGATCAGGTCGAGGAGCTTCGCGCTGTCCTCGTCGTTGAGCGCGGCCGTCGGCTCGTCCAGGATCAGCAGCTTCACCTCCTTGGACAGCGCCTTGGCGATCTCCACCAGCTGCTGCTTGCCGACCCCGATGTCCGACACCGGCGTCTGCGGGTTCTCCCGCAGGCCCACCCTTTTCAGCAGCGCGTTCGCCCGGCGCAGGGTGTCGTTCCAGTCGATGAATCCGCGTCGGGCCTGTTCGTTGCCGAGGAAGATGTTCTCGGCGATCGACAGATAGGGGACCAGGGCCAGTTCCTGGTGGATGATGACGATGCCGTGGCGCTCGCTGGCCCGGATGTCCTTGAAGGCCATCGGCCGGCCCTCGAAGAGGATCTCGCCGTCGTAGGTGCCGTGCGGGTAGACGCCGCTGAGCACCTTCATCAGCGTCGACTTGCCGGCGCCGTTCTCCCCGCAGATCGCGTGGATCTCCCCGGGCCGCACGGTCAGACGCACGTCGGAGAGCGCCTTGACGCCGGGGAACGTCTTGGTGATGCCGCGCATCTCCAGGAGCGGCGCGCTCACCTGAGCTGCCCTGCCTTGAAGTACCCCTCATCGACAAGCAGTTGCGTGTTGGACTTGTCGACGCTCACAGGCTTCAGGAGGAAGGCCGGCACGGTCTTCTCCCCGTTGTTGTAGTCCTTGGTGTTGTTGACCTGGACCTTCTTGTGGGTGAGGACCGCGTCGCCCATCTTCACCGTCTGCGCGGCCAGCTTCCGCGTGTCCTTGAAGACCGTCTGCGTCTGCTCGCCCCGGATGATGGACTTCACCGACGCCAGCTCGGCGTCCTGGCCGGTGATGACGGGCAGCGGCTCGCTCTTCGTCCCGTACCCCGCGCTCTTGAGCGCCGAGATGATGCCGATGGACATCCCGTCGTACGGCGAGAGGACCGCGTCCACCCGCTTGTCGCCGTAGCTCTTGCTGATCAGGTCGTCCATGCGCTTCTGCGCGGTGCCGCCGTCCCACTTGAGCGTCGTCGCCTGGGTCAGCCGCGTCTGCTTGCTGCGGACGACCAGCTGGCCGCTGTCGAAGTACGGCTTCAGCACCTTCATGGCGCCGTTCCAGAAGTACTTGGTGTTGTTGTCGTCGGGGTCGCCCGCGAACAGCTCCACGGAGCGCGCCTCGCCCGCGTTCTTGTCGGGCTTGCCGAGCTTCAGCTTGTCGACGAGGTACTGCCCCTGGAGGCGTCCCACGCGCTCGTTGTCGAAGGAGGCGTAGTAGTCGACGTTCTTCGTGCCGAGGATCAGCCGGTCGTACGAGATCACCGGGATGCCCGCCTCGTGGGCCCGCTGGAGCACGTCGGTCAGCGCGGAGCCGTTGATGGCGGCGACCACGAGCAGCCGGTGCCCCTTCGTGATCATGTTCTCGATCTGGGCGACCTGGTTCTCCACCTTGTCGTCGCCGTACTGCAGGTCGGTCTCGTAGCCGGCCTTCTTGAACTGCGTCGCCATGTTCTTGCCGTCGGCTATCCACCGCTCGGAGGACTTGGTCGGCATGGCGAGGCCGATCGTGCCGCCCTTGCCGGTGTCCGGCTTGTAGCGGCTGCCGCCCTTGGCCTCCTGGCCGCAGGCGGACAGTGAGAGGGCGAGCAGCGTGGTCGTGACGGCGACGGCGCCGAGAGTGCGGGTGCGCATGGGTCAGTCCCCTTCCGGGACGGCGAAGCGGCGCAGCTCACCCGGCAGCCGCGAGCCGAGCGGCGACATGCCGCCGTCCGCGCCGTGCCGGGCCAGCAGGTCCAGCGCGAGACGGCCCCGCCTGACCCGTTCCCGGGCCGTGGCGTGGGCGTGCTCGCGCAGGTGTGCGCCGTAGGGGTAGATGCCGGTGGCCTTGGCCAGGCCGAACTTCACGTACAGCGGGGCGCCGCGCCGGATCAGCTCGGCGACCTCGTACATCCGGATGTAGCCGCCGAGGTCGTCCGGGGCCTCGACGTACATGTCCATCGGTGCCCGGCTCACCCGGCGGATCTCCGTGAGGTGGGCGGGCGTCAGGTCCGAGGGCACATTGAGGGAGTCGGCGCCGAGCCGCTCGTACACCGCGTACGAGGCCGGGTTGACCGGGCCGGTCAGCGCGGACAGCTTGAAGGTGGTGTCCGCGGGGAGCACTCCGGTGGCGCGCAGCCTGTGCAGCGTCCACAGGACCCCCTCGTCGGCGACGAGCAGGCACTTCACGCCGAGCCCGGTGGCGCGCACGGCGTCCTCCACGCAGCCGGCGAGCGCGTCGTGGCCTCGGGCCCGCAGCCCGGCGCCGCCGGAGTCGGTGCGGGTGGAGCCGCCGATGTCCCAGGTGCCGCGGGGGCCGGTGAACAGGCACAGCTCGATGTCGCGGGCGGCGCAGCCGTCGACCATCTCGGTGATCTCGGCGTCGGTGAGCATCCACACGCCGCTGCCCTGGCTGATCCGGTGCACGGGCACATCGAGGCGGGCGCTCTCCTTGAGGACCACGGCGAGCGCCTCGGGTCCCTCGACGGAGGGGATCTCGGTGCGCCAGGTGCCGCCGTCGGGGAACGTGTGCGGGGAGGCGTCGGCCGGATCGGGGGCGGGTACGGGGTACCCGATCCGGGCGAGCGGTTCGGCGCCGGGGCGCCGGGGGGCTGACGGGGCGGTCACGGTACGGGGGCTCCAATACGTGAAGGAAGGCGCCCCGGAAGGGGCGTGGGACTCGGACCTGTGCGGCTTCGCCGCGTGCGGCCCGCAGGGAGGGGTCCCCGCGGGGTGGGGTCCCCGCGGGGAGAGGTCAGGGGAGCAGGAGCACCTTTCCGACCTCGGGATCACCGGCGCCCACCAGGGCGACGGCCTCCCCGAACCGCTCCAGGGGGAAGGTGTGCGTGATGAGCGGCGCGGGATCCAGCAGCCCGAGCCCGAACGCCCGCACCGCGTCCGACCAGGCGCAGGACGGCGCCCCGAACACGGAGCGGACCTCCAGCTGGCTCAGCGACAGATGGACGGGGTCGATGCCGACGGCCCCCTGGGCGAACATCCCGGTGAGCACCACCCGGCCGCCCCTGCGGGCGAGCAGGCAGGAGGAGGCGGCGGTGGTCGCCGCGCCCGCCGTCTCCACGACCAGGTCGAAGGAGCCGCCCGCCGACTCGGCGTCGGCGGGGGAGAGGGCCGCGCTCGCCCCGAAGTCCAGCGCGAGCCGGCCGCGCGCCGCGCGGGGATCGACGACGGCCAGCTCGGCGGGGCGGGAGGCGGAGAGCAGCTGGACCGCGAGCAGCCCGAGGGTGCCGGCGCCGACCACCGCGACCCGCTCACCGGGCCGGGGGCGGCCGGTCCGCACCGCGGCGGCGATCACCGCGGACGGTTCGAGCAGCGCGGCGGCGCGCAGGTCCGCGTCATCGGCCAGCGGGTGCAGCAGGCGGGCCGGCACGGTGAGGTGGTCGGCGAAGGCGCCGGGCTCGGTGAAACCGGTCTCGGCGTACCCGCCGGTGCACAGGCTGGTCTCCCCGCACCGGCAGCGCTCGCAGACGCCGCAGGAGCGGAACCCCTCGGCGACGGTCGCGCGGCCGATAAGCGCGGGGTCGACGCCCTCGCCCACCGCCGTGACGGTCCCGGCCCACTCGTGGCCCGGCGTCACGGGGTAGCGGACGTAGGCGGCGTCGCGATGACCGTCGTACACCTCGCGGTCGCTCATGCAGATCCCGGCGGCGCCCACGCGGACGAGCACCTCGCCGGGGCCCGGCACGGGGGGCTCGCCGGTGACCAGCCGGTGCTCGCCCGGCCGGTCGACGACGACGGCGCGGCTGCTCAACTCGCCGTCCCGCCGGGCGAGCGCTTCTCCCAGCCCTCGGCCCACAGATCGAACCGGGCCTGCTGCTGGGGGAACTCGGCGGCGGCGTCGACGTCCAGCTCGACGCCGAGGCCCGGCGCGTGCGACAGCTCGAAGCAGCCCGTCTCCGGGTCGACCTGGGGGGCTCCCTTGACGACCTTCTTGATGTCCGCGTCCGCGAAGTCGTTGAAGTGTTCGAGGATCTTGAAGTTCGGTGCCGTGAAGCCGACCTGGAGCGAGGCGGCGGTGAGCACGGGCCCGCCCACGTTGTGCGGGGCGACCAGCATGTAGTGCGTCTCGGCGGTGGCCGCGAGCTTGCGGGTCTCCCAGATGCCGCCGATGTGGCCGACGTCGGGCTGGAGGATGTCGGCGGCCTGGCTCTCGAACAGCTCCCGGAACTCGATGCGGTCGTGGATGCGCTCGCCGGTCGCCACCGGCATGTCCACCTTCGCGGCGACCTTCGCCAGGGCCTTGAGGTTCTCCGGCGGGACCGGCTCCTCCAGCCAGGCGGGGCGGAAGGGGGCGAGGTCGCGGGCGAGCCGGATCGCGGTCGCGGGCGAGAAGCGGCCGTGCATCTCCAGCATCAGCTCGGCGTCGGGCCCGATCGCGTCGCGCACGGCCTCGATCAGCGAGACGGCGTACCGGCTCTGCTCGTGGTCCAGCTCGTAGTGGCCGGTGCCGAACGGGTCGATCTTCAGGGCGCGGTAGCCGCGCTCCATGACCCCCTGGGCGGCCTTGTGGTAGGCCTCGGGGGTGCGCTCGGTGGTGTACCAGCCGTTGGCGTACGCCTTGACGCGGTCGGTGACCTTTCCGCCGAGCAGCTGCCAGACGGGGACGCCGAGGGCCTTGCCCTTGATGTCCCAGCAGGCCATCTCGATGACCGCGATGCCCGACATCACGATCTCGCCGGCCCGGCCGTAGTCGCCGTACTTCATCCGTCGGACGAGGTCCTCGACCGCGAACGGGTCGGACCCCGAGATGTGGTTGGCCTCCGCCTCGCGGAGGTAGCCGATGAGCGCGTCGGTGTGCCCGAGCATGCGCGTCTCGCCGATGCCGGTCAGACCCTCGTCGGTGTGCACCTGGACGTAGGTGAGGTTACGCCAGGGCGTTCCGACCACATGCGTGCTGATTCCCGTGATGCGCAAGGCAGTTGCCCCTTGACTTGTTCGATATTTCGTCACACGTTCGAAATGCTGGCGTGACGTTATTCACGGTGGCCGGAACGTGTCAATGGTTCGCGCGAAATGGTCTTGAGGACGGTCCGGCGGCGGCCATTGCGCCGCGAACGCCCACCCGCCTAACCTGTGTTCGTCATACCGATCAGCGGCCGAGGTTTCGGACGCGGGGGTTCGGACGCGAAGGGTGGGAGACCTCATGGGACGACTCGTTCCCGCGGTGACCAGGTCGCTGGACATACTGGAGCTGTTCCTGGAGGGCGACGGGACGTTCTCCGCGCCCGAGGTGACCCGCAGGCTGCAACTGCCGCGCACCACGGTGCACGAACTGCTCACCACCCTCGCGGCCCGCTCGTACCTGGTGCAGCTCCCGGACCAGCCCGGACGCTACCGCCTGGGCGTACGCACCTACCAGCTCGGCAGCCGCTACGCCGAGCAGCTGGACCTCGCGGCCGAGGGACAGCAGGTGGCCCGGGAGGTCGCCGAGACCTGCGACGAGACCGTCCACGTCGCGATCCTGGAGGACACCGACGTCATCTACATCGCCAAGGTCGACTCCACGCACGCCGTGCGCATGGTCTCCGCGGCGGGCCGCCGGCTCCCGGCGCACTGCACCTCCGTCGGCAAGATGCTGCTCGCCTCGCTGCCGCAGACCGAACTCGAAGCCCGCCTGCGCGGGCGGGAGTTCACCGCCATGACCCCCGACAGCATCACCGACCCGGACGAGCTGGTCGCCGCGCTCACCGCGATCCGCGAGCGGGGCATCGCCGTCGAGCACCGCGAGTCCAACCCCGACGTGAGCTGCGTGGCCGCACCGGTGCGGGACGGCGCGGGCCGGGTCGTGGCGGCCCTGTCCATCTCCGTGCCGATGATCCGCTGGAGCGAGGAACGGGAACGGGAGCTGGCCGAACTGGCCGCCAAGGGCGCCGGCGACCTGTCCGTGCGCCTCGGCCACCGGGGCGCGCGATGAGGGCCGGCTGGGAGGTGGCGGTGCGCGAGCAGGCCCTGCTCGGCGAGGGCCCCACCTGGGACGCGGCCACGGAGCGGCTCGTCTGGGTCGACATCCTCGCCTCCCGCGTCCACACGTACGCCCCCGGCGACGGCCGCCGGACGGTGCTGGCCACCGAACAGCACGTCGGCGCCGCGAAGCCCCGCGCGGGCGGCGGCCTGGTCGTCAACCTCCGCGACGGCATCGGCCTCTACGGGCCGGACGGGTCCTCCTTCACCTGGCTGGTGCGCGACCCGGTGCCGGGCCGCCGCGGCAACGACGCGGCCGTGGCACCCGACGGCGCGCTCTGGGCGGGCACCATGCGCTACGACGAGGCGCCGGGCGGCGGCGGCCTGACCCGCGTCGCCCCCGACGGCACGGTCACCGAGCAGCGGGGGACAGTCGGTGGCGTGGCCGTCAGCAACGGCCCGGGCTGGAGCCCCGACGGGCGGCTCATGTACTACGTCGACAGCCCCACGCGCCGGGTCGACGTCCTCGATTTCGACGGGCACCGCGCGCACGGCAGGCGCCCCTTCGCGGTCGTCGAGGACGGCGCGGGCGACCCCGACGGGCTCACCGTGGACGCGGAGGGCTGCGTCTGGGTCGCCCTCTGGAGCGGCGGGGCCGTCCGCCGCTACACCCCCGACGGCCGGCTCGACCGCACCGTCCGCCTCCCCGTGCCGCGCCCCACCGCCTGCGCGTTCGGCGGCCCCGGCCTGCGGGACCTGTACGTCACCACGGCCCGCGTCGGCCAGCAGCGGCCGCACCCGCTGGCGGGGTCGGTGCTGGTGCTGCCGGACGCCGGGCAGGGGGTGCCGGGCACGGCGTTCGCGGGCTGAGGCGGCGGGGGCGGGGGCGGGGTCAGCGCTTCAGCTCCCGCAGGTACCTGCCGAACTTCTCCAGGCCGTCGATGTCGCGCGGCCCGCTGATGCCCTCGTTGTAGTCGAGGACGAAGAAGTTGTTCTTCTTCACGGCGGGCAGCTCCCTGGTGTGCGGGGACTTCTTCAGGAACTCGATCTTCTTCTTCGCCGGCTGGTCGCCGTAGTCGAAGACGATGACGACCTCGGGCTCGGCCCGGGTGACCGCCTCCCAGTTGACCTGCGTCCAGCGCTCGTCGAGCTCGTCGAAGATGTTCCGGCCGCCCGCGGTCTTGATGATGTCGTTCGGCGGGACCTGGCTGCCCGCCGTGAAGGGCTGATCGGTCCCGGAGTCGTAGAGGAAGACCGGCACCGGGTCACCGCCGGGCGCCCTCTTCTCGACGGCCGCCACCCGCTTCTTCAGGTCCCCGACGACTTGGTCGGCCTTCTTCTCGACGCGGAAGATCTTCCCCAGCCGCTCCAGGTCGCTGTAGAGCGCGTTGAACGGCGTCACCCGCTGCGGGTACTTGGGGTAGTTGAAGCAGCTCTCGGTGTGCATGAAGCTCTGGACACCGAGCTTGTCGAGGATCTGCGGAGTGATGCCGCGCTGGTCGCTGAAGCCGGAGTTCCAGCCCGCGACGACCAGATCCGCCTTGGCCCGCACGACCACCTCCTTGTTGAGCAGGTCGTCGCTGAGCATCTTCACCTTGGCGTACTCCGACGCCCAGGGCGACTCGCTCACCGGCGGGTTGGCGGGCGGCATCACATACCCGTGGACGTGCTCGGTCAGGCCGAGGCTGAACAGCTTGTCGGCGCTGCCGCCCTCGTACGCCACGGCACGCCGGGGCACCTTGTACGGGACGGACTCGCCGCATCTCTTGACGGTGACCGTCTCGGAGGCCTTGGCGTCGCCGTCCGTCTCGACCTCGGCGCCGCAGCCGCTCAGCAGCAGCGTGACCGCGAGCGCGGACGTCAGGGCAATGGACCGGGTGGGAATCATGGGGTGTTGATGCCTTTCAGGCAGATTCGGGCAGGCTCAGTCAGAGTGGGCATATTCGGGCGGAAGGGCGGAAGGGCGGAGGGCGGAGGGGCGGTGGTCAGGGGGAGGGGTGGAGCGCGTAGAGCAGCTGCGGGTCGCCCGTCAGCGGGTGCGTCACGACGCTGGCCCGCACGCCGAACACCTCGGCGACCAGCGCCTCGGTGAGGACCTCCGCCGGGGTCCCGGTGGCGACCAGGCGCCCGTGGTGGAGCACGCCGATCCGGTCGCAGGCGGCGGCCGCGAGGTTGAGGTCGTGCAGCACGACCAGGACGGTCGGGCCCGCGCCCCGCAGATGCGAGAGGACCTCGATCTGGTGGCGTACGTCGAGATGGTTGGTCGGCTCGTCGAGGACCAGTACGCGCGGCTCCTGGACGAGGGCGCGGGCGAGCAGGACGCGCTGGCGCTCCCCGCCGGACAGGGTGAGGACGCCCCGCCGGGCGAGGTGCCGGATGTCGAGCCGCTCCATGGCCCGCTCGCACAGCTCCCGCTCCCGCGCGCCGAGCGCCTGGTTGCCGCGCAGGTGCGGGGCCCGGCCGAGGGCGACCACCTCCTCGACGGTGAAGTCCAGGTCGACGGCGCCGTCCTGCGTCATGGCGGCGACGAGCTGCGCGCTGCGCCGCATCGGCAGGCGGGAGATGTCGTCCCCGCCCACGCGGACGGTGCCGGCGGCCGGGCGCAGCGCGCGGTAGACGCAGCGCAGCACGGTCGACTTCCCGCTGCCGTTGGGACCGACGAGGCCGACGACCTCGCCGCTGCCCACATCGAGCGACAACTCGCGTACGAGGCGCGTGCCGTCGACGTCGACACCGAGCCCCTCGATGCGCAGATCCATCTCAACGCCCCCCGAACACCTGCGACTTGCGGCGCATCAGCGCGATGAACACCGGCACCCCGACGAGGGCCGTGATGACACCGAGCGGCAGCTCGCGCGGGGCGACCGCCGTGCGGGAGAGCAGATCGACCCAGACCATGAAGACCGCGCCGACGAGCGGGGTGACGGCGAGGACCCGGGCGTGCCCGGCGCCGACCACCATCCGCACCAGGTGCGGCATGACGAGCCCCACGAAGCTGATGGCGCCGCTCACCGCGACCATCACGCCGGTGACCAGCGAGACGAGCACGAGCAGGGACCTGCGGTGCCGGTCGGGGTGGAGGCCGAGGCTCGCCGCGGTCTCGTCGCCGAGCGCGAGCACGTCCAGCGCCCTGCCCTGGCGGTACAGGACGACCAGGCCGAGCAGCACGACCGCGGCGACGACGGGCAGCGCGCCCCAACTGGCCGCGCCGAAGCCGCCCATGGTCCAGTACAGGACCATGCCGGTCGCCTCGCTGTCCGGCGAGAAATAGATGATCACGCTCATCACGGCCTGGAAGCCCAGCGACATGGCGACGCCGGTCAGGACGAGCCGCAGCGGCGAGAGCACCCCCCGGTGCGAGGAGGCCGCGTACACCAGGAACGACGCGACGAGCGCGCCGAGGAAGGCACCGGCCGACACGGCGTGGACGCCGAACGCGGCGAGCCCGCCGCTGACCGTCACCCCCACGGCGCCCACCGACGCCCCCGAGGAGACCCCGAGGACGAAGGGGTCGGCGAGGGCGTTGCGCACCATCGCCTGGATGGCCACGCCGACGGCGCTCAGCCCGGCCCCGACCAGCGCGGCGAGCAGCACGCGCGGCGTCCGGATCTGCCAGATGATCTGGTACGTCGTCGTCTCGTCGGCGCCGATCCGTCCGCCGGTCAGCGCCGCCCACAGATACCGGGCGGTCTCGGCGGGCGGCACGAGGACGGCGCCGAGCCCGATGGCGACGACGACGGAGGACACCAGCACGAGGAAGAGGCCGACGCAGGTCAGGGTCAGCGCCCCGGGGGAGGCCAGCCGCTCCCGCACGGCGGCCCGGGCCGGGGCGGGCGCGGCAGCCCGTGCGGCGCCGCTCACCGGGCCTCGCCCCCGGCTCCGTCGCCCCGGTGCGCGCGCGGCACCAGGACGGCCGCTCCGAGCGCCGCGACGACCAGCGCCCCGAACACCGCGGCGGTCCCCGGATAGCCGGCGACGGCGAGGCCCGCGCCGCCGAGCGCCGCGCCGACGAACACGCCGAGGCTCTGGCCGGCGGCGTTGAGGCTCAGCGCCGAACCGCGCAGTGAGGTCCCGCAGCGCCGCACGATGAGGCTGACCACGCACGCGGCGACGACCGCGTGACTCGCCGCGTGCAGCGCGGTCAGGGCGAGGGCGAGCGGCAGCCAGTGCGTGAAGTAGAAGCCCACGACGCCGACGAGGGCGGCGACAAGTCCGAGGGGGAGCAACCGCTCCGTGGTGAGGCGCGGCGCGGCGGAGTTGGTGAGTCGGCCGGTGAGCAGGTTGCTGACGAAGAACGCCGCGCCGCTGAGCGTCCACACGAAGGCGAAGAGCCCCGCGTCGAGGTCGAACCGCTGCTCGTAGAAGGCGGCGAGATACGACAGGTACCCCATGAAGACGGCGGTGCGCAGGAAGCCGATCAGCAGGAGCGGCAGCACGCCGCGCACCGCCGCGAGCGCCTTGAACGAGGCCAGGTAGCCGAGGCGTTGGGCGTTGGGCGTGTCGCTCGGCGGTGTCCGCTTCCCCCGGGCCACGAAGACGACCGCGAGCAGCAGCGACACGGCGCTCACGCCCAGCAGGTCGCCCTGCCAGCCCCAGTACAGCGCGGGCAGCGCGATGACGGGCGCCGCGAGCATGGCGGTCATCGACTGGACGGCGGTGACCAGGGTCGCGGCGCGCCCGGCGGCCTTGCCGGTGCCGAAGCGGTCGGCGGCGGCGGCCGTCAGCGCCGGGTTCAGGACGGCCGTGCTCGCGCCGATGAGCAGGCAGAACACGGCGAGCAGGACGAAGTCGCCGCCGGCGCCGAGCGCCGCCGAGAGGCCGAGCGCGGTGAGGGCGCCGGCCGCCGCCCACTCCTTGCGCACCCGGTCGATCAGCGGGGCCAGCGCGGTGCCCACCAGGAGTGCGGCGAGCCCGCCGAGTCCGCGCAGGCCGCCCATCGCGGCGACGCCGCTGCCCGCCCCGTCGGCGATCGGCACGAGGTAGGTGCTGAAGACGGTGAACGGCAGCAGTCCGACCGCGGAGGCGAGCAGTACCGGCCACAGGGCGCGGGCCATGCGCAGGTCGCCCGGCACCGCTTCCCCGGTGCCGGCCTGGGTGTCCTTGCCTGCGTCGACGCTCACGCCGTGGCTCCGTTCGGCGCGAGGGCGGCCCGGTAGCGGTACATCGGCGTGGGGTCGGCGCTGAACTGGGAGAAGGTGAAGGGCTCCGCGTTCAGCCCGGTGACGCCGGCGCCGAGGAAGGCGCGGGCGACGGCGCTGCCGCTCTGGGCGTAGACGGTCAGCGGCACCCGGTGCTCCACGCAGTGCCGCAGGATCAGGTCGAACGTGCCGTTGCCGAGCGTCATGCCGGTGGAGACCACGGCGTCGGCCTCGGCGAGGACTTCGGTCATGTCGTCGCTGACGGGGTCGCCCCACGCGGTCGTCCGCAGGTTGAGGTCGCAGGGCAGGCAGACGCCGCCCCGCTCGCGTATCGCGGCGACGAGCGGGTTGACCACGCCGATCAGGGCGACCTTGGCGCCGGGCCCGATGTCGAGCAGCCCCGCCACGGCGGCGTCCCGGGCCTCGGCGCGGACCTCGGGCGTACCGGTGGGCAGCATGACGCGTTCGGCGTCCTCGGCGTCGCGGTGCGGGCGCACCCGGGCCAGATAGGCGTCGAGCGCGGCGGTGCGCACCGGCGTGGACTCGTCGCGCAGGAGCTTGTCCAGGGGGTGGCCGGAGGCGTTCTCGCAGAAGCGCGGGGCGAGTTCGCCCGCCTCGAAGGAGCAGGCCCCGAAGGCGTCGCCGACCCGCAGCAGCAGGTAGTGGTTGTGGTACGTGACGTCGCCGCCCGCCAGCCGGGTGGTGTGGTAGAGCCAGAACGCGCTGGTGACGGTCAGCTCGGCGGGGTCGGGGCCGTACTCGCCCGCGAGGACGGCTTCGGTGAGCTCCGCGACGGAGCGGGGCGCGGGGTGGGACATGGGTGGGTTCTCTCCCGGGATCGCGGGTCGGCAAGGGGGGTTCAGGGGGTGCAGGAGGTGCAGGGCGTTCAGGGAATTCAGGGGTGAGGGGATTCAGGGCTGGTGGGGCGGCCAGGCCGTGGTGGACCACGGGTGGCGCAGGTCGTCGAGCGAGGTGACCTCGTGCGGCTTCAACGTGTCGATGTCCGGCGCCTGTTCGTGGTGGGCGTAGGCACTCTCGACGTAGCGGTGTCCGGTGTCGGCGGCGATGAAGACGTAGGTGCGGGAGCCGTCCCCGCGCCGCTCCCACAGCGCGCTCAGATAGGCGGCGCCCGCCGAGAGCCCGGCGAAGATGCCGCCGGTGCGCAGCAGGGAGACCGCCCCGCAGACGGCGCTGTCGAAGTTCACCCAGTGCACGCGGTCGTACAGCTCGTGCCGTACGTTGCCGAACTCGATGGCGCTGCCGATCCCGGCGATGATCATGTCGGGGTCGGCGACGTGCTCGGAGCCGAAGGTGATGCTGCCGAAGGGCTGGACGCCGATGAGCCGCACGTCCCGTCCGGCCTCGCGCAGATAGGTGGCGAGGGCCCCGGTCGAGGCGCCCGACCCCACACCCCCGACCAGCGCGAGCGGGCCCGCCGGGAGGTCTTCGTCGAGCGACTGAGCCACCTCGCGGTAGCCGTGGTAATGGATCGCGTCGTGGTACTGCCGCATCCAGTGGTACGAGGGGTTGGCGGCCAGGATCTCGGCGATGCGGCGCACCCGCGACTCCTGGTCCAGGCGCAGGTCCTTGGAGGGCGCGACCTGCTCCAGCGTGGCGCCGAGTATCTCCAGCTGCACCCGCGTCGAGCGGTCCACGGTCGTGGAGCCGACGATGTGGCACTTCATGCCGTAGCGGTGACAGGCGAGGGCCAGGGCCTGGGCGTAGATGCCGCTGGAACTGTCGATGAGCGTGTCACCGGGCCGCACGGCACCGGTGTCGAGGAGGTGGCGGACGGCGCCGAGAGCCGAGTAGATCTTCATGGTCTCGAACCGCAGACAGGCCAGATCCGGTGCGAGGGATATGAGATCCGGTTTCTTCACCGCTTCGGCGATGTGGGCGTGCATGACGGGACCCCCCGGTAGGGATGTGAGAGCTGGAGAGGCCGGGGGTGGGTGCGGCTCCCCGGAACGCCGAGAGCATCACACTAGATGAAAATGATTGTCAAGACCGGGTAAGGTCGCCGCACTGGTCCATGAGGAGCGGTGCGCCGTGCGCGCCCGCCGTGTCGAGAGGAGTCGCGTGAAGCTGTCCCAAGAGGCCGGAGCGAGGGCCTGCCTGCCGCGGCAGGGACCGCCGGCGCCGTGGGCGGGCACGGGTACGGGAGTGGGTGCGGGTACGGGCGTGGGCACCGCGTTCGGCACCTTCGGCGAGCTGCTCCAAGGCGTGCTGCCGGAGGAGGACGGGGACTTCCTCGTGACGCTGCCCGTCGCCCGCTGGACCATGGCCACCTTCCGGCGGGAGTCCGTGTCCGGGGAGCTGGAGGTCTGGCCCCGGCACAAGACGAAGGCACTCCGACTGGCCCAGATGATCGCGGAGTTGGCGCCCGTCCGTGCCCGCTCCTTGCGCGGCGGCTCGCTGACCCTCGACAGCGTGATCCCCGAGGGCAAAGGGCTCGCCAGCTCCTCCGCCGACCTCGTCGCCACCGCGCGCGCGGTCGGCCGGGCGCTCGGTGTCGCCATGCCGCCCGCCCGGATCGAGCGGCTCCTGTCCCGCATCGAACCGACCGACGGAGTGCTCTACCCGGCGATCGTCGCCTTCCACCACCGCAGCGTGCGGCTGCGCGCGGTCCTCGGGTCGCTGCCGGCGATGGCCGTGGTCGGCGTCGACGAGGGCGGATCGGTCGACACCGTGGACTTCAACCGCATCCCCAAGCCGTTCACTCCGGCCGACCGGCGCGCCTACGCCGACCTGCTCGCGCGGCTCACCGACGCCGTGCGCGGCCGGGACCTCGCGCAAGTCGGCCGCATCGCGACCCGCAGCGCCCTGATGAACCAACGCCTGCGCCACAAGGCCCTGTTGGACCCGATGCGAGACATCTGCCGCGAGGTCGGCGGCCTCGGCGTGGCCGTCGGGCACAGCGGTACGACCCTGGGCATCCTGCTCGACGCCACGGACCCCGCGTACACGCGCCGCGTGACGGCGGCGGCCCAGGCGTGCGGGGAGCTGGCGGGCGGCGTGACGCTCTACCGGACGCTGAGCTTCCCCACCACGTCCCCGTGCTGAGCGTGTGGTCCGAACGGTCGGGCGAGAGCGGCGCCCGCGCCGGACCGGAGCGGGCCCACCGGTTCAGCGTCGGCCGTCGGCCGTGCCCTCCTCGCGGGGTCACGCCGAACGGCGCAGCAGGCGCAGCCCGTTGAGGCCGACCAGGACGGTGGACCCCTCGTGGCCCGCGACGCCGAGCGGCAGCGGCAGATGCCCCACCAGGTCCCAGACCACCAGGGCGCCGATGCACACGGAGGCGATGACGAGGTTCTGCACCACCACGCGCCGGGCCCGCCGGGAGAGCGCCACCACCGCGGGCACGGCGACGAGTTCGTCCCGCACCACCACCGCGTCGGCGGTCTCCAGGCTCAGGTCGGAGCCGGTCCTGCCCATCGCGATGCCGCTGTGCGCGGTGGCGAGCGCGGGCGCGTCGTTCACGCCGTCCCCGACGACGAGGACCCGCTCGCCCCGCTCCTGCCACTCCCGTACGGCCGCTGCCTTGTCCTGCGGGAGGAGCCCGGCCCGCACCTCGTCGATCCCGGTCTCCCGGGCCAGCGCGGCGGCGGCCGCCGGGGTGTCGCCGGTCAGCAACACCGGGGTGCGGCCCGTCAGTTCCCGCAGCCCGGCGACGGCCTCGGCGGCCTTCGGCCGGGGCAGGTCGGCGAGGCGCAGAAGGGCCGAGGGAACGCCGTCGACCACGACGAGGACGAGGGTCCCGCCGTCCCCGTCGTCCGCCGCGCCCCCGCTCCCGTCCCGGCCCTCGGCCGCGCTGCCGCCCCCGGCCGCGCGCGTCGAGGCGTACGCGGCCATGACCGACGTACGGGCGGCCTCGTCGGCCAGGAGCCGCTCGGGGCTGCCGACCTGGACGGTGCGGCCCGCGACGAGCGCGCGGACGCCGCGCCCGGGAGCGGCGGCGAAGTCGTGCGCGCCCTCCAGCGGCAGCCCGCGCTCGCGGGCGGCGGCGACCACGGCGCGGGCGAGCGGGTGTTCGCTGGGGTGCTCCGCGGTCGCCGCCAGGGCGAGCACCTCGTCGCCGGTCAGGTCCGTGCCCGGCAGCGTCCGGATGTCCGTGACGCGGGGCGTGCCCTCGGTGAGCGTTCCCGTCTTGTCCAGGGCGACCTTCGTGACCGCGCCGAGCCGCTCCATCACGACGGCGGACTTGACGAGGACCCCATGGCGTCCCGCGTTGGCGATCGCGGAGAGCAGCGGCGGCATGGTGGCGAGGACCACCGCGCACGGCGAGGCCACGATCATGAAGGTCATGGCCCGCAGCAGCGTCCCGGTGAACGCGGCGCCGAGCGCGAGCGGCACGGCGAACAGCGCGAGCGTGGCCACCACCACGCCCACCGAATAGCGCTGTTCGACCTTCTCGATGAACAACTGGGTGGGCGCCTTGGTCTCGCTGGCCTCCTCGACCATGGCCACGATGCGGGCGAGCACGGAGTCCGACGGGTCGCGGCCCACGCGCACGCGCAGCGCCCCGGTGCCGTTGAGGGTGCCCGCGAACACCTCGTCGCCGGCCTCCTTGGTGACGGGCAGGGGTTCGCCGGTGATGGTGGCCTGGTCCACCTCGCTGCGGCCGTCGAGCACGGTGCCGTCGGCGGGCAGCCGCTCGCCGGGCCGCACCAGAACGAGGTCGCCGACCCGCAGCGCGTCCGCCGCCACCCGCTCCCCGTCGCCGTCGCCGCCGTCCGGGGGCAGCCGGAGCGCCATGGCGGGGGCGAGGTCGAGCAGGCCGCGCACCGAGTCCGCGGTGCGCCGGGTCGCGAGGGCCTCCAGGGCGCCGGAGACCGCGAAGATGACGATGAGCAGCCCGCCGTCCAGGAACTGCCCGATGGCGGCGGCGCCCAGAGCCGCGACCACCATCAGCAGATCGACGTCCAGACTCCGCTCCCGCAGCGCCCGGAGCCCCTCGAGGCCCGGCTCCCAGCCGCCGGCCGCGTAGCACACCGCGTACAGCGGCCCCCATGCCCAGGCGGGGGCCCCGGCGAGGTCGAGCGGGAACGCGAGCAGGAACGCGGCCGTGGCCAGCGCCGCCCAGCGCACCTCGGGCAGGGCGAGCAGCCGGGTGCGCCGCGCCCGTGCGGGTACGGCGGGGGAGGGGGCCGGGGTCGGCCGGTCGCCCACCAGAGCGGAAGACATCGGAGCACACCTCGTGGTCGGGGTCGTCGCGCGCCGCGGGACGCGGCGGGACCCACCATAGCGGAACACATGAAGAGGTCTTCACGTATACGCCGAAGAAAAATGCGCGCCCAGTAGGATTGCCCCCATGGGACACGGAGTCGACAGCAAGACCACACCTGCGACGCACCTCGACGCGGACTCCGCCGCCACCATCGCCGCGACCCTCCAGGCGCTGGCCACCCCGTCCCGGCTGATGATCCTCACCAAGCTGCGCCAGGGGCCGTGCGGGGTCGGCGCGCTCGCCGAGGCGGTCGGCATGGAACAGTCCGCGGTCTCCCACCAGTTGCGCCTGCTGCGCGCCCTCGGCCTGGTCACCGGCTCGCGGCAGGGGCGGCGCATCGTCTACAGCCTTTACGACAACCACGTGGCGCAGCTCCTCGACGAGGCCGTCTACCACATCGAGCACCTGCGTCTCGGCGCGCGCGATCTGCCGACGCGGGGCGACCTCGACTGAGGGCGGCCCCCGCTCAGCGGTGCACGCCCACCCCCGACCGGTCCGGGGCGAACCGGGGTCGCAGCACCAGTTCCTCGTCGTACTCCCCGCCGTTCTCGTGGCGGTAGGGCAGCGGAGCCGTCGTGCCCAGCGTCCGCAGGCGCTCGCGCAGCGCCGCCACACCGCGGGCGTGCCCCTCCCGCGTGAGCCGGTCCGCGCCGTACACCACGAACGGCGGGAGCGCCGCCATGCCGGTGTACCAGAACGTGCCGTGCAGCAAGGGGAACAGCACTTCCTCCAGCTGCCCGTGGATGCCGCGCGGGCCGAAGCCGGACTCCCGGGCGCCCACCGAAGTGACGATCAGCGCCCGCTTCCCGGCCAGCCCGCCGTCCCCGTACCGCCGGGTGCGGCCGTCGGGGCCCTGGAGGCCGAAGCCGAAGCCCTGCACCAGGACGCGGTCGAACCAGCCCTTCAGGATCGCGGGCGGACCGAACCACCAGAGCGGGAACTGGAAGACCACCGCGTCCGCCCAGGCGATCTTCTCCTGCTCGCGGCGGATGTCGTCGCCCAACTCTCCTCGCGCGTACGAGCGTTCCTGCTCGGCGCCCACGAAGAGGCGCCCGGGCGGCGCGTCCTTGAAGTCATCGGCGTCCACCACGGCCTTCCAGCCCATGGCGTACAGATCGGAGACGCGGTGCTCATGGCCGAGCGCGTCCAGTGTGCGCAGCCCCTCGGCCATCAGGGAGCCGTTCAGGGAGCGCTGTTCCGGGTGGGCGAAAATCCAGAGAACCTTCATGCCCTCGATCGTGCGGTGCGCGGCGGTGGGGCGACGAGTGGCCAGATCGCCAGGGGTCGCAAGGATCTGGCCACAGGTAGGGGTCACCCGGCGCGCCAGGGGGCGTCGGCAACGCCATCGGGCGGCCCCCCGAAGAGGGCCGCCCGATGGCGTCGACGTCGTACGACGATCAGTCCTTGGCGATGCCCTTGCCGACGTCCTTGGTCTTCTCCTTGGCCTCCCGGGCGTCGCCCTTCACCTTTTCGGCGCGGCCCTTGGCGGTGAGGCGTTCGTTGCCCACGGCGCGTCCCGCGGCCTCCGCTGCGGCGCCGGTCGCCTGCTCGGTCTTGGCCTTGGCCTTCTCGTTGGCGGTCATGGTCCGCTCACGCTCCTTGGCATCGACATCATGTGCTGTTCATGCGTGTGACCGCTTCGCCGCCGCGTAAACATGGATCACCGCAATCACTGCCATCACGGCCAAGCGCCGCAATCACCCCAGCCGCACGGGCAGCGCCCGGTGCCCGTTGCTGATGAGCGAGGGCATCGGTCGCAGGTCCTCGTGGGGGACCGCCAGTTCCATGTCGGGGAACCGCTCGAAGAGCGACCGCAGCGCGGTGGCCACCTCCAGACGGGCCAGCGGCGCGCCGAGGCAGAAGTGCACGCCGTGCCCGAAGGCCAGGTGCTCCTTCGAGGGGCGGGTGGCGTCGAAGCGGTCGGCGGTTCGCCCGTGCCAGTCGGGGTGGCGGTTCGCGGCGCCGTAGGACGCGAGGATCGCCTCGCCCCGGGCGATCGTCCGCCCGTCCGGCAGGGCGATGTCCGCGACGGCGAAGCGCAGCGGCAGATGCTTGACGGCCGACTCGTGCCGCAGGGTCTCCTCGACGACGTCCTCCCAGCCGGCCCGCCCGGCCCGCACGAGTGCGAGCTGCCCGGGGTCCGTCAGCAGGGCGGTGACGGCCTGGTCGATGACGTTGACGGTCGTCTCGTACCCGGCGCTGATCATCAGCAGCAGCGTGTCGCGCAGCTCGGCGTCCGTGAAACCGCTGCCGTCGCCCTCCTCGTCGCGGGCGGCGATGAGCAGCGAGGTCATGTCGTCGCCCGGCTCGGGATCCGCGCGCCTGGCCGCGATGAGCCGGTCGAGGGCCTCGTACAGGGAGGCGGTGTTCGCGGCGGCCTGCGCGGTGCTGAGGGTGGTGGAGAAGACCCCGTCGACCAGGCCGCGGAAGCTCTCGCGCCGGCTGTCGGGGACGCCCATGAGCCGGCCGATCACCGCGATCGGCAGCGGGTAGGCAAGCGCCTCGCGCAGATCCACCTCCTCCCCGGCGGGCCGGGCCGCGAGATCGTCGAGGAGCGAGTCGACGATCGCCTCGACGGCGGGGCGCATGGCCTGTACGCGCCGGGAGCTGAACGCGGGTGCCACCATGCGGCGCAGCCTGCGGTGGTCGTCGCCGTAGGCGGTGAACATGTTGTGCACCGCCACCCACAGGGCGAGCGGCCAGTCCGGCACGGCCTCGGCGAAGTCCGGCCAGTGGGCGCGGGCGTCCTTGGAGACGTCGGGACTGTTGAGGAGCCGCTTGAGGAGGCGGGGGTCGCTGACGGACCAGGCGGGCACCCCGAGCACGTCCACGCGGGTGGCCGCTCCCCGGGCCCGTAAGGCCTCGTACTCGGCGTGGTGGTCCTCCCCGGCGGGATCCAGGACCAGGAGGGGCTGTTCGGGCACGATGGCTCCTTCGGTGAGTACACGGATGGTGCGTATACGGGTGGCGCGTACATGGGCTGCGCGTACGGGTGTTGCGTAGACGGGTGGTGCGTACACGGGCGGGCAAGGCATACCCGCGTCCGCCGCGGCCCCACCCTCTCGCTCTACACTCGCGCTGCGCCGTTGCCCTACGGTTTGCCGCTCCGACCCGAGGGGATGGTGGAAGCTTGTGAAGATCCTCATCAGCGCCGACATGGAGGGCGCGACCGGGGTGACCTGGCCGGCCGACGTGCTGCCGGGCACCGCGCAGTGGGAGCGGTGCAGGAAGATGTTCACCTCGGACGTGAACGCCGCCGTGCTCGGGTTCCTCGACGGCGGCGCCGACGAGGTCCTCGTCAACGAAGCGCACTGGACCATGCGCAATCTGCTCCTCGAAGAGCTGGACGAGCGGGCCCAGATCCTCACCGGACGCCACAAGTCGCTCTCCATGGTCGAGGGCGTGCAGCACGGCGACGTGGACGGCATCGCGTTCCTCGGCTACCACACGGGCGCCGGCATGGAGGGCGTCCTCGCGCACACCTACCTCGCCAACCAGATCACCGGCGTATGGGTCAACGGCGTACGCGCCGGCGAGGGGCTGCTGAACGCGCACGTCGTCGCCGAGTACGGCGTCCCCGTCGTACTCGTCACCGGCGACGACCTGACCTGCGAGGACGCCCTCGGCTACGCGCCCGGCGCGCTGAAGGTCGCCGTCAAGGACCACGTCTCGCGCTACGCCGCCGTCTGCCGCACCCCGGCCCGCACCGCCGCCGACATCCGCGCCGCGGCGAAGGAGGCGGCCCCGCTCGCCGTGCGGCACGCACCGGTCGTGGCGGGCCCGTTCACCGTCGAGGTCGAGTTCGACGCCGAGCACCTGGCGATGGCCGTGACCGTCGTGCCGGGAGTGCGCCGTACGGGGGAGCGCAAGGCCGCCTACGACAGCGGGACGATGTACGAGGGGATCCGTACCTTCAAGGCGGTTACGACGATCGCCTCCGCCGCCGTGGAGGAACAATATGGCTAGCCAGCACCAGGAGCAGGGCCAGGAGCCGCACCCCGGGCACCAGGTGGACGCGCGGGCGCTCGACGAGGTCGTCACCTTCACCTCCGAGCTGATCCGCATCGACACCACCAACCGCGGCGCCGGCGACTGCCGCGAGCGGCCCGCCGCCGAGTACGCCGCCGAGCGCCTCGCCGGCGCGGGCCTGACCCCGGCGCTCCTGGAGCGCACCCCGGGCCGCACGAACGTCGTCGCCCGCGTCGAGGGCACGGACCCGGGCGCCGACGCGCTGCTCGTCCACGGCCACCTCGACGTCGTCCCCGCCGAGGCCGCCGACTGGAGCGTGGACCCGTTCTCCGGGGAGATCGGCGACGGCGTCGTCTGGGGCCGGGGCGCCATCGACATGAAGAACATGGACGCGATGATCCTCGCGGTCGTACGCCACTGGGCGCGCGCCGGGGTGCGGCCGAGGCGGGACGTCGTCGTCGCCTTCACCGCCGACGAGGAGGCCAGCGCGGCCGACGGCTCCGGGTTCCTCGCCGACCGGCACGCCGCGCTCTTCGAGGGCTGCACGGAGGGCGTCAGCGAGTCGGGTGCCTTCACCTTCCACGACGGGCGGGGCAACCAGCTCTATCCGATCGCGGCCGGGGAGCGCGGCACGGGCTGGCTCAAGCTCACCGCGCGCGGCACGGCGGGCCACGGCTCCAAGGTCAACCGCGCCAACGCCGTGAGCAGGCTGGCCGCCGCCATCACCCGTATCGGGGAGCACCGGTGGCCGGTGCGGATCACCCCGACCGTGCGCGCCGGCATGGTCGAACTCGCCGCGCTCTACGGCCTGGAGCCCGACCCCGAGGCGCCCGGCTTCGACGTCGACGCCTTCCTGGAGAAGCTCGGCCCGACCGCCGCGCTCGTCGAACCGACGGTCCGCAACAGCGCCAACCCGACGATGCTGCGGTCGGGCTACAAGGTCAACGTGATTCCCGGGGAGGCCGTGGCCTATGTGGACGGCCGTTTTCTGCCCGGCGGCGAGGAAGAGTTCCGCCACACGCTTGACCTGCTGACGGGCCCTGACGTCGACTGGGAGTTCCACCACCGCGAGGTGGCGCTCCAGGCGCCGGTCGACTCGCCGACGTACGCGCGGATGCGGGCGGCCGTCGAGGAGTTCGCGCCGGAGGGGCACGTCGTGCCGTACTGCATGTCGGGCGGTACGGACGCCAAGCAGTTCTCGCGGCTCGGCATCACCGGCTACGGCTTCTCGCCGCTGAGGACACCGGAGGGCTTCGACTATCAGGCGCTCTTCCACGGAGTCGACGAGCGCGTCCCGGTGGACGCGCTGCACTTCGGCGTCCGCGTCCTCGACCGCTTTCTGCGCACGGCCTAGGAAAAACGGCCCGGAACACACGGGAACACCACCGGAACACCATGGGGGAAGTACAAGACATGATGCAGAACCGGGCCTACGGGTCATGGCCGTCGCCGATCGACGCCGAGCTGGCCGCCGCCCACGACGGCGCCCCGGGGTACGTCGGCTTCGTCGGCGCCGAGGCGTGGTGGACCGAGCCCAGGCCCACCGAGGGCGGCCGCCGCGCGCTGATGCGCCGGCTCCCCGACGGCACGGAGGTCTCGGTGCTGCCCCCGCCGTGGAACGTGCGCAGCCGCGTCGTCGAGTACGGCGGCCGCCCCTGGGCCGGCGCCGACCGCCCCGAGGGGCCGCTGCTCGTCTTCGCGAACTTCGCCGACCAGCGCCTGTACGCCTACGAACCCGACGCCCCGCACACCGCGCCCCGGGCGCTTACCCCGCTGTCCGCCGTGGGCGGCGGGCTGCGCTGGGCCGACCCCGTGCTGCGCCCGGACCGGGGCGAAGTGTGGTGCGTCCTGGAGGAGTTCACCGGCGAGGCGGCCACCGACGTGCGCCGGGTCGTCGTCGCGGTGCCGCTCGACGGATCGGCGGCCGAGGACCGCGGCGCGGTGCGCGAACTGTCCGACGGAGCCCACCGCTTCGTCACCGGACCGCGCCTGTCGCCCGACGGCACCCGGGCCGCCTGGATCGCCTGGGACCACCCCCGCATGCCGTGGGACGGCACCGACCTGGTGCTCGCCCGGGTGCGGGACGACGGCACGTTCGAGGCACCCCGGGTCCTCGCCGGCGGCCCCGAGGAGTCCGTCGCCCAGGTCGCCTGGGCCCCGGACGGGCGGCTGTTGTTCTCCAGTGACCGCACCGGCTGGTGGAACCTGTACCGGGCCGCCCCGGACACCGGAAGCGAGGTCCAGGCCCTGTGCCCGCGCGAGGAGGAGTTCGCGGGCCCCCTGTGGCAGACCGGCCTGAACTGGTTCACGCCCCTGGACAGCGGACTGATCGCCGTCGTCCACGGCAAGGG
This sequence comes from Streptomyces sp. NPDC005898, assembly GCF_040629635.1. Taxonomy (NCBI): domain Bacteria; kingdom Bacillati; phylum Actinomycetota; class Actinomycetes; order Kitasatosporales; family Streptomycetaceae; genus Streptomyces; species Streptomyces sp. NPDC005898. The sequence continues at coordinate 542,445 of NZ_JBEXWC010000001.1, read as the reverse complement.
CGCCACCGCCCTCGGCATACTCGACCCCGAGACCGGCGAGATCGTCGACGCGGCCGGACCCTGGACGGAGTGGGCCTCGACCGTCGCCGCGCACGGCACCCGCGTGCTCGGCGTCGCCGCCAGCCCGCGCAGCGCGTACGAGGTCGTGGAGCTGGACACCCGCACCGGCCACGCCCGGGTCGTCGGCGCCGCCCACGGCGACCCGGTGGACCCCGCGTACTACCCCGAACCCCGGATCCGCACCTTCACCGGCCCGGCCGGCCGGCCCGTCCACGCGCACGTCTACCCGCCGCACCACCCCGGCCACGTCGCCCCCGACGACGAGCTGCCGCCCTACGTGGTGTGGGCGCACGGCGGCCCCACCGACCGCTCGCCGCTCGTCCTCGACCTGGCCATCGCCTACTTCACCTCGCGCGGCATCGGCGTCGCCGAGGTCGACTACGGCGGCTCCACCGGGTACGGGCGCGCCTACCGCGAGCGGCTGCGCGGGCAGTGGGGCATCGTCGACGTCGAGGACTGCGCGGCCGTCGCGCTCGCCCTGGCCGACGAGGGCACCGCCGACCGCTCCCGGCTCGCCGTCCGCGGCGGCAGCGCGGGCGGCTGGACCGCGGCCGTCTCCCTGGTCGCCACCGACGTCTACGCCTGCGGGACGATCAGCTACCCGGTGCTCGACCTCATGGCGTTCGCCTCGGGGGAGACCCACGACCTCGAATCGCGCTACCTGGAGTCCCTCGTCGGACCGCTGGACGAGGAGCCCGCGCGGTACACGGAGCGTTCCCCGCTGGAGCACACCGACCGCGTCACCGCGCCCTTCCTGCTCCTCCAGGGGCGGGACGACGTGATCTGCCCGCCCGCGCAGTCCGAACGCTTCCTCGCGAAGATGGCGGGGCGCGGCATCCCCCACGCCTACCTCGCCTTCGAGGGCGAGGGGCACGGATTCCGCCGCGCCGACACGATGGTCCGCGCCCTGGAGGCGGAACTCTCCCTGTACGCCCAGGTGTTCGGACTCGACCTCGCCGATCCGGTGCCGACCCTGGAGCTCGGCAAGTGAGGGCGCTCATACGGCCCGCGCGCCTGGTGCCCGGCGCGCGCGTGGCCGTCGTCGCGCCGAGCGGACCTGTCCCGGAACACCGGATCGAGGCGGGCCTGGACATCCTGCGCGGCTGGGACCTGGACCCCTTCGTCCTGCCCCATGTCCTGGACCGGCACCGGGAGTTCGGCTATCTCGCGGGAGCCGACGCCGACCGCGCCCGGGACCTGGAGCGGGCGTGGTGCGACCCGGGTGTGGCCGCCGTGTTCTGCGCGCGCGGCGGATACGGTGCCCAGCGCATGGTGGACCTCGTGGACTGGGCCGCGCTGCGGGCGGCCGGGCCCAAGGTGTTCCTCGGCTACAGCGACGCCACCGCGCTGCACGAGGCGTTCGCCACGAGGCTCGGCATCGCCACGCTGTACGGCCCGATGACCGCCGCCGCCGACTTCCTCAAGAGCGCGGACGCCCAGGAACATCTGCGCACGACCCTGTTCACCCCGGAGGCGGCCCGGGTGATCACCGCCAAGGCGGGCGCGACAGCCCTCGTCGGCGGCCGGGCCCGAGGCGTCACATTCGGCGGCTGCGTCTCTTTGCTCGCCGCGGAGCTCGGCACCCCCGGCGCGCGGGCGGCGGCACGCGGTGGCCTGCTGTTCCTGGAGGACGTCGGCGAGGAGACGTACCGTCTGGACCGGATCCTCACCCAGCTCCTGCGGGCGGGCCGGCTGGCGGGCGTCACCGGGATCGCGCTCGGCTCCTGGCAGGAGTGCGGGCCCCGCGACGAGCTGCACCGGCTCTTCGCCGACCGGCTCGGCGGTCTTGGTGTGCCGGTGGTCGAGGAGTTCGGGTTCGGCCACTGCGAGGGGGCGCTGACCGTACCGTTCGGCGTGGCCGGCGAACTGGACGCGGACGCGCGGACGTTGACCTTGGACACGCCGGCGCTGGCTTGAGGCGCCCGGTGGACACTCCTGCCCCTACTGGCCAGTAACCGTCAGGCGCCGCCCGCCCGGACCCCCGTCCCCCCCGTCACCCGCACGGCCCACCGCCCCACCCCGGGGGCCCGCCCACCGCGCGCGAACTGCGGGTGGCCGCCCATGCTGGTACCGGGGGAGGGTGGACGTACCTCTGACGGAAGGGTGCACATCATGAGCCCCAAGACCTCCACGGGCGGCTCCCGGGGCGGCGGCTCGGGCGGCGGGCCGATGACGCCGGCCAGGATCGCCGTCGCCGCGGTCGCCGTCCTCGCCCTGGTCTTCGTCTTCGAGAACACCCGCAGCACCAAGATCCGACTGCTGATCCCCGAAGTGACCATGCCCCTGTGGATGGCCCTGCTCGGCACGGGGCTGATCGGTGCGCTGTGCGGGGCCTACCTCAGCGGGAGACGCAGGTGAGAAAGCCGCACTGCGGGTAGCGTGGCCCGATGCCCCGTACACCCACCTGGCTCGCCCAAGGCCCCCGCGTCGGCATCCGCCCCTTCGCCGACGCGGATCGCGCCGAATTCACCGCCCGCACCCGCGAGAGCCGGGACCTGCACCGGCCCTGGCTGTTCCCGCCCGCCACGGACGACGCCTACCGCGCGTATACGGCGGCGCTCCACGAGAGCCCGGACCGGGCCGGCTTCCTCGTGTGCGAGCGCGACAGCGGGGCCATCGCCGGGTTCATCAACGTCAACAACATCGTCCGGGGCGCCTTCCGCAGCGCCGCCCTCGGCTACGGCGCCTTCGCGCACGCCCACGGGCGGGGCCTGATGAGCGAGGGGCTCGCCCTCGTCATGGCCTACGCCTTCGGGGAGTTGGGCCTGCACCGCCTGGAGGCCAACATCCAGCCGGGCAACGCTCCCTCGATCGCGCTCGTCCGCCGCGCCGGCTTCCGCCTGGAGGGCTTCTCACCGGACTTCCTGCACGTCGACGGGGCCTGGCGCGACCACGAACGCTGGGCCATCACGGACGACATGCCCCGGCCGGCCGACGGGATCAGCGGCGCGACGGCTTCCGGTTGATCTTCATCGTGTCCATGTCCGTCACCGTCGAACGCAGCGCCTTGTATCCGTGCCCCAGCTCTCCGAGCAGGTTCTCCGCCTGCTCCTCGGCGAGCGCCCCCGCCATCTCCTCGCCGTCCTCGGCGTCACAGAGCACCTCGTAGCGCAGGGAGAAGTGCTTCAGCGCGCGGTCGTAGGTGAGGGTGCCCTCGGGCGTGAACTTCATCTGCGCCAGGCCGTGTTCCGCCACCTCGGCCAGGAGCGTGTCGCGCGACGCCTCCGTCAGCCGGTCCCACGTGCCCCGGACGATGACCCGGTAGGTGTGCTGCGTGCCCATGTCGTTCGCGCCCCTCCTCGTGCCGTGTGCCTGGCCGACGGCCGGCCAAACCCGTTGAACAACGCAGGGTACGTCGCCGAGGATGGCCCGCATGCGCAATATCGTGCTCGTCGACGCCCCCTCCAACCTGGGCCTCCGCCCGCCCGCCCCGGGCACGGTCCCCGGCTGCCACAAGCTCGCCGGAGCCATGCGGGAGCGCGGCGTCCTGCGCCGCCTCGGCGCCGTCGAGGGCGGCGTCGTCGTACCACCGCGCTACGACCTCGGGGACTGGCGGGAGGGCGACGGCGTCTTCAACGCGGAGGCCATCGCCGCGTACACCGCGAAACTCGCCGACCGCGTCGAACAGCACGTGCGCGCCGGTGACTTCCTCGTCGTCCTCGGCGGGGACTGCTCGATCCAACTCGGGGCCGCGCTCGCCCTGCGCCGCCTCGGACGGTACGGGATCGTGTCCGTCGACGGCTCCGCCGACTTCCGCCACCCCGGCAACTCCGACCGGATCGGCGCCGCGGGCGGCGAGGAGCTGGCCCTGGCCACCGGACGCGGCCAGCGCGACCTCACCGACATCGAGGGGCTCGGGCCCTATGTGCGCGACGAGGACGTACGCGTCTTCGGGATGCGCGACGAGGACGAGGACCGCGCCGAGTTCACCGCCCTGGGTATCTCCCACGCCACCGTCGGGGAGATCAGGGAGCGGGGCGCCGAGGACCTCGCCCGCGCCGCCGTACGCACCCTGGAGGCCCCTGAACTCGACGGCTACTGGGTGCACTTGGACGCCGACGTCCTCGACCCGACCGTGATGCCCGCCGTCGACAGCCCGGACCCCGGCGGCCTGCACCCCGAGGAACTCCTCGCGCTGCTGCGCCCCCTGCTGGAGTCCTCGCGCTGCGTGGGCCTCAACCTCACCATCTACGACCCCGACCTCGACCCCGAGGGCACGGCCGGCGATCTGCTCGCCGACCTGCTCGTGGCGGCGCTCGAGAGCCCCGCACCGCCCTTCGCGCAAACCTGACCCGAAGAACCCCTGGTCGGCGCCGCCCCGACCGTGTTCCATGGCGAGCGTGAAGACCACCGTGCGCCGTGCCGCCCTGGCCCTGCCGGTCGCCCCGACCGGTCCCGAGAACCCCCTGCCCCCGCTGTGCCTCCTGCGCGAGGCACGCACCTTGGAGGAGCGCGCCAAAGAGGGGCTGCCCCGCGACATGGCGCGGCAGATCGGCCACGAGCCGCTGCGGGACATCCTGCCCGTGCGGGTCCTCGACGGGTACGGGCGCGAGCGGACCGACACGCGGCTCGACACGCTCGTCATCGAGAACGACCGGCTGCGCGCCACCGTCCTGCCCGGGTACGGCGGCCGGGTCCACTCCCTCTTCCACAAGCCCACCGGCCGCGAACTCCTCTACCGCAACCCCGTCGTGCAGCCCGCCGGCTTCGCGCTCAACGGCGCGTGGACCTCCGGCGGCATCGAGTGGAACATCGGCGCCACCGGACACGGCACCCTGTCCTGCGCGCCCGTGCACGCCGCCCGCGTGACCGCGCCCGACGGCGGCGAGATGCTGCGCCTGTGGGAGTGGGAACGGCTGCGGGACCTGCCCTTCCAGGTGGACCTGTGGCTGCCCGAGGACTCCGACTTCCTGCACGTCGGGGTGCGGGTGCGCAATCCCCACGACAGGCCCGCGCCCGTCTACTGGTGGTCGAACATCGCGGTGCCCGAGGACCACCGGGTGCTCGTCCCCGCCGACGCGGCGTGGCGCTCGTCCTGCCCGGGCGAGCTGCGGCGGGTGCCGGTGCCGAAGAGCGACGGCGCCGACCGCACCTACCCGTTGCGCAGCGACTACTCCGCCGACTACTTCTACGACGTACCGGACGGGGCCCGGCGGTGGATCGCCGCACTCGACGAGGACGGGCACGGGCTCGTGCAGACCTCCACCGACCTCCTGCGCGGCCGCAAGCTCTTCGTCTGGGGCACCGGCGCCGGCGGCCGGCGCTGGCAGGAATGGCTCACCGAGCCCGGCACCGGCGGCTACGCGGAGATCCAGGCGGGCCTGGCCCGTACGCAGCTGGAGCACGTACGGCTGGCGGCCGAGTCCGAGCTGAGCTGGCTGGAGGCGTACGGACCCCTGTCCGCGCCGGCCGACCTCGTGCACGGCGACTGGGCGGGCGCGCGGGACGAGGCCGAGGCGCGGCTCGCCGCCGCCCTGCCGAGGGAGGCCGTCGACGCCGCCCACGAGGCCTGGCTGACCCGCGCCGACGCCGAGCCCGGGGAGGTGCTCGCGGTGGGCTCCGGCTGGGGCGCGCTGGAAGTGCTGCGCGCCGGGTACAAGCTGCCGGGCACGCCCTTCGAGGAGTCGACGCTCGGCCCCCGGCAGGCACCGTGGCTGGAGCTGCTGCGCAGCGGCGCCGTGCCCGAGCCGCGCGAGGCCGCGCCACCCGGCCCGACCCTCGTCGCGCGGCACTGGCGGGACATGCTGGAGACCGCGCCCGCCCACCCGCACGCCGAGTACCACCTGGGAGTGGCCCAGTGGCACGCCGACGACCGGGCACAGGCCGTCCGCAGCTGGGAGCGCGGCCTCGAACGGGCCTCGTCGCGTTGGCCGTTGCTGCGCTGCCTCGCCGTGGCGGACCGCACCGAAGGAAACCTGGAGCGGGCCGCGGACCGGTACGAGGAGGCCTTCGACGACCTGTGCCGGGAGCGGCGCGACGACGGCGCCACCTGGACGGCGGCGACGGCGGCGCTCGGCCGGGAGGCGATGTCCGTCCTGCTCGCCGCGGGCCGCCCGGCAGCGGCCCGCACGGTGTGGGACCGCCTCCACGAAGCCACCCGCGCCGAAGGCCGCTTCCGCCTCCTGGAGGCCCGACTCCTCGGTGCGGAGGGCGATAGGGCGGGGGTGCGGGCCCTCTTCGACGCGGGCCTGGAACCGGCGGACCTGCGGGAGGGTGCCGAGATCCTCGGCGAGTTGTGGACGGCGGCCACGGGCGGTGAGCCGGTTCCGGCGCGCTACGACTTCCGGACGCGGCCGCCGAAGGAGCCGACGGCCTCTTCGGGGTGAAGCGGTGAAGCAGGGGAGCGGGGGAGCGCCGTCGCGGGTCAGGGCATGGCGGCGCGGCGGTCCACGTACTCGAAGACGGCGCCGTCCGGGTGCATCGCGATGAGGTTGCGGCCCACGGGCGTGGGGACGGGCCCCGCGATGACGCGGGCACCGGACGCGCCGAGGACGGCGTACGCCTCGTCCACGTCCCGCACCGCGATGGTCGCCGAGACCTTGCGCAGGATCTCCAGCTCCTCCTCCGGGCCGCTCATCAGCAGGAAGCAGCCGACGGCCGCCACGGACACGCCGCCGCGCTCGAAGCGCATCGCCGTGGCGCCCGTCAGCCGTTCGTAGAACGCGACGGAGGACTCCAGGTCCTCGACGCAGACGCGCAGCGTGGTTCCCAGGATCTCCATGATCGCAACGCCCCCACCTCTGTGACCGGCCAACGGCCCCGCAACGATTTCATGCTTGCCCGCCCCCTCGCCACCGTCTCCGGCGAGTGCGCCCCCGCGACGGCCGGGGGGGGCGGACACAGTGGAGGGCGGCACCGCCCGGTGCCGCCCTCCCACCGTCACCCGTCGTCAGGACTGGGGACGGCGGCCGTGGTTCGCGCCGTTCTTGCGGCGGGCCTTCTTCTTGCGACGTCGCTTCGAGGACATGGGTACCTCCGTGGTTCGGGTGGTGCTTCCCGGGCTGTGGACCCAGGCGATCACACGGCCCCTACCCAGGACATGATCCCATCACGGTGTGTCGTGCGTCACATGGATAACGGTTGTCGCGCGCGCCGGTGCGCGCAGGCCCGCCGTTACGCTCCGTGGCCCACGGGTACCCGACGCCCATGACCGGCCCCCGGCCGGCTGACCTCGGCGCCGGTCCGACCCCACCGGGCGGCCATGCCGGGCGATCGCGCGCACGCCGCAGCAGACTGGCTCCTGGGCGCCGCACTGCCGGGCCAGGCCGTACCGCTCGCTCCCGCAAGGACCTCCGCGACCTGGAGGCCCCGCACCACAAGGAGACCCCATGACCAGCAGCGAACCGACCGGCAACGCACCGACCGGCAACGCAACCGCCAGCGGGGACGTCGCCGCCCTCGCCCAACAGCTGCGCGTCGACTCCATCCGTGCCGCGGCGGCCGCCGGCTCCGGGCACCCCACCTCCTCGATGTCCGCCGCCGACCTGATGGCGGTCCTCCTGAGCGGCCATCTGCGCTACGACTTCGACCGCCCCGACCACCCCGGCAACGACCGCTTCATCCTCTCCAAGGGCCACGCCTCCCCCCTGCTCTACGCCGCGTACAAGGCGGCGGGCGCGCTCACCGACGAGGAGCTGCTGACCTTCCGCAAGGAGGGCAGCCGCCTCCAGGGGCATCCGACGCCCCGCGCCCTGCCGTGGGTGGAGGTCGCCACCGGCTCCCTGGGGCAGGGCCTGCCCGTCGGCGTCGGCATGGCCCTGTCGGGCAAGCGGCTCGAACGCATCCCCTACCGCGTCTGGGTGCTCTGCGGCGACAGCGAGCTGGCCGAGGGCTCCATCTGGGAGGCGGCCGAGCACGCCGGGTTCGAGCACCTCGACAACCTCACGGCGATCGTCGACGTCAACCGCCTCGGCCAGCGCGGTTCGACCCGCCACGGGTGGGACCTGAAGGCGTACGCCGACCGCTTCCGGGCCTTCGACTGGCACGTGGTCGAGACCGACGGGCACGACATCGACGCCGTCGACCGCGCCTTCCAGGAGGCGGCCTCCACCGCCGGGCAGCCCACCGTCATCCTCGCCCGCACCCTCAAGGGCAAGGGCGTCTCCTCCATCGAGGACCGCGAGGGCCTGCACGGCAAGCCGCTGCCGGACGCCGACGAGGCGATCGAGGAGCTGGGCGGCGTACGCGACACGCACGTGGAGGTCCGCAAGCCGGCCGCGGCACGCGCCCCGCACCCGGAGCGCACCGGCCACCTGGACCTGCCCCGCCACGAGGTGGGCGACACCGTCGCCACCCGTGACGCCTACGGCCAGGCACTCGCCGCGCTCGGCGGCGCGCGCGGCGACGTGGTCGCCGTCGACGGCGAGGTCGGCGACTCCACCAGGACGGAGTACTTCGCCAAGGAGCACCCCGAGCGCTACTTCGAGTGCTACATCGCCGAACAGGAACTCGTCGCCACCGCCGTCGGCATGGCCGCACGCGGCTGGGTGCCGTACGCCTCGACGTTCGCGGCGTTCCTCACCCGCGCCTACGACTTCGTACGGATGGCGGCCATCAGCGGCGCCGGCATCAACCTCGTCGGTTCGCACGCGGGCGTCGCGATCGGCGAGGACGGCCCCTCCCAGATGGGCCTGGAGGACCTGGCGCTGTTCCGCGCGGTGCACGGCTCCACGGTCCTCTACCCGTGCGACGCCCACCAGACCGGCCGGCTCATCGCCCAAATGGCCGACCTGGAGGGGGTGCGCTACCTGCGTACGTCACGCGGGGACACGCCCGTCATCTACGGCCCCGGCGAGGAGTTCCCCATCGGCGGCTCCAAGGTCCTGCGCTCCTCCGACGCCGACCGGCTGACCCTCGTCGCCGCCGGGGTGACCGTCCACGAGGCGCTGTCCGCCGCCGAGTTGCTGGAGGGCGCGGGCATCCCGGTGCGCGTCATCGACCTGTACTCCGTCAAGCCCGTCGACCGGCGCACCCTGCGCGAGGCGGCCCAGCAGACCGGCTGCCTGGTCACCGTCGAGGACCACCGCGCGGAGGGCGGCCTCGGCGACGCGGTCCTCGACGCGTTCACCGACGGCGGCCCGGTGCCGCGCCTGGTCCGCCTCGCGGTCCGCACGATGCCCGGCTCGGCCTCGCCCGAGGAGCAGTTGCGCGCGGCGGGCATCGACGCCCAGTCGATCGCTGCGGCGGCACGGATGCTGGTGGAGGAGGCGGTGGTGCGGTGACGCCGGGCGGGGTGGCAGTGCCCCGGTGACGGTGGTGCGGTGACCCGCGGGCCGCCGCTTCACCGCCCCGCCCTGAACCACGCGTTCGCGGAGCGGCGGAACATCAGGGCCACCGCCATGACCACGGCCGCGAGCTGCAGTACGCGGCTGCCGCCCAAGAGCACGTCCACGACGTCCACGTTCCGCAGGGCCTCTCCGATGCCCTGCCCGTCGGTCGGCCACGCACCCGGCTCGGATATCAGGGCGAGCGTGCCGAGAACGGCGGCCGCCCCCACCAGGGCCGCCCGCGCCCAGCCGCCTCCCCGGCGCATCCGTACCGCCACCAGGACGACGGCCGCGTACCCGGCCACGCGCAGCGCCGGACCGCCGGTGAGCACACTGGCGGAGGCGTCCCCCTCGGCCGCGGCGCGGATCACCGCGAGCACCGTCTCGAAGACGCCCGCGGCGACCGCCGTCAGCCAGAGCGCGAAGGAAGCGCGCACGGTGGCGGGGGCCGGCGGCTCGTCCGTCCCGGAAAGCACGCGCGGCAGCAGCGGCCGCGGCTCCGGGGAGCGCGGCCGGGGGCGGGGACGGTTCGGGGGAGGAAGCGCTCGGTGCGCGCCCGGGCTGTGCGTCATGGCATGCCTCACTGACGGGGAGATCGCTGATCGGTGACATCGATCCTCCCGGTCGGGACGCCGAAGGGCACGCCCGCCGCCCCCCGGATCCAGGTGGGGCCAGCCACCCTCCCGACCAGGGTGGACACCACCCCCCGCCGGGGGATGCGGACCGGTGAGGTTTGGCCAAGGGACGCCGGGACACACGTATCGGGAGGTGAACATGGCCAATACGTCACGAAAGACAACAAACTCCAAGACAACCGACTCCGCACAGGACGAGACGGACGAGGAGAACACGAAGGACGAGAAGGACGCGGAGGCCGAGCAGAGCACGCGGGACGAACTGCCGGGCCCCATGGCGGCACTACGGGCCGCTCAGACCCAGCTCGCCGAACTCACCGGCATGACGGCCGAATCGGTGTCGTCCTTCGAACGCACCGAAGAGGGCTGGCTGTTGGAGATCGAGGTGCTCGAACTGGCCCGTGTTCCCGACACGATGAGCCTGCTCGCGAGCTACGAGGTGCGGCTCGACCCGCAGGGGGAGCTGACCGGCTACCGCCGGGTCCGCCGCTACGAGCGCGGACGCTCGGACCCGCACAGCAGGTAACACAGGCACCACCGACAGCAAGGCACACCAGCACACCGAGCGCACACAGCACACCAGTACACCAACCAAGGAGGCTCAGTCGGTATGACCGTGGTCCCGGCACAACAGTCCGGCGGCGGGGGCGGCTCCAGCGGCCTGTACGACGTCGTGGAACTCATCCTCGACCGAGGACTCGTCATCGACGCCTTCGTCCGCGTCTCTCTGGTCGGCATCGAGATCCTGAAGGTCGATGTCCGTGTCGTCGTCGCGAGCGTCGACACCTATCTGCGGTTCGCCGAGGCGTGCAACCGCCTCGACCTGGAATCCGGGCCGAAGAAGGACCCGGGCCTGCCCGACCTGGTCGGCGAGATCACCGAGTCCGGCGCCAAGGGCAAGTCCAAGGGCGCGCTCTCCGGAGCCGCCGAGACGATATCGGACGCCTTCAAGCAGTCCCGTGAGGAAGGCCAGCGCCAGAGCGAGGAACGTCCCCGCGCCCGGCGCTCCACCACCTCCCGCCGAAAGGAGGAGAAGGAGTGACCACCTACGTCTACGGCATCACCCACAGCTCCCACCCCGCCCTGCCCGACGGCATGGAGGGCATCGGGAAGCCGGCGTGCCCCGTGCGCATCCTGAAGCAGGGTGAACTCGCCGCCATCGTGAGCGACGCCCCCGAAGATCTGAAGCCCAAGCGGCGCGACCTGCTCGCGCACCAGAACGTGCTGTCGGAGGCCGGCGCCGCGGGCTCCGTGCTCCCGATGCGCTTCGGCAGCCTCGCCCCGGACGACGACACCGTCGTGTCCGTGCTCGGCGAGCGCGCCGACCACTACGCGGAGCGGCTGCGCACCCTCGACGGCAAGGTCGAGTACAACGTGAAGGCCTCGCACAACGAACAGGCCGTGCTGCACCAGGTCCTCGCGGAGAACCCGGAGCTGCGCGCCATGGTGGAGGCCAGCCAGCGCCAGGGCGGCGGCAGCCACGAGCAGAAGCTGAAGCTCGGTGAGGCGGTCACGTCCGCCGTGCGCGCCCGGGAGGCGAGCGACGGCGTCGAGGTGCGGCGCGCCCTGGAACCGGCGGCCGAAGCGGTCGCCGAGGGCCCCGAGGGCACCGGCTGGCTCGCCAACATCTCCTTCCTGGTGAGCCGCAAGTCGGCCGAGGGCCTGCTCACCGCGGTGGAGGAGCTGCGCACGGCCCAGCCGCACCTGGAGCTGAAGGTGCACGGCCCGCTGCCCCCGTACAGCTTCGTCGACCCGGGATCCGCTCAGCCCGCGGAGTGACGGACGTGACGGAAGTGACGGAATGGGACTGATCGGTGAACTGCTGATGCTGCCTCTCGCCCCGGCCCGCGGCTCCATGTGGGTGCTGCGGCAAGTGGTCGACGAGGCGGAGCGGCAGTACTACGACCCCTCGTCCATCCGTCGGGAACTCGCCCGCCTCGAGGAGCGCCTGGAGGCGGGCGAGATCGACGAGGACGAGTTCGAGCAGGCCGAGGACCAACTCCTCGACCGGCTGCAGCACAGCACAGGACAGGACTTCAGACAATGAACCGACTGGCAATGGGCCTCGCCGTGGGCGCCGGGTACGTCCTCGGACGCACGAAGAAGGCGAAGTTCGCCTTCGCCGTGGGCACGATGGTCGCCGGCAAGCGGCTGAACCTGAGCCCGAAGGCGCTGGGGTCACTGGTGACTCAGCAGCTGGACAACAACCCGCAGTTCAAGGAGATCGGCGATCAGCTGCGCCAGGACCTGCGGGGCGTGGGGAAGGCGGCCACGGGCTCGCTCCTGAACCGGCAGCTCGAAGGTCTCGCCGACCGTCTGCACGACCGCACCCTCGGCGTCCAGGACCGGATAGCCGGTGTGGTGCCCGACGACGTCAAGGGCACCGACCGGGACGAGGACGACGAGGATCCCGAGGCCGAGGACGCCGACGACGCCGAGGACGGCGCCGGGCGGGACGAGGGCGACCGGGACGAGGACGAGGCGCCGCGGCGGCGCAGGACGACGGCGGCCAAGCGGCCCGCCGCGCGGAAGTCCGGGTCGCGGGCCGGCTCGAAGACGGACGAGGAGTCCGCCCCGAAGTCGGCGGCGAAGAAGACCGCGGCGACCGCGAAGAAGGCCCCCGCGAAGAGGACCGCCCGCAAGACCGCTCAGAACAAGAGCGCCCAGAACAAGAGCGCCCAGAGCAAGAGCACTCAGAGCAAGACCGCCCAGAAGAAGACGACGTCCGCGGCCCGCAGGACCGCCTCGGGCGGCAGGGCGAAGGGAGGCGACCGTGGCTGAGTCACCGCTGAGCAACATCACGCGCAGCCCCGCCGCCGACCGCCTGAAGGACGAGGCGCAGGCCTACCTCATGGCCCAGGTCGAGCGCGTGCTCGTCGGCGTGGGCCACCGCCTCGGCGACGCCACCGTCAAGCTGAACGACATCGCGGACGGCAAGAGCCCCGGCTTCGGCAAGCTCGCGGCGCAGGCCGGCAAGAAGCTCGCCGAGGGCAAGGGCCCGGTGCGCGGCGCGCTCGAACTGGGCGGCAGCCACCTCAAGGACAAGGTGACCGACACCTTGAAGGGGCTCGGCGGCAAGCGCAAGAAGGGCGGCGGGGGCCAGAAGCCCACGGTCATCCTGGAGTTCGTCGACGTCGGCGTCCCGGTCCGTGAGGCGTACGACCAGTGGACGCAGTACCAGGAGTTCTCCACCTTCACCAAGGGCGTCAAGAGCGCCACGGCGGCGAACGACACGGAGACCGACTGGAAGCTCAAGGTCTTCTGGTCCAGCCGCAGTTGGAAGGCGCACACCACCGAGCAGGTGCCGGACCAGCGGATCACCTGGACGTCGGAGGGCGCCAAGGGGTCCACCAAGGGCGTGGTGACCTTCCACGCGCTCGCGGAGAACCTCACCCGGGTGCTGCTGGTCATCGAGTACTACCCGAAGGGCCTCTTCGAGAAGACCGGCAACATCTGGCGCGCCCAGGGCCGCAGGGCACGCCTCGACCTCAAGAACTTCGCCCGGCACATCTCGATGCGCGGCGAGGCGAGCGACGGCTGGCGCGGCGAGATCCGCGACGGCGAGGTCGTGCGCACCCATGAGGACGCCGTGGCCGAGGAGGAGGCCGACACCGACGAGGTCGAGGGCTCCGAGGACCAGGGGCCCGAGGACGAGTACGAGCCGCGGTCCGAGGCCGAGTACGACGAATACGACGAGGACGAAGACGACCGCGAGGACGAGCCCGGGGCGGAGTACGAGGACGAGCCCGAGGGCGAGGCCGACTACGAGGACGACGAGGACGGCGAACCCCGGGACGACGAGCCCGAGGACGAACACCACGACCCCGACGAAGAGGACGAGGAGTTCGACGAGGAGCACGACGGCGAGCCCGAGGCCGAGTACGACGACGAACTCGACGACGACGCCGAGTCCGATGCCGACGCCGAGTCCGACCCCGACGCGTCCGACGAGGACGAGGTCGAGGACGCCGAGATCGTGGACGAGGACGAGGACGACGACCTCGAAGACGATGGGGACGATGAGGACGTCGACGACGAGCGGCGCGAGTCCGCCGACGCCGGACGGAGCCGTCGATGACCGCCACCCCCGGAGGCGGACTGCCCGGCCCCTACGGCAGCAGCGGCGGAGGGGCCAACCTCGCCGACATCCTCGAACGGGTCCTGGACAAGGGCATCGTCATCGCGGGTGACATCAAGATCAATCTGCTCGACATCGAACTGCTCACCATCAAGCTGCGCCTCATCGTCGCCTCGGTCGACAAGGCCAAGGAGATGGGCATCGACTGGTGGGAGCAGGACCCGGCGCTCTCCTCCGGGGCCCGCCACAAGGAACTGGCACAGGAGAACGCCGAGTTGCGGCGCCGGCTGGAGGAGCTGGAGGCCCAGGGCACCCTGGAGCCCGCCGAGGAGGAGTCACGTGAGCCTCGCAAGTGAGGAACTGCGCTACGTCTACGCGGTCTGCCGTCCGCTGGACGCGCCGCTCGCCGCCGACCTGACCGGGGTCGGCGGCGTGCCGCCCCGGCAGCTCGCCCACGAGGGCCTCGTCGCCCTCGTGGGGCCGGTCCCGGAGCGGGACTTCGCCGAGGAGCCGCTGCGCAGGCACCTGGAGGACCTGGACTGGCTCTCCGAGACGGCCCGCGCCCACCAGCGGGTGATCGCCGCGCTCACCAGCGTCACCTGCCCGCTGCCGCTGCGGCTCGGCACCGTCTTCCGGGACGACAGCGGCGTACGCGCCATGCTGACGGAGGGAGCGGACCGCTTCCGGCGGGTGCTGGAGCGGATCGACGGCCGCGTGGAGTGGGGCGTCAAGGTCACCCTGGAGAGCGCGGAGCCCGCGCAGGAGGGTGCGGCGCGGACGCCGGCGCCCGACAAGCCGCGCTCCGGGCGCGACTACCTGCGCCAGCGGCGCAACCGGCAGACGGCCCAGGAGGAGGGCTGGCAGCGGGCCGAGGCCTTCGCCCGGAACCTGCACGAGAAGCTCTCCCGGCGGGCCGACGACGCCCGGCTGCACGCCCCGCAGAACTCCTCCCTCTCCCAGGCGCCCGGGCGGAACATCCTCAACGCCGCCTACCTGGTGCCGCGCGCGCACTCCGAGGAGTTCGTGGAGCTGGTGGAGGGCACCAAGGACGACCAGGGAGACTCCTCGGACCTGCGCGTCGAGCTGACGGGCCCCTGGGCGGCCTACTCCTTCACCGCCGACGAGCCGGGCGCCGACGAGCCGGGCACCGGGAAGTCGGCCGGCGCGGGAACGGAGCGCCCGCGATGACGGTCGTCGAGCGCCGTGAAATAGCCCTGGTCGACCTGCTCGACCGCCTTCTCGCGGGCGGGGTCGTCATCAAGGGGGACATCACGCTGCGGATCGCGGATGTCGACCTCGTACGCATCGACCTGAACGCCCTGATCAGCTCGGTGAACGAGCAAGTGCCCTCACCGTGGCCGGAATTGGAGTGACCCATGGAAACCGGTGACCTCGCGGACCCGGGCGGGGCCGAGCGCAAGCGGATGGACCTGGACCCGGACACGGTGGAACGGGACCTCGTCAAGCTGGTCCTCACCGTCATCGAGCTGCTGCGCCAGCTCATGGAGCGCCAGGCCGTACGCCGCTTCGACACCGGCGACCTGAGCGAGGACCAGGAGGAGCGGATCGGGCTGACCCTGATGCTCCTGGAGGACCGGATGGCCGAGCTGCGCGACCGCTACGGGCTGCGGCCCGAGGACCTGAACCTGGACCTCGGACCGCTGGGCCCGCTGCTGCCCCGGGACTGACGCGCCGACGCGGGCCGACGCGCGTGGCGGCGCGTGGAGGCGCGTGGCGGCGCTACTTGCGGCAGAGGATCTCGCCGTGCAGCACCACGAACCAGCCGTCCTTGCGGCTGCCCCACGCCCGCCAGGCCGCCGCGATGTCGGCGAGCTGCTCCGCGTCGGCGTGGCCTGTCGCCACCGCGCGCTCGGCGTAGGAGGAGGCGACCGTGCGGTCCGCCCAGAGCCCGCTCCACCAGGCGCGCTCCTCCTCCGAGGAGTAGCACCAGGTGCCGGCGCTCGCGGCGATGTCCGTGAAACCGGCCTCCAGCGCCCAGGACTTGAGGCGCCGGCCCGCGTCGGGCTCGCCGCCGTTGGCGCGGGCCACCCGCAGATAGAGGTCCAGCCAGTCGTCCAGCACGGGTGAGCCCGGATACCAGGTCATCGCCGAGTAGTCCGCGTCGCGGACCGCGATGACACCGCCGGGCCTGCACACCCGCCGCATCTCGCTCAGCGCCCGCACCGGATCGCCCACGTGCTGGAGCACCTGATGGGCGTGCACGCCGCAGAAGGTGTCGTCCGGGTAATCCAGGGCGTGTACGTCGGCGACGGCGAAGTCGACGTTGTCCAGGCCCCGTTCGGCGGCGGTCGCGCGAGCCGTGTCGAGGATGCCCGGCGCGTGATCGACGCCCGTGACATGGCCGTCCGGGACCAGCTCGGCCAGATCGGCGGTGATGGTGCCCGGCCCGCAGCCGATGTCGAGGACCTTCATGTGCGGCTCCAGCGAACCCAGGAGGTACGCGGCCGAGTTGGCGGCGGTGCGCCAGGTGTGGGAACGCAGCACGGACTCGTGGTGCCCGTGGGTGTAGACGGCGGTCTCCTTCGGCATGGCGGAACTCCTCCTGGTTCGTCGCGGATAGTGCCGCGGTACGCCGAACCGTACGCCGCCATGCCGAATAATGAGACCCACGTATCACTATGTGGTCAACCGGCGGGCCGTCCGCTGGTCAGTCGGTGGCGGGAAGCGGGCGGTAGACGGTCAGCGCCTCCGGCAGCTTGTCGAGCGTCAACGTCCCCCGTACTTCGGTGAATTCACCGTCGTACGCCGCCACGGTGCCCGGAGCGATGTCGTCCACCCGCAGCTCGCGCACCCGCACCGCAGCGTGCGCGGGGGAGCGGAGCGCGGGCCCGGTGAGGGCGGCGGTGAGCAGCCGCGCGCCGTGCGTCCGGCCGCCGTGCACGAGCCGCACGTCCAGCAGCCCGTCCGCCAGGTCGAGCCGCCGGCCGGGACCGAGCCCGAACCTGTGGTGGGTGCCGTTGCCGGCGACGAGCAGCCACAGCGGACGCCGGCGGCCCCGGACCTCGGCGGTCATCGGCTCCGGCGCCGAACCCAGCGTCCGCAGGGCGGCGAGGACGGCCGTGGGCCGCTCGCCCAGGCGGTGGGCCCAGCGGTCGCGGCGGCGGACCAGCTCCGGGTGGACGCCGACGCCGAAGGTGTTGAGGAAGATCCCCTCGGTCCGCGTCCCCGCGGCGGCCGGGTCCACCGCGCTGAAGCGGCCCACGTCGACCGAGACCGCGCCGCCCGCCTCCACGGCACGGCACAGGTCGCGCGGCTCCTCCACGCCGATGTCGTACGCGAAGTGCCCCGGCGCGGCGCCGGGCAGTACCGCGAGCGGCAGGCCGTGCCGCAGGGCCACGCCGGCGGCGGCGTTCACGGAGCCGTCACCGCCGCACACCCCGAGCGCCCGCGCGCGGCCCGCCGCCTTCTCCAGCTCCGCGGCCAGGTCGGCGCGTGCGCAGACGACGACCTCGGCGCCCGGCAGCGCTTCCCGCAGCGCCCTCGTGCGCTCGTCGACCCGGGCCCCGGCCTCCGCGACCAGCACCAGGCCCGCACCGCCCGGCAGCGCGGGGGCGTCGGCGCGCGGCCTGCCCGGGGCCGGCAGCTGGGTGCGGGTCGGGGCGAGGCCGCGCACCGCGAAGGCGGCGCCCACGCCGAGGGCGGCGCCCGCGAGGACGTCGCCGGGGAAGTGCACGCCGGTGTAGACGCGGGACAGTGCGACCGCCCCCGCGACGGGCGCGACCCCGGCGCCCCACGCCCGCGACTCCAGCGCCACCCCGGTGGCGAAGGCGGCCGCCGAGGCAGAGTGGCCCGAGGGGAAGGACGTGGTGATGGGCTGGCGCTTCAGCTGCCGCATCAGCGGCACCGAGTCGAGCAGCGGCCGGGCCCGGCGCACCGAGCGCTTGCCGAGCGTGTTGATGGTCGCCGAGGCCAACGCGAGCGAGGCGACCCCGCGCACGGCGGCGCGCCGGGCCCTTGGCGTACCGGTCGCCGCGATCGCCCCGGCCGCGGCGAACCACAGCAGCCCGTGGTTGGCGCTGCGGCTCAGCGGGGGCAGGAAGCGGTCGCCCCCCGGCCAGTGCCGGGAGGCGACCGCCTCGAAGACACGGCTGTCGAGGGCCAGCAGCCGGGCCCGCAGGCCGTCAGGGGGTGTGGGGGAGGCATCTGTGCTCATACGCTGCGGGTACCCGCCGAGGTCGCCGCCACCGCCGCCGGCGAAACCGGTTTGCCGTGACGGCGTCCCGGCACGGACAATCCCGCCCATGGGACATTTGGAAGCCGCGCACCTGGAGTACTACTTGCCGGACGGGCGGGCGCTGCTCGGTGATGTCTCCTTCCGGGTCGGCGACGGTTCCGTCGTCGCCCTGGTCGGCGCGAACGGCGCGGGCAAGACCACCCTGCTGCGGCTGATCTCCGGCGAGCTCCAGCCGCACGGCGGCAGCGTCACCGTCAGCGGTGGCCTCGGCGTGATGCCGCAGTTCATCGGCTCCGTACGCGACGAGAGCACCGTGCGCGACCTGCTCGTCTCCGTCTCCCACCCGAGGATCCGGGCGGCCGCGAAGGCCGTGGACGCCGCCGAGCACGCCATCATGACGGTCGACGACGAGGCCGCCCAGATGAGCTACGCCCAGGCGCTGTCCGACTGGGCGGAGGCGCGGGGCTACGAGGCCGAGACCCTGTGGGACATGTGCACCACCGCCGCCCTCGGCGTCCCCTACGACAAGGCCCAGTTCCGCGAGGTCCGCACCCTCTCGGGCGGTGAGCAGAAGCGCCTGGTCCTCGAAGCCCTGCTGCGCGGCTTTGACGAGGTGCTGCTCCTCGACGAGCCGGACAACTACCTCGACGTGCCCGGCAAGCGCTGGCTGGAGGAGCGGCTCAGGGAGACCCGCAAGACCGTCCTGTTCGTCTCCCACGACCGGGAACTGCTGGCCCGCGCCGCGCAGAAGATCGTCAGCGTCGAGCAGAGCCCCGGCGGCGCCGACGCGTGGGTGCACGGCGGCGGTTTCGGGACGTTCCACGAGGCCCGCAAGGAGCGCTTCGCCCGCTTCGAGGAGCTGCGCCGCCGCTGGGACGAGAAGCACGAGCAGCTGAAGAAGCTGGTGCGCACCCTGCGCCAGGCCGCCGACGTCAGCCATGAGATGGCCTCCCGCTACCACGCGGCGCAGACCCGGCTGCGCAAGTTCGAGGAGGCGGGCCCGCCGCCGGAGCCGCCCCGCGACCAGGACATCACCATGCGCCTGCACGGCGGCCGCACCGGCGTACGCGCCGTGACCTGCCAGGACCTGGAACTGACCGGCCTGATGAAACCCTTCGACCTGGAGGTCTTCTACGGCGAGCGCGTCGCCGTCCTCGGCTCGAACGGCTCGGGCAAGTCGCACTTCCTGCGCCTGCTCGCCGGCGACACCGAGAACCCGGTCGCCCACACCGGCACCTGGAAGCTGGGCGCGCGCGTCGTGCCCGGCCACTTCGCGCAGACCCACGCCCACCCGGAGCTGGCGGGCCGCACCCTGTTGGACATCCTGTGGCGCGAGCACGCGCAGGACCGCGGCGCCGCCATGTCCCGGCTGCGGCGCTACGAACTGACCGGCCAGGCCGAGCAGAAGTTCGAGCGCCTCTCCGGCGGGCAGCAGGCCCGCTTCCAGATCCTGCTCCTGGAGCTGGCGGGCTGCACGGCCCTGCTCCTCGACGAGCCCACCGACAACCTCGACCTGGAATCGGCCGAGGCACTCCAGGAAGGCCTCGAAGCCTTCCAGGGCACGGTCCTCGCCGTCACCCACGACCGCTGGTTCGCCCGCTCCTTCGACCGCTTCCTGGTCTTCGGCAGCGACGGCCGGGTGCGCGAGACCCCGGAGCCGGTCTGGGACGAGCGCCGCGTGGAGCGCGCGCGCTAGCCACCGGGGCCGCGGTCGCGCGCCCGGAGCGGAGCCGGTGCATCCTGGGGTAGTACGCGCCGAGCGGGTACCCGGGGGGCACCGGAGCGACGCGACGAGGAGCGATCCATGAGCAACGGAGTCGACCCGGGTCAGCTGGACGACCAGCAGCTCATCAAGGAGCTGGAGGCCATCCACCGGACCCGGCACACCACCCTGCTGCACGGCTCGGACGACGCCCTGCGGACCCACGACGAGCGGATGGCGGAACTGGAGGGCGAGTACCTGCGCCGGCACCCGCGCCGGTCCGTGGCCCCCGGGCGGACCCGCTCGGGCGCGCGGGAGAGGGGGACCGCGGACTCATGAGGGACGACCGCACCGACCCGCCCGCCGGCTCTGCGCGCGGTCGCACGGGCCCACCCGTACTGGCCCGGCACGGCGAGGCGCTCGACCTCTTCACCGACCGGGTGCGCGCCGTGCGCGACGACCAGTGGAAGGCGCCCACCCCCTGCACCGACTGGACCGTGCGCGACCTGGTCAACCACCTCGTGTCCGAACAGCTGTGGGTGCCCCCGCTGGTCCGCGACGGCGCCACGGTCGACGACGTCGGCGACACCTTCGACGGCGACCTGCTCGGCTCCGACCCGGTCGCCGCCTGGGAGACGGCCGCCGCCGCCTCCCGCGCGGCGTTCCGCGCGCCGCGCGCCCTGGACCGCGCCGTCCACCTCTCCTTCGGCGAGACCCCCGCCACCTTCTACTGCGGCCAGATGACCACCGACCTGGTGGTGCACGCCTGGGACCTGTCCCGCGCGATCGGCGCCGACGAGACGCTGCCCGGGGACCTGGTCGACTTCGCCGCGCGGGAGATCGAACCGTACGCGGCGGAACTGGCGAAGAGCGGCCTGTTCGATCCGCCCCTGGAGCCGCCGCCGGGCGCCGACGCGCAGAGCAGACTGCTCGCTCTGGTCGGACGCCGGGCGTGACCTGCGACCCCGCGCCCGCCACACGGCCGATTCCTTTTGTTCACATCGGGGTAACCGACCAGCCATGAGAGTGGGCGTGGTGGACGTGGGGTCGAACACGGTACGGCTCGTCGTGGCGGATGCCGACGGGCAGGTGCCGCTGCCCGTCCACACGGTCAAGCGCCGGCTGCGGCTCGCCGAGGACGTGGAGCGCGACGGACGGCTCGGCGAGGAGCCGGTCCGCAGGCTCATCGACGCGGTGCGCGACATCCGCGTCCAGGCCCAGCGGTGGGGCGTGGCCGAGCCCTTCGCCTTCGCCACCTCCATCGTGCGGGACGCGCCGAACCGCGCCGAGGTGCTCGACGCCGTGGAGGCCGGGGCGGGGCTCAGGCTGCGCACCCTGACCGGTGAGGCCGAAGCGGAGCTGACGTTCCTCGCCGCCCGCCGCTGGATGGGGTGGCGCGCCGGGCCGCTGGTGCTCCTCGACATCGGCGGCGGGACCTTCGAGGTGGCCTTCGGGCGCAGCAGGCTCCCGGACTACGCCGCCTCGCTCCCGCTGGGCGCGGGCCGCCTGACGCGGGACTTCTTCGACGGGCAGGACCCGCCGCGCGAGCGGGACATCAAGGCGGTCCGGCGCCAGGTCCGCCACCAGCTGCGGGACGTGGCCGCGCGGATCCGCTGGGAGATGCCGCACACGGCCGTCGCCACCTCGCGTACGTTCCAGCAGCTCGCCCGGCTGTGCGGCGCCGCACCGGGCCGCTACGGCCCCTTCGTGCAGCGCGAATTGAGCCGCGTGGAGCTGGGCGCCGCCCTGAAGGAACTGGCCCGGCTGCCCGCCGAACGGCGCGCGCAGCTGCCGGGGATCTCCGCGGCCCGCGCGAGCCAGTGCCTGGCCGGCGCGGTGGTGGCGCACACGGCGATGAAGCTGACCGGCCTCGAAGTGCTGACCGTCTGCCCCTGGGCGCTGCGCGAAGGCATCCTGCTGCGCTACATCGAGGACGGCGACGCCACCTGGTGGACCCGGGAGAACCCCGGATCCACCGCCGGCACAGCGCCCGGCGACATGTCGCCCCTGCGCCTCGCCACCTCGACCTGACGCCGGACCCCGAGGCCCGGTGGATTCCGGGCCCTCAGGCCTGGTGGATCCCCGGCCAGCTGTCCGGGTCGGCGCGGGTGATGTCCGCCAGCGCCGACGTCGGGTCCTGCGCCAGCGCCAGATCGCCGAGGCTCACCATGCCCACCGGGTGGCCGTCCTCCACGACGGGCAGCCTGCGCACCGCGTGGTCGCGCATCAGATCGACCGCGTCCGCCACGGCGTCCCCGGGCGCCACCACCACGGGGTCGGGCGTGCACACGGCCTGCGCGCTGACGGTCAGCGGATCGGCCCCGTCGGCCACGGCGCGCAGCGCGATGTCCCGGTCGGTGAGCACGCCGAGGACGTGGCCGTCGGCGGCGACCAGCACATCCCCGATGTCCTGGGCGCGCATGAGCTGCGCCGCTTCGACGAGTGAGGCGTCGGGGCGCACCGCCACCACACCCGGCGTCATGACGTCCCTTACGAATTCGGCCATGGCTGAGCCCTTCCTGCGTGAGATCGGCAGAGGTTCGCCGGGGTGACTTCGCCCGCAGTACCCCTGTCCCGGCGGGCCATGCGTCGAGCCCCCCTATGCCTTGCCCTTCTTGCCCGACCCCGGCAAGAACTCCTGCACCTTCGCCTTCAGCCCCTGCCGCACCATCGAGGAGCGGTCCGCGTCGCCCTTGAGGACCGACTCCGCCGTCGCCTCCATCTGCTCCCACGTCGCGTGCGGCGGGATCGGCGGCACCGCCGGGTCGGTGCGGAAGTCCAGGACCACGGGCCCATCGGCCTCCAGGCCGGCCCGCCAGGCCGCCGTGACGTCCTCGGGACGCTCCACCCGGATGCCGGTCAGCCCGATGGAGCGCGCGAACTCCGCGTACGGCACGTCCGGCAGCGCCTGCGAGGGCAGGAACGAGGGGGCGCCGCCCATGGCCCGCATCTCCCACGTGACCTGGTTCAGGTCCTGGTTGTTCCACACGGCGACGATCAGCCGCGGATCGTCCCACCGGTGGCGGTACTTGGCGGCCGTGATCAGCTCCGCCATGCCGTTCATCTGCATCGCGCCATCACCCACCAGGGCGATGACGGGACGGTTGGGATGCGCGAACTTCGCCCCGATCGCGTACGGCACACCGCACCCCATCGTGGCGAGCGTCCCCGACAGCGAGGCCCGCATGTCACCGCGCATCGTGAGATGACGCGCGTACCAGTTCGCCACCGAACCCGAGTCACACGTGATGAGCGCGTTGTCGGGCAGCAGCGGGTCCAGGGCGCGCGCCACGTACTCCGGGTTCACCGGGTCCGCGGACTGCTCGGCCCTGCGCTCCATCACCTCGTTCCAGCGCCGGACGTTCGCGCGGATCTCCTCCTGCCACTCGCGGCTGACCGCGCGGCGTTCCTTGTCGATCAGCGGGATCAGCTCGCGCAGCGTCGCCCGCGCGTCGCCGACGAGGTTCACCTCGTACGGATAGCGCATGCCGACCATGTGCGGGTCGATGTCGATCTGCACGGCGCGCGCCGAGTCGAACTCCGGCAGGAACTGCGCGTAGGGGAAGCTCGAACCGATCGTCAGGAGCGTGTCGCAGTCCCGCATCATCTCGTACGAGGGGCGCGTGCCGAGCAGACCGATCGAACCGGTGACGTAGGGCAGCTCGTCGCTCAGCGCGTCCTTGCCGAGCAGCGCCTTCGCGACGCCCGCGCCGAGCAGCTCCGCGATCTCCTCGACCTCGGCGCGCGCGCCGGCCGCGCCCTGGCCGATCAGGATGGCCGCCTTGTCGCCGGCGTTCAGCACCTCCGCGGCCCGCTCCAGGGCCGTCGGCGAGGGCAGCGCCGTCCAGCCGCTGCGGTCCAGGCTGGAGGGCACCATCTTGAACTCGTGCGGCGGCGGCGAGTAGTCCAGCTCCTGCACGTCACCGGGGATGATCACGGCGGTCGGGCAGCGGCGCGCGTACGCGGTGCGGATCGCGCGGTCGATGACGTTCGGCAGCTGCTCGGGGACCGTCACCGTCTCCACGAAGTCGGACGCCACGTCCTTGAACAGCGTGTGCAGGTCGACTTCCTGCTGGTACGAGCCGCCCATCGCGCTGCGGTTCGTCTGGCCGACGATGGCGAGCACCGGCACATGGTCGAGCTTCGCGTCGTACAGCCCGTTCAGGAGGTGGATGGCGCCCGGCCCGGACGTCGCCACGCACACGCCGAGGCGCTTGCCGAACTTGGCGTACCCGACCGCCTCGAACGCCGCCATCTCCTCGTGCCGTGCCTGCACGAACCTCGGCCGGTCCTCCGCCCTGCCCCACGCGGCGAGCAGGCCGTTGATGCCGTCCCCGGGGTAGCCGAAGACCTGCTCGACCCCCCAGGCGCGCAGCCTCTCCAGGATGTGGTCGGCGACCTTGACGCTCATGACGGAACCCTCCGGAGGGATCGGGGATCGGCGGTCACCTCCGGGTGTCCGGCGGGACCCGTCAGAAACCTACGACCGGAACCGGGGTGTTTGGCCCCTCACACGCGGGGCAGGCGCAGAAACAGTGCTTCGGACCGGAGGCACGTCCGTGGGAGCGGCCGCATCGCTCGTCCCCGGGTGTGTCCCCGTCGTGGTCCGACGTCCACGCACTCCCACGGTGACCGTCCATCCCCAGGCACCCCCAAGGGAGTTGCGACGCGCCATGCGTTCCCACACGAGCACCGCCGTACCGCCCAGAAGCACCGCCGCGCCGGCCAGGAACGGGCGCCACCCGCACGACGACGCACCGGACACCACCGAGGCCTTCGAACGCCTCGTCGACCTGGACGACGGCCCCGAGCGGGACGCCCTGCGCCAGGAGGTCGTCCAGGCCTGGCTGCCCATGGCCCAGCGCCTCGCGGGCCGCTTCCGCAACCGGGGGGAGTCCCTCGACGACCTGCGCCAGGTCGCCGCCCTCGGCCTCGTCAAGGCCGTCGACCGCTACGACCCGCGGCGCGGCACCGCCTTCGAGAGCTACGCCGTCCCGACCGTCACCGGCGAGATCAAGCGGCACTTCCGCGACCACATGTGGACCCTGCACGTGCCGCGCCGCGTCCAGGACCTGCGCAACCGCGTCCGGTTCGCCCGCCAGGACCTCTCGCAGACCGTCTCCGGGCGCGCCCCCACCACCACCGAGATCGCCGAGCACGCGCACATGAGCGTGGCGGAGGCGAAGACCGGCCTGGAGGCGCTGGAGAGCTTCACCGCGCTCTCCCTGGACGCCGAACTCTCCGGCAGCGAGGACGGATACTCCCTCGGCGACGCCCTGGGCGGCTGCGACCCCGCGCTCGACGTCGTCGTCGACCGGGAGTCCGTCCGGCCCCGCATCGAGCAGCTGCCGGAGCGGGAGCGCACCATCTTGTACATGCGGTTCTTCGGCGACATGACGCAGAGCCGCATCGCCGACGAGATGGGCATCTCGCAGATGCACGTCTCCCGGCTGATCAACCGCTGCTGCGACCGGCTGCGCGACCAGGTCCTGCGGGACGCCGCCTGACCTCGGGCATCCTCAGATCCCGTCGGCGCCCCGCAGGGCCAGCGCCAGATGACGGGACATCACATCGACCGCCCGCGCCTCGGCCAGCGAGAAGGCGGGCCGGGCACCGCACCGGAACAGCGTGAGGACGCCCTCCGGGGGAGCGTCCGCGCGGGCGGCGAGCGGCACACACAGCAGGGACGTGACCTCGGCACGCACCAGGACGTGCGCGCCGGTCGCGTCCCTGCCGAAGGCGTCCGGGTCCTCCGGGCGCACCTGGAGCGACGAGCCGCCGCGCGCCGCCTCGACCACCAGCGGGCACGCCGCAGGCTCCTGCGCCCGGACCTCGTCGACCGGCGCGCCCGGCGGGCCGAGGACGGTCGTACGCCGGGGGCGGGCGGCCCCGTCGTCGGCTATCACCCAGTCCGCGAACCGTCCGTGCAGCACGGCCGCGGCCCGTGCCAGGACGGCCGTACGGCTGCCGGCGGGGGCCGTGAGCAGCGCCGTCGTCATCGCGTCCGCCAGGTCGAGCTGGGCCGCGTGCCGGGTCGCCTCGCCCAGGTCGGGGGCGGGCCTCGGTGCGGGCGGCGGCTGCGGCGCGCGGGCCGTCTCGGGCTGGAGCACGACCAGGACCGCCGTGCGCGGCTCGGTGCCGGGGCGCAGCGCGGTGAGCGTGGCGCGTACCGGCAGGTCGGGGCTCTGCTGGAAGTGGACGACGAGGCTGCGGTCGCCCTCGCCGCGGGCGACCGCGGCGGTCTGCGAACGGAACGCGACCCGGTCGGCGTGCAGCAGGAACCCGGTCAGCGGCCGCCCCGCCGCGAAACCGGCGCGGACCCCGGTCAGCGCCGTGCCCGCGACGTTCATCCGCCGGATCACGCTCTCCCTGTCGATCAGCGCCACCGGCAGGGGCAGCCGCTGGAAGAGGGCCCGCAGCAGCCGCTCCTCGTCCCGGTCCGACGCGGCGCCGCGGTGGCCGCCGGCGCCGAGACGTTCGTACGTGGGCCACAACCGGTCGGCGACATGGTCGAGTTCGAAGATCGCGGCGTCGAGGACCGTGCCCAGGTCGCCCCGGGGCACGGAACGGGCCGACTTCAATTCGGCGACACGGCGCACGAAATCCGCGAGTTCTTCACCGAATTCCTCCGTGTGAGACATGTGCCGAACCTATCGCCCGGGCCGTTTTCCGGAGGACGGGAGGGGAAGCCGAAGCGGAGAGGAGGAACACCCCATGGCGCCCTTGCCGGACCCGGACCTGCTCCGACCGGAATCAGCGTTCCCCGGCCGCAGGCTCTCCGAACTCGCCGAACAGGCCAAGCGCTGCGCCCCCGCGTGCTGCGGCGCGAGCACCACGGTCACCGACGGCGGCGACGAGCGCCCCGCCGCCGTCACCCACCCCGACCTGGCCGGGCTCGTCTCGGTGCAGCTGCGCTCGGGGCAGGGGCCCATCCCCGCCGCCGAGGAGCGCGGGGCCCCGGTCGACTCCGGGGACCTGCTGCGGGACGAACGCTGGCCCGAGTACCGGGCGATGGCCCTCGACTCCGGTGTGCGGTCCAGCGTCACCCTGCCCTTCCGGCGCGCCGGGCTCACGGTCACCCTGACCCTGTTCGGCTTCCGCCCGGGCGCCCTGGCCGACGTACCGCACGGCCCCGTGCGGGCCCTCGGCGACCTCGCCACGGCGAGCTTCGCGCGCGACCGGTACTACCGCGCCGCCCTCAGCGAACTCGACCAGCTGGGCACGGCCCTGCGCACCCGCCCCGTCGTGGACCAGGCGTGCGGCATCGTCATGCACGTCCTGGGCTGCGAGGCGGACGCCGCGTTCGCGGTGCTGCGCCGGATCTCCCAGACGACGAACCGCAAACTCGCGGAGGTGGCGGCGGCGCTGGTCGAGACCAAGGGCCGCGGCCTGGAACGTGAACTGGCCTCCATGGCCGACTGACCGTTCCGCGACGTGCGCCGACGCCCCCGCCGGCCCGGTGACCTGCTCCGTCGGCCCCTTCCGACGGCCCGGTCCCACCCGTACCGGAGGCGGCCACACCCGCCCGGGCCTCTCCGCCGCGACGGCGCGGGGGGCCCGTTCGCTCACCCGGGCGGGGGCCAGCGCGGGCGGGAGCGGCGGGTGCGCGGTGTCATGGGCGTACGGCCGTGGCCTGGATACACACCCGCCGGACGGGGCAGGACAGGGGCACGAGAGTGCACGGAGGTACGCATGAGGCGGACGGACCCCGAGGGCCGCGGCCCCGTCCGGTACGGGCCGCCCGTGCCGGAGGCAGGCCTGCCCGTCCTGCCGGAACTGGCGTCCGCCGCCGCCTCGGCCGCCGCCCGCCCCGACGGCGAGGCCCCCGGCGGCGGCCCCGCCCTCCTGGACGCGGCGGGCGGCTACTGGTCACGCCGCGGACTGCCCGCCGGGCACGAGCACCTCGTCGCCGCCCCCGGCGCCCCGCCCCTGCTCCTTGCCCTCACCGCGGCCCTCGGCGGCGACGTCCTGCTGCCGCGCCCCTGCCCCGCCTGGTGGGCGCCCCAGGCGCGGCTGCTCGGCCACGGCGTCTACCACGTGCCGACGCCCGCCGAGTGCGGCGGCGTCCCCGACCCGTACGCCCTCCTGGAGACCGTCCGCCGCGTCCGCGCCGAGGGCGGCCGGCCACGGCTGCTCGTGCTCAGCGTCGCCGACGACCCGACCGCCACCGTGCCGCCCCCCGAGGTGCTGCACGAGGCCGTCGAGGCGGCGGCCGGCGAGGGCCTGCACGTGGTCAGCGACGAGACCTGGCGCGACACCCTGCACCACCCCCGCGACACCGTCCTGATCGGCCCCGCCGAGATGGACCACGAGCGGGTGACCGTCCTTGGCGACCTCGGCGGCCCCTTCCTGCCCCCGGGCCTGCCCGCCGCCCTCGCCCGCTTCCCCTTCACGGCACAGGGCGCCGCCCTGCGCGCCCGCACCCTCGACGTCCTCACCGCCCTCGGCGCGTCCCTCGCGGCCCCGGCCGCCGCCGCGGCGGCGTACGCGCTGGCCGAACCGGACGAGGTCACCGAGCGGCTGGCGGCCACCGTCCGCCTGCACGCACGCGTGGCCACCGCCGCGCGCCGCGCCGTCCTGGCCGCCGGCGCACTGGCCAGGCCCCCGCAGGCGGGACGCCACCTCTACGTCGACCTCGGCCCGCTGCGCCCCGCGCTCGCCGCGCGCGGCGTCGGCGACGCCCAGGACCTGGAGGACTTCCTCGGCACCCGCCTCGGGATGCCCGCGCCCGGCGGCCACCGGTTCGGCGACGCCATCGACGCACTGCGCGTACGGCTGTCCACCGGACCGCTCCTCGGCTCAACCCCCGAGGAGCGCCTGGCGTCTCTGGACGCACCGGACCCCCTGGAGTTGCCGCACGTGGACCGGGCGTTGCGCATATGCGCGGCCGCCTTCGACGATCTCCGCGCGGAAGCACGGTGAAGGGAGCCCCCTCGGTGACCCAGCAGCAGGCGCACGAGCAGGCGCGGCGGGGGCGCTCGCGGCAGCAGGAACTCCCTCCGACCGCGCCGCCGCCCCCGCTCGGCGGCCCCCGCCGGTGGCCCCGGTCGTTCGCCGACCGGCTGACCACGCCGCTGCCCGGCCTGCGCGCCTTCGCGCGGTTCGCCCGCGAAGGGGCCCTGCGGCCCGGCCCTGAAGGCCTCGCCGACCTCGGGCGGCTGCCCTACGAGCCCGGCCCCCTGCCCCGGGTCGACGCCGACACGGTCGCGGTCACCTGGGCGGGCCACGCCAGTTGGATCATCCGCATCGGCGGCCTGACCGTCCTCACCGACCCGGTCTGGTCCCGCAGGATCCTCGGCACCCCGGCCCGGATCACCCCCGTGGGCGTCGCCTGGAGCGCGCTGCCGCGCGTGGACGCGGTCGTCATCAGCCACAACCACTACGACCACCTGGACGCCCCGACCCTGCGCCGGCTCCCCAGGGACACCCCCGTCTTCGTCCCCGCCGGGCTCGGCCGCTGGTTCACCCGCCGCCGCTTCAGCCGCGTCACGGAACTCGACTGGTGGGAGGGCGCACGGCTGCGCGGGGTGCGCCTCGACTTCGTGCCCGCCCACCACTGGTCCAAGCGGGGCCTGCTGGACACCTGCCGTACGTTGTGGGGCGGCTGGGTCCTGACCGACGCCCGGGGGCGACGGGTCCACTTCGCGGGCGACACCGGCTACGGCCACTGGTTCCGGCGGATCGGCGACCGCTTTCCCGGCATCGACCTCGCACTCCTGCCCATCGGCGCGTACGACCCGCGGTGGTGGCTCAGCGACGTCCACTGCGACCCCGAGGAAGCGGTCCAGGCGGCGCTCGACCTCGGCGCCCGGCGGATGGCCCCCATGCACTGGGGCACGTTCCTGCTCTCCGCCGAGCCGGTCCTCGAACCCCTCACCCGGGTCCGCGCGGCCTGGGAGAGGACCGGCCGGCCCCGCGAGGACCTGTGGGACCTGCCGGTGGGGGCGTCCCGAGTACTGGACCGAGGCCGCCCGCGCCCCGTCACGGCCCCGGCCGACAACCCCGCAAACGCGCCCTAGGGCGCGTTTCGAAAGTCCCGTCTGCCTGGCGACGCCTGGCACGCACGCTCGCCGCGTTGTCGGGATCGCCCCGATACCACCAGTATCGGGGCGACCCTCCGCCTTGCGAGCGCACGCACCAGACGCCGCCAGGCCCGCCCTGCGGGCGGACGACGCTACTTTCGAAACACGCCCTAGGCGGGGGCGCCCCGCACCCTGCGCCACGCGCTCGGCGCCACGCTGATCAGCACCGTCAGCGCGATCGCCAACGCGACCCCCTCCCAGGGCTCCTTGAACAGCGAGCCGCCCAGGACGCCGATCAACTGGTACGTCACCGCCCACGCCAGGCACGCGGGCATGTCCCCGCGGGCGAACCGGCGCAGCGGCATGTCGGCCATCAGGCACGCCAGCATCACCGGGATCCGCCCGGCGGGCACGAGCCGGGACAGCACCAGGACCATGACCCCGTGGTCGCGCAACTTGTCCTGCGCCTGCGCGAGCCGCTCCTCGGGCGCCCGGTCGCGGAGCGCCTTGAGCCAGCGCGAGCCGTTCTTCGACCGCAAGCCGCGCCGCCCCAGCCAGTACAGGGCGATGTCGCCGAGGAACGCGGCGAGCGCGGCGACACCGAAGACGATCAGCAGCGCGTACGGCGGCATCCGGTGCAGGGCCACCACCGCCGCCGAGCTGACCAGCGCGCCCGTCGGCACCACCGGCACCAGCGCGCCGATCACCACCAGCAGGAACAGCGACGGATAGGCGACGGCCTGCTGGGTGCTCTGCGGCGACACCTGGGCCGCCACGGCGAGGATCACCCGGACACCTCCGGCAGCACGCTCTCGCCGTGGGCGAGCCGGTGCACCGCCACCTTCGGGGCCAGCCGCGCCGCGTGGCGCACGAACTCGTGCCCCGGCGCGTGGAATTCGTGGGGACGCACCGCGTCCATCCCTATCGGCCAGTACGTGCCGTAGTGCACCGGGATCGCGCTGCGCGGCGCGATGCGGGCGAGCGCCTCGGCGGCCCGGCCCGCGTCCAGATGCCCGTGCCCCAGATAGGGCCCCCAGCCGCCGACCGGCAGCAGCGCCACGTCCACGTCCCCGACCTCGGCCGCCATCGAGTCGAACAGCCCGGTGTCCCCCGCGAAGTAGGTGCGGGCCTCACCGTGCACGACGTAGCCGAGCGCGGGGGAGTGCTGCGGCCCCATGGGCAGCCGCCGCCCGTCGTGCAGCGCCCGGACCACGCGTACGACCACGTCGCCGACCGGGACCTCCTCGCCCGGCCCGACCTCGGTGAAGCGCAGGTGGGACAGTCTGCGGGTCAGTCCGGGCACCGAGCGTGCCGCGCCGCGCGGGAGCAGCACACGGGTGCCCGGCGCGAGCCGCGCGAGCGAGGGAATGTGCAGGTGGTCGGCGTGCAGATGCGACACGAGCACGACGTCGGCGACGGCCGCGCCGGGCGGTGGCGGCGCGCCCCTGCGCCGCCGCAGATGCGCGAGACGGCGGGCGAAAAGGGGGTCGGTGAGTACGCGGACGCCCGAATCCTCGACCGTGCAAGTGGCGTGGCCCCACCATGTGACCTCGACGGGCACCCGGTTCCTCCTTCGTACGACTGTCTCAAAGCCTACGGCCAGGAGTAGGGTCGGCGGCCGGGACCGAGGTGAGGGGGACGCCGTGGGACACGCCCCGGGCGCCGGCGGGCATGTGGTGCGGGCGGCGGCCATCGCCAGCCTCACCCCACTGGAGGAGCTGGACGCCGACCCCTTCCTGGTCGATTCGCGCAGCCAGTACGCGCTCTGCGCGCGCTGGGCCGCCGACCAGGGCTATGTGATCACCCGCGAATTCCTGGTACGGGAGGTGCGCGCGGACCACGTGATGCTGTGGGCCGATGTCGAGGCGGGCCTCGTCGACCTCTTCGTCGTGCCGAGCCGCCGCGTCCTGGAGCGCGCCCTGCGCTGCCCCGAGGAGTTCACCGCGGAGTGCGCGCGGCGAGGGGTGCGGATGGAGACGGCGGGCCTCGCCGAACCCGCGTACGACGCGCGCATGAAGGCCAGGGTGCACCGCCGCCTGTCCATGCCGACCGCGGGCTACGACGGCCGCTGACCGCCCTTGACCGGGCCGCTGACCGCCCCTGACCGAGCCGCTGGCCGTCCTTGATCGACGGGCGCCGGGCCCCGCCCCGACGGGTTGTGACACGCTGGTGTCCGGTTCGGGGGGAAGGGCGAGAGGGCAGGGCGTGGGGAGAGCACGGTGGCGCAGGGTCGGCAGCACCCTGTGGCGGGTGGTCGCGGTCTGGGCGGTCAGCACCCTGACGATGCTCGTCCTCGCCGGGATCCTGCCGGACTTCAAGCTCCAGGCGGACGACGGCGACAGCGCCACCCGCATCGCGGTCACCGCCGCCTACGGCGCCGGCGCCTTCGGTCTGCTCTCCGCCCTGGTGTGGCCGCTGCTGGTGCGCGCCCTGCTGCTCGTGCCCGCCCTCGTGCTCGGCGTGCTCGCCTTCTTCCTCAACGGCTCGCTCCTGCTGCTCGCCCTGAGCCTCATCCCCGAGGACCGGGGCGAGGCGGGCGCGGAGACCGCCGTCGTCGTCGCCGCGGTGATGTCGGCCGTCGCCTCGGCCGCGGGCGGCGCCCTCGCCGTCCGGGACGACGACGCCTACCGGCGGCGCCTGTACCGCCTCGCCGACCGCCGCAAGCGGCGCGGCATCCGGGAGCGGCCGGGCCCCATCGCCCCCGGCACCGTCTTCATCCAACTGGACGGCGTCGGCCACGACGTGCTGCGCGGCGCCGTCGCCAAGGGCCTCATGCCCACCGTCGGCCGCTGGCTGGGGGAGGAGGGCGCCGCGACCCACCGCCTGATCCCCTGGCGCACCGACTGGTCCAGCCAGACCGGCGCCAGCCAGCTCGGCATCCTGCACGGCTCCAACCACGACGTGCCCGCCTTCCGGTGGTACGAGAAGGACACCGGCGAGGTCATGGTCAGCAACCGGCCCGCCTCCGCCGTCGAGTTGCAGCGCCGCGCCGTCCGCCGCGCCGGGGACGGCGGCCTGCTCACCGTCGACGGGGCCAGCCGCGGCAACCTCTTCAGCGGGGGCGCCGAGCAGCTCGCGCTCGTCCTGTCCATGGCCGCGCGCAGGGACAAGAAGAACCGTTCACGCGCCGGATACTTCGCCTACTTCTCCGATCCCGCCAACGCCGTGCGCACCGCGCTCTCCTTCGTCGCGGAGGTCTTCCGGGAGATCAGCGAGTCCACGCGCGCCCGCGTCGAGCGCCGCCGCCCGCGCGTGGGCCGCGGCGGGCTCTACCCCTTCATCCGCGCCTTCGCGACCGTCGTGGAGCGGGACGTGGTGGTCGCCGCCGTCATCGGTGACATGCTCGCCGGGCGCAGCGCGGTCTACGCCGACCTGGTCGCCTACGACGAGGTGGCGCACCACTCCGGGCCGACCGGACCCGACGTGGAGAAGGTCCTCCGGCGCCTGGACCGCTCGCTCGCGCTGCTCGCCCAGGTCGCCGAGCACGCGCCGCGCGCCTACCGCATCGTGCTGCTCTCCGACCACGGGCAGAGCCCGGGCGAGACCTTCCGCGCCCGCTACGGCCTCACCCTCGCCGACCTCGTGCGGGCCGGCTGCGGACTGCCCGTGCCGCGCCGGGCGCGGCGCACGCACAGCGGCGCCGAGGCCCGGGCCGCGGTACGGGCGGCGCTGCGCCGCCCGGTCGAGGAGGGCGCGGGGGAGCACCGCCCGACCCACCACGCGGAGCCGATCGTGCTGGCCTCCGGCAATCTGGGGCTCGTGTCCTTCCCCGACGTGGGGCACCGCATGACCCGCGAGGAGATTGACCGCCGCCATCCGGCGCTGCTGTCCACCCTCGCCGACCACCCGGGCGTCGGCTTCCTCCTCGTACGCAGTGCGGAGCGCGGCCCCTTGGTGCTCGGGGCGCGGGGCGCCGAGGTGTACCTGGACGAGGAGCCGGCCGACCTCGGGCCGCTCGCGGACTTCGGGCCGGGGGCGGCGGACGCGGTGCGCCGCACCGACGGCTTTCCGCACGCCGCCGACATCATGGTGAACTCCTGGTACGACCCGTGCGAGGGCGAGGTGCTCGCCTTCGAGGAGCAGATCGGCTCGCACGGCGGGCTCGGCGGCGCGCAGAGCCGTGCCTTCCTGCTGTCCCCGCTGGTGCTCTCCGCCCCCGTCGCGGACGGGCAGGAGCTGGTCGGCGCCGAAGCGGTCCACCGGGTGCTGCGCCGCTGGCTGGGCGAGGCGCTGGGGCCCGAGGTGCCGGTGACCGTCGCGGAGGCTCCCGTTCCGGTGAATGATCCACTGCCCGAAGAGCCCGTCGGCACAGCTTTTGCGGCCGCCGACCCGGCCGCGCAGGACAAAACACGCTGATTTGGAGCAGCGTCCGCCGTACCCGACCATGGCTTCGCCCGGCGATCCCGGGCACCCGGGCACGACGAGAGGCGCAGCACCCCATGCACGACACCGGAACCGCACCGCAGTCGGCTCCGGCCCCCGAACAGGCACTGGCGGCACCGGCACCGGCACCGGCGGAACAGGCACCCAGCAAGCACGCCAGGCGCTTCGGGTTGCCGATCGCCACCTGTCTCGTGACGGGCAACATCATCGGCGGCGGCATCTTCCTGCTCCCGGCCTCCGTCGCGCCGTTCGGCACGATCAGCCTGGTCGCCTTCGGAGTCCTGACCGTCGGCGCGATAGCCCTGGCGCTCGTCTTCGGGCGCCTGGCCGAACGCGACCCGCGCACCGGCGGCCCCTACGTCTACGCCCGCGAGGCCTTCGGCGACTTCGCGGGCTTCCTGGCCGCCTGGTCGTACTGGATCACCACCTGGGTCTCCAACGCGGCCCTCGCCGTCGCCGCCGTGGGCTACCTGGACGTGCTCATCCCCGTCGACGAGCACAAGTGGACCGCCTGCCTCGCCGCCCTCGCCCTGCAACTCCTGCCCGCCCTCGCCAACTTCGCGGGCACCCGGTACGTCGGCGCGGTCCAGCTCGTCGCCACCGTACTGAAGTTCCTGCCGCTGCTGCTCGTCGCCGTCGGCGGCCTCTTCTTCTTCGACAGCGCCAATCTCGGGCCCTTCCGGGCGAGCGACGACAGTCCGGTCGGCGCCGTCTCGGCGGCCGCCGCCATCCTGCTCTTCTCCTACCTCGGCGTGGAGTCGGCCGCCGTCAGCGCCGGCGAGGTGCGCGACCCCCGGCGCAACGTCGGACGCGCCACCATCCTCGGCACGCTCGGCGCCGCGCTCGTCTACCTGCTCGGTACCCTCGCCGTCTTCGGGACCGTCGCGCACGACGAGCTGGTGGGCTCCAGCGCGCCCTTCTCGGACGCCGTGAACGCCATGTTCGGCGGCTCCTGGGGCGGCACCGCCGTCGCGCTCGCCGCCCTTGTCTCCATGGTCGGCGCCCTCAACGGCTGGACGCTGCTGAGCGCCCAGACGCCGTACGCGGCCGCGCGGGACGGCCTGTTCCCGAGCGCGTTCGCCAAGAAGAAGCGCGGCGTGCCGACCGTCGGTGTCCTCGTCACCGTCGTCCTCGCCTCGCTGCTGACCGTCTACAACTACACGGCGGGCTCCGGCGGCGTCTTCGAGTCCCTGGTTCTGATCACCACGTTCACCGCGACCGTGCCCTACCTGCTGGCGACCGTCGCGCAGATCTACTTCCTGGTCTCCGGGCAGGGCGAGCGCGTCCACCGCGGGCGTTTGGTGCGCGACGGGCTCCTCGCGGGCGTCGCGTTCGCGTTCTCCCTGTGGCTGGTCGCCGGCTCCGGGTACGCGGCCGTCTATCAGGGCGTGCTCTTCCTGTTCCTCGGGGTGCTGGTGTACGCGGTGATGGCGGCCCGCAAGCAGCGGACCGCCACCTCTCGCGCCTGAGCCCCGGGGCCTACCTCGCCAGGGGGGGCGACGACCCAGCGCCGCGTCCGGAACATGCTGTCCGGCGAGCCGATCTCGATCAGCTTGCGGGCCGCGGGGTACGCCTCGTCGCCGTCCAGTTCGTAGCCGACCTCGAAGGTGCCGGGCACGTCCTGGACCCGCGGCTCCTGCCGCGCCGCCGCGCCCGGCCCCTCGTCGCCGGCGGTGACCGCCGCCAAGTGGGCGAGCAGCGTCCGTTGGGCCGCGTCGAGCGCGGTGCGCGGGTCGCGTTCCGCCGGCGCCGCCGCGGGCTTGCCGCCGCCCGGCTCGGGCGGTGCGACGTCCGTGCTCGGCTCGCGCGTCGTGCCGGTCGCCTCGCGGGTGGCGAGCTGCGCCTGGACGACGGTCCCGTCGTTGTCGAGGCCGACACGGATCAGGCCCTGGCCCGGCGTGATGACGGGCACGCCGTCGAAGACCTGCCGGAACGTCACGTGCGTCTCCAGCGAGACCGGGCGCCCGATCTCGGAGCCGTCCTTCGTCCCGGAGTTCTGCATCGGGTCGTGCACGCTGTCGACGACCAGCCCGGCGCCCTGCGCGTGCCGCTCGGCGAACGCGCGCGCCGCCTCCACGGCGCGGTCGGTGGGCAGCCCAGCTGCCATTCCGGCCATAGGCCCCCGCCACGTGCCTGTTCCCGCACCTCAGAAGCCCCTGTGGCGCGGCGGCCCACACCCCTTGTTCGCATCCGCTCCCGCGCACCTGCGCCGCCGCCTCGAACACCTCAGGCACCGGCGCCGACCGCACGCGGCCCGTTTTCGCCGCGGGCCTCCCGGCGGCCGGCCGCCGGTTCCGGCGTGGGCCACGCGCGGGGACGGATGCGTGCACGGGCCATGACGTCCAGCACCTCGATGTGCCACTGCTGGACATGCGTGGCCCTGAGGCAGTGGTCCAGCAGCCGCTCGTGTGCCTCGTCGGTGCCGATCCGCAGCAGCGCCCGTACGACGGTCTCCTGGGTGTGGGGATGCAAGTCGGCGTCGAGCAGCGCGGCCAGGGGCTCGACGCAGTCCGGTGCGCCCCGCTCACACAGCGCGGCGCGCGCCGCCTCCCGGGTCGGGGGCACCGCCGCCAGCCGGCCCAGCGCCCGCGTCGCCTCGGCCTCGGAGCGAACGGCGAGCGCCGCGACGAGCTGGTCCGCGGCGACCTCGCGTACGTCATCCGCGAGCCGGACGAGGACGGGCAGGGCCGCGGCGCCGATCCGGCCGAGGGCGCGCGCGGCGGCCCGCGCGATGTCGGGCTCCGGGTCGTGCGCGACGACCTCCCCGAGCGCCCTGGCCGCCGCCGGCACCGGGAAACCGCCCAACGCCGTCGCGGCCCGCCCCCGTATCGCCTCGTGCGGGGAGCGGGCGCACGCCAACACCACCGGCAGCGTGTCCGGCGCGCCGATCAGGCCGAGGGCCCGCACCGCGCGGGCGCGCACGGTGCCGGGCTGCCCCTCGTCCCGCGCCAGGGCCGCGAGGGGTGCGGATCCCGCCTGGAGCCGAAGGGCGCCGAGCGCGTCCACGACCGAGGTGCGCACCGCCGTCGGGGACGTGTCGTCCGCCAGGGCGGCCAGCAGCGAGGGTACGGCGGCCGCGTACCGGGCCGCTCCCAACGTCCGTGCCGCACCGCTCCGTTGGGCCGAGGGCCGGTCCGGGTCGGCGAGCAGGGCCAGGGCCTCCCGCAGCGGCGGCTTGCGCAGGCCGGCGAGCAGGTCCGCCACCGTGTCGCTGATCCGCGCGTCGCCCAGGGCCACCAGCAGCGCCTCGCCCACTCCGGGGCCCGCGCAGGCGGCGAGGGCACGGGCGGCTGCCCGGCGCACGGTCGGTGCCGCTGCCTCTCGCAGGTGGTGCCGGAGCAGGGCGGCGTAGGCGGACCGGCCGGGCACGTCCACGCCGAAGAGGCCGGGGGCGTCTGCGACACGGTCGCAGACGGCGGCCACGGCGTGCGGCGGGCACGCGGCGTCGTGCGGTGCGTGGGCCGCCGCCCGGAGCACACCCCACAGAAACTCCCGGCCGCCCCCGGTCCGGGAGAGCAGGGCCGTCGCGAGGCGGCCCGTGTCGGGGTCCGGGGCGCGCTGCGTCTCGCGCAGCACCTCCTCGGCGGACGGATAGCGGCGTCCGGGCGGCCAGGCGCGGGCCCGCAGCGCGTACAGCGCCCGGAGCGCGGCCCGGCGCAGGTGCGTGTCCGAGGTGGGGGAGTGCACGAGGACGAGGAGCGCGGAGCCGGCGCGCGGGTCGCCGATCGCGCCGAGCGTGCGCACCAGGTGCCCCGCGTGGTCGGGCAGATAGTGCCAGAGGGAGGCGAGGAGCGGCGTCACCGCCTCGCGCGGGCGCAGCCGGGCCAGCGCGTCGAGCACCGGCACGGCCGTGTACCTGTGGTGGTCGCCCGCCACCAGGTCGAGCACGTGGAGGAGTCCGCCTACGGCCTCCGGACCCCCGATGGCGGCCAGCGCCTCGCACACGGACTCAACCGGTTGTACGCGACTGTCGCGCCCTTCGGCCAGCAGCCGCACCAGTGCCGGCACCGCGCGCCGCTCCCGCAGCCGACCCAGCGACTCCGCGGCGCACCAGCGCAGTCCAGGATGTGTCTCGTCGTTCCGCCGGAGGCAGGCGAGGAGCGCCTCGACGGCCTCCGGCGATCCCGTGCTGCCGCCCAGCAGTCGGACCGCCGACTCCGCGATGTCCCGGTCAGCGGACCGTGCGGCCCGGCACAGGCCCACGACATCGCCCTCCACGCGCATCCGCACCAGCTCGGCCCACGACGTCGCCCGCTCCACTCAGGTCTCCCCGCCCGCCGGGTCCGACATCGCCACGTACACCGGTGTCCCGATGACGACCGTCATCTCCCGCCCGTCCTCCCGTGTCACGGTGCCACGCAGCAACTGACGTGCCAGGAACTCGCCGTACACCGGTGGTACCGTCAACGCCTCGGCGCACTGGCGTACTTCGCGCATGATGCTGGCTCCGTCCGCGGTGCGCCTACCGTTCCGCCGGGGGACCCTCATCTGCGATTCCCATTCGGGCGGGAAGTCCCGCAGCAGTGCGAACATCGACGGCAGTCCCGAGAAACCGACCCTGGGCGTGTCGGGCGCGATCTGGTAGCCGATCAAGTGGTGGGCCGAGCCGATGAGCGCGACCAGCGTGTCACCGTCCTCGCCCATCATCAGCGTCGGTCCGTTCGCGTCGCCGTACCCCGCGATCCGCAACCCCAGGTCCCCGCGGAACCAGGCCGTCGGCTCCGTCATCCAGCCGACGTCGAACTCCCGCTCCAGGTAGGCCTCCACGAGGTCGAGACGGTCGTACGCGCTCGTGTCGGCGCGCGGTGACTGCACAGCCACGCTCACGACCTTCAGGTCGACCTTGGCCTCGACGGCGAGACGCCGCAGCAGCTTCGGCGGGATCTGCCCGTACAGCATGTCCACCTTGGCAGTGGAGACGTAGAGGTAGTACCGCACGCCTGACCAGCCCCCCCCGGACGGTGTGTACGTCGGCCGCAGCATCCCATACTTGCCGCACTCGCGGACCAGGATCACCGGGTCACGTACTCGGTCCCGAACCAAGAAGCCTATGTTGACATAGGTATGTACCCATACCTATGATCGGCGTATGCCCGCCTCCCCCGCGCCAGAGCAGGACCCGCGCCGCCTCGCCTCCGGGCTCGCGGTCGCTCTGCCCGCGCTGCACCGGGCGCTCGACCGGCGGCTGGCCCAGGATTTCCCGCACGCCAAGCTGCCCGATGGGCAGCTGGCGCTGCTGCGGCTCGTCGCGGAGCGGGACGGCGTCACCGTGCGCGAGGCGGCCGACGAGCTGCTGATGAAGCCGAACAACGTGAGCGCCCTGGTCACGCAACTGGTCGGTCGGGAACTGCTGGAGCGCCGGCAGGATCCGGACGACAAGCGCGTCGCCCACCTGCACACCACCGCCGAGGCGCGGCGCCGCCTCGCCGCGGTCGGAGACCTCCTGCAGGGGTACGTCAGCGAGGCGCTGGACGCCCTCACCGACGGGGACCGCGCCGCGATCGGGTCCGCCCTCGGCGCCCTGCGCGGGCTGGCCCCGCACATTCACCCCGCCGCCCACTGACCGACGGCGCCCGCGCGCCTGTCCGCGCCGCAGCCGCTCGCCCCGCTCTCCGAGAAACAAGGCACGTCCATGCCCCCCACCGTCGTGGATCACTCACCCCTGCCCGCACCCTCCCCGCCCGACGCGCCGCACCGCCGTCGCGGCAACCCCTGGCTCACGCTGGTCGCCGTCGCCTTCGGCCTGTTCATGGTCGGCCTGGACGGCTCCGTCGTCTCCATCGCCAACCCGGAGATCGGCCGCGGCCTGCACGCGTCCACCGCCGATCTGCAATGGGTCACCAACGCGTACCTGCTCGCGCTGGCCGCCGCGCTGATTCTCGGCGGGAAGCTGGGCGACCGGTTCGGGCGACGCACCTTCTACATGATCGGCGTCCTCGGCTTCACGGCCGCCTCCGTCGCCATCGGCCTCGCGGGCTCGATCGAGGGCGTCATCGCCTTCCGCGCGGTACAGGGCTTCTTCGGCGCCCTGCTCATGCCCAACACGCTCGGCCTGCTGCGCGCCGTTTTCCCGCCCAAGAAGTTCGGTATGGCGGTGGGCATCTGGGCGATGGTCTCGTCCGTGTCCACGGCGCTCGGCCCCATTGTCGGCGGCCTGCTCGTCGAGCACGTCACCTGGGAGTCGGTCTTCTACATCAACGCGCCGATCGGCGTCGTCGCCCTCGCCTTCAGCGCGCTGGTGCTGCCGCAGAGCAAGAACCCCGCCGACCGGCACCGCTTCGACGTACCCGGCGTCGTCCTGCTCGCGCTCGGCCTGCTCGCGGTCGTCTTCGGCGTGGTCAAGGGCGAGACGTGGGGCTGGAGTTCGGGCCCCACCCTGGGCACCCTCGCGGCCGGCCTCCTCGTGCTGCTGGCCTTCGGCTGGTACGAGACACGCGTCACGCAGCCCCTGCTGCCGATGCGCCTGTTCCGCGACCCCGCGCTGACCATCGGGACGCTCATCACCGCGGTCAACTTCTTCGTCCTGCTCGGCGTGATCTTCTTCGTCATGCTCTACCTCCAGAACGTCCGCGGCTTCACGCCGGTCGAGGCCGGTGTCCGCACGCTGCCGCTCAGCCTCGCCTCCGTCCTCGCCTCGCCGCTGGGCGCCAAGCTCACCGAGAAGTTCGGTGCCCGCCTGACGATGCCGGCCGGCATGGTCCTCCAGGCCGCCGCCTCCTTCGGCATGCTCGGCTGGGGCGTCCACTCCTCGTACGCCGCGATGTGGCCGCCGTTCGTCGCGCTCGGTCTCGGCGTCGGCATGGTGATGGCGGCCTCCTCCGAAGCGATCGTCGGCAACGCGCCGGTCAGGGACGCCGGGGTGGCGGGCGGACTGCAGGCCACCGCGCTGCAGATCGGCGGCGCGCTCGGTACGTCCGTCCTCGTCTCCCTGATCAGCGGACGGGTCGGCTCGACCCTCACCGGCGAGCTGACCTCCGCCGGGGTGCCCGCGCCCCTGGCCGAGGGGCTGCACGAGGCCAAGGACGCGGTGGCCATGGGGGTCGCCCCCGTCTCCGGTGAGATGCCCGCACAGCTGCGGGCCGCGGTCACCGAAGGCAGCGGCCAGGCGTTCATGAACGGCGTCCACACCGCCGTACTCGTCACCGGAGTGCTGTGCCTCCTGGGCGCGATCCTCGCCGTGGCGGGGGTGCGGCGCGCCCCGCGGTGACGGTGAGCCCCCGCTGCGGCGCCCCGCGGCGACGGAGTCCACCCGCGCCCGGACACCCGCGGCGGGGCGGCCGCCCGCGACCCGGGGAGGTGCGGACGTAACGTTCTGCCCGCGAGTGTGATCGGATGGTGGCAGCGGAACCTCCGATCACGGAACCGCACTCCGCTCACGGAACCGCACTGAAGGGAACTGCATCGTGGCAACCACGCGCTCCGCGCACACGGTCTGGGAAGGCTCTCTGACGGAGGGCTCGGGCACCGTCACCTTCGACTCCTCCGGCATCGGCGAGCAGGCCGTGTCCTGGCCGTCGCGCGCCGAGCAGGCCAACGGCAAGACC
Organism: Streptomyces sp. NPDC005898; assembly: GCF_040629635.1. Lineage (NCBI taxonomy): Bacteria > Bacillati > Actinomycetota > Actinomycetes > Kitasatosporales > Streptomycetaceae > Streptomyces > Streptomyces sp. NPDC005898. The sequence goes on along the minus strand of NZ_JBEXWC010000001.1, from coordinate 500,560 downwards.
AGCCCGGAGGAGCTGATCGCCGCCGCGCACTCCAGCTGCTTCTCCATGGCGCTGTCGCACGCCCTGACCGGCGCGGGCACCCCGCCGAGCCGCCTGACCACCTCGGCCGACGTCACCTTCCAGCCAGGCACCGGCATCACCGGCATCCACCTCACCGTCGAGGGCGAGGTGCCGGGCCTGGACGAGGCGGCCTTCACCCAGGCCGCCGAGGACGCCAAGGCGAACTGCCCCGTCAGCCAGGCACTGACCGGCACGACCATCACCCTGTCGGCCAAGCTGGCCTGACGCGCCGCCGCCCGCCGCACACCGCGATGCCGCCGTCCCCGTCAGGGGGTGGCGGCATCGTCGCGTCGGACGGCGACGACGGTCCGGGCGAGGCGGCTCAAGAGCCGGTACGCTCCCAGCCGCGCCGCTCCGGACGCGTCCCCAGCCGCCGCGGGTCCCGGGCGCGGTAGACCACGTACGGCCGGAAGAGGTACTGGAGCGGCGCGCTGAACATGTGGATCAGACGGGTGAACGGCACCAGCGCGAAGAGCACCATGCCCACCACCGCGTGGATCTCGTACAGCAGCGGCACGCCCGTCATCCGGTCGATGTCCGGGCGGAGCGTGAACAGGCTGCGGGCCCAAGGGGCGATGGAGTCACGGTAGTTGTAGCCGTCGCCGGAGGCGTGCGAGAGCTTCGCGACCATGCCGAGGACGATCGCCGCGAACAGCACCAGGTACATCAGCTTGTCGTTGGCGGTCGTCGCGCGGAACACCGGCGTGTTGGTCCGCCGCCGGTAGAGCAGCAGCAGGATGCCGAGTACGAGCAGGGCGCCGGCCGCCGTGCCGCCGTACAGCGAGAACAGGTGGTAGGTGTGCTCGCTGACGCCCGCCTTGTCCGTCCACGACTCGGGAAGGAACAGGCCGACCAGGTGCCCGACGAGGACGAAGAGGATGCCGTAGTGGAACATCGGCGAGGCGATGTTCAGCAGCTTGGACTCGTAGACCTGCGAGGAGCGGGTCGTCCAGCCGAACTTGTCGTAGCGGTAGCGCCAGATCGTGCCGGCGACGAGCAGCACGAAGGCGAGGTAGGGCAGGGCCCCCCACAGCAGCGTTTCCATCAGTGCTCCCCGATGAGTGCGAAGGGTTGCAGGCCGACGTCCTCGCGCGGCGGCCCGGAGCGGGCCAGCGCGAGCGCCTCGGCGCGGTCCTTGGGCGAGGGGCCGGGCAGGGTCGCGCACACCGCGTCGAGCACCTCCGCGTACGGCGTGCCGCACTCGCCGAGCGCGATCCGCAGCAGCTCCAGGCCGCCGCGGTGCTCGATGAGCAGCTCCGGGCCCGCCCGCGCGGAGAACTCCAGGACCGCGGGCAGGAAGTCCGGCAGCTCCTCGCCGGTGAACTCCAGGCCGTGCGCGCGGTAGGCCTCCTTGAAGCGGACCAGGGCCATGCCGCGCCGCCGGGTGTCGCCGTCCCGCCACCAGCTCAGGTACAGGCTGTGGCGGTTCTTGAAGTCGAAGACCTGGACGTAGTGCGCGGCGAGCTCGCGGGGCGCGGTGGTCTCGGCGTAGGCCACGAACCCGGCCAGCGGCGGGGGAGCGGCGGCCCGCAGCAGCGGCAGCCGCGCGTGGAACTCCTCGTCGGGGTAGGCGAGGCAGAACGCGGCGGCCTGGTGGAGGACGGCGTGCTCGGTGGTCACTGGTCGTCCTCCTCGGCCGCGTGGGCCTTCTCGGCGGCGCTCGGCTCCCGGTCGGCGGTCTGCCGGTCGCGGAGCGTGTGGAAGTTCTCGATGGTGACCAGCGGCAGCTGCCGGCGCCCCGAGTCCTGGCCGAACGGCCCGTCGCCGCCCATGCCGGGGCCGCCCTCGAAGTCGAGGCTGCAGGAGTCGGAGAGTTCGGGAAGGGCCGACTCCTCCAGGCGCCGCGCGTCGCCGAGGGCCGCGGTCGGGATGACGTACCGCTCGTCGTACTTGGCGATGGCCAGCAGCCGGTACATCTGCTCGATCTGCGGCCCCGACATCCCCACCGACCGCGCCACGTCACCGTCGGGGGTGTCGCCGAGGTTGACGGCCCGCATGTGCGCCCGCATCGCCGCGAGCTTCTCCAGCGAGGCCCGCACCGGGCCCACGTCCCCCGCGGTGAAGATCTCCGCGAGGTACTCCAGCGGGATGCGCAGGGTGTCGATGGCGCCGAAGAGGTTCGCGGCGTCCTCGCCGTCGTGCCCGGTCTCCGTCAGCGCGTCCACCACCGGTGACAGGGGCGGGATGTACCAGACCATCGGCATGGTGCGGTACTCCGGGTGCAGGGGCAGCGCGACCCGGTAGGTGCTGATCAGCGCGTGCACGGGGGAGCGACGGGCCGCCTCGATCCAGTCGTACGAGATGCCGGCCCGCTCGGCCGCGCCCCGCACCTCGGGGTCCTCGGGGTCGAGGAAGACGTCCAACTGGGCCTGGTACAGCCTGTGTTCATCCGGTTCGGAGGCCGCGGCCGTCACCTTGTCGGCGTCGTAGAGGATGACACCGAGGTAGCGGAGCCGGCCCACGCACGTCTCCGAGCAGACGGTGGGCAGGCCGACCTCGACGCGCGGATAGCACATCGTGCACTTCTCGGCCTTGCCGGTGCGGTGGTTGAAGTAGACCTTCTTGTACGGGCAGCCGGTCACGCACTTGCGCCAGCCCCGGCAGTGGTCCTGGTCGACCAGGACGATGCCGTCCTCCGCCCGCTTGTACATCGCGCCGGACGGGCAGGACGCCACGCACGACGGGTTCAGGCAGTGCTCGCAGATGCGGGGCAGATAGAACATGAACGTCTGCTCGAACGCGAACTTCACCTTCTCGCTCGCCTGTTGGCGCACCTTGTCGACCATCGGGTCCAGGTGGCCGTGCTCGGTGGCGCCGCCCAGGTTGTCGTCCCAGTTCGACGACCACTCGATCTTCATCGGCTTGCCGGAGATCAGGGAGCGGGGCTCGGCCACCGGGTAGTCGTCGCCGAGCGGGGCGTCGGTGAGGTTGCGGTACTCGTAGGTCCAGGGCTCGTAGTAGTCCTTGATCTCGGGCAGCTTGGGGTTGGAGAAGATCTCCAGGAGCGACTTGATCCGGCCGCCGTTCCTCAGCTTCAGGGCACCGCGCTTGTTCAGCTCCCAGCCGCCGCGCCACTTGTCCTGGTCCTCGTAGCGGCGCGGATAGCCCTGGCCGGGGCGGGTCTCGACGTTGTTGAACCAGACGTACTCCATGCCGTCCCGGTTGGTCCACGCCTGCTTGCAGGTGACCGAACACGTGTGACAGCCGATGCACTTGTCGAGGTTCATCACCATCGCGATCTGGGCCATGACGCGCATTCAGTACTCCACCTTCTGCGACCTGCGGCGGATGACCGTCACCTCGTCGCGCTGGTTCCCCGTCGGACCGAGGTAGTTGAACGCCCAGGACAACTGTGCGTAGCCGCCGATGAGATGGGACGGCTTGAGGATCAGCCGGGTCAGGGAGTTGTGGATGCCGCCGCGCCGGCCGGTGGCCTCCGCCCTGGGCACGTTGACCGTGCGCTCCTGGGCGTGGTGCATGTAGACCGTGCCGGCCGGCATGCGGTGCGAGACGATGGCCCGCGCGACGACGACGCCGTTGCGGTTGACCGCCTCGATCCAGTCGTTGTCCCGCACGCCGATCGCGTCCGCGTCCTGCGGGGCCATCCAGACGCACTGGCCGCCGCGCGAGAGCGACAGCATGAAGAGGTTGTCCTGGTACTCGGAGTGGATCGACCACTTGTTGTGCGGCGTCAGGTAACGGACCGTCACCTCCTTCTCGCCGTCGGGGCCGAGCCGTGGTTCGCCGAAGAGGCGGTTCATGTCCAGCGGCGGCCGGTAGACGGGCATCGCCTCGCCCAGCTCGTGCATCCAGTCGTGGTCGATGAAGAAGTGCTGGCGCCCGGTGAGGGTGTGCCACGGCTTCAGATGCTCGGTGTTGAGGGTGAACGCGGTGTAGCGGCGCCCGCCGGACTCGCTGCCCGACCACTCCGGCGAGGTGATCACCGGCACGGGCGCGGCCTGCGTGTCGGCGTACGTCACGCGCTTGCCCTCGTGCTCGGCGGCCAGGTGCGCCATCTCCTGGCCGGTGCGCTCCTCCAGGGTGTGGAAGCCCTGCGTGGCCAGCCGGCCGTTCGTCGTGCCGGACAGGGCGAGGATGGTGTTGGCCGCCTTCACGGCGGTGTTCAGGGCCGGGCGGCCGTCGGCGGGCCCGCCGACCACCACGCCGTTGCGTTCCCCCAGCTCCGCCACCTCCTGGTCGGGGTGGAGCGCGATGCCCTTCGCGGGCAGCCCCAGCTGTTCCACCAGCGGGCCGAGCGCGGCGAACTTCGCGCCGATCGCGGTGTAGTCGCGCTCCACGACGGCGAGGTTCGGCAGGGTCCTGCCCGGCACCGGCTCGCACTCGCCCTTGCGCCAGTCCAGGACCACCCCGCCGGGCTGCGCCGTCTCGCCCGGCGTGTCGTGCTGGAGGGCGGTCGCGACGACGTCCTTGCGGACCCCGAGGTGGTCCACGGCCAGCTCGCTCAGCCGCTCCGCGAGCACCCGGAAGGTGTCGAAGTCGGTGCGGGCCTGCCAGGGCGGGTCGACGGCCGGGGTGAAGGCATGCACGTAGGGGTGCATGTCGGTGGTCGACAGGTCGTGCTTCTCGTACCAGGTCGCGGCGGGCAGGACGACGTCCGACAGCAGGGTGGACGACGTCTGGCGGAAGTCGAGGGAGACGAGCAGGTCGAGCTTGCCCTCGGGGGCCTCCTCGCGCCACGCCACGGTGGAGGGGCGTTCCTCGGGCGCGGCCTGTTCGGCGCGCAGCGAGGAGTGCGTGCCGAGCAGGTGCTTCGTGAAGTACTCGGCGCCCTTCGCGGAGGAGCCGAGGAGGTTGGCGCGCCACAGCGTCAGGACACGCGGCCAGTTCTCCGGGGCGTCCGGGTCCTCGCAGGCGAACTTCAGCGTGCCCGCCTTCAGTTCACCGACGACGTTGGCCACCGGATCGTCCTTGGTCTCCGCGAGGTCCAGGGGATTGCGGTCGAACGTGGGGTACGAAGGCATCCAGCCGGTCCGCGCCGACAGGGCCAGGCAGTCGGCGCCCGTCATCCCCGCGAAGCGGCCCTCGCCCAGCGGCGAGGCGAGCACATCGGCGGCGAACCGGTCGTAGCGCCACTGGTCGGTGTGGAGGAACCAGTAGGCGGCACCGATCATCTGCCGGGGCGGCCGGCTCCAGTCGAGCCCGCCGGCCAGCGTCGCCCAGCCGGTCACCGGGCGGCACTTCTCCTGCCCGACGTAGTGCGCCCAGCCGCCCCCGTTGCGGCCCTGGCAGCCCGTCAGCTGGAGCAGGGCGAGGAAGGAGCGGTAGATCGTCTCGGAGTGGAACCAGTGGTTGGTGCCCGCGCCCATCAGGATCATGCAGCGGCCGCGTGACTTCTCCGCCGTCGCCGCGAACTCCCGGGCGATCCGCAGGCACTTGGCGGCCGGTACGGAGGTGTGCGCTTCCTGCCAGGCGGGCGTGCCCGGTTGCGAGGCGTCCTCGTACGAAGCGGGCCAGGTGCCCGGCAGCCCCTCGCGCCCCACGCCGTACTGCGCCAGCAGCAGGTCGAAGACCGTGGTGACCAGCGGCCCGTCCGGCCCGCCGAGGCGGGTGGCGGGCACGCCCCGGCGCACGACCTCGCCGCGGCCCTGGCCGTGCGCGCCGCCCTCGGTGTCGAAGCGCGGCAGCAGTACCTCGACGCCCGCCGCCACCGGGGAGCCGTGCAGCGACAGCTGCGGCTCGATGTCACCGAGGTCGAGGTTCCAGCGGCCCTTGCCGGACTCGGTCCACCGGAAGCCGAGCGAGCCGTTCGGCACGGCGGGCCGCCCGGTCCGCGCGTCCAGCACCGCCGTCTTCCAGTCACCGCCCTCCCCGTCCTCGCCGAGGTCGGCGGCGCGCAGGAACTTCGCGGGCACGTACGCGCCGTCCCGCTCGGTCAGCGTCACCAGGAAGGGCAGATCGGTGAACTTGCGCACGTAGTCGGTGAAGAACTCCGTCTGCCGGTCGACGAAGAACTCCTTCAGGACGACGTGCCCCATCGCGAAGGCCAGCGCGCCGTCGGTGCCGGGATGCGGGTGCAGCCACTCGTCGGCGAACTTGGCGTTGTCGGCGTAGTCGGGCGCGACGACCACGACCTTCTGCCCGCGATAGCGCGCCTCGGCCATCCAGTGCGCGTCCGGCGTCCGCGTCACCGGCACGTTCGAACCCCACATCACCAGATACGCGGCGTCCCACCAGTCACCCGACTCCGGTACGTCCGTCTGGTCGCCGAACACCTGCGGCGAGGCCACGGGGAGATCCGCGTACCAGTCGTAGAAGGAGAGCATCGGCGCGCCGATCAGACCCATGAAGCGGGCGCCGGCGGCATGCGAGACCATCGACATCGCGGGGATGGGGGAGAAACCGGCGACGCGGTCGGGACCGTACGTCTTGATCGTGTGGACGTGCGCCGCCGCGATGATCTCCACGGCCTCGTCCCAGCCGGCCCGCACCAACCCGCCCTTGCCGCGCGCCTGTTGGTAGCGGCGCCGGCGCTCCGGGTCGCCCTGGATGTCCGCCCAGGCGAGCACCGGGTCCTTCAGGCGGGCCTTCGCCTCCCGGTACATCTCCACGAGGACGCCGCGCAGATAGGGGTAGCGGACGCGGGTCGGGGAGTAGGTGTACCAGGAGAACGCGGCGCCCCTCGGGCAGCCGCGCGGCTCGTACTCCGGGCGGTCCGGACCGACGCTCGGATAGTCCGTCGCCTGCGTCTCCCAGGTGATGATGCCGTCCTTGACGTACACCTTCCAGCGGCAGGACCCGGTGCAGTTCACGCCGTGCGTGGAGTTCACGACCTTGTCGTGGCTCCAGCGGTCCCGGTAGAAGGCGTCCGCGTCCCGGCCGCCGGTCAGCGCGACACTGTGCAGGTCGGGGGCGGTGGTGCCGCGCCGGAAGAACTTCCCCGCCCGCAGCAGGGTCGCGGCGGGCTCGGTCGTCTCTGTCACCGTGGGGCTCCCTAGGTCTGCCTTGCCACGAACCTAGGGGCGGGGCGGCCGGGGCACCTTCCGGTGGCGGCCGTACGGGTTGCGCCCGTACGGGTCGCGGGCCCGGCCGCGCGGGCGGTCCGGCGCGGGTTCCGGGAGGTCATGGGCGGCATTACCTGTGACGTAATCGACCGGGCGGCGCGCGCTCGGCACAGTGGTGTCACCGGATCGGGACCGCGGCACCGCGGAGCCGATCCGGCGCCCCGCACCATCCACCCCGCACAGCCGGAGGCAGCCCGCCATGACGACCTACCAGCTCACCGCCCTCGCCCGCACCACCGACCCGACCACCATGCTGCGCCGCTTCCTCGGCCTCGACGCCCTCGTGACCGCCGGCAACGGCCTCGCGTACGTCGCCGCCTCGGGGCCCCTCGGACGCTTCCTCGGCGTCGACTCCGGGCTGCTGCTCGGCCTCGGCGTCTTCCTCACCGCCTACGGCGCGGGCGTCGGCTACCTCGCCGCCCGCAAGAGCCCGCCGACGTTCGGCGTGCGCGCGGTGATCGAGGGCAACGCCGCCTGGGCCCTGCTCAGCGTCCTCGCCCTCGCCCTGTGGCTGTCGCCCAGCACGGCGGGCGCGGTCTGGATCCCCATGCAGGCCGTCACCGTCGGCGGCTTCGCGGCGCTCCAGTACGCGGCGCTGCGCGCGGCGCGGGCCTGAGCCGGGGCCCTCAGGCCATCCGGTCGCTCAGGCCATCCGGGTTTCTCAGGCCACCCTGGTCTCTCAGGCCATCCGGGTCTGGAGGAACTTCGTCGTCGCCGGGTCGGCCGGGAGCAGCGTCTCGATGGCCAGCTCGGCGACGGTCACGTCCATGGGGGTGTTGAACGTCGAGATCGACGAGATGAAGGACAGGACGTGCCCCTCGTGCTCGATCCGCAGGGGCAGCGCGAAGTACGGCACGTCCGTCCCCGCCTCGAAGGCGTCCACCCCCGGATCGCGCACCGGATACGCGGCCACCTCCTCGTACACCTTCCGCAGGGCGTCCGAGCGCTGCAGCGCGATCTGCCGCTCCATCTGGTGCAGCAGATGGCCGCGCCACTCCCGCAGATTGCGGATCTTGGTGGCGAGGCCCTCGGGGTGCAGGGTCAGCCGCATGGCGTTCAGGGGCGGCGCCAGCAGACGCTCCGGAAGGCCCTCCAGCAGCAGCGCGATGCCGCGGTTCGCCGCGACCACGTCGTACGCCGCGTCGACCACCAGCGCCGGATACGGCTCATACCCCGTCAGAAGCTGCTCCAGGCCCTCGCGGAGCATCCCCATCGAGGGGTCCTCCAGCGGCGTCTCCCGGAAGCGCGGCGCGTAACCGGCTGCCAGCAGCAGGGAGTTGCGCTCCCGCACCGGCACGTCGAGGTGGTCGGCGAGGCGCAGCACCAGCTCCTCGCTCGGGCGTGAGCGGCCCGTCTCGATGAAGCTGATGTGCCGCGCGGACGAGTCGGCGCGCAGGGCCAGTTCCAACTGGCTCAGCCGGCGCCGCTCGCGCCAGCAGCGCAGCAGCGGGCCCACTCCGGTGGCGTTCCCCCTGATGTCGTTGCCCTTGGCCTTGCCTTTGATGGTCCCCGTGGCGGGCGCGGCGGTGGTCATACGTAGACGGTAGTCCAAAGGGGCTGTGGCAAGGTGGGAGCGACCCCGAGGAAGGACCATCCCCCATGTCCCGCGCACCGCTCCCGCCCGAAGAGATCGAGGACCGTCTGACCGAGCTGCCCGGCTGGTCCCTGGCCGACGGCAAACTCACCCGCTCCTACCGGCTCGGCTCGCACTTCGCGGCGACCGGCCTGGTCGTCCACATCGCGCGGACGCAGGACGAACTCGACCACCACGCCGACCTGACCCTCGGCCACCACACCGTCACGCTGTCCGTGCACACGCACAGCGCGGGCGGCGCGCTCACCGCCCTCGACTTCGAACTCGCCCGCAGGGTCGAGGGGTTGGCCCCGGCCCACGGCGCCGAGTGAGCCTCGCCATGCTGGACTACAGCGAGGAAGCCGACCGCTACGACGCCTCCCGTGGCGGCGAACCCCGCGCCGCGGCCGCCGCGGCCGCCGTCCTCGGCCTGCTGCCGTCCCCCACCCGCACCCTCCTCGACGTCGCCTGCGGCACCGGCCTGGTCACGCGCCGCCTCGCCGCCCATGAGGGCCTGCGGGTGACCGGGGTCGACGCGACGTACCGCATGGCCCGGATGGCGGCGGACCGGCTGCCGGGCGCCATCGTGCTCGGCGACAGCCGCCGACTGCCCTTCCCCGACGACACGTTCGACGCGGTGAGCACCGTGTGGCTGCTGCACCTGATGCCCGGGCCCGAGGAGACGGCGGCGGTCGTCGGCGAGTGCGCGCGCGTGCTGCGGCCCGGCGGCACCTATGTCACCACCGTCGACAAGGCCGCCTCGCACGACGTCTGCAGCGACATCGACGTCGTGCTCGCCCCGCGACCGGTGCGCCCCGCCGTCGACCGCGCCGAGGCCGTCGCGGTGTACGCGGCCGAGCACGGCATGGCTCCCGCCGGCCGGTCCCGCTTCACCGGCCACGGCCAGGGCCGCTCGCCCCGCTCCACCGCCGACGACCTCCGCCGGGGCTGGTTCACGCAGATCCCGCCCGACGGGCCACTGGCCGCGCGCCTCGCGGCCCGGCTCGCCGCGCTCCCCGACCAGGACGTGCCGCGCCCCGACCCGCGCTTCGGCCTGCGCGCGTTCCGCAAACGGACACGAGCCGCGTGAGGGCCCTGCCGTCTTTTGCGGTATCGGCAACGTGAGTGGGCGAAAACCGGGAGGCGGGAGCAGGCTGGTCCCTGACCACCACGAGGGCAGAGAACCGGAAGGCGGCACAGCGATGGCGCAGCGGCAGGGACAGGTCCAGGACGAGAACCAGGCGCCGGGAGACGCCCGGGGGGAGGGTGTGGGCGCGGGCCACAAGAGCGACGGCCACGGAGGCGGGCACGGCCACAGCGGCCACAGCCACAGCGGTCACAGTCACGGTCACGGTCACGGCCATGACGGCAAGGACATGGACTGGGCCGCCATGGGCACCATGCTGGAGCGTTACGCGCGGATCGCCGCGCCGCTGTACGGCGAGGTCGCCGCCTGGCTGCGCGCCTGGGTCCCGGAGCCCGGCGTCGTCGTGGACGTCGGCAGCGGCCCGGGCGCCGTCTCCTTCCTGCTGGCGGAGGCCTTCCCCACGGCGCGGATCGTCGCGGCGGACCCCGAGGAACCCCTCCTGGAGCGGGCCCGCGAGCGCGCCGCCCGCGAGGGCCTGACCGGCCGCTTCGACGCCGTGCGCGCCGCGCTGCCGGACGACATCGGCGACGTGCCGACCGCCGACCTCCTGTGGCTGTGCAAGTCCCTGCACCACGTCGGCGACCAGAGCGCCGCGCTGGCCGCGCTGGCCGGCCGCCTCGCCCCGGGCGGCGCGATCGCCCTCCTGGAGGGCGGCCTGAACGCCCGCTACCTCCCCCGTGACATCGGCTTCGGTCGCCCCGGCCTCCTCTCCCGCCTCGAAGCCTCCGACGAGGCGTGGTTCGCCGGCATGCGGGAGAGCCTGCCGGACACCAAGGACGCGCCGGAGGACTGGCCGGCGCTCCTCACCGGCGCGGGCCTGCGCCACGTGGCGACCCGCAGTTTCCTCCTCGATCTGCCGGCGCCGCTCCCCGAGGACGCCCGCGCCCACGTGATCGAGGAGTTCACCCGCCGCCGCGAGATGCACGAGGAGCGCTTCACCCCCGAGGACCTCGCCACGTTCGACCGCCTCCTGGACGCGGACGACCCGCAGAGCCTGCACCACCGCCCCGATCTGTTCCTGCTCTCGGCGCAGACGGTGCACGTGGCGGTGAAGGACCCGGCCGACACGTAGGGGTCAGCAGCGGCTCGGGCGCGCCCAGTGGCGCACGTATCTGCCGAACACCCGCTACCGGAAGCCCTGTTGACGTTACCTTCGAGAGCGGGGGGCAACGCCGGGCGAGGCCCGAACCGTGGAGGGGGAGCGGCACGTGGGTGAGTTGGTGCGCTGGGAGTCCGAGCAGGGGCCCGTCGTGGTCGAAGTGGAGTCCACGGACCCGGGCTTGCGGTCCGTGTCGCGGCGGGGCGAGGCCGGTGAGGTCCACGAGGTCGAGGGGCGCTTCGAGTCGGCGCTCGGGCAGGTGCGGGGCGCCGCGCTGTCGGCGCTGCGGACCTTCCGGGAGCGGGCCCTGGACCCGGACACGATCGAGCTCGAATTCGGCGTCAAACTCACGGTGGCGGCCGGCGCGGTCATCGCCAGGACGGCGACCGAGGGCCACCTGACCGTACGGCTGACCTGGTCGCGCCGCACTGAGCCGCAGGGCGGCGGGCGGACGGATCAGGACGCGGGGTAGGAGCGGGAGTGGGTGGGCCCGGGCGGGCCCGGGTATGTGAACGGGCGGGCCCGGACCCTTGCCTGTCCGGGGCCGCCCGCCCGTCTTGCACTGCTTACACCGCTTACACCGTGTCGAACGTCGCCGGGTCCGGGCCGAGACGGCGGTCCTCGTTCAGGGCCGAGATCGCCGCCATGTCCTCGGGGTCCAGCTCGAAGTCGAAGACGTCGATGTTCTCCTTGATCCGCGACGGGGTCACGGACTTGGGGATCACCACGTTGCCCAGCTGGATGTGCCAGCGCAGCACGATCTGCGCGGGCGTGCGCCCGTGCTTGCGCGCGATGGCGACGATCGCCGGGACGTCCAGGAGCCCCTTGCCCTGGCCGAGCGGCGACCACGCCTCCGTGGCGATGCCCTGCTCGGCGTGGAACTCGCGCGAGGCGCGCTGCTGGAGGTGCGGGTGCAGCTCGATCTGGTTGACGGCGGGGACGACCGACGTCTCGGAGATCAGCCGCTCCAGGTGCTCCGGCAGGAAGTTCGACACGCCGATGGACTTGGCGCGGCCGTCGGCCTGGATCTTCTCGAAGGCCTTGTACGTGTCGACGTAGGTGTCCTTGGACGGCATCGGCCAGTGGATGAGGTACAGGTCCACGTGGTCGAGCCCCAGCTTCTCGAGCGAGGTGTCGAAGGCACGCAGGGTCGCGTCGTGACCCTGGTCGCTGTTCCAGAGCTTCGTCGTGACGAACAGCTCCTCACGGGGCACACCGGAGGCGGCGATGGCCTTGCCCGTGCCCTCTTCGTTGCCGTAGATCGCCGCGGTGTCGATACTGCGGTACCCGGCCTCCAGTGCCGTCGTGACGGCCGCCTCGGCCTCGTCGTCCGGCACCTGCCACACGCCGAAACCGAGCTGCGGCATCTCGACGCCGTTGTTCAGGATGATCGGGGGGACCTTGCTCACGAGCTCTCGATCCTTCAGTCGTCGGGTGGTTCTCCCATGGTCAACGATGAGGGGCGACGCCGCATTCCTGAGACGGAAGCATGCGGTCCCGCACGCCCCGGACGTGAGACCACATGCCATCGTGTGCCCACGATCACGCCACCGATGCGCGGGGCCGGCGAGGGAAGTGCCTGGTCAGACGTGGTACAGGGCGTCGACCTCGGCCGCGTAGAGGTCCTCGATGGCCTTCCGCTTCAGCTTCAGCGAAGGCGTGAGCAGCCCGTGCTCCTCGCTGAACTGATGCGCCAGTATCCGGAACGTACGGATCGACTCCGCCTGCGAGACGAGCGTGTTGGCGGCGACGACGGCCCGCCGCACCTCCGTCTCCAGATCCGGGTCCCGCACCAGCTCGCCGGCGGGAAGGAGCGGCTTGCGCCGCATCGTCAGCCAGTGCTCGACGGCTTCCCTGTCCAGGGTGACGAGGGCGGCGATGTAGGGGCGGTCGTTGCCGACGACGATGCACTGCGCGACCAGCGGATGGTCGCGCACCCGCTCCTCCAGCTGGACCGGCGAGACGCTCTTTCCGCCGGACGTCACCAGGATCTCCTTCTTGCGCCCGGTGATCGTCAGGTAGCCGTCCTCGTCGAGCGAGCCCAGGTCGCCGGTGGCGAGCCAGCCGTCGCGCAGGGTCGCCTCCGTGGCCTGCGGGGCGTTCAGATAGCCCTGGAAGACGTTGTCGCCGCGCAGCCAGATCTCCCCGTCCTCCGCGATGTGCACTGTCGTCCCGGGGATGGGCTGACCCACCGTGCCGTAGCGGGTGCGCTCGGGCGGGTTGGCGGCCGCGGCGGCCGTCGACTCGGTCAGCCCGTACCCCTCGTAGATCGCCACGCCGGCGCCCGCGAAGAACAGGCCGAGCCGCCGGTCCATGCCCGAGCCGCCCGACATCGCGTGCCGCACCCGGCCGCCCATCGCCTCGCGCACCTTGGCGTAGACGAGCTTGTCGAACAGCTGGTGCTGCACGCGCAGGGCGGCCGACGGGCCGGGGCCCGAGCCGAAGGCCTTCGCCTCCATCGCGTCCGCGTAGCGCACCGCGCACTCGACGGCCTTGTCGAACGGACCCGCCCTGCCCTCCTTCTCCGCCTTGCGCCGCGCCGCGTTGAACACCTTTTCGAAGATGTAGGGCACGGCCAGGATGAACGAGGGCCGGAACGCGGCCAGGTCCGGCAGCAGCGCCGCCGCGCTGAGGTTCGGCTGGTGCCCCATCTTGACCCGCCCCCGCACGGCGGCGACCTGCACCATCCGGCCGAACACGTGCGCGAGCGGCAGGAACAGCAGCGTCGTGGCCTCTTCGCCGCGCTTGGCGCGGAAGACCGGCTCCCAGCGCGCGACCATCACATCCGCCTCGAACATCAGGTTCGCGTGCGAGATCAGACAGCCCTTGGGGCGGCCGGTGGTGCCGGACGTGTAGATGATCGTGGCGACCGAGTCCGGGGTGACCGCCCGGCGGTGGCGGTGCACCACCTCGTCGTCGATGTCCAGGCCCGCGCCGTTCAGTTCGGCCACGGCGTCGGCGTCCAGCTGCCACAGGCGGCGCAGCTGCGGCAGCCGGTCGACGACCGAGCCGATCGTCATCGCGTGGTCCTCGTGCTCGACCATCGCGGCGCTGACCCCCGCGTCGTGCAGCATCCAGTGGACCTGTTCGGCCGAGGAGGTCGGATAGACGGGCACGACCTGGGCGCCGATGGTCCACAGCGCGAAGTCGAACAGCGTCCACTCGTAGCGGGTGCGGCACATGATGGCGACGCGGTCGCCGAACCGTACGCCCTGCGCGATCAGGCCCTTCGCCAGGGCCAGCACCTCGTCACGGAACTCTCCCGAGGTGACGTCGTGCCACCGTCCGTCCGACTTGCGGCCCAGGGCGACGCGCGTCGGATCCGCACGGGCATGGTCGAAGACAGCGTCGGCAAGACCGCCCGCCGGCGGCGCCGACGCCGTCGGAGGGTTCGTGAACTCGCGCAATGATGCTCCTCGTGGCGCTCCGCACAGCGCCGTGACCGTACCTCACGCCACGGCGTCGCGGGAGGGGGCCGATGGGCGGGCGGTACGGACCATCAGCACAGGTCAGCAGGTGGAAATGCGGCCACAAGGGGAACGGCGGGACAGATTACTTACGCTTGAGTAAGTTTCGGTACCGTAATCTCCACCGAATCTGTACGTGGCGTGCAGAGGCGCGGCACCCCCCGGCTCGGATCCCCGCGCGGACGGCACTCCGCGCGCGCAGGGTGCCGCCCGCCGCCCGCCGCCGTGCCTACGCCCGCTGCCGGGCGGCGGCGGGCTCCCGCTCGTCGCGGGACGCGCCCGAGGCAACCGCGTCCGCCGCCCCCGGCCGCCGCCCCGGCGTCCGCACCAGGACGAGCACCAGCACCCCGGCGGCGAGCCCCGTGACGCCCGCCGCGAGGGACGCCCCGTTCAGCCCGTCCGCGAAGGCCGCCCGCACCGCGTGCTCGGAGAGGGTGCCGTGCGGGTCCCGCGCGCCGCCGCCCGCGACGGCGTGTGCCGCGTCATGCCCGAGCGAGTCCGCCATGCGCGAGGTCAGCACCGTGCCGAACAGGGCGACCCCGACCGCGTAGCCGAGCTGGCGGAAGGTGTTGACCGCGCCGCCCGCCATCCCGGCGTTCGCGGGCGGCACCGCGGCCAGCGCCGCCCCGGCGAGCCCCGGCGCCACCAGCCCCGTACCGAGCCCCGCGAGGGTCAGCCCGGGGGCGAGCGCCGTCCAGGACGAGGAGGCGTCGAGTATCGCCGTGCACAGGCCGCCCGCGCCGACAAGGAGCAGACCGACGCCGATGACCAGGCGCGGCGCCACACCGTGCAGCAGGCGCCCGCTGATCAGCGCGACCACGAACGACGTGGCCGCCAGCGGCAGCAGCACGAGTCCGCCGCGCACCGGGCTCAGGCCGAGCACGGTCTGGAGCCACAGCGAGAAATAGGGGATGACCCCGAACGCCGCCGCGTTGTAGCCGAGCGCGCCGATCAGCACCCCGGTGAACGCGGGCTTGCGCAGCAGCCGCAGATCGAGCAGCGGATGGGCGACCCGCCGCTCCACCAGCACGAAGCAGAGCAGCGCGAGCGCGGAGAGCGCGAAGGCCGCGGCGGTGGGCGCCGACGTCCAGCCCTCGGCGCCGCCGCGCAGCACGCCGTACGTCCCCGCCCCCGCGAAGCCCGCGAACGCGACCGTCCCCGCCCAGTCGACCCGCCGCCCGGCGGCGGCCCGGGACTCGGGCACCACACGCAGCGTCAGCCAGATCGACACCACGCTCACCGGCAGGTTCACGAAGAAGATCCAGCGCCAGCCCGGCCCCTCCGCGAGCACCCCGCCGACGATCGGGCCGAGCGCGGCCGACGCCCCGCTCACCGCGCCCCACACGCCGAGGGCGACCGACCGCTCGCGCCCCTGGTAGGCGGCGCCGAGCAGCGGCAGGGTCGTCGCGAACATGGCGGCGGCGCCCACTCCTTGCAGCGCCCGGGCCGCCACCAGCAGCTCGGCGTCCGACGCCAGGCCGCACCCCAGTGAGGCCAGGGCGAACAGCGCGGTCCCCGCCACGTTGAGCCGCCGCCGCCCCAGCACGTCGGCGGCGGCGCCGATCCCGAGCAGCAGCGCGGCGAGGGCGAGGGCGTAGCCGTCGATGACCCATTGGAGGTCACTGAGCGAGGCGTCCAGCGCCCGCGCCATGTCGGGCAGCGCCACCACCACGATGGTCACGTCCAGCAAAAGCATGAAGGTCCCGAGAGACACCGCCGTGAGCGGCCCCCATCTGCGCATTTCCCTCTTCCTCCGACTTGTCGTACGAGCACGTGTGCGTATCCGTACGATGAGGCGGCGGCGACCGGTCCCGGTGCCTGGAGGCCTCTGCGCGCATGGATCCGACACAGAGGAGGGCTCAGTGGTGGAATCCGATGTCTTCGACGCCCTGGACCGCCAGGTGGTGCACGCCCTGGAGATCGACGGCAGGGCGTCCTTCAGCCGCATCGCGGGCGTGCTCGGCGTCTCCGACCAGACCGTCGCGCGCCGCTTCCGCCGACTGCGCGCCGACGCGGGCCTGCGCGTCATCGGCGTCCGGGACAGCGCGCTGCTCGGCAGGGACCAGTGGATGCTGCGGCTGCGCTGCACACCGGACGGGGCCGAGGCCATCGCGGCCGCCCTGGCCCGCCGCCCCGACACGGCCTGGGTCCACCTGACGTCGGCGGGCACCGAAGTCGTCTGCATGTCGCTGCCCCACACCCCCGGCGACTACGACGACCTGCTCTTCGGCAAGCTCCTGCGCACCCGGAAGCTCATCGAGATCACCGCCCACCAGCTCATGCACCGCTTCTACGGCGGACGCACCGGCTGGATCGGCAAGCACCGCCCGCTGACCGACGCACAGGCCGCCGCCCTGCGCCCGGCCACGGCCGCCGCGCCCCCGGGTCCCGTGCGCATCGCCCCCGACGACGAGCCCCTGGTCGCCGCCCTGAAGGCCGACGGACGCGCCACCTACCCCGAACTCCAGCGGCGCACGGGCCTGTCCGAGTCCTCCGTCAAGCGCCGCGTCGCCGCGCTGTTCGGCTCCGGGGCGCTTTACCTGGACACCGAGTACGACACCGCGTGCTTCGGTTTCGCCACCGCCGCGATCCTGTGGGTCACCGTCGCGCCCGGCGCCCTCGACGCGGTGGGCCGGGCGATGGCCGCACACCCCGAGGTCGCCCATGTCTCGGCGACCTCCGGCTCCGCCAACCTGATGGCGAGCGTCCTGACCCGCGACACCGCGGAGCTGTACCGCTATGTGAGCGGCAGGCTCGGCCCGCTGGACGGCGTGCGCCACATCGAGACGGCCCCCCTCCTGCGCCGCTTCAAGGAACTCACCTACCCGCGGCCCCTGCGCTAGAGCGTGCCGTCCCTTTCCGGTCGTCCGCCCGGCGGGCCGGCCCCGTGCCGCAGCCGGTCGCCGCTCGCGAGGATCGCCGCCGCCAGCGCGTCCGCGGCGCCCTGGTCGGCGGCGCGGCGCTCGCCGTGCAGCAGGACGAAGTCGACCCGGCCCAGCTCGGGCAGGCCCGCCCGGTCCGGGACGCGGACCAGGCCCGGCGGGATCAGACCGCGCGAGTGCGCCATCACCCCGAGCCCCGCGCGGGCCGCCGCCACCAGGCCGTTGAGGCTGCCGCTGGTGCACGCCACCCGCCAGGCCCGGCCACGCCGCTCCAGCGCCTCCAGGGCGAGGGCGCGGGTGATGCCCGGCGGCGGATAGACGATCAGCGGTACCGGACGCTCCGGATCCAGCCGCAGCCGCTCCGCGCCGATCCACACCAGCTCGTCGTGGCGCACCAGCTCGCCGCGCGGATCCTCCGGGCGCCGCTTGGCGAGCACCAGGTCGAGCCTGCCCGCGTCCAGCTGCTCGTGGAGCGTGCCGGACAGTTCGACGGTCAGCTCCAGGTCGACGTCCGGGTGGTCGTGCCGGAAGGCCTCCAGGATGTCGGTGAGCCGGGTCAGGACGAAGTCCTCCGACGCCCCGAACCGCAGCCGCCCGCGAAGCCGCGTCCGCGTGAAGAACGCCGCCGCCTGCTCGTGCACCACGAGGATGCGGCGGGCGAAGCCGAGCATCGCCTCGCCGTCCTCGGTCAGCTCGACGCTGTGCGTGTCGCGGGTGAACAGCTGCCGGCCGGTGGCCTCCTCCAGGCGCCGCACGTGCTGGCTCACCGTGGACTGGCGCAGGCCGAGGCGCCGGGCGGCCTGCGTGAAGTTCAGCGTCTGGGCGACCGCGAGGAAGGTGCGCAGCTGCGAAGGGTCGTACACCCGCACCAGCCTAGCCACGCCCATCGTGTTCCGTGATGGCAGTCAGAGCGGTGTACAGGTTTCCCGATCGCACGACTCGGGAGGAGCATGGGGGGACGAGACGTTCCGGCCATCCCGGCGCCGGGACCGTCCGGAACCACACCCCCGCACCGAGAGCATGGAGCGCCGTGAAACGCCTGAAGTGGCCGTCCTGGATGCCGGTCGACCCCTACATCGTGGCGTTGCTCGCGACCGTGGGCATCGCGGCCCTCCTCCCCGCGCGGGGCACGTCCGCCGAGGTCGCCTCCGGGGCCTCCACCGCCGCCGTGTCGTTCCTCTTCTTCCTCTACGGGGCCCGGCTGTCCACCCGGGAGGCGCTCGACGGACTGCGGCACTGGCGGCTGCACCTCACCGTCCTCGCCTGTACGTTCCTCGTCTTCCCGCTGCTCGGGCTCGCCGCGAAGGGGCTCGTGCCCCACGTCCTGACGCCCGCCCTCTACAGCGGCTTCCTCTTCCTCACCCTGGTGCCGTCGACGATCCAGTCGTCCATCGCCTTCACCTCCATGGCCCGGGGCAACGTCCCGGCGGCGATCTGCGCCGGCTCCTTCTCCTCGCTCGCCGGCATCGTGCTGACCCCGCTGCTCGCGGCGGCGCTGCTCGGCGGCACGGGTGGCGGCTTCTCGGCGGACTCCGTCGTCAAGATCGTCGTCCAGCTCCTCGTGCCGTTCGTCGCCGGCCAGGTGCTGCGGCGCTGGGTCGGCGGTTTCCTCACCCGGCACAAGAAGGTCCTCGGACGCGTGGACCGGGGCTCGATCCTGCTCGTCGTCTACACCGCCTTCAGCGAAGGCATGGTCCGGGGCATCTGGCACCAGGTGACCTGGCCGCGGCTGCTCGCGCTGCTCGGTGTCGAGGCCGTACTGCTCACCGTGATGCTGGCGCTGACCTGGTACGGCGCGAAACGGCTCGGCTTCGGGCGCGCCGACCGGATCGCGATCCAGTTCGCCGGGTCGAAGAAGTCCCTCGCCGCCGGCCTGCCCATGGCCAGCGTGCTGTTCGGGGCGCACGCCTCCCTCGCCGTCCTGCCGCTGATGCTCTTCCACCAGATGCAGCTCATGGTCTGCGCGGTCATCGCCAAGCGCCGCTCGCGCGATCTGACCGACTCCGACGTGACCGACTCGGACCCGACCGACGGCGTGACCGACTTCGACGGGCGGGACCCCGTCAGCGGGGCTCCGCCAGCCGCAGCGACACGAAGCGCGGCCGGTACAGCGACACGTTCCGATTGACGTTCGCCTGCGCGCTCGCGGGCACCGGGTCCAGCCAGTTCACGTCGTAGCTCAGCACGACGCGCCCGTCCCCGCCGAGCGCCGGATGGGCCTGCGGGTTGTAGGCGGCCGTGTCCTGGCGCGCAGCGCCGTCCTTCGGCAGGGGCGCCTCGAACGCCTTGGCCGGGCCGTGCCAGGGGCCGGTGGGGGAGCAGGCCCAGTACGACGTGACGTCGGTCAGCCCCTCGGCGCCCGCGGCCATGGTGAACAGCACGTACGTCCCCTTGTCCCGCACCACCGTGAACGCGCTGCCCACCCCCTTGTGTCCGCCGTTGCCGAGGACCGCCCGCGAGGCGCTCTCGCGGCCCCACCCCTCGCCGTCCCAGTACTCCCACGCGCCGGCCTCGGCGAGCCGGCCGTGCGGGACGCGCGCGACGTGCGCGTGCGAGGTGGGCCGTGAGGCGGCCTGCGCGTCCGTGCCGCCGAAGACGTACGTCCAGCGCTCGTCCTCGACCGTCGTCGTGCCGTACAGGACCCGCTTCTCGGGGTCCGCGACCCGCTGCTGGTCGGACACCTTCACGATGCCCTCGACGCGCAGGTCCGGCAGGGAGAGCGTGGCGACCTCCGTGGCCATGGGGACGCCGTAGATCCAGGGGCCCTGACCCGTCATCCGGCTCCACAGCAGGACGCGTACGACCCGCTCCCGCGAGGCCGGTGAGCGGGGTTCGACACGGGCCGCCACCGGCCAGCGCCACTGCTGGGGCCCCGGGTCGGCGAAGAGCGGGGCGGGCAGGGTGCGCTGGAGGGTGCCGGAGCGGGACATGACCAGGGCGGAGTTGCGGACCATGGGCGCGTTGGCGTCCCGCCAGGGGTGGGGCTGGCCCGCCGGGTTGGGCGGCGCGTGGACCTGGCCGAGGAAGGTGTCGGAGAACAGCCACAGCACGCGCCCGTCCGGCAGCCGCACCGAGTGGGTGCCGTCACCGCCGGTCCAGTCGTCGGCCCGGGCCGGGTCGTCGCCGTAGCGGGCGAACTCCCCGGTGGATCGGTCGTCGGCGGACCAGGACGCCACCGTGCGCGGCCGGCACGCGGCCGCCCGCGTGTCGTCGCCCTCGCGGTCGCGGCCGGGCAGGGCGACGAGCAGGACGGCCGCGCAGGCCAGGGCGAGCGGCAGGATCAGCCAGATCCTGCCGCTCGCCCCGCCGTGACGCTCTTGGTCGGACACGCCCGGGACGTTAGTTCCTGCCGCGCACGCGGTCCATGGGGAGCCGGGCGACGGTGTCGTGTGTCACAGCGTCGCAGGTGGTGCGCAAGGCGTCCGTCTCGGCGTCGCTCAGGGCCCTGTCGTACACCCGCACGTCGTCGACCGCCCCGGTGAAGTGGGCGCGGCTGTCCAGGCGTTGCCCGATGTGTACGCCGAACGGCGAGTTGCGGCTGGCCGAGCCCGGTACGTCGGCGGCGGTGACCCGCGTCCCGTCGAGGAACAGCGTCAGACGTCCGTCACCGCGGCGCAACGCGATGTGGTGCCAGCGGTCGTCGTTGTACGCCCCCGTGGTGCGCACGGCGGCGGACCTCGGGGGCGCCGCGCCGTCCCGCGTGGTGATCAGCCCCGTGACGCGGTCGCTCGCCGGCTCGCCGCGCAGCCACACCTGCGGCTGGTTGGTGCCGATGCCGCCCATCCACAGCAGCGGCTGCTCGCCGGTGGTCGCGGAGTAGCGGAACCACATCGAGGCGGTGAAGTCCCCCGAGCCGAGGGCCAGTCGGCGGCGGAAGGGCAGCCGTACGGCGTCGTCGGTGCCGTCGAGGGCGAGGGCGCCGCCGAAGCGGCCCTTGGTCTCGCGCGCCCCGCCGAGCACGGCCGCGGCACGGGCGCCCGGCGCGTGGTCGCGGGTCGTCGGGTCGGGGCCGCGGCGCGGCCGCAGCCACTCCTCGGTGAAGCGGGCGAAGCGGATCTCGTCGCGCGCGTCGACGGTGCCGCCCTCGTACAGCAGGCCGACGTGCGCGCCGTCGGCCCGCACCAGGTCGGAGTAGCCGGACCAGTCCGCGGTCACCGTCGTGCCCCGGTCGACGCTGTCCCAGGTGCGGCCGCCGTCGTAGGAGGAGCGGATCTGCATCGTGCGGCGGCGGTCGGGGTCGCCGGGGCAGCCGAGCAGCATCCGGCGGCCGAACTGGAGCGTGGAGCACTGCACTTGGGGGGCGTACAGGTCCGGGATCGCCTCGAAGGGGGCGGCGAAGGTGTCGCCGCCGTCACGGCTCACGGTGTGCGTGCGGTGGCCGAGGTCGGTGCCGTCCTGCTCGCGCCCGCTGACGTACACCGCCCCGTCGGGCCGTTCGGTGACCGTCATCTCCGACGGCTTCTGGTGGAACGTGCCGTCCGCGCCGACCGGGTACGAGTCGGTGGCGCCGACCTTCCAGTGGTCGCCGCCGTCGTCGCTGACGACCAGTGCGGCGTGGTTGGCGCTTATCCGGCTGCCGTCCCACGTCTCGGCGTTGACGGCCAGGACGAGCCGTCCGGCGTGCCGGCCCCCGGAGAGCTGGACCCCGTGCACGGGACCGGTCGCGTACCAGGAGTTCCACTCCCTCGGCAGGATCTCCTCGCTCAGGTCGCGCGGCGCCGACCAGCTGTGGCCGTCGTCGTCGCTGTACTGGAGGTGGGGGGTGCGGTCGCAGGGCACCTCGCAGTTCTTGCCGTCCGTGCGGCCGGTGTTGTACGTCTCCGCGAGCAGCACGCGGCCGCTCTCGCGGTCGACGACCGGCGCCGGGTTGCCGTGCGTGTCGCCGGCGCCCTCGTTGATGACGCGGAGCGGGCCCCAGGTGCGGCCCCCGTCGTCGGACCGCTTCAGGACCAGGTCTATGTCTCCCGCGTCACTGCAGTCGTTGACCCGGCCCTCGGCGAAGGCGAGGAGGGTGCCTTTCGTCGTCCGCACGACTGCGGGGATGCGGAAGCAGGTGTATCCGGGATCCTGGGAGGCCTTGAACAGCACCTGCTGCTCGAACGGCGGCTCGGGTTCGGCCGCCGCCCGCGCGAGGGGCGCCGGCAGCAGGGCGCCGACGGCGAGCGCCAGCACGGCGGCGGCGGTGGGCCCAAGGGATCTGAGGCGTACACGGAGGCTCGAACTCGACGACCTCGACGACATGGTGCGGCCCGCCTTTCCTGGCGACGGCGATGGCGACGGAGCGACGGCGGTGGTGATGGAGCGATGGCGGCGGAGCAGCGGTGAAGGCGATGGAGCGACGGCGGTGGCGGGGGAGCGACGGTGAAGGCGATGGAGCGACGGCGGTGACGGTGGAGCGGTGGCGGTGGAGCGGCGCGGTGACTCCGGAGCGGCGACGGCGACGGGACGTCCTGACATCCCACGTCCTACGTGCGCGCCACAGACGGTACTGGCGCCCACCGCACCTCACAAGAACCGTGCGCCGGGGGAGCCCCGCGTGCCGCTCCCCCTTCGACGTGCGGGGGGCACGGGCCGGGCGGTCACGGGACGAGGACCACCTTCCCGAGGTTGGCCCGCTCCTCGATCGCCGCATGGGCGAGGGCCGCGTCCTCCAGGGCGTACCGGGCGTGCACGGCGGGCCGCAGCTCACCCGCCGCGTACAGCTGCCACAGCTCCCGCCGCCAGGCCTCGTACAGCGCGGGCTTCCCGCGGGCGATGAGCGCCATCTGGAAGCCGATGACGGACTTCGCGCCGACGAGCAGGTCGTACGCCGCCACGGTGCCGCCGCCCGAGCTGTAGGCCACCAGGCGCCCGTGCGGGGCGAGGGCCGCCACGGCGGGCGCGAGCAGGTCGCCGCCGACCGCGTCCAGGGCGTAGTCGACGGGCTCGCCCCAGTCCTTGCGGTCGTACGTGATGACGTCGTCGGCGCCGAGTCCGCGCACGAAGTCGGCCTTGCCGGCGTCGGAGACCGCGCCGACGATCCGCCCGGCCCCCTTCGCCCGCGCGAGCTGCACCGCCAGGTGGCCGACGCCGCTCGCCGCCGCCGTGATGAGCGCGGCCTCACCCGGCTCGGGGCGCGCGGCCTCCAGCGCGCCCCTGGCGACGAGCCCGGGGCGCACCAGCGCGACGGCGTCGACCGCGCTCGCGCCGCCCGGCACGGGGGAGGCCATCGCGGTGTGGAGCAGGGCGTAGTCGGCGTAGCCGTGCCCGAAGACGAGCCCCGTGACACGGTCGCCCACCGCGTGGCCGGTGACGCCCTCGCCGAGTGCGACGACCTCTCCGGCGATCTCGCCGCCGAGGGCGATCGGCTCGCGGGGCTCGCGGACCTTGCGGACGACGGGCAGGGTCACACCGGCCGCCTCCACGCGGACGAGCAGTTCGCCGGGGCCCGGCGGGGGGACGGGCGCCTCCCCCACGAACAGGACCTCGGGACCGCCGCTGCGTTCGTAACGGACGCGACGCATCCGCACCACCTCCGGAGTGGATCAGAAAATCATTGGAGGTCCCAACGGTATAGGAAATTTCATAGGGAGGTCCAATGATTTCGTTCCTCTCTCGCTAGGCTCCTCCCATGCCCACGACGCCACCCGCCCCCAGCGCGATCCGTACCCTCCCCAGCTGGCTGCTCGGCCGCGCCGCCGCCCGTGGACGTGCCCTGGTCGCCGACGCGCTGGCCCAGGAGGGCCTGAAGATGTGGCACCACGTGGTGCTCGCGGCCGTCGCCGACCTCGGCCCGGTCGCCCAGGCCGAACTGGGCCGAAGCGTGCTGCTCGACCCCAAGGACATGGTCGGCGTCCTCAACGACCTCCAGGCGGAGGGACTCGTCGACCGCGCCCCGGACCCGAAGGACCGCCGCAAGAACGCGATCACCATCACGGCCAAGGGGCGGCGTCTCGTGGCGCGCTGCACCGAAGCGGCCGAGCGGGCCAACGGGACACTCCTCGCGCCGCTGTCGGACGCCGAGCGTACCCGGTTCCTGGAGATGCTCACCCGGATCTCCGGGGTGTCCTGAAGCGACCGGTTGGCTGGCCGTCCGTCCGTCCGCCCGTCCGTCCGTCCGCCCGTCCCGCCGTCCGCCCGGCCGGCCGGACGGGTCGGGGCCGGGTCAGGGCCGTGCCGCTGTTCGGAGCCGGGTCAGCCCTGGGCGGCCGGGGCCCGCAGGGCGACGCGGTGCTCGCCCGCGTACACGTTCATGGAGGAGCCGCGCAGGAAACCGATCAGCGTCAGACCGGTCTCGGCGGCCAGGTCGACCGCGAGGGAGGACGGCGCGGAGACGGCGGCGAGCACCGGGATGCCCGCCATCACCGCCTTCTGGGCGAGCTCGAACGAGGCGCGGCCCGAGACGAGCAGGATCGCGCGCGACAGCGGGAGCCGCCCGTCCTGGAGCGCCCGGCCCACGAGCTTGTCGACGGCGTTGTGCCGCCCCACGTCCTCCCGTATGTCCAGCAGCCGCCCCTCCTCGTCGAACAGGGCCGCCGCGTGCAGGCCCCCGGTCCGGTCGAAGACCCGCTGGGACTCGCGCAGCCGGTCGGGCAGACCCGCCAGCAGCTCGGTGCCGACGCGCACCGGGGGAGCGTCGGCGATCGGCCACCGGGCGGTGGTGCGCACGGCGTCCAGGCTCGCCTTGCCGCACAGGCCGCAGGACGAGGTCGTGTAGACGTTGCGCTCCAGGGTGATGTCGGGCAGGAGGAGGCCGGGCGTCGTGCGGACGTCCACCACGTTGTACGTGTTCGAGCCGTCCTCGGTGGCGCCCGCGCAGTACACGATGTTCCGCAGGTCCTTGGCGCCCCCGAGCACCCCCTCGCTCACCAGGAAACCCGCCGCGAGCGCGAAGTCGTCGCCCGGCGTGCGCATGGTGATGGCGAGCGGCCCGCCGTTCAGCCGGATCTCCAGGGGCTCCTCGGCGACCAGGGTGTCGGGCCGCTCGGAGACGTGCCCGTCCCGGATCCGGATGACCTTGCGTCGCTCCGTGACTCGTCCCATGTCCTGATCAGCCCCGGTTCTGTACGTGCTGGCGGCCGAGGTGGCCGTCACCTTGCCATTGTCCTGCACGCGAGACGTGCCCCCGCGGCCGAGGCCGCGGCGGTACTCGTACACGCGGGACGCGATTCGTACACGCGGGACGCGTGGAACTCGTGGCAAGTCGTGAAAACTCGCACATAAGGTCACACAGTTCTTCGGAGGGTGACCGGATCATGAGAAGCATCCAAAGCACACGCGCCTTTCCTGTCGCTTTACACCCCCGGTTACCGGTGAGTCGCTGACCAGACTGGAGGGTCCCGCATCTCCGGCAACAAGGGGGACCCGTACATGCACGGCTCGCGCATCGTCGCCATCGGCCACTATCAGCCCGCCAAGATCCTCACCAACGAGGATCTCGCGGGCCTGGTCGACACCAGCGACGAGTGGATCCGGTCCCGGGTGGGCATCCGCACCCGTCACATCGCGGGCCCGCAGGAGCCGGTCGACGAGCTGGCCGCGCACGCCGGGGGGAAGGCCCTGGCCGCCGCGGGCCTGACCCCCGACGCGATCGACCTGGTCCTGGTCGCCACCTCCACGGCCATCGACCGGTCACCGAACATGGCCGCCCGCGTCTCGGCCCGGCTCGGCATCCCCTCGCCGTCCGCGATGGACATCAACGTCGTGTGCGCGGGCTTCACGCACGCGCTCGCCACCGCCGACCACACGCTGCGGGCCGGGGCCGCCACCCGGGCCCTGGTCATCGGCGCCGACAAGATGTCCGAGGTCACGGACTGGACGGACCGCACTACCTGCGTGCTGACCGGGGACGGGGCGGGCGCGGTCGTCGTCGAGGCCTGCGGGCCCGGCGAGGAGCCCGGCATCGGCCCGGTGCTGTGGGGCTCGGTGCCCGAGATGGGCAACGCCGTGCGCATCGAGGGCACCCCGCCGCGCTTCGCCCAGGAGGGCCAGAGCGTCTACCGCTGGGCGACGACCCGGCTGCCGCCGCTGGCGCGCACGGCCTGCGAACGCGCCGGGCTCACCCCCGCCGACCTCGCCGGGGTCGTCCTGCACCAGGCCAACCTCCGCATCATCGAGCCGCTCGCGGAGCGCATCGGCGCGGTCAACGCCGTCGTCGCCCGCGATGTGGTCGACTCCGGGAACACCTCGGCGGGCTCCATCCCGATGGCCCTGTCCAAGCTGGTCGAACGCGGGGAACTGCGCTCCGGCGACCCGGTCCTGCTGTTCGGCTTCGGCGGGAACCTCTCGTACGCGGGGCAGGTCGTGCGCTGTCCGTGAGCGCGGGGGCGCGCGGCGTGTTACGGGGGCCCCGTGCCGGGGCTCAGGTCGCTGGGGCTCAGGCGCCGCGGGCGGCGAGGACCGCCTGGGTCTGCGTGGTCTGCCCGACGAGGCGCTCCTGATCGTCGTACATCTCGGTCTGTACGACGATGAAGGAGCCGCCGATGTGCAGCGGACGGGCCACCGCGCGGGCCGTCCCGGAGCGCACGGCTCGCAGGAAGTTGGTCTTGGACTCGATCGTCGACGTGGCCGCGCCGTCGGGCAGATTGAGGTACGCGCACACCGCGCCGACCGTGTCAGCGAGCGTCATCACCGCTCCGCCGTGCAGCACGCCGCCCGCCGTGCACAGCTCCGGCGACCAGGGCAGGGTGCCCTCCACACGGTCCGGCCGCGTCTCGGCGAAGGTGATGCCGAGGTGCCCGGCGAAGGGAACGGCGGCGAGCAGCTGGGCGCGCGGATCGTCGTTCTGGGGCAGGGTGTCCGACATGGGGTGACCTTCCGCTGGGGGGCGTGGCGACCCCATGGTGCGGCACGCCGGCGGCGGCCGTCGATTACCCCGGAGGTAAACCGGCCGGGATCACCGGGCCGCCTTCATCCCCCTACCGTGAAGGGATCATCACTCCGGGTGAGAACCCGCGCG
Source organism: Streptomyces sp. NPDC005898 (assembly GCF_040629635.1). Classification (NCBI taxonomy): domain Bacteria; kingdom Bacillati; phylum Actinomycetota; class Actinomycetes; order Kitasatosporales; family Streptomycetaceae; genus Streptomyces; species Streptomyces sp. NPDC005898. The sequence goes on along the minus strand of NZ_JBEXWC010000001.1, from coordinate 473,373 downwards.
AGCCGGGACACCCGCCGGGCATCCGGCGGTCGGCGGGCCGATACGCAGGTGAAAGGCACTCCGAAACCTTGGTATTGTTGTCCATGTCGCCGCGGGGAACACCACACGGCGACAGACACCTGGTCCGGGTGGCGGAATGGCAGACGCGCTAGCTTGAGGTGCTAGTGCCCTTTATCGGGCGTGGGGGTTCAAGTCCCCCCTCGGACACCAGCTGAGACCCCACTTCATGTGGGGTCTTCTGCGTTTCCGGGGTGCGGCGGGACCAACAGCCCGGCGAATGCCCTGGTCACGGCCGCCTCGCCGGACAGTCGAGTTCCGGCATGCTGCGATGCGGTGAGCAGCACACCAGGGCCAGGGACAGGTACGAAGGCCGTTCGAGGTAGAAGCCGTGGGCCACGTCTCCACCCCAACCCAGCCGATCAACAGCGGATTGAACCAGTAGTGCCAGCCGTGTACTGTCGCGGTCCGACTCTGAGGCGAACCGGGGCGCGTATTCCGCCAGCCGCTGCCCGAGCCAGTCCGCCGCTTCCTTCGGCTCCTCCCAGGTGCCGCGCACCAGTTTCGCGGGCTTGATCAGCCAGTGGGCCGTTTCCAGCGGGGGCAGGTCCACGGTCGGGAATTCCGCCTTCACTTCCTTGTACCGCGCGATCAGCTCCGGCTTGTCGGCCGGTGGTGGTGCGGGGTGCGGGGGCCGTCTCAGTGCCTCGTCGTCGAACCGCTGCTTGGAGCCGGTCCACAGATAGCCGTGGTGGTGCAACTGCCGTCCCGTTCAGTACAGGAAGAAGAGAAGCGCCCCCGGCCCACCTCTCGGGGCGAGCCAGAGCCGGGGGCACGCATGGCTGTCAGGCGGACAGGCCGAAGCGGGCCGGGTCGATACCGGCCGCGGTCAGTTCCTCGGTGGTGAAGCGCAACGGCTCCGCGCCGGGCCGCTTGCTGTCGCCCAACGCCCACGCGCCGGGGCCGATCTTCGCCAGCGTGGCGCAGGACTCACCGTCGGGGTGCGTGTTGCCCCCACACGCCTTGAAGAACGTAGCGCCGTCGAGGGGCAGGCCGTACAGATCGGTTTCGGGCATGAGTGTGCCTTCCTGTGAGATCAATTACGGGGCAGGCTCAGAACTGGGGTCGCTCTGACTTCGGCACGTAACGCCGGGGTCGTCGCTGTGGCCGACTCCCGAATTCGGATAGGTCGGCATGGGCACATCTTCGGCCCGCAGGCCAGGAACCTCTAGCTCTATTCGTGTGGTCGGGTAAAAGTCTCGGACCATTTGTTCAGGAGTTTCCGGCACTCGTCTCCGAACGCCGCGTACGACTCATACCTCTCGAAGTACTCGTGGTACGCGTTCACGTCGCGATGGTCCCGCAGGATCAATGCACCGGTGTCGGTTTCCACGGTGGCCAGTCGCCGGTCGTATACCGTGAAAGTGTTCAGCGGCATCTCCGAAATGTGGCCCGCCAAGGGGATGACCCCGAGCCGAACGCCAGGAATTCGAGATACCGAAGCCAGTCGGTCGAGCTGCATTGCCATGGCGAGAGGTGGCAGCAAGGGCCAGCGAACGGCCTGTTCCGTCAGTAGGAACGTGAAAGACTTCGACGAGTCATAGAGGACGCTCTGGCGTTCCAGTTTCTTCGCAATGGTCTTGGACTGGTCTCCGGGAGTGTCCGCGATGCTGGCACGCACATACTCCGGCGTCGCCAGTAGCCCTGTGATCGCCGAGAGGAGGAAGAATCGGAACTCTGTTGTGACCGTTTCGATCCTGGCCAGCTCATTCTGCTTCTTGTCCAGGCCTCGACGCCGTGAAGACCAATGATCCTGCCACTCGGTATTCGCGGTGCGAACCAGTTCGAGGATCTGCGAGGCTGCCGGGTCATCGGTCCCAAGTGCTTCAAGAATCAGCTCTACGTCGACAACGACGGGAGTGAGTTTCCCGCTCTCCATGTTGCTGATCTTGGTTTGTGACATGTTGCAGCGGCGAGCGAGCCAGGTCTGAGTCTTCCCGGCTCGCTTCCGCAGGCTTCGCAATGCTTCCGCTAGGTCCGACCTGGACTGGCCTAGCCGTTCAGGCTCAAAGTTCAAGACCCTTCACGAACTCCTCGAAGGGCACGGACTCAGCTACCGCGATTCGCTGGTATTCGATGAACGGGGCCACGTCGCCCACGAATATCTCGCGGTTGATCTGCTTCCCGTCAGGTTCATAGTTCATGAGCACGACTTCCGATCGGTCGAACATCCAGAAGTCTTGGACCCCTTCAAGCGGGTTGGTTCTGTCGGTCACGTCAAGGATGCGGATCTGCTCCCCGGCCAAGAGGTGCGGCCGGTAGTACTGGGAGAACTCGAACCGCAGGTACTCGGACAGAGGTTGAGTGACGATATGGACGCGTCCTTGAACGCGGCCCTCCGTGGCCTGTCTGCGGAGCCGGTCTGTGTACTCGTTGTGGACCGTTGCGGGGTCGATGCGCGCACCGTAGCGGAACGCCTGAAGCTCCTCGGCCTCCTGCGGCATGAGGTACTGCGGCAGGGTCTCAAGACGCCATGCTTCCCGCTGGAAGCCCTCGAAGCGCGCGGCCCAGTCTTCACCAGCCAAGAGCACGGACAGCCTCCCTCAGAACGTCCTCGGGGATCTCGACAAGTCCTTCCCCCTTTGCGGGCTGGAATGCCTTGGACACGTCGCCCTGGACGACGATGGAGCCGGACGCGGTGCGGTAGACGTTCGGGCAGTCGTCCTTTCCGCACGGCCCCCCGTTGCCATTTCCGTTGCCGTTTCCGGTGAGCCGGGTAAGTTCCTCACGAGCCATGGTGAAACCCCCTGTCCCCCGCCCCTTCGCGGGGCGGCTCCATGACCGTACGGAGGGTGTCCCATCGCCGTCCACGCGATCGCGCCAATATTTGCGTTGTCGCATAAACCTGAAGTGCTGGCCCCCCCGCAGGAGGTGGGCGTCAGGACGTGGCCCAGAGGGAGCGGACGTGGCCTAGGTGGCGGGCCATGCATTGTTCCGCTGCCGTCGCGTCGCCCGACAGCATCAGGTCGAGGAGTTCGATGTGCTCCTCGGCCGACGGGGTCAGCTGGTCCCGTTCGTCCAGGGCGGTGAGACCGTAGAGGCGGGAGCGCTTGCGGAGTTCGCCGACGGTCTCGACCAGGCGGTCGTTGCCCGAGAGGGCGAGGAGCGACAGGTGGAAGCGGCGGTCCGCCTCCAGATAGGCGATGAGATCGTGCTCGCGGGCGGCCCGGACGATCTCCTCCGCGACCGGGCGCAGCACCTCCAGGTCCTCGCGGGCCGCGGTGCGGGTGATCCGGCCGACCATGGGGATCTCGATCAGGGCCCGGATCTCCGTGTACTGATCGAGGTCGCGCTCGTTGACCTCCGTGACGCGGAAGCCCTTGTTGCGGACGGGCTCGACCAGGCCCTCGCGGGCCAGATCGAGCATCGCCTCGCGCACCGGCGTCGCCGAGATGCCGAAGTCCTCGGCGAGGCCCGGCGCGGAGTAGATCTCGCCCGGCCGCAGCTCGCCGGAGATCAGGGCGGCGCGCAGAGCATGGGCGACCTGGTCGCGCAGCCGCTCCCTGGTCGTGATGAGGTTCTTCTGCTTCAGGTGCCCCATGGTGCTCCCCTCCGGTGATGCCCGCGCCCGCGCGGATCACCAAAGTACAATGTCACGTTGCGAGTTGCGGGGGGGCGGGGAGCGTTCCGGCCGGGACCGTTCCGGCCGGGACCGTTCCGGCCGGGGGTCAGAGGGTGAAGCCGGCCGGGAACGGGTCGGTGGGGTCCAGGAAGTACTGGGCCGTACCGGTGATCCAGGCGCGGCCGGTGATCCGGGGCACGACCGCCGGCAGGCCCGCCACCTCCGTGCGCGCGATCAGGCAGCCGGTGAACTCCGTACCGATGAAGGACTCGTTGACGAAGTCCCGGTCCAGCGGGAGTTCGCCGCGCGCGTGCAGCTGCGCCATGCGCGCGGAGGTGCCCGTCCCGCACGGGGAGCGGTCGAACCAGCCGGGGTGGATCGCCATCGCGTGCCGCGAGCGCTGTGCGTCGGAGCCGGGCGCGGCCAGGTAGACGTGCTTCAGCCCTGCGATGTCGAGCTGCTCGGGGTGCGTCGGACGGTCCGGCGAGGCGTTGATCGTCTCCATGAGGGCCAGTCCCGCCGCGAGGAGATCGTCCTTGTGCGCCCGGTCGAACGGCAGGCCCAGCGCGTCCAGCTGGACGAACGCGTAGAAGTTGCCGCCGAAGGCCAGGTCATACGCCACCGTGCCGAGGCCCGGCACCTCGGCCTCGCGGTCCAGGGCCACGCAGAACGCCGGCACGTTGGTGAAGGTGACGGACGTCGCCACGCCGTCGGCCACCTGCACGTCGGCGCGGACCAGGCCCGCCGGTGTGTCCAGGCGGACCGTGGTGACCGGCTCGGTGACCGGGACCATGCCGGTCTCGACCAGCACGGTGGCCACCCCGATGGTGCCGTGCCCGCACATGGGCAGCACCCCGGAGACCTCGATGAAGAGGACGCCGTAGTCGGCGTCGGGGCGTGTCGGGGGCTGGAGTATCGCGCCGCTCATCGCGGAGTGCCCGCGCGGCTCGTGCATCAGGAGGGTGCGCAGGTGGTCGAGGTGCTCGATGAGGTGGACTCTGCGCTCGGCCATGGTGGCCCCGGGGATCACCCCCACACCCCCGGTGATCACCCGGGTGGGCATGCCCTCGGTGTGCGAGTCGACGGCGTGGAAGACGTGACGAGTGCGCATGCGTCTCCTCTTGGAGTGTAGAGACGTGGAAACGTGACGGGGCAGGGGGATAGGGGGGGCGGGTGGCTGGTGGTTGGTGGGCTAGTGGTGGCCGGCCGCCAGTGCCTTTTCCGTGGCCGACCGCACCAGAGCCTCCGTGGCGCCGGTCAGCGCGGGACGCGGGGGGCGACTCGGTCCGCCGAAGCGGCCCGCGATGTCCATCGACAACTTGATGGACTGCACGAACTCGGTCTTGGAGTCCTGGCGCAGAAGCGGGTGCAGTGACCGGTAGAGCGGGAGCGCCGTTTCCAGATCGCCCGCGCAGGCGGCGTGGTACAACTCCGCGCAGGACGCGGGAAAGGCGTTCGGATAGCCGGCGACCCAGCCGACCGCGCCCGCGAGGGCCAGTTCGACGAGGACGTCGTCCGCGCCGATCAACAGGTCCAGCTCAGGCGCCAGTTCGGCGACTTCGTACGCCCTGCGCACATCACCGCTGAACTCCTTCACCGCCACGATGCTGCCGTCCGCGTGCAGTTGGGTCAGCAGGTCGGGCGTCAGGTCGACCTTCGTGTCGAGCGGGTTGTTGTACGCGACCACGGGCACCCACGCCTTGGCCGTCTCGGCGTAGTGGGCGCGCACGGCACCTTCGTCGGCGCGGTAGGTGTTCGGCGGCAGGAGGAGCACCGAGCCGCAGCCCGCCTCCGCCGCCTGCTCGGCCCAGCGGCGGGACTCGGCGCTGCCGTAGGCGGACACGCCGGGCATCACGCGCGCTCCGTCGCCCGCCGCGTCGACGGCGGTGCGGACGACGCGGGCGCGTTCGTCGTCGGTGAGGGTCTGGTACTCGCCCAGGGAGCCGTTGGGGACCACACCGTCGCAGCCGTTCGCGAGGAGGTGCCGGACGTGCTCGGCGTAGGCGTCGTAGTCGATCGAGAGGTCCTCGCGCAGGGGGAGCGCCGTGGCGACCATGATGCCGCGCCAGGGGCGGTCCGGGGTCCAGGTGGCGGAGGTCATGAGGGGTGCCCTTCTGTGGGGTCGTCGGCGGGGTGGCCCGTGGGGTGGTCCGGCTCTGTTCGGGGTGTGCGCTTAGGGGGGTGGGTCGGTGCGTCGGGTGTGTTGGGCGTGGTGGAGGTCGTCGGGGGTGAGCTGGAAGTGGCGGGTGGGGCTTGTGCGGGGGGCGGGTCCTGAGGGGCGGGGCGTGGCTCGGGCAGGCGGGCCAGGACGCCGAGGGGGACGGGCGCGGCCAGTGGGCGCCGGTCGGGGGGCGTGGTGGTGGGGGGCGCCGGGGTCTCGGAGGTCACGGGGGTGCCGGAGGTCGCGGGGGTGCCGGTGGGCTGCGCCGCGAGGCAGGCCACGGCGGTCCCGCACATGCGGCCCTGGCACCAGCCCATGCCCGCCCGGGTGAGGAGCTTGACGGTACGGGCGTCACGGGCGCCGTAGTCGGCCACCGCCTCGCGGACGCGCCCGGCCGGCACCTCCTCGCAGCGGCATACGTCCGTGTCGTCGGGCAGCCACCGCGTCCAGCCGGGGCCCGGCGCGTGCGCGGCGGTCATCGTCTCGGCGAAGACGCGCCCGCGGTCGCGACGCCGTCGCAGGGCGCGCAGGTGGGACAGCGGGGCCCGAGGGGCGCCGGTCAGGCGGGACACGATCGCGTGGGCCGCCAAGGCGCCTTCGGATATGGCCAGTTGGACGCCGCCGATGCCTGACGTCTCTCCCGCCGCCCAGAGGCCCCGGAGCGAGGTCTCCTGAAGGGGGCTCAGTTCGAGGGCGTGGGTTCCGTCGGCGGTGCGGCGGGTGGCGCAGCCGAGTGCGGTGGCCAGGTCGATCTGCGGGACGAGGCCGTGGCCCACCGCGAGCGCGTCGCAGGCGATGCGGCGCGCCGTACCCGGGATCGGCCGCCAATCGCGGTCCAGGCGGGTGACCGTCACGGCCTCCACCCGGTCTGTGCCGTGCGCTCGGGTCACGGCGGTGCGGGTGCGCAGGCGTACCCGGTGGCGCAGCAGGGCCGTGCCGTGGAGCGCGGCCTCCGCGAGCTTGTGCGGGTTGGCGGCGAGGGCGCCGGGGCGGCGGGCGTAGCCGAGGTATCCCGAGGCCTCGATCACCTCGGGGACGCGGGCCCCGGCCGCGGTGAGCGAGGCGGCGACGGCGAGCAGCAGCGGGCCGCTGCCCGCGACGACGACACGGCGGCCGGGCAGGGCGAGCCCCGACTTGAGCATGGCCTGGGCGCCGCCCGCGCCGACGACGCCGGGCAGGGTCCAGCCGGGGAAGGGCAGGTGGCGCTCGTACGAACCGGTCGCGAGGAGGACCGTTCGGGCCCGCACGATGACCGGCTCCCTCCCCGAGCCGGGCTCTTCCCCGGCGGACGGGTGATCCGGGTCATCCCCGGTGAGGGCGTGGACGGCCCACTGGGGCGGTAGGGGTGCCCCAGACGGTGCCAGGCCGGCGGCCGCCTCGCGTGTCACCGTCCAGACGTGGTGGCCGAAGAGCAGGGTGACGTCGCTCGCCGCCAGTCGAGCGCGCAGCCCGGCGAACGTGGACCAGTCATGGTGCAGGGCCTCGGGGCGGGTGGCGCCCGTGGCCGGTGAGGGGTGCCGGTAGAACTGGCCGCCCGGCTGACCGGCGGCGTCCAACAGTGCGACCCTCAGGCCAAGTTCGGCGGCCGTCACCGCGCCGGCCAGGCCCGCCGGACCGGCGCCGAGTACCGCGAGATCGTACGTCTCAGACGGCGAGCCCGGCATGGCCGTCCCCTTCCTGTGTGCTCACCGCGTCACCGGGCCGCGCGGTGACCAGGCACGCCCGCCGGTTCGGGCGTCCGTTGACGGTCGCGAGGCAGTCGTAGCACTGGCCGATGCCGCAGAACGCCCCGCGCGGCCGTCCGCCGATCCGGGTACGGCGCCAGGCGAGGATGCCCGCGGACCAGAGAGCGGCGGCGAGGGACTGCCCGGGCAGCGCGGTCAGTTCGCGTCCGTCGAAGGTGATGGTGAAGGCGGCGTCCGGTGTGGCGCCCACGAGCGCTGCGGGTGAGCGGCCGCCGGGGTACTTCTGGTCCTGGTCCTGGTCCGCGTCCCGGTCCCGGTCGTCGGGCCTTCGGGTGGTGGATGTTACGTCGTCACCTGCCATGGGCCCGGCCCCTCTCGCCCAGCTCATTCGCTCGCCCCCGTACGTCTCGTGCGCCTCGTGCTTCTCATGTGTCCCGCACCTTCTCGTCGGCCTTTCCCGTGAAGCGTTCGGGGGCGAACGGCGTCACGTCCAGCGGTGGTTCACGGCCCGTCAGCATCGCGGCGATGAGCAGGCCCGTCGCCGGCGCGAGCCCGATGCCCGCGCCCTCGTGGCCGCACGCGTGCAGCAGCCCGGGGACGCGGGGGTCGGGGCCGATCGCGGGGAGGTGGTCGGGGAGGTAGGGCCGGAAGCCCGCGTAGGCACGGATCGCCCGCACCTCGGCGAGGGCGGGGAAGAGCCGGGTGGCCTGGGTCGCGAGGCGCCGCAGGACCTCCACGGACAGAGTGGGGTCGAAGCCCACTCTCTCCCGGCTCGCCCCGATGAGCACCGGGCCCGCCGGGGTGCCTTCCACCACCGCGGAGGTCTGGAGGGCGGCGGAGCCGCTCGCGACGTCCGCGACGTAGTCGGCGGAGTACACCTTGTGCCGCACCACGCGCGGCAGGGGTTCGGTGACGAGGACGAAGCCGCGACGGGGCAGCACCGGCAGTTCGACGCCCGCGAGGCGGGCGAGCCGGCCGCCCCAGGTGCCGGTGGCGTTGACGACGTGCGGTGCGCGGAGGTCGCCCCGGGGCGTCCGCACTCCTCGTACCGCGCCGCCGGACCCGGTGAGTACCGCGGTGACTTCCTCGCCGAGCCGCAGTGTGAGGCGTCCCCTGTCGCCGCCGTCCTCTTTTCCTTCCAAGGCCGTCGCTCGGAGCAAGTGCGCTGCTGCCAGGGCCGGTTGGACCTGGGCGTCCTGTGGGTAGTGGAAGCCGCCCGCGAGACCGTGGGCCAGGTGGGGTTCCAGGTCGGCCAGGCGGTCGGCCGGGACCTCGGCCGCTTCGACGCCCGCACGTTGCTGTCCTGCCGCGAAGTCCCGCAGCGCGGCCAGCCCGGCCTCGGTGGAGGCGACGACCAGGCCGCCCTTCCTCTCGTACTCGACGCGTGCGGGGAGCGAGGTCGGGAGGTCGCGCCACAACTGGGTCGACAACAGGGCCAGTTGGAGTTCCGGGCCCGGCTCCTTGTCGGAGACGAGGAGGTTTCCCTCGCCCGCGCCCGTGGTGCCGCCCGCGACGGGGCCGCGGTCCACGACGGTGACGTCGAGGCCGAAGAGGCAGGCGTAGTAGGCGCAGGCCGCGCCGACGACTCCCGCTCCCACGACGATGAGATCCGAGGTTTCCGGCCGTCCGCAAAGGTGTCCCGTCAGCACGGCAGTAATATTTCACATGGCACTGGTGCTGCCAAGGGTGCGTGCGGGGACGGGAGTTGGCGCAGGCGGAGGGCGGGGCGGTCGGGAGGAGTGGTCAGTCGCGTCGGTTGTGGGTGCCGGGGGTGTAGCCGTACGCGCGGCGGAACACGTCGATGAAAGCGCTGGTGGACGACCACCCGCAGCGGTGCGCGACCGTGGTGACCGGCAGTCCGTCGGCCAGCATCCGCAGGGCGTGATAGAGCCGGAGCTGGGTGCGCCACTGCGGGAAGGTCATGCCCAGTTCGCGGCGGAAGAGGCGGCTGAGGGTGCGTTCGCCGGCCCCGGCATCGGCGGCCAGTTCAGCCAGGCCGCGTGGGTCGGCGGGGTCGTCGCGCAGCAGGTCGCAGACGGTCGCGAGGCGGGGGTCCGAGGGGGTGGGCAGCTGGACGGGCTGCTGGGGTGAGGCGCGCAGTTGGTCCAGGAGCACCGCGCGCAGGCGCCGGCGCTCAGGGGTGTCCTCGTGCGGCTCCCGTGTGCAGGCGAGGATCAGTTCGCGCAGCAGCGGGCCGACGGTGAGGACCGTCGGGGCATCGAGGCCCAGCGGGTTCGTGGTGGCGGGCAGGCCCAGCAGGTGCAGGGCCAAGTGGCCGTGGGCGCGGTGGGCGTGGACGCATCCGGCGGGAACCCACAGGGCCCGGGTGCCGGGCGCGAACCAGGTGCCGGCGCCGGTGGTGACGGCCACGACGCCGGAGCCCGCGTAGATGATCTGGTGGTCGTCGTGGCGGTGCGCGTCGATGCGTTCGCCGGGGGCCAGGGCCTGGGTGCGGGTGGGAGCCTCGGGGGTGTGGCGGATGCCGGGGGCCGGCTGGGCGGTGGGGGTGACCGGCTCTGGATTCTGGGGGTGGGGGATGTCGCGCGCTGGCTGGGGGTGGTGGGTGCCCGGGACTGGCTGGGGGTGGTGGGTGCCCGTCACAGGCGGCTGATGGGCGACGTCCGGTGCTGGGTGGGTGTGGCCAATGTCCGGTGCTGATTGGGGGTGTTGGGTACCTGGAGGCGGCCGATGGGCGGCGTCCGGCACTGGCTGGACGTGGCGGGTGCCCGGCACAGGCGGGAAGTGCGCGACGTCCGGCATGGGCGGGGCGTGGGCGACATCCGGCGCCGGCTGGGCGTGGTGGGTGCCCGGCACAAGCGGGGGCTGGGCGGTGCCCGGCACTGGCCCGGGATGGTGAATGTCCGGCTCCGGCGAAGAGTGGCGGTTGTCCGGCATGAGTTGGCATTTTATCGGAAGCGCGCCAGCGGAACGGGTCGCGACGATGAGGCGGTGAACCATTCCCGAGTCGGCGGGCCTCTGCGGAGCATCCGCCACGCCCAATTCACCCGCCGCCCCCAACGACCCCAATCCACTCGCCGCACCGGCACCAAACGCCCCCGCCTTACCCGCCGCTCCCGAACCGTCGACCGCCCCCGCCCCACTCGCCGCCCCCGCCTTACCCGCCGTTCCCGAACCGTCGACCGCCCCCGCCCCACTCGCCGCCCCCGCCCCATCCTCCTCCTCGCCCTCAGTCACGCCTGCGTGGACGTCTATCAAGGCGCCGTCGCCGCGCTCGTGCCCTTTTTCGTGGCGGAGCGTGCCTACAGCTACGCCGCCGCGTCCGGCATCGTGCTCGCCGCGTCCCTGCTCTCCTCCCTCGTGCAGCCGCTGTTCGGCGCGCTGACCGACAGATGGGCCATGCCGTGGCTGCTGCCGGTGAGCACGTTGGTCGGCGGGGCCGGGGTGGCCCTCGCCGGGGTCGGCGGGCACTACGTCCTGACGCTGCTCGTCGTCGCCGTGTCCGGGATCGGCGTCGCCGCGTACCACCCGGAGGCGGCACGCGTGGCGCGGCGGGCCGGCCGGGGCGATCACACCGCCATGGGCTGGTTCTCCCTGGGCGGCAACCTCGGTTTCGCGACCGCGCCCCTGCTGACCGCCGCCGTCGTCGCCACAGGTGGCCTGCGCGCCTCCCCGCTCCTCGTGGTCCCGGCCCTCGCCGGGGCGGCGCTGTGCGTGGCGGCACTGCGGGGCATCCGGGCGGTCGAGACGGCCGCCGCCCCGAGCGGGGCGCCGGACCCCGTCCTCGCGGAGGACGACTGGCCCTCATTCCGGCGGCTGTCCGCGGCCATCGCCTGCCGCTCCATCGTCTTCACCGGGCTGAGCACGTTCATCGCCCTGTACGTGCGGCAGCGCACCGGCGGCGGGGAGACCGCGGGCACCCTCGCGCTCTTCGTCCTCTACCTCGGCGGCGCCGTCGGCACCGTCGCCGGCGGGAAGCTCGCCGCCCGCCACGGACGCCTGCCGGTGGTGCGCTGGTCGTACACCCTGACGGTGTTCGCCGTGGCGGGCGTCGTCCTCGCCCCGGCGCCGCTGCTCCTGCCCTTCGTCGTTCTCGCGTCGGCCGGCCTCTACGTGCCGTTCTCCCTGCACATCACCCTCGGCCAGGACTATCTGCCCCACCGCGTGGGCACCGCGAGCGGGGTCACGCTCGGTCTGACGGTGAGCATCGGCGGCCTCGCGAGTCCCCTCGTCGGAGCACTCGCCGACGCCACCTCCCTGCGCACCGCCCTCGTACCGCTGATCGCCCTGCCCGCCCTCGGCCGGTTCCTGCTGCGCACCCTGCGCGAGCCGGGAGAGCCGGGAGAGCCGGGAGAGCTGGGGGAGCCGGGAGAGCCGGGTGAGAAGGCCGCCTCGCAGCCATGACCGGCCATGAATGACCCTGACCTGACCTGACCTGCCCCGACCCGCCCTGACCGGCCACGCCCCGCCCCACGTGACCCCGCGTGACCCCGAGCGGGGCGATCCGCAGAGTCCCCGGGACCCGGGAGATTTCCCGTTTCCTCGTTCCTGAGGGGTTGTCAGTGCAATATCACATTACTACGTTACGCATCACATGGTCAGGCGGCAGCCATGCACACGTCACCCGCACGCAACCTCAAGGGCCGTCGCGCACAAGGCAGTTGACCGAGGCAGTACCTCCCCACCCCACACAGGAGCCATCGGTGTCCCAGCCACGTCCACGAACTCTGCGCAGATCCGCGCTCGCCGGCGCGATAGCGGCGACCCTCTGCGCCACGGCCGCCCAGTACGGATACGCGGCGGCCGACCCCGCCCCCGCGGCCCCCCGCCACGCCTCCGCCTCCGTCGCCACGGGCAAGGCGGCCGAACCGAACCCCTTGGACATCGTCGACCGCCGGGCGAAGGCCCTCAGGCCCGGCGTGTACAAGATCCCGGCGCCCGGTGGCCTCACGGGCGGCGGCACCCCCGGCCGTACCGCCAAATCGCAGGGCGCCGGGGCGAAAGGCGCGGTGGCCCCCTGCACCCTCGACGGCGTCACCGGTCTGTCCCCCGAGCGGTTCACCGACTTCCTCGCCGACCCTGCCGTCACCGCCAACGGCTGTCTGAGCGGGCTCATCTGGAACTGGGACCAGCGACTCGCCCCCGTCATGTCCGACGCGCACGTCCAGGCCGTCTCCGCCCGCGTCACCCGGCTCGCCGCCACCCACGACGGCAAGAACGGCAGCAACCTCCTGGAGCTGCTCACCTACCTCCACGCCGTCGCCTACCAGGACTTCTCGCACGACGAGATCGACGTCACCGACGCCCCGACCGTCGACGCCATGCGCCGGGCCGTCGCCGCGTACGGCACGGCCCCCCGCACCTTCGACGTGACCCGCTCCAACGCCGAGTCCCTGCGCGAGGCCCTCTACGCGGCGAGCGCCCCCGGGCTGCGCCAGCACCAACTCCCGCTCGTCAAAAGGGTGCTGGCCACCATGGACGCCGCGCACCCCGAGACCGCCAAGGACACCTCCTGGGCCGGGTCGGCGCTCGCCGCGCTGTCGCTGAACTACCTGGGCGTGTATCCCGGCAACCAGGACACCGCCTTCCACGCGGCGGTCAAGGCCGACCCGTCCTACCGCGCCGCCTTCAAGGCCTTCGCCGGCCACACCCACCTCAAGGGCACGGCCAACGCCTGGGTGGTCCGCGACGCGCTCAGCGAGTACGGCAGGTTCGGCCAGGTCGAGGGGCTGAGGAACGAGATCGTCTCCGGACTCGGCGGCCTGGTCGCCGTCACCACGCGCAACTTCGGCGAGGGCAGCGCCCCTTGGGCCAAGGTCGCCACCTGGCTGAACGAATACGGGGCCTGCGCGCCGTACAAGGTCTGCAAGGCGGACATCGAACGCCGCCTCTTCCCGCGCACCTTCACGTACGACAAGGGCGGGATGAAGGCCCGTACCGCACTCGACCGGGGGACCGTCGACCAGCTCTACTACGCGAGCAAGCAGGTCAAGGCCCAGTTCCACCGCGTCATCGGCACCCGGGAACCACTCGCCGGCGACCCCAACACCACTCTGACCACGGTGCTTTACGCCTCCCGCGCCGACTACGAGAACTACCACCCGCTGCTCACCGGGATGGACACGAACAACGGCGGCGTCTACATCGAGCAGGGCGCGACCTTCTACACCTACCAGCGGCGCGTCCCGCAGGACTCGACACTGACCCTGGAAGAGCTCTTCCGGCACGAGTACACGCACTATCTCAACGGCCGCTGGGCGGTGCCCGGCTTCTTCGGCGAGGGCCCCTGGTACGAGGGCGACCGGACCACCGCGATGGACGAGGGCACCGCCGAGTTCTTCGACGGCGCCACCCGCGACGACGGCGTCAAGGTCCGCAAGTCACTGGTCCAGGGCATCATCGACGACACGGCGGGCGGCGGCCCGAGGATGAGCGTCGACCGGCTCCTGCACGCCACGTACGACGGGGACGGCTTCCGCTTCTACGACTACGCGGGCACCTTCTTCGAGTTCCTGTGGAGCGAACGGCCCACCCTCATCCGGGAGATGTACGCCCTGCTGCGCGCCGACGACCCGGCGGGCTTCGACGCCTGGCGCGACCGGCTCGGCAAGGACAGCGGGCTGCAGAGCGCGTACGACGCCTTCCTCGACCGGCAGATCGCCCACGTCGACGAGCTGTTCGTGCCGGACACGACGTACGTGCCGGTGGCGCGGCTGCGCGACACCACGGCCGCCCAGGTCCGCGACTCCTTCAAGGCGACGACGGGCAGCACGCCCGAGTGCCGCTCGAACGGCGCCCCGGAGCGCCCCCGCTACCTCTGCACCGGGCGGATCACCGCCAACCTGAGCGCGTCCGGTGATCCGGACGCCGTGTTCGAGGACATGTCGGAGACGGTGGACTACTACCTGCTCGACCGTGCCGAGGCGGGGCACAACAACCTCGCCGACATGAACTGTTCGTTCGGCCAGGTGGAGATTTGGTCCAACGGCCGGGCGGGCAGCGCCGATTACGACTGCGAGGGCCCACTCAAGGGCTGAACCGTACGGGGCCGGCGCCCGGCGGGGCGGGTCAGGCGCCGGCCCCCACCAGGAGTTCCGCCGCCGCGATCCCGGACACCCGGGTCGCCCCGTGTGTGATCAGATGGGCGGCGCCCGGCGTGTCGCCCCCCGGGACGCCCATCTCGACCACCAGCGCGTCGGGGCGGCTGCGCAGGAGGCGGGTCAGCGTGTCGGTCATCCAGCGGTGGCGGGCCGCGTCGCGGACCACCACCACCAAGGCCCGGCCCGTCGCCGGAGCCAGGGCCTCCCGCTCCAAAAGGTCGCCCTCGTGCGCCAGTTCAGGCTCGGTCAGGCGTACGGACGTCGTGCCCGGACGCAGGTCGCGCAAAGGGCCGGCGACGCCCCAGGGGGTGTGGCCGTCGACGGCGAGGTTCATCGTGGGGGACAGCTCCACCACGTGCGGCGCGCCCGTGAGGGGCAGCACCGTCTTGGAGCGGTGGCGCACGCGGACCGCGCGGCGCGCCGCGACCAGGCCGATGTCCGAGTCCCGCACCGCCCCCGCCACGGCCCGGGAGCGCTCGCCCGACCACGCGGCGAACGCGGCGACCCGGGCGCTCGCCGCCGCCAGCCGCTCCTCGGGGAGCGAGCCGCCGAGCACGGCCTTGACCAGGGCCGTGGCGAGCAGGTCGACCGTGGCCTCCGCGGCGCTCTCGCCGCCCACGCACACCGCGTCCACCCCGCCCGCGACCGCCCGGACGGTGGCCCCGTCGATGCCGTAGCGGTCGGTGACGGCGCCCATCTCGATGCCGTCGGTGACCAGGAGCCCGTCGAACCCCAGCTCGCCGCGGAGCAGGTCCACCAGAATGCGGTGGCTGAGCGTCGCCGGCAGGTCGGGGTCGTACGCGGGAGCCAGCACATGGGCGGTCATCACCGCGCGGACGCCCGCCTCCTGCGCGGCGATGAACGGCGGCAGCGCCGTGAGCGCGATCTCCTCGGCGGAGCCCCGCACCTGCGGCAGACCGTAGTGCGAGTCGACCACCGTGTCCCCGTGGCCGGGGAAGTGCTTGGCGCAGGCGGCGACGCCGGCGCTCTGCAGGCCGCGGATCCAGGCGGCCGTGTGACGGGAGACGAGGTCGGTGCGGGAGCCGAAGGAGCGTACGCCGATCACCGGGTTGAGGGGATTGGAGTTCACGTCCGCGCTGGGCGCGAAGTTGAGGGACACGCCGGCGGCGTGCAGGTCGCGGCCGATGTCGTGCGCCACGCGCTCGGTCAGGTCGATGTCGTCCACCGCGCCGAGGGCGAGGTTGCCGGGCCGGGACGAGCCCGTCCACGCCTCCAGACGGGTCACGTCGCCCGCCTCCTCGTCGATGGCGACGATGAGGTCCGGGTTCTCCGCGCGCAGGCTCGCGGTGAGGCGGGCGACCTGCTCGGGCGTCTCGATGTTCCGCGCGAACAGCACGACGGAGCGCAGGCCCTCGGCGATGCGGCGGCGCACCCAGTCGGGGGCCGTGGTGCCCTCGAAGCCGGGCTGCAGCACGGAGTTGGCCAGCTGCTCCAGAGTGGGGTCACTGCTCGGTGCCATGGCGCGACCTCCGAAGGTGCGGGTACGTGGCGTACGGGGCGTGGCCCGTGGGACGTGGGGCACCCAGCGGGGCTCCTGCAGATTGGTCCAGGCCAATCGGATAGTGGATATTGGCGCGCGGCGATCGGAGCTGTCAAGAAGCCGGAACCGGCCGAGGCGGGCGAATCGAGCTCCCGCGAGGAGAAGTTGGGCGATGCTGGAGTCGTCCGCTGATCGCAACCGGTGGGGGGAAGGCCATGCGCAGGTATGAACTCGTCGGCAGGCGCGACATCAGACTGGTCACCGACGTGGCGGTGCCGGAGCCGGGGCCGCTGGAGGTGCTCGTGCGCGTGCGCGCCTGCACGGTCTGCAACCGCAGCGACCTCGCCTACTTCCACTACTACGGCCTGCGCGCGCACTGCTCCGAGGGCTGTTTCGGTCATGAGATCGCCGGGACCGTCGAGGCGACCGGCGCCGGCGTGAGCCGGGTCGTGCCCGGGCAGCGGGTCTTCGTGCGGACCCCGCTCACCACCGGGTACGCCGACTTCGCGCTGGCCCGCGAGATATCCGTGGGCGCGCTGCCCGACGCCGTCCCCTTCGAGCAGGGCGCGATCCTGCAACTGCTGCCGCTGGCCGTGCACGCCACCCGCGGCGTGCGGCTCGGCGACCGTGTGGCGATCGTCGGACAGGGTCCCGTCGGGCAGCTGGCGCTGCGTGTCGCGCTGGCACGCGGCGCCGCCGAGGCCGTCGTCGCCGACCTCGACGTGTGGCGCCTCGAACGGTCGTCCACCGCGGGCGCCGACGCGGTACGCCGCGTGGACGGCGGCAGCGAACAACTGGCGGCGATCGGCGCGGACTTCGACGTCGCCGTGGACGCCGTCGGCACGCCCACCACGCTCAACGCCTGCGTCGGACTCGTACGCCAGAACGGTCTCGTCGTCCTCCTCGGCACCCATCACATCGACACGCACGTCACCCTCGATTTGGTCACCTGGGAGCGCAAGGGACTGCGGGTGCACAGCTCCGCCGAACCCCTGGACACCGCGCGCGCCGAAGCCCTCGCCGCCGCCGAACGCCTCGCCCACCGCCGCACCGAGGCCCTGCGCCTTCCCGACCTGCACACGCACACCTACCCCCTGGACGAGCTGCCGAAGGCCATGGAGCAGCTCTCCGCGAGCCGCGCCCTGTACCCCGACGGCGAGCACGCCCCCTACGCCGGGCCGCCGCGCGAGACGCTGAAGGTGGCGATCGTCCCGTGAACCCGCGGGCGTGCGCCCTGAACCCGTGAGGTGGGCCATCGCCGGATACGGCGACATCGTGACGCGCCGCGCGCTGCCGGCCCTGCGCGCGCTCGGCGAGGAACCGGCCGCCCTGTGGGGCCGCGACCCGCACCGCGCGGCGCGCGTCGCCCGGCGGTTCGGCGTCGCCAGGTCCGGCGCCGACCCCGGGCTGCTGCTCACGGGCGTCGACGCCGTGTACGTCGCCACGCCCGTCGCGAGCCATGTGCCGCTCGCCCGCGCCGCGTTGGACGCCGGGCTGCCGGTCCTCGTCGAGAAGCCGCTCGCCGGGGGCCTCGCCACCGGCGGCACGCTGGCGGCGGCCGGGCGGTGCGCGGGCGTCGCGTACTACCGCAGGCTCGCGCCGGCCCCGCGCCGACTGCGCGCGGAACTCGCCCGGTGGACGCCCGAGCGGGTCGACGTGCGCTTCCGGTGCCCCTTCGATCCGGGCCCCGGCGACCCGATGCGCTGGCGCACCGACCCCGCCGTCTCGGGCGGTGGCGTACTCGCCGACGCCGGAAGCCACCGCGTCGACCTGCTGCTCCACCTCTTCGGGCAGCCGTACGAACTGACGGCGCGGCTCGGCGACCGTTTCCCCGAAGGCGCGGAGCGGCGGGCCGACCTCACCCTGACCTGGCCGTCGGGGCTGAGGGCGCGCTGCCTCCTGGAGTGGGGCGAGGGCCCGCCCGTGGACCGCGTCGAGCTGACCGGGGGCGGGCGCGCCGTGACGCTCGACCCGCTCGACGCGGGACGGCTCGTGGGGCTGACCGGGGCCCCGCTCCACCTGCCCCCGGCGGCCAACCCCCACCAGCCGCTGCTCGCCGACTTCGCGGCGGCCGTCGGACAGGGCCGGGCGCCGGTGTGCCCGGTGGCGGAGGCCCGGCTGGTGGATGATGTGATCACGGCGGCACAGCGTTCGAACGCGATGGGCGCCCGCCCGATCCGGCTCGGAACCTGATCGCCCACGACGGGCACCTCACGCCCCGTCGTCCGCCGACCAGGGCCGCAGCCAGCGCGGGTCGGGTCGGTCGTCGCGGCGTACGAAGCGGGCGTCGACGGACAGGCGCATCGCGTCCGTCGTGGTGTCCAGGGACGCGTGGATGATGTGCGGCAGGTGCACCATCACGTCGCCCGCCGCGAAGTCCGCCCAGAGCCAGCGGCGGCCCAGCGTACGGGCGGTGAGCGCCAGGTCGTGGCAGATCTGGCGGCGGTCGCCCGGCCGGTCGGTGATGTCGCGCAGCGGCGCGTACTCCTCCGGTGCCAGCCGGTGCGAGCCCTCCAGGTACACGAGCGCGCCGGTCGCGGGCGGGCAGTCGCCGACGGGGATCCACAGGGTGACGACGCGCGGCGAACCCCGGTCCATGTAGTCGAAGTCGACATGGGCGCGCGAGGCGCGGCGCGTGCCCCGGTGGAAGTGGCGCAGGATGCGGCGCGGCAGCATCCGGACGTCGGCGTCGAGGAGCTGGGAGGCGAGCGCGGCGAGGGCGGGGTCGCCCACGAACCGGGCGAAGGGCGCCGAGCGCACGAAGGCGTACGCGGGATGCCCCGGAACCCCGTACTCCGGGATCCGCGCGGGCACCCGCCCGGAGAACACGCCGTCGCGCGGGTCGCTGCCCGCCGCGAGCAGCCCCGGCGGGAACAGCGAGAAGTACCGGCCGCGCAGCCCCAGCACCTCTCCGCGGTCGAGCAGCCCCGGCAGGTACAGGTAGCCGTCCGCATGGAGCCGCGCGCGCAGCGCCGCCGGATCCCGCGACGACAGCAGGTCGGCGCTGGGCCGCAGCCGGCCGAAGAGTTCCGGCGTGAAGGGGATGGGCACGCCGTTCGACGACAAGTTCACTGGGGGTGTCCTTCGGTCAGTAGACGCCTTCCACCGCCTCGGCGGAGCCCTCGCCGTCCGCCCGGAAGGGCCGCACCGCGGCCACCCCGTCCCAGGGGAACCAGGGGTGCGGGCCGGTCCTGACCGCGCTGTCCCGCTCCAGGAGGTTCGGCAGGAAGAGGTCTTCGAGGAGCGTCGTGGCCCGCACGCGCCCGCGCCCGCCGACGGCGACCTCGCGCCACGGGTCGGTGGGGTCCACGACCCGCAGCACCGCGAAGGGCGGCGGCAGATGGTAGGAGTGCCCCGCCCCGTCCGGCAGCCCGGCCGCCGCGCCCGCCGCCGCGTCGCCCTGGAGCGCGTGCCCGACCAGCGTGTTGCCGTACGTGTCGATCCACTGCACGCCCGCCAGGTGCTCCTCGCGCAGGAACCGGGCCTCGGCCGCCGTGCACGACGTCCCGCCCGTGCACACCGCGCGGACGCCGTACGCGCGCAGGGGGCGCGGCAGTCGCATCGCGAGTTCCAGGAGCAGCCGCGAGGTGGTGAAGAGCAGCGCGGGGCGCTCGGCGGTCAGCAGAGTCAGGGTCTGGTCGACCAGGTGCACGGTGTACGCGTCCGCCTCACCGCCCGAGCGCAGCGCGGCCTTCACCCAGCGCGGGTCGAAGTCGATGGAGTGCACGGCGCCGCGCCAGCTGTCCGCGAGGCCCTCCACGAAGTGCCCGTACGCGTGCGGGCCGCTCGGCGTCATGGCGAGGACGTCGCCGCCCGCCACGCCGCGCGCCTCCAGGACCATGCGGTAGATCTCCACGTCGTACGCCAGGCGCGTGACGTTGACGATCCGGCAGGGCGCGCCGGTGGTGCCGCCGGTCTCGAAGACGCGGAAGGGCCGGTCGCGGTAGCCGCGGGGCAGCAGGTCACGGGCGTGGGCGGCGCGCAGTTCCGCCTTGTCGAAGAGGCCGAACAGCTCCAGCGCGGCGAAGCCGTCGACGTCCTTGACGGGGTCGAAGCCGAGCGAGCCGCGCCGGGCCGCCCAGAAGGGGCTCGCCGTCCGCGGGTCGAAGTGCCAGCGCATCATGCGCCGCGTCCACGTGTCGAGGTCGATGCCCAGCTCCGGAACGCGCGTGCGCAAGGTGGCGGCAAGCGTGCCGAAGGCGGTGGTCATCGCGGGGCCTCACTTCGCTGGGCGGGGCGCGGACGGCACGGGGCGGTGCACGAACAGGGACCCGGCGGTGAAGGACCGCACGGCGTCGGGCCGCGCGTGCAGGACGGCGGCGAAGGGGAAGGGGACTTCGTGGCCGACCAGGGGATGGCCTTCGGGGTCCTGGATCAGCACGAGCCGGGGCAGTACGCAGGGGGCTCCGTCGACGAGGGCGATCGGGTCCCGGCGGGTGAGCATCCGGTCGTCCGGGCGCATCCGCTCCCGGACCGAGCGCAGGGCCCGGTGGGCCGTGTCCGGGTCGCGGAAGACGGTGAGCGGCCAGTCGGTGTGGTGGCGGGCCGGGGCGATCGCGTCGAGGGCGTCGGCGAGAGAGGACGCGAGGGAGGCGCTCTGTTCGCGGTCCGCGCAGATGATGGTGCGTACGTTGCTGCAGAACCGCCCCGAATCGCCCGCGACCAGGGGCAGCAGCCAGGCCACGGCCTCGCCGGCCGGCATCCCGGAGGGCACCAGGGCGCAGCCCCGGCCCGGCCCGTGCAGGGTGAGCGTGGGGGCCGTACGCAGTGCCGCGGCCAGGCCGGTCCCGCCGTAGACCACCTGGCGGTCGGCGCGCCGCAACAGGCCGTGCAGCGACCGCTGCGCGCAGGGGTAGAGGCCGAGGCGGGCGGCGGGCCAGCCGACGGCGAGCAGGGCGGCGACGAGCCGGGCGGCGGAGAGCGGCTCGCGCCGGCTGGGGCGCACCCACACGGCTCCGGACCGCTCGGCCTCGCCGAGCACGGAGTCCAGGCAGGTGAAGGTGTTCCCCGGCAGCGCGACGAGGGCCAGCCGGTCGTCGGCCGGCGCCCCGGCGCCCGCTTTCAGCAGGCTCTCGCGGAGCAGCGCGCACCAGCGGTCCACGAGCGGTCCGGGCAGCCCCGCCGTCTCCCACAGCGCCGCGCGGAAGCCGTCGGCGTCCTGCTCGCCGAGACCCCCGATCTCGACCCTGCCCTGGGCGAACAACTCCAGGGCGGCGAGCAGCAGTTCACGGCGGTCGGTGAGCGGCGGCAGATCGGTGCGCACGGCCTGCCACCACTTGTGGTCGGCGTCGGCGACGATCTCCGGGACCAGCGCGAGACGGTACGCCGTCCTCGGGCCCGGCAGCGCGGCGGTGTCCGGGGAGGTGTGCCAGCCACCCCTGCGGAACGCGCCGAGCACCGCCGTCACGACAGCTCTCTGCGGAGCGCGGCGACCACCCGGATCTGCTCGGCCTCCGTCAGGGACGGGTACAGCGGCAGCGCGACATGGTGCCGGGCGAACCAGCGGGCGTGCTCGAACCCGCCGGGCGCCGCCCGGTGGGCACCGGACGCGAAGTAGGGGTGGTCGCACAGCAGATGGTCGTACACCTCACCGGCGAGCGCCACGCCGTGCCGCTCCCGCAGCCGCTTCTTCAGGAGCGCGCGGTCCAGCGGCCCGTCGGGGTCGGGGTAGGCGAGGTACTTGTAGAAGTTGCCGCCCGAGGCGCGGGGCACGGCGTGCGGCCGGATGCCCGGCACGTCGGCGAGCAACGCGTCGTAGCGGGCCGCCAGTTCGCGACGCCTCGCCAGGGTGCGGGAGAAGCGCTCCAGGTCGACCGTGCCGACGGCGGCGTGGAGTTCGCTCAGCCGCCAGTTGCCGCCCGGGCGGTCGTGCAGGGTGGAGCCCTGGGCGCTCTTGCCGTGGTCGCGCCAGCGCCGCACCTGCTCCAGATCGCCGGGCAGCGCGGCGGACAGCAGGCCGCCCTCACCGCTGACGGCGACCTTCGTCGGGAAGAAGGAGAAGGCGCCGAACCGGCCGAAGCCGCCCGCCGGACGCCCGTCCAGCGTGGCGCCGAAGGCGTGCGCGGCGTCCTCCACCACGGGGATGCCGCGCTCCCGGCAGTGCGCGAGGACCCCGTCGAGCGCGGGTGACACGATGCCGCCGATGTGGACCGGCAGCACGGCGGCCGTGTCGGGACACCGGTCCAGGGCGACGCGCAGCGCGTCCGGGTCCATGCCGAGGCCGTCCGGCTCGATGTCGACGAACCGTACGGCCGCCTGGGCGCGCACCGCCGCCGCGGCCGTCGCGAAGAACGTGTTGACGGGCATGAGCACCGTGCGGCCGGCCACGCCGATGATGCGCAGCGCGATCTCCAGGGCCGCCGAACCGGAGGCGACGGCGGCGGTCCGGGTGCCGGTCCAGGGGCGGGCCAGCTCCTCGAACCGGGCGACCTGCGGGCCCTGGGTGAGGACACCGGAGGCGAGCGCGGCGTCGACGCGGTCGAGCACGGCGCGCCGGTCGGACACGGTGAAGTGGACGCGCTGGGCCGGGACCGGAGCGGGAGCGGGCCGCCGTCCGGCGGACAGGGCGCGCGTGAAGAAGTCCGCCGCGTGGCCGACGTGCGTGCCGTGGCCCATGGGCAGCTCGTGCACCTCCAGCGCGGGGGCGCCCGAGGAGGCGGCTGCCGACCCGGCGCTCTCGTACGCCGCGCGGACCGTCTCCGCGGCGGCCCGCGCGTCGGCCGGTTCCAGGTAGGCGTCGGCCGTGCCGTACTGGAGCTGGAGCGGGGCCGGGGCGAGCGCGGCATACAGGTCGGCCAGGTCGGCGTACTCCAGGATGCCGGGAAGCACCGCTCCCTCGTGGCCCGTCAGGAGCCGCACGAACAGCGCCTGGTAGCTGCCCAGATGACTGGCCGCGCAGAGCGGAAGACCCGCGCGGGGTGCGAGCAGCGCGGTGTGCAGGGCGACCGCCGCGCCGAGGCTGTGCCCGAACAGGCCTACGCGTTCGGGGTCCACCCGTGGATGGGCCGCGAGGACGTCGAGTGCGCCCAGGGCGTCACCGACGAGCGCGCCCAGCAGCGAGCGGCCGGTCAGCGTGAACGCGTGGGCGAGCAGCGTGCCCTCGTCCCGCCCGGCCGTGCGCCCGCCGTCCAGGCCGCCGCCGATGCCGTGGTCGAAGGAGAGGGTGACGAAGCCCGCGCGGGCCAGCTGTTCGGCGACGTTGCGGTCCGGGTGGTCGGGGGGCTCGGCGCCGGTGAGCTGGTCGAGGCGGGCGTTCTTGCCGCCGAGGACGAGGACGGCCGGGCCGGGCGCGCCGCTCGGCGGGGCGAGGAGGGTGCCGGGGAAGGCGCCGCGTACCGGCGAGTCGAACATCAGCCGTTCGCGGTGCAGTCCGTCGCTCACGGCGGTGTGGCTCCCGGTGACGGTGAGCGGCGCCCGCTCCACGCGGGCCAGCCGCGCCACCACGGCACGCAGCCGCGCGGAGCGGCTTCCGGCGCCGTCCAAGGGCTCGTGGCGCAGGGCCGGTTCGGCGGTCAGGAGCCGGCGCAGGTGACGGAGCTGCATGCGCGGCTCAGACGAAATCGGCGTGCAGGGTGCTGGGCACTTCCAGCGCGTAGGCGTCCAGCGCCTCGTCCAGTTTGATCTGGCCGCGTTTGAGGAGTTCCAGGAGTTCGTTCTGCGGGCGGTAGAAACACGATTTGCACAGGTCGGTCCGGCGCGGGTTGGAGGCTTCCCACTCGGCGCGCGGGCCGCCTTCGAGTACTTCGGCGTACCCCTGCTCGACCACGTCGCCGATCAGATAGCGGCTGTTGAGATGCACCTGGGGGCACGGATACAGGTTTCCGTCGGCACCGACCGCCGTGACGAAACGGCTGTAGTGGCAGTGCTCGAAGTCGCCCTCCACCTCTTCCACCTGGTCCATCGGCCCGCGGTCCAGCTTGGGCACCGACACCTCGAAGTCCGGGGTGGAGAGCGCGGCGGCGGCGGTGAGCGACTCGGAGATCTCCGGCATCACCGATTCGATGGTCTCGTGGCCGAGGGCGCTGTAGAACTCCGGTTCGAAACGCACGTAATGCGCGCCGGAATCCCGGGCGATATGGGCGGCCGCCATGATCTCCCGATAGTTCTGCAGGGTGATCACGTAGTTGAAGCCGATGCGGAAGTCGGGGTCGACGGCGCTCTGCCTGAGCCGGCCGACCGAGCCGATGAACCGGGAGAACGTCTGCTCGCGGTCCCGCGTGATCTCGTCGAAGGTCGCCTCCGTGCCCGCGTTCAGTCCGATGCGGACCCAGGTGTGGGTCTCGGCGACGCAGGAGGTAGTCTTCGGGCGGCCCAGCCGGGAGCCGTTGGTGATCAGCCCGATCCGCAGCCCGGCCGCGTGCCCCGCCCGGCAGATCTCGGTGTAGCCCGGGTGGATGGTGCACTCACCGCTGCCGCAGAAGGTCACCGCGCGTCCGTCGTTGGCGGCGAACTCGCGCAGCAGCGTGACGGCCTTGTCGGTGGCGATCGAGTCCTTGAACGAGAACAGGTCGTAGAACTGCTCTTCGTTGGGGGAGTGGAAGTTGCAGAAGTTGCAGCGCATGTTGCAGGCGCCCATGATGCCGATCCGCATATGGACGGGCTTGATCTCCTGGCCCGCGACGAAGCGGCGCAGCAGCTCCCCGTGGGCGAGGACCTTCTGCGGGGAGTGCGCCTGATCGAGACTGACGATCGGCAGGCCTTCTCGATTGTGTGGGGCCGCGATGCGAATGTCGCCGGAACCGGGTGTGCTGTTCACGAACCCCCCACGCGATCGATGTGCGGTGACGCTGTCCGAGACGGTCCTTTGCGACATTAGGGAGACCGGTCCGGACTGTCAACGGGTCTAGACAACAAGGGAGTTGACGCCACAAGGAGCCCTTGGGCCGGGCCCCGGCCCCCAGTGGCCGGACGTCGGCGAACTGCTCTGGTTCAGGGGGCGCTCGGCTCTGTCATCCCTCAGGCCGGGCCGCTACCCTCCGCGCATGATTCCCACGGTGGTCTGGGGCACCGGCAATGTCGGCCGCGCGGCCGTCCGTGCCGTGGAGGCCCATCCGGCGCTCACGCTCGCGGGCGTACTCGTGCACAGCGCGGCGAAGGTCGGCCGGGACGCCGGCGAACTCGCCGGGCTCGGACAGGAGGTGGGGGTGGCGGCGACGGACGACGTCGACGCCGCGCTCGCCGCCGGAGCGCGCGCCGTCGTGTACGCGGCCTCCGGCGACCTGCGCCCCGCCGAGGCCCTGGACGACGTCGTCAGGGCCGTCCGGGCGGGCGCCGTGGTGGTCACGCCCGCGCTGTACCCGCTCTACGACCGGCACGGCGCGCCGGGGGAGTTCCGGGACCCGGTCCTCGCCGCCGTCGCCGCGGGCGGGGGCTCGCTCTTCGTGTCCGGGGTGGACCCGGGCTGGGCCAACGACGTACTGCCCCTGCTGATCAGCGGACTCGGCACCACCGTCGACGCGATCCGCTGCCAGGAGATCTTCGACTACTCCACGTACGACCAGGAGGACTCCGTCCGCCACCTCATCGGCATGGGGCAGCCGATGGAGTACGAGCCGCCGATGCTGGCGCCGTCGGTCCCGACACTGGTGTGGGGCGGCCAGATCCGTCTGATCGCCAGGGCGCTCGGCGCCGAACTGGACGCCGTCACCGAGTCCTTGGCGCGGCGACCCCTCGGCGCGACGGTGCGCACGCGCACGATGGGGGAGTTCGCCGCAGGCACCCAGGGCGCCGTCCGCTTCGAGGTGCGGGGCATCGTGGGAGGCGAACCCCGCATCGTCGTCGAGCACGTCACCCGTATCCATCCGTCCTGCGCGCCGGACTGGCCCGCGCCGCCCGGCGGCGGGGACGGCGCGCACCGCGTGATCGTGGAGGGCCGCCCCCGCATCGAGGTGACGGTCGAGGCCGCGGACGAGGGCGAGAACCGCTCCGCGGGCGGCAACGCCACCGCCGTCGGCCGCCTGGTGAACGCCATCGACTGGCTCGTGGACGCCCGACCCGGCCTCTACGACGCGCTCGACGTCCCGCTGCGCCCGGCGGCGGGCCGGCTCGGAAGGAAGTGACCCATGGGCGCGTTCCCGCGCATCGACATCCCCGAGGGCAAGGACGCGATCCCCTACGTGTGGGGCGAGATGGTCCCCGAGATCGGCGCGGCCGCGTCGCACTTCTCCCTCGCGGTCTACGCCCACACGACGCTCGGGCTGCGCGAGTTCGAGGCGGCGCGGCTGCGGGTCGCGCAGCTCAACGGCTGCGCGTTCTGCCTGGACTGGCGCACCGAGCGCGACGGACGGAAGGTGGAGGAGGAGTTCGCCGACGCGGTCGCCCGGTGGCGTACCACCGACGCCTTCGACGACCGCACGAGGCTGGCCGCGGAGTACGCCGAGCGGTACACCCTGGACCACCACGGTCTCGACGAGGAGTTCTGGACGCGGATGACCGCGCACTACGGCCAGGCCGAGATCGTGGAGCTGAGCATGAGCATCGGGTCATGGCTGGCGTTCGGCCGGCTCAATCATGTGCTCGGCCTCGACACGGTGTGCGTGCTGCCGAAGCACTGACGGGGTGCCGGTGGGGCGCCGGCGAGGGACTCATAGATCGGTGGCGACGATCTTCTCGATGTTCCGCTCGGCGAGCGCCGTGATGGTCACGAACGGGTTGACGCTGGTGTTGCCGGGGATCAGCGCGCCGTCGATGACGTAGAGCCCCGGATAGCCCTGCAGACGCCCGTAGTTGTCCGTGGCCCGGCCGAGGACGGCCCCGCCGAGCGGGTGGTAGGTGAGGTGGTCGCCCCAGATCTTGTACGCGCCGAAGAGGTCGGTGCGGTAGATCGTGCCCTCCTTGGCGTTGATCTTGTCGAAGATCGTCTTGGCGGCCTCGATGGAGGGCTGCTTCCAGGCGGTCTGCCAGTCCAGTTCGGCCCGGCCCGCCGCCGCGTTCCAGGTGAACCGGGCGCGGTGCGGGTTCTTGGTGATCGACAGGTAGAACGAGGCGTACGTCTCGATCCCCGTCGGCAGCGGCGCGACCTCGGCGAACGCGCCGCCCGCCGCCCAGTTGTCGATGCCGGCCGTCGGGATGGACGACTGGAGAGCGCCGGTCGCGTCCCACATGTGGTTGGCGCGCCCGCACATGACGTTGCCGTTGTCGCCCCAGCCCGTGCCGACCTCGTCGTTGAGGCGCGGCAGCGCGCCCGTCGCCCGCAGCTTGACGAGCAGCTTGCTGGTGCCGACGCTGCCCGCGGCGAAGAAGACCTTGTCGGCCGTCACCTCCTTGGTGGCGACGGTGTTCCCCTCGGTGTCGATCTGGTCGATCGTGACCCGGTAGCCGCCCCCGGCGGCCGGGGCGACCGTGGTGACCTTGTGCAGCGGTGAGACGGTGACCCGACCGGTCGCCTTGGCGCGGGCCAGATAGGTCTGCTGGAGCGTCTTCTTGCCGTGGTTGTTGCCGTAGAGGATCTCCCCGGCCAGCGCGGACCTCGGGGCGGTGCCCGCCTGCTCCCGCTCCATGTGGTCCCAGTCGTACACGTCGGGCACGAACACGAAGGGGAAGCCGGAGCGCCGGGCGTGCTCGCGGCCCACCCGGGCGTACTGGTAGCACTCGGCCGTCTCGAACCAGTCGGGGTCGACGGTGTTCACGCCGAGCCCGGCGTTGGCCCGCGGATAGTAGGTGCCGTACATCTCGGCCGCGTC
Organism: Streptomyces sp. NPDC005898; assembly: GCF_040629635.1. NCBI lineage: Bacteria > Bacillati > Actinomycetota > Actinomycetes > Kitasatosporales > Streptomycetaceae > Streptomyces > Streptomyces sp. NPDC005898. Next base: position 445,668 of record NZ_JBEXWC010000001.1, on the reverse strand, counting down.
GACCGTGGGCAGTACGGCCGCGAAGTTCTCGCGCCTCGGGGTGACCGCCATGCCGCCGTTGACCAGTGAGCCGCCGCCGACGCCCCGGCCCTGGTAGACGGTGATGCCGCCGAACTCCTCGGCGTCCAGGATGCCCGTGTGGCGCGGCACGGCCTTGTCGATCGGGAAACCGAGGAAGTTGCTCAGCGGCTGCTTGGTCCTGGTGCGCAGCCAGTACGAACGGTAGTCGGGGCTGGTGGTGTTGGCGAATATCTTGCCGTCGGGGCCGGGCGTGTCCCAGGCCATGCCCATCTCGGCCATGTGGACCTCGACCCCCGCCTCGGCCAGCCGCAGGGCGGCGACGGAGCCGCCGTACCCGGTGCCGATCACCAGGGCGGCCACGCGGGCACCGTCCGTGAGGGGAGCGGCCGACGCCCGTGGCCCGCTCCGGGCGCCGGCCGGCGTGGCGCGGCCCGCGAGTGCGAGGCCACCGAGAAGAGAACCTGTTCCAGCGATGAACCTCCGCCGTGATGTCGCGCCGGACAACGTGCCGGGCTCGGATGCAGCGTCCATGGGATCTTCCTCACTCTGGGGCGAACTGGAACGAGTTCTACTGCTCCCCGCAAGGGAAGTCACGCCATACCTGGAAGTAATTTCTGTCCGGTCCCGCCTCTCGAACGGCCCGCTCCCTCACGGGTCACCCGGCGCCGTTCAACTCCGCCCGCAGGCAGGCGAGGAGGGCGCGGGCCGCGGGCGTCGCCGGGCCGTCCGCCCGCCAGGTCAGCGCGATCCGGCCGCGCGGCCGCGGGTCGGTGAGCGGCAGCGTGCGCAGGCCGAGGCCGGCGGCGGTCCCTTCGGGCAGCGCGGGCAGCACCGCCACGCCGAGACCGCGGGCCGCGAGCCGGGTGAGGACCTCGGGCGAGGCGGCCTCGAAGGCGATGACCGGCCGGAAACCCGCCTCGGCGCAGGCCGCGTCGAGAACTCCGCGCAACCCGGTGCCGCGCGGCAGGCTGATCAGCGCACGCCCCGCCAGCTCGGCCAGCGGCACGCTCGCCCGGTCCTCGGGGCGCAGCAGCGGATCGCCTGGCGCCACGGCGGCGACCAGCGGCTCGTCGACCACCACGTCCAGCGCCACGTCCGGCGGCGGCTCCCGCGACGTGAGGCCCAGCAGCGCGAAGTCCAGCTCACCCCGGCGCAGCGCGGCGAGCATCCGGTCGGAGGTGTCCTCGGTGAGGGAGATCTCCACCCGCGGATGCGCGTCGTGGAAGTCGGCGAGCACGGACACCACGTCGAACTCACCGGTGGCCGCGCCGGACACGAGACCGAGCGAGACATGACCGCGCAGCAGCCCCGTGAACTCGTCCGCGGTCCGCCGCGCCCCCTCGGCGGCGGCCAGCGCCGCCCGCGCGTGGGCCAGTACGGCACGACCCACCTCGGTCGGCGTCACCGTACGGCCGGAGCGGTCGAGGAGCCGGTGGCCCAGCTCGCGTTCGAGCCGCCGGATCTGCGCGCTCACCCCGGGCTGGGCCAGATGCAGCCGGGCCGCCGCGCGGGTGAAGTTGGCCTCCTCCACCACGGCGACGAAGTACTGCAACTGCCGGAGCTCCATAACGGATGATGCTAGTGGCGAGAACGGGAAGCTCTTGGACTTATGGCCGGTTCTTGATCACCCTGAAGTCATGGGGAAGACACGCGGGACGACACCGACCGAGAGCCGCATCCGTGCGGAGATCGCCGCTGAACGCCGTGAACTGGCCGACCTGTTCGACAGGTTGCACGGCTCCCAGTGGAACGCCCCCTCGCTCTGCGCCGGTTGGCGGGTTCGCGAGGTCGTCGCCCACATGTCCCTGGGCTTTCGCCACTCGCTGCCGAGGACCCTGTGGGAACTGGCGAAGGCGCGCGGCAGCCTGCACCGCATGACGGACCGCTGCGCCCGCGCCGACGCCGCCGCCCTCACCACCGAAGACCTCACCGCGCAGATCCGGGACAACGCGCACCACCCGTGGACGCCCCCGGTCGGCGGATACACCTCGGCGCTGGGCCACGACGTGGTGCACGGGCTCGACGTGACCGTGGCCCTCGGCCTGGACCGCCGCGTCCCGCCCGAGCGCGTGCGCCTCCTCCTGGCCGCCGTCGACGCCAAGAGCCTGAAATTCTTCGGGGCCGACCTCAGGGGCGTCGCCCTGCACGCCGACGACCTCGACTGGACGTACGGCAGCGGCGCCCCGGTGCGTGGCGCCGCGCAGGACCTTCTGCTGGTCGCGTTCGGCCGCAAGGTGCCACCGGGCAGGCTGCGCGGTGAGGGTGGCGAGCGCTACCTGCTGCGGTGAACGAGGCTTCCGCGGCGCGCGGTTGTCACATTCGGGCCTGTTGGATCCGTCCTGTGGGGGACCTACTCTGGTAGCCGCCTGAAGGGGAGTCGCATGAGTGGAAACACCGAGCGCACCGGCACGCGAGGACGACCCGCACGGCCCGGCAGAGGTGAACGGGTGGCCGACTGGGCGGACGGGCGCCTGGGCATCAACACCCTGGCCAGGACCCAGATGCGCAAGATCTTCCCCGACCACTGGTCGTTCATGTTCGGTGAGATCTGCCTCTACAGCTTTCTGATCCTCATCCTCACCGGCACCTATCTGACCCTGTTCTTCGAACCGAGCATGGCCGAGGTCACCTACGACGGACCCTACGTACCGCTCAAGGGTCTACAGGTGTCGCGGGCGTTCGAGTCGACGCTGGAGATCAGCCTGGAGGTGCGCGGCGGTCTGCTGATCCGGCAGATCCACCACTGGGCGGCGATCGTCTTCATCGCCGGCATGTTCGTGCACATGATGCGGGTGTTCTTCACCGGCGCCTTCCGCAAGCCCCGCGAGGTCAACTGGCTCTTCGGCTGGACGCTGTTGATGCTCGCCATCATCACGGGGCTCACCGGGTACTCACTGCCCGACGACATGCTCTCGGGCACCGGTGTGCGCTTCGCGCACGGCGCGATCCTCTCCGTCCCGGTGGTCGGGACGTACCTCGACTTCTTCCTGTTCGGCGGGGAGTTCCCCGGCGAGGACATCGTGGCGCGGTTCTACCCGATCCACATCCTGCTGCTGCCGGGCATCATGCTCGGCCTGGTCGTCGCGCACCTGATCCTCGTCTTCCACCACAAGCACACGCAGTTCGCCGGGCCGGGCAAGACCGAGAAGAACGTGGTCGGGGCGCCGTTCCTGCCCATCTACATCGCCAAGGCGGGCGGCTTCTTCTTCCTCGTCTTCGGCGTACTGGCGATCATGGGCGCGGTCGCCTCCATCAACCCCGTCTGGGCGATCGGCCCCTACCGCCCCGACGTGGTCTCCACCGGCGCCCAGCCCGACTGGTACCTCGGCTTCTCCGAGGGCCTGATCCGGGTCATGCCGAGTTGGGAGATCAACGTCTGGGGGCACACCCTCGCCCTCGGTGTCCTCATCCCCTTCTCGCTCTTCCCGCTGATCATGATGGCCATCGCCGTCTACCCGTTCGTCGAGGCGTGGGTCACCGGCGACAGGCGGGAGCACCACATCGCGGACCGCCCCCGCAACACCCCGGTGCGCACCGGTCTCGGCGTCGCCTGGCTGACGCTGTACTTCGTGCTCCTGATCGGCGGCGGCAACGACGTCGTCGCCACGCACTTCCACCTCTCCATCAACGTCATCACGTGGTCCGTGCGGATCGCCTTCTTCGTGGCGCCCGTCCTCGCGTACCTCATCACCCACCGCATCTGCCTCGGCCTGCAGCACCGGGACCGCGACAAGGTGCTGCACGGCCGCGAGACCGGCACCATCAAGCGCCTGCCGCACGGCGAGTACGTCGAGATCCACGAGCCGCTGCCCCAGGGGGAGCTGTACCGCCTGACCGCGCACGAACAGCCCCGGCCCTACGAGATCGGACCCCTGGTCGACGCGGGCGGCGTGGTACGCAAGGTCTCCCGCTCCGAACGGCTGCGCTCACGCCTCTCCCACGCCATGTACGGCCCCAAGGCGCAGGTGCCGAAGCCGACGACGGAGGAGTACCTGGCGATCCAGCGGGGCGAGGGTGATCACCACTGACGGGACAACTCGGTTAGCCTCGCACGGTGATGGCATTCGAGAGCACTCCCAAGCTGCTGGCGATCAGCGACCTGCACGTGGCGTACGCCGAGAACAGGAAATACGTCGAGACCATCCGGCCGCACACGGACGACGACTGGCTGATCGTCGCCGGTGACGTCGCCGAGCGGGTCGCCGACATCGACTGGACGCTGCGCACGCTCGCCGGGCGGTTCGCCAAGGTGATCTGGTCGCCCGGCAACCACGAACTGTGGACGCCCAAGGACGACCCGGTCCAACTGCGCGGCGAGGAGCGCTACCAGCACCTCGTCGCGCTCTGCCGCGAGCTGGGCGTGGCCACCCCCGAGGACCCCTACCCGGTGTGGCGCGGCGCGGGCGGCCCGGTCACCGTCGCCCCGCTGTTCCTCCTCTACGACTACAGCTTCCGCCCCGAGGGGACGCACACCAAGGAAGAGGCGCTCGCGGTCGCCCACGAGGCGGGCGTCGTCTGCACCGACGAGTACTTCCTGCACCCCGACCCCTACGCCACCCGCGACGACTGGTCCCGCGCCCGCGTCAAGCTCACCGAGGAACGCCTCGCCGAACGGCCCGCCGGCCTGCCCACCGTCCTCATCAACCACTGGCCGCTGCTGCGCGAACCCACCCGGATCCTGCGCTACCCCGAGTTCGCCCTGTGGTGCGGCACCGAGCTGAGCGCCGACTGGCACGTGAAGTACGACGCGGCGGCCGTCGTCTACGGCCATCTGCACATCCCGCGCACCACCTGGCACGACGGCGTCCCGCACGTGGAGGCGTCCGTCGGCTACCCCCGCGAGTGGCGCCGCAGCTTCCACCCCGACCCGCACCTGCGCCAGATCCTGCCGGCGCCGCAGGAGGGCTGAGCGGGGCCGCGCCGGGTCACCGCGCCAGCTCGCGGTGCGCCGTCTCCGGCAACCGCATGTACACCGCCGACGACACCAGGCAGAGCACGGCCACGTACCCGGGGAACAGCCCGGGGGAGCCGATCTCCTTGAACAGGGTCCCCACGTACGGGGCCGTGCCGCCGAACAGCGCGACGGTGAGCGAGTACGGGAAGCCGATCCCGGCGGCCCGCACCCGCGCCGGGAAGACCTCCGCGTTCACCGCCGCCGAGATCGACGTGAAACCGGTGAGCAGCACCATCCCCGCGCACTGCACGAGCAGCAGCGAGACGAACGACCCGGTCAGGGCCTTGAGCAGCGGCACGCTGAGGACGGCGAACCCGACGCCGAAGAACAGCAGGAGCGGCCGGCGGCCGACCCGGTCGGACAGCAGCCCGCCGACCGGCTGGAGCAGGGCGAAGAACGCCAGCGAGAGGGTGCCCGCGAGCAGCGCGCCGCTCTTGCCGATGCCGGTGTTCAGCTCGGCGTACGTCGGCAGGTAGGACGTCCAGGTGTAGTAGGCGAGGGTGCCGCCCGCCGTGATGCCGCAGATCAGCAGCGACTGGCGCGGATGGTGGCGCAGCGCGTCGAAGAGCCCGGGCCGCTCACCCCGTGCGGCCGGCGCGATGTGCGTCTCCCGCGCCCCCTGCCGGATCCAGAAGCCGACCAGGCTGAGCAACGCCCCGACGAGGAACGGCAGCCGCCAGCCCCAACCGTCCATCTGCCCCTCGGAGAGCGTGGCGACCAGCAGGGCCGCGACGCCCGACGCGGTCAACTGCCCCACGGTCGTGGAGACGTACTGGAAGCTGGAGAACAGCCCGCGCCGCCCCGGGCCCGCCGACTCCACGAGGAACGTCGTCGACGCGGCGAACTCCCCGCCCACCGACAGGCCCTGGAGCAGCCGCGCGACGACGAGCACCACCGGAGCGAGGACGCCCGCCGCCGCGTAGGTCGGGGTGAGGGCGACCAGCAGACTGCTGCCGCCCATCAGCAGGATGGTGACGGTCAGCGCGGCGCGCCGGCCGCGCCGGTCGGCGACGGCGCCCATGAGCAGGCCGCCCACGGGCCGCATGAAGAAGCCGACGGCGAAGACGGCGAACGTGGAGAGCAGCGGCACGAGGGAGTTCCCCGAGCCCTTGGGGAAGATCTGGCCGGCGATGTACGTGGCGAGGAAGGTGTAGGCGTACCAGTCGTACCACTCCACGGCGTTGCCCACCGAAGCGGCGAGCAACTGCCGTATCGGGCGCCGCTCGGGGGCGGGGGAGGCGTCGGTCACCTGCGGGACGTGCTGTGTCATGATCACGACTTTCCCCGGTGCGGCGGCGCCCCACACGTGGTGTCCGCCTGGCGGACACGGCCTCCCGATCTCAGCCCGTCGTCGGCTTGTACGCGTACACCGCCGTGGTCACCAGGCACGGCGCCGGGGGCACCACCTGGACCCGCAGGGTGCGGCGCGCCGCGTCGTAGTCCACGCCCTCCGTCTCGAACGAACCGGAGCAGACGCTGCGCCGCGGGGACGCGAAGAGGACGGAGACGCGGCCGGTCACCGGCTGCCCGTCGAGGGCGCGGTCCAGCTCGACCTGGAGCACGGGCCGCTCCTCGGGGAACAGCTCCTTCGACGCGTCGTCGGAGGCGCACACCAGCCGCCTGGCGGCCACGAAGTCACAGCCCTGGATGTCGCGCACGGGCTTGTCCAGCGTGATCTGCCCGGCCTGCGACAGGGCCCCGCCCGTCGGCGGCGTCGCGGGATTGAGCAGCGGCGCGGGGAAGACCTGGAGGCGGCTCTGGTCGCCCCACTCGCCGGACACCAGCCAGCGCGAGTCAGGCGAGACGGCGGCGAAGGAGTTGTTGAGTTTCTCGCCCGCGTCCAGGCGATGCTCGTACACGTGCCGTTTCCCGCCGGGCGTGGTCACCGCGAACATCTTCGACGTCGCGCCGTCACCGCCCTGGTAGGCGTCGAAGGTGTGCCCCTCCGCGATGTCGGGGTCGCCTATGTGCCCCCAGCCCTTGACGCGCAGATCCAGCGGCACCGAGCCGAGCCCCCGGTACAGCAGAGTGCCGTCCGCGCGGCTCGCGAGACCCTGGCCGCCGGTCAGGGAGTTGACGTACGAGGTGCCCGACGCCTGCCAGTCGCCGGGCGAGGCGGATGCCCCCGACGCGGCGCCGCCCGTCGTCACCGCCAGCACGGCGGCACAGGACAGGGCGGTCGATGCCTTCCACAGGGTCATCGGGGCACTCCTCGGTGGGGGGTCGGAACGCTGCCGCGCCATCGTACGTAACGTGAGTCCCGGTGATAACGGTCCGACAGAAGGTGGTTGACGACATGAAGCTCGCGATTCTCGGCGGGGGCGGGTTCCGGGTGCCGCTCGTGTACCGCGCCCTCCTCGGCGACCGGGCCGAGGGCCGGGTCACGGACGTCGTCCTGCACGACCTCGACGCGGCGCGGCTCGACGCCATCGCCCGCGTCCTCGCCGAGCAGGCCGCGGACATCCCCGGCGCGCCCGCCGTCACCGCGACCACCGACCTGGACGAGGCGCTGCGGGGCGCCGACTTCGTCTTCTCCGCCATCCGCGTCGGCGGTCTGGAGGGACGGGCCGCCGACGAACGCGTCGCCCTGGCCGAGGGCGTACTCGGCCAGGAGACGGTCGGCGCGGGCGGCATCGCGTACGGACTGCGCACGGTGCCGGTGGCCGTGGACATCGCGCGGCGCGTCGCCCGGCTCGCCCCGGACGCCTGGGTCATCAACTTCACCAACCCCGCCGGCCTGGTCACCGAGGCCATGGCGCGCCATCTCGGCGACCGCGTCATCGGCATCTGCGACTCCCCGGTGGGCCTCGGCCGCCGGGTCGCGCAGGTCCTCGGCCACGATCCCGACGAGGCCTTCATCGACTACGTGGGCCTCAACCACCTCGGCTGGCTGCGCGGGCTGCGCGTCGCGGGCCGCGACGAGCTGCCGCGCCTGCTCGCCGACCCCGAACTCCTCGTCTCCTTCGAACAGGGCCGGCTGTTCGGCGCCGACTGGCTCCAGTCCCTCGGCGCGATCCCCAACGAGTACCTGCACTACTACTACTTCAACCGCGACACCGTGCGCGCCTACCAGCAGGCGCGGCAGACGCGCGGCGTCTTCCTCCACGGCCAACAGGGGCGTTTCTACGCCGAGATGAGGCACCCCGGCACCCCCGCCCTCAAGGCGTGGCACGACACGCTCGCCGAGCGCGAGGCGGCGTACATGGCGGAGAACAGGGAGGCGGCGGGCGTGGGGGAGCGCGCCGAGGAGGACCTGGAGTCCGGCGGGTACGAGAAGGTCGCGCTCGCGCTGATGCGGGCCATCGCGCGGGACGAGCGGGCGACGCTCATCCTCAACGTCCGCAACGGCACCACCCTCGCCGCCCTGGACGCCGACGCCGTCATCGAGGTGCCGTGCTCCGTCGACGCCAACGGCGCCCACCCGATGGCCGTCGCCCCGCTGCCCGGCCACGCCACCGGGCTGGTGTGCGCCGTCAAGGCCGTCGAGCGCGAGGTGCTCGCCGCGGCGGACAGCGGCTCGCTCGCCACGGCCGTCAAGGCGTTCGCCCTGCATCCGCTCGTCGACTCCGTGACGGTCGCCCGGCGCCTGGTGGACGGCTACCGCCAGGCGCACCCCCAGCTCGCCTACCTGGGCCGCCGGACGCCGGACGGGCCTGAGATGATCACGGGATGAGTCCCGTCGTCTCCATCGGTGCCGCAGCCCGCCGCCCCTGCACCCTCGTCGTGTGCCGGGGCTGCTGCTGCGGCGACGCCCGCAAGAACCCCGGCATCGACCACGCCTGGCAGCTGGAGCGGCTGCGGTCCGCCGCGGCGGCCTCCCGCGGCCGGTTCGCGGTGCGCACGAGCGACTGCCTCGGGCCGTGCGGCCAGGCCAACATCGTCGTCGTCCAGCCCTCGTACGAGGGACGCAGGCGAGGCGGCCGGGCGGCCTGGGTCGGGTTCGTCACGGACGACGAGTCCCTGGAGCAGATACTCGCCTGGGCCGAGGCGGGCGGACCGGGGCTCGCGGAGCCCTCCCCGACCCTCGCCCTCCAGCTGGTGGACCCGCGCGCCGGGTAGGCAGGGCCCTCAGCCCGCGAGGACCTGGTCGAGGAAGCCGTGCAGGTTCCGCAGGGTCCTGGCGTTCTGCTCCTCGAGCGAGAGGCTCTCCTCGAAGCGGCGGGCGAGCGCCGTGACCTTCTTGCCGCGCACGTACAGGGAGCAGGCGAGGTCCGCGCAGATGTACAGGCCGACCGAGTTGCCCTCGCGGCCCGCCGCGCCGGCCTTCGGGGCCACCAGCAGCGTGATGCCCGAACCGGCCTGCGGTGTCACGCACACCGAGCAGATGCTGGACTTCAGCAGGCTCTTGCGCGGCCCGGTCGAGGCACGCAGCGCGATGCCGACGGGCTTGCCCTCCCGGCGCGTCACCACATAGCCGCGCTCAGGGGCCTTGGGGTCGCGCCAGCCCAGGAAGTCCAGGTCGGACCAGGGGGTCTCGGCGTAGCCCGTCGGCAGCGTGAGCCGGTTCGCCTCGCCCTTCGAACAGTTCACGAAGGACGAGCGGATCTCTTTTTCACTGACGGGTTCCATGATCGGAAGGTATCAACGGACAAACGGAACCGTCCTGTCATTTTCCCCCGCCCGGCCCCGACGCTTCACTCGCCCCCGCCACCCGCCCCCAGCGCCTTGTACAGCGCGCCGACCAGGTGCGCGCTGCGCAGGTCCTCGCCGGACGTGCCGACGCCCATGCGGTTCATCGCGTACGCGTACGAGACGCGGTTCTCCGGGTCGGCGAAGGCGTACGACCCGCCCGCGCCGCCGTGCCCGAACGCGCGCGGGTTCGGGCCGGCCTGCCCGTACAGGTTGAGCATGAAGCCGAGGCCCCACGACCACGTCCCGGCGAGCGGCGTGCCCGCGCGCAGCACCAGGTCCGGTTCGTCGGCGCCGCTCTGCGACGTGCGCAGCCGCTCCACCGTGTCGGCGCCGAGCAGGCGCCCGCACGCCAACTCCCGGTAGACGGCGGCAAGGCCGCGCGCGGTGGCGTGGCCGTTGGCCGCGGGGATCTCGGCGCTCCGGTAGGCGGCGCCGTTCACGTCGCCGAGCGGCAGATAGCCGAAGGCCAGCGTGAGCGGGGCCGTGGGCGCTTCGCCGAGCCCGCTCACCGGGGGGTCGGGGATCCGGGCGAACGCCCCGCGCGAGGGGGCGTCGTCCGTGCCCGTGACCGGCGGCGCCATGTCCGCGCACCGCCCGTGCTCGCCCGGCGGTGTGCCGACGAAGACGTCGGCGTCCAGCGGCCCGGTCACCTCGGAGCGCAGGAAGGCGCCGAGCGTGACCCCGGTGATCCGCCGCACCACCTCACCGACCAGGAAGCCGAACGTCACGGCGTGATAGCCCTGCGCGGTGCCCGGGCGCCACCAGGGCGTGGTGGCGGCCAGCGCGTCGGTGACCTTCTCCCAGTCGTACACCGCGCCCGGCCCCAGCGGCTCGCCGGGCGCGATCAAGCCGGCGCGGTGGCTCAGCAGCCACCGCACCGGCAGGTCCGCCTTGCCCGCCCGGGCGAACTGCGGCCAGTACCGCGCGACCGGGGCGTCCAGGTCCAACTCGCCGCGCTCCACCAGGAGATGGGCGCACAGGGCCGTCATGCCCTTGGTCGTCGAGTACACGTTCACCAGCGTGTCGCGCTCCCAGGGGCGCGTGCCGCTCCGGTCGGCGTCACCGGCCCACAGGTCCAGCACGAACGCGCCGTCGACCGTGACCGCGACGGCCGCGCCCAGCTCGCCGCGCTCGGTGAAGTTCCGCTCGAACTCCTCGCGCACGCGCTCGAAGCCGGGCGCACAGGTGCCGTGGACGCGCACAGTCATGGGCTCTCCCCGAGGTGATGCGACGAATTTTCCCCTGCGCCCGCATGGTTGCCCACGGCACCTACCCCGTCAACGGGGGCGATCGGCACAGAAACGGTCCGGTGCCGCGCCCGTGGGGGTTCCGTGCCCTCCAAGCGAGGGACTTGTGCATCGCCGACCAGAGATTGGACTTCTCTTCACCCGGCGGACACCAGCCCTTCCGTATCGCTTGCTCCCCTTGACACACTGCACCCCCGCTCGCGTCCCCCACACCACACGAGGTCGACATACACATGCCTGAACTCAAGAGGCGCCGTTTCCTGCAGCTGGCCGGCGGCACCGCGGCCTACGCCATGCTCGACCAGAGCATCGCCCGCGCCGCGTCCCTGCCCGCCAGGCGCGTCACCGGCACCCTGAAGGACGTCGAGCACGTCGTGGTGCTGATGCAGGAGAACCGGTCCTTCGACCACTACTTCGGCACGATGAAGGGCGTACGGGGCTTCGGCGACCCGCGCCCGGTGACCCTGCCGAACGGCAAGCCGGTCTGGAACCAGCCGAACGGCAGCAGGGAGGTCCTGCCCTTCCACCCGACCGCCGAGAACCTCGGCATGCAGTTCATCGCGGGCCTCGACCACGACTGGGCCGGCGGCCACAAGGCGTTCAACAACGGCAGGTACGACCAGTGGGTCCCGGCGAAGTCCGAGCGGACCATGGCGTATCTCAAGCGGGAGGACATCCCCTTCCACTACGCCCTCGCCGACGCGTTCACCATCTGTGACGACTACCACTGCTCGTTCATGGGCGCCACCGACCCCAACCGCTACTACCTGCTCACCGGCCATGTCGGCAACGACGGCAAGGGCGGCGGCCCGGTCCTCGGCAACCAGGAGGCGGGCTACGACTGGACGACGTACGCCGAGCGCCTGGAGCAGGCGGGCATCTCCTGGAAGGTCTACCAGGACATCGGCGACGGCCTGGACGCGGCCGGGCACTGGGGCTGGATCGACGACGCCTACCGCGGCAACTACGGCGACAACTCCCTGCTGTACTTCAACAAGTTCCGCAACGCCAAGCCCGGCGACCCGCTCCACGACAAGGCCCGCACCGGCACCAACGCCAAGGCGGGCGACGGGTACTTCGACATCCTCGCGGCCGACGTGCGGGCCGACCGGCTCCCGCAGGTCTCCTACATCGCCTGCCCCGAGGCGTTCACCGAGCACCCCAACTGGCCGGTGAACTACGGCGCCTGGTACATCGCCCAGGTCCTCGACGCGCTCACCTCCAACCCCGACGTGTGGGCCAAGACGGCGCTGTTCGTCACCTACGACGAGAACGACGGCTACTTCGACCACATCGTCCCGCCGTACGTCCCCAAGGACGCGGCCCAGGGCAGGTCCACCGTCGACACGACGCTCGACTACTTCCCCGGCAACGCCTCCTACGCGGCCGGCCACTACGGCCTCGGCCAGCGCGTCCCGATGATCGTCGTCTCGCCGTGGAGCACCGGCGGCTTCGTGAACTCCGAGGTCTTCGACCACACGTCGATCATCCGGTTCATGGAGCGGCGCTTCGGCGTCAAGGAGCCCAACATCTCGCCCTGGCGCCGCGCGATCTGCGGCGACCTGACCTCCGCGTTCGACTTCAGCGGCAAGGACACCGGCCCGGCGCGGCTGCCCGACACCGCCGCCTACGAGCCGCCGGACGACAAGCGCCACCCCGACTACGTGCCGAAGGCGCCCGCGAACCCGGCCCTGCCCAAGCAGGAGCGGGGCACGCGCCCCGCCCGCGCGCTGCCGTACGCCCCGCTGGTCGACGGCAGCGCGGACGCGGCCGCCGGCAAGTTCACGCTGACGTTCGGCGGCGGCGACAAGGCGGGCGTGTGCTTCCACGTCCGCTCGGCCAACCGCACCGACGGCCCCTGGACGTACACCACGGAAGCGGGCAAGACGCTCTCCGACACCTGGAACTCCGCGTACTCCGGCGGCTCGTACGACCTGTCGGTGTTCGGTCCGAACGGCTTCCTGCGCACCTTCAAGGGCCCCGGCAAGAAGGCGGGCCCGGAGGTCGCCGCCCGGCACGACGGGACGACCGGCAACATCAGGCTGACCCTGCGGAACGCGGGCGGCACGGATGTGAACCTCACGCTGACCAACGCCTACGGCGGCACCCCGCAGACCTTCAAGGTCAAGGCCGGCGCCACCGTGTCGCACACCGTCGACCTGCGGGCGAGCAGGCGCTGGTACGACCTGACCGTGAAGTCCGACGCCGACACGGGCTTCCTGCGCAGGCTCGCGGGCCACGTGGAGACCGGCGCGGCGGGCGTGAGCGACCCGGCGATCATCACCGTCTGACCGGCGCCGGGGGCGCGGAGGGGCGACGAGCGGGGGCCTCGGCGGGCGACAGCCGGGACTCCCGCGGCGACGGTACCGCAGACGTTCCCGGAGCGGCCGGTGTCCCCTCTTCTCCGTGGCCCCCGACGTCTCAGACGCCGCCCCCGCCGTCGACGCTCAGCACGGTGCCGGTGATGAAGTCGGCGTCGGGCCCGGCGAGGAAGGCCACCGCGGCGGCTATGTCCTCCGGCGTGCCGATCCTGCCCAGCGGCCGGTCGGCGGCCTCGGCGAGGAACTCGGCGTCGGACTGGCCGAGTTGACGCGCCTCCCGGGCGAGCATCGGCGTACGGGTGTCGCCCGGGGCGACGCAGTTGACCCTGATGCCGACGGGGCTGTGGTCCAGCGCCATGGCCTGCGTCAGCATCACCACACCGGCCTTGGCCGCGCAGTACGCCGCGGCCTTCTTTCCGGCGCGCAGCCCCCATCCGGAGGCCACGGTGACGATGCGGCCCTGCCCGGCCCGCTCCATGAGGGGCAGCACCGCCCGGCACACCAGGAAGACGGAGTCCACGTTGTCCGCGAACGACCTGTGCCATTCCGCCAGGGACAGCTCCGGCACCGTGCCGCGCCGGATGCTGCCCGCGACACAGCACACGTCGGTGATGGTGCCGAGGCGGCCGGTGACCTCCTCGACCAGGGCCGACACCTCGCTCTCCGCGGCCAGGTCGCACCGGAACGACTCGGCGCGCCCGCCCGCCTCCCGGATGCGCCCGGCCACCGCCTCGGCCTCGTGGTCCCGGTCGACGACCGCGACGTGCACGCCGTCGTCCGCGAGCCGCCGCGCGACGGCGCCGCCGATGCCCCCGCCGCCCCCGGTGACCAGGGCCACCCGCGTGCCGCGGTTTGCCGCCGTCATCGCGGGCCGCCCTGGAGCGTGCCGTCGAACAACTGGGTGAGCAGCGCCTTCTGGGTGTGGAGTCGGTTCTCGGCCTGCTGGAAGATCTTCGACCACGGGCCGTCCTTCACCTCGGCGTCGACCTCCTCGCCCCGATTGGTGGGCATGCAGTCGAGGAACACCGCCCCGTCGGCGGCCCGCCGCATCAGCGGTGCGGTGATCCGCCACCGGTCCGCGAGCCGGGTCCTCGCCTGGATCTCCTCCTGGCCGACGAGCGTCGGGGACTTCCAGCTCAGGGTGTACACCGCCGCACAGTCCTGGACGGCCCCCTCCAGATCGTGGGTGAGCTCGATGCTCGCACCGGTACGGGCGGCGACGGACCGGGCGGCCCGGGTCACACGCTCCTCCGGCGCGAAGCCCGGGGGGTGCGCGACGGTGATGCGGTGCCCGAGCACGGCCGCGGCCATCATCGAGGAGTGCAGCACCCCGGGGGTCTTCTGCCGCGGCGAGTAGGACCAGGCGTACACGACCCGTTTGGCCGGTACCCGCTCCCCGTACAGCTCGCGCAGCGTCATGAGGTCGGCGAGCACCTGGCAGGGGTGCTCCTCGTCGTCCAGCGCGTTGATGACGGGGATCGTCGCGCGCTCGGTCATCGCGCGCAGCCGGCGGTGGCCCGCGCCGTAGTCGTCCATGTCGTACCAGCGGACCACGAGCGCGTCGAGATAGCGGTTGAGGACGCCGATGGTGTCCTCGATCGACTCGCGGTTGGCGAGCCGCAGTTCCTCCACCCCGTACGGGTAGCTGTGCGCACCGAGTTGGGAGGCGGCGACCTGGAAGGAGACCCTGGTTCTGGTGGAGGGCACGTTGAAGAGGAGCCCGATGCAGCGGCCCGCCAGGTGGGCACGTGTGTCGTCGCCGCGTTTCATCGCTTCGGCGAGGTCGAGCAGGGAGCACATCTCCTTGGCGGAGAGGTCCTGTATGCGCAGGATGTGTCGCACACTCATGTGAGGACTCCTGTCTCGGTGGGTGGGGTGACGCGCTTGCGCAGGCACCGCTCGGCGATGACGGAGAGCAGCAGCATCGCCAGCGCGATGACGAGACTGACGCCGAAGAACGGCAGCATGGCGACGGTGGCCGCGATGACCGCCAGATTCAGCCGGGCGGTGCCGCCCCGGGGCAGCAGTCTGGCCGCGGAGAAGAAGGCCATCAGGAAGATGAGCAGGTAGGTGGCCGACGACGCCTTGATGAGGGCGGTCTCACTGGAGTCGGTGACGAGGAGGACGACGACCGACACCGCGTAGCCCGGCAGGAGCGCGAGAATGGCGCGCGTCGGGATCCGGCCCCGGGCGGTGAGCCTGCTCAGCTTGGCGGGCAGGAGGCCGTCGCGGGCCAGGGCGAAGACGAGGCGCGAGGTGCCCAGGCACCAGGCGTTGGTGGTGAGCAGCAGCAGAACCCCGGCGACGAGGAATCCGCTGCTCCGCAGGCCGGTCCCGGTGGCCACCTGGAGGAGCCGCACGAATGCCGTCAGATCCGACTGCCCCGACCCGCCGGAGTCGCCCGCGGGCGATGCGGGCAGCGCCACCGAGACGGTGAAGGCCATCGCGAAGTACAGGAGCCCCACACAGCTGACGGCGTAGAGAATGCCTTGGGGAAAGGTGCGTTCGGGGTCCCGTACCTCCTCGGCCACCGGCGCGGCGTTCTCCCAGCCGATGAATCCGAAGAAGCAGATGAGCAACGTGGTGCCGAGAGCGCTCCAGCCGTGCGGTGCGAACGGCGTGAGGCGCGTGTAGTCCCCCTTGGGCAGCGCCAGGCAGATGACGACGGCCAGCAACAGCACCACGGCGCCGAGAACCACCATCTGGGCGCGCGTACTCACCTTGATCCCCCAGAGGTTGAGGGCCACGCAGAACACGATGACGGCCGCGCCCGCGAGCAGCGCCGCCCGGTTCGAGGCGCTGGGGTCGACGGCTGAGAGCAGATAGCGGCCCGCGGCGAGTCCCAGCACGGGATTGCCGGCGAGCAGGGTGATGAGCAGGAAGACGGCGGCGATCCGGCCCGCCCGCGCACCGAAGGCCGCTTCCACGAACTGGGCGACGCCCTTGCTCGTGGGATGCCGTACGGAGAGCTTCGCGAAGATCAGGGCGAAGGGGTAGCTGTAGAGGATCAGCAGCCCCCACGCGACCAGGGACAGCGGTCCCGCCTCGGCCCAGGCGAGCGCGGGAATGAGCAGCACGCCCGCGCCCATCACGGAGGTGATGTAGTGGACGACGAGCCCCGATGTGGTCAGCTGCCGCGGCAGTTGAGGGGGCTCGTGGCCTGGTGCGGGAGTCCCCCCGGCAGACGTCATACGGTCTGTTCCGCCTGTTCCTCGCGCGAGCCGCGCCAGAGCCCGTCCATGGTCTCGTGACTGATCTGTTTGTGCAGATCGGCATGGGAGGCGAAGCCCATGTTGATGATGAGCCGACGGCCGCGGCTCAGGGGATAGACACGGTGCAGGGTGGTGTCGGTGCGCATCAGGTAGAGGTCGCCCGGCCGCAGTTCGAAGGAGTGGATGGGCTGCCTGAGGAACTGCCGGTGCACTTGCGGGTCCTGCTTGTTCCAGTACGTGCGCGGCACGCACTGGACGAATCCGCCGTGCTCCGCGGGCGGGCAGTCGACCACCCAGACGAGCGCGAAGCTGTAGTCGTCCCAGTGCCAGCCGTGCGTGTCACCGGACCGCTCCAGCTCGGTGATCACGTACCGCTCCGGCTCGTAGGGGCACATGAGCACCGGCTCACCGGCGACTCTGCCCAGAGCTCTGAGGAGATCCGGGGAGGAATACACCGCCGGAATGACGGATCCGTGGTCGCTGATTTCCTTGTGGCGGACATTGCGCATGTGCCGGGGCGTATGTCCGGTCTCCTTGAAGCTGATTCCACGGCGAACGCCGTGCTCCGCTACGAGGCTTTCGATTTCGTCCGCAATCGCTGTTTTGACACGGTCGGGCGCGAGGAAGGGCAGTGTGGTGAATCCGCGCTGGAGGAAATCGCGGCGCGCACCCTCCAGGCGGTGTTCCTCGACATTCCTGACCAGGTGTTCCGAGAGGGACTGAACGAGGCCCCCGATCCGCTCGTCCGGTCGCATGACCAGCTCCCCACGTAGTCGGCAGGAGGTGTGCTCACTTCGGCCTATTTCAAAGACGGAAGCCTACCCGGTCACTGTGTGGGTGCCAAAGAAAGGGATGTGTTCCAGCCAGCCGGCGGGGAAGTCAGGTGCGCTTCGCTGTACAGATCACCCGGGATATGACGATCCGATTTACATGATTCGGCAGGACTGTTGTGGCCTTGTTCTTGACGCAGTGATTCTTTTTGTCATGCTCGGCGGTCCGGTTAATCCGGCCGCCTGTCCGGCCCGCCCGATCCGCGGGCGGCGGGCCGGATCGAGGCGCCGGCCCCGCGCGAGGGACTGGTGGGCATCCGGTGGCCTGAGGGTAGGGTCACCCGGGTGACAACGCATTCGAACACTCCTGCAGGCTGGTACCCGGACCCCCAGGGCGACCCCCAGCAGCTCCGCTGGTGGGACGGCTCCCAGTGGACCCAGCACACCAACCCGGCCCAGCAGGTACCGCAGCAGCCGCAGGCCCCGCAGGCCCCGCAGGCCCCGCAGGGTCAGTTCGGCGGGCCGCAGGGCCAGTTCGGCCACGCGCCGGCCCAGCCGCAGGCCGCGCCGGTGGCGCCCCCTGCCGCCGACCCCGCGAAGGTGCAGCGCCAGGTCCAGCACCAGGCCGGCGTCGCGCCGTCCGCACAGGGCGGCGGCACGCTGTTCACGGAGCCGGTTCTGGTGGTGAACCAGAAGGCCAAGCTCATCGAGCTGACCAACGAGTACAGCGTCATGGACCAGTCGGGCAACACGCTCGGCACGGTCGTGCAGGTGGGCCAGAGCACGCTGAAGAAGGTCGCGCGCTTCGTCTCCAGCCTCGACCAGTACATGACCCACAAGCTGGAGATCCGCGACGCGCACGGCCGGCCGCAGATGCTGCTGACCCGCCCGGCGAAGTTCATGAAGTCACGGGTGATCGTCGAGCGCGCGGACGGGCAGCCGATCGGCGAGATCGTCCAGCAGAACATGATCGGCAAGATCAACTTCGCGATGATGGTCAACGGCCAGCGGGTCGGCGCCATCAAGGCGGAGAACTGGCGCGCCTGGAACTTCGCGATCGTCGACCACGCGGACAACGAGGTCGCCCGGATCACGAAGACCTGGGAAGGTCTCGCCAAGACCATGTTCACCACCGCGGACAACTACGTCCTGCAGATCCACTACCAGCTGCCCGAGCCGCTCCTGAGCCTCGTGGTGGCGACGGCCCTGACGGTCGACACGGCCCTCAAGCAGGACGCCCGCGGCTTCGGGTGACCCGGCCGCTCGGCTGCTCGGCCGCCGGGCCGATGAACGAGAACGGCGTCGGCCGCACCCTCACCAGGGGGTGCGGCCGACGCCGTTCCCGCGTCCGTACGACGCCGTTCCCGCGTCCGTACGACGCCGTTCCGGCGTCCGTACGACCTCGTCAGGGCCGGGACAGCCGCAGCGCCGCCGGTTCCACGGCCGGCGAGGGGATCGACGGCAGGTAGTCGGGTGTCGCCGGTTCGTCCCCGGGCAGCCGCGGGGAGCGGGTGAGCACCAGGACCCCGTACGCCGCCACCGCCGCGCCCGCCACCGCGAGCAGGAGCCCGCCGGCCCCGCCCCGCAGCCGCTCGCCCAGCAGCGCGACGCCGATGACGGAGGCCGCCAGCGGGTTGGACAGGGTCACCACGGCGAGCGGCGCGCCGAGGCCGCCCCGGTAGGCGGTCTGCGAGAGCAGCAGCCCGCCGGCGGCGAAGGCGGCGACCAGCAGCGCCACGACGATCACCTGCGGGCTGAGCAGCGGGCCCGAGCGGTCGGTCACGGCGACCGTCACGGTCTGCGTGAGCGCCGAGGCGACGCCGGAGGCGAAACCGGACGCGGTCGCGTGCCGCAGTCCCGGCCGGGCCCCCGGGCGTGAGAGCAACCCGATGACCGCCATGGTGGCGGCCGACACGACCAGCGCCTCGGGCACCGTGAGGGTGTCGTCCGGCGCCGGACCCGAAGCGGTCAGGAGCAGCGCGCCGAGGCCCATCAGCGTGAGGCCGGTGCCGCGCCACTCCAGGCGGGTGACCCGGCGTCCGGCGAGCCGCGCGCCGAGGGGCACGGCGGCGACCAGGGTGAGCGCCCCCAGCGGCTGGACCAGGGTGAGCGGCCCGTACTTCAACGCGGCCACGTGCAGCAGGGCGGCGGCCGCGTTGAGCCCGACCGAGGACCACCAGACGCCGCTCGCGAGCATCCGCAGCGCGCCGCTCTCCCCCTCGGCGACCCGGGAGGCGAGCCGCTCCTGGGCCACGGCCGCGGCGGCGTAGGCGCCCGCCGAGACGAGGGAGAGGACGACGGCGACGAGGGTGGCGCTCATCGGTGGACCCCCGAGACGGTCAGCGCGGGTGCGGCGGGTGCGGCGGGTGCGGCGGGTGCGGCGGGTGGGGTGACAGAGCCCGGCCGGGGATCTGCTGCGGGCCGGGCCCCGGAACGCCGTACGACGAGCGACGGAGTCGGGCGCGGCAGCCGGATCACCGCGAGGGCCACGCCGAGCAGGGCGCTCGCGGCGATCGCGTCGAGCCAGTAGTGGTTCGCGGTGCCGACGATCACGAGGAGCGTCAGCAGCGGGTGCAGCAGCCACAGCCAGCGCCACCGCGTCGACGTCGCGACGATCATGCCGATGGCGAGCATCAGCGCCCACCCGAAGTGCAGGGAGGGCATGGCCGCGAACTGGTTGGCCATGGTGTCCGTCGCGGGCTTGGCGGCGTACACCGAAGGCCCGTAGACCTGCGCGGTGTCCATGAGGTGCGCGGCGGCCAGCATCCGGGGCGGCGCGAGCGGGAAGCCGAGGTGCAGCACGAGCGCGGCCGCGGTCAGCGCGGCAAGGACCCGCCGGGTCCAGACGTAGTGCCGGGGGCGGCGCGCGTAGAGCCAGACCAGGAAGAGCAGCGTGGCCGGGAAGTGCACGGTCGCGTAGTAGGTGTTCGCGACGTGGATCAGCGTCTCGCTGCTCAGCAGC
Organism: Streptomyces sp. NPDC005898; assembly: GCF_040629635.1. Classification (NCBI taxonomy): domain Bacteria; kingdom Bacillati; phylum Actinomycetota; class Actinomycetes; order Kitasatosporales; family Streptomycetaceae; genus Streptomyces; species Streptomyces sp. NPDC005898. The sequence goes on along the minus strand of NZ_JBEXWC010000001.1, from coordinate 425,549 downwards.
GCGTCCTGCACGCCGCCCTCACCGGGCAGGCGCAGGGCCCGCTCGGCGTCCCACACGCGGTGCGCGTTGCGGAACGCCTCGCCGGTGTGGCCGTTGGCGAGCTGCCTGCCGAATTTGTAGACGAGAAAGAGTCCTGCGACGAGGAGGAGCTCGCGGACGAGGGGCGGTCGGGCAGATGTGTCCGGCTTCCGGACGTGTGTGTCCGGCGTCCGGACCATGCTGTCCGGCTCCCGTTCGGCAGGCTCGGTTCGGGATTCCATCCCCCGGCCCCTTTGCGTGATGACTGGGTAGTGCGGTGCCGAGCGGGGGATCGCCCCGCTCATCGATACGCCAGTGTACCGATACGTCGACGTACCGGTACACTGGCGTATCGATGAGGGTCGTTCCAGCCGGACCGGCCGCCGTACCGAGGGGAAGAGTCATGACGTCGACGTCGAGTCGCTCGAAGATCACGCCCGAGCGTGAGCAGGAGTTCTACGACGCCGTCCTCGACCAGCTCCGCGAGTGCGGCTATGAGGCGCTGACCATGGAGGGCGTGGCCGCCCGCACCCGGTGCAGCAAGTCCACGCTCTACCGCCAGTGGAAGACCAAGCCGCAGTTCGTCGCGGCGGCCCTGCGCGCCAACCGCTGCGTGCGCTTCGCGGGCATCGACACCGGCAGCCTCGCCGGCGACCTGCGCGAGGCGGCCCGCGCCGCGGGGGAGCAGTCGGGGCGGGACACGATGCTGGTCCAGGCGCTCAGCCACGCGGTCCTGCAGGACGTGGACCTGCGCCGGGTGCTGCGCGAGACCCTGGTCGAACCGGAGCTCCAGGCCATGGACGCGATCATCCGGCGCGGCGTCGAGCGCGGCGAGATCGCCGAGGGCCACCCGGCGGTGGAGTTCCTCACGGTGCAGCTGTTCGGCGTGCTGCGGGCGCGGCCCATCATCGAGGGCGCCCACGCCGACGAGGAGTATCTGAGCCGGTTCGTCGAGGCCTGCGTGCTGCCCGCGCTCGGCCTCACCTGATCGTGGGCCCGAGTCCGTGGGATGACGGGACTCGGGCCTGCCCGCGCCGCACCGTGGGGACGGGGGCGGCGCGCACCCCCGGGCCGGACGGGGTTCCTCGTGAGCGGCGAGGAACCCCGCCCGGCCCTTTGGGTCCGTGCGCCGGGCCGCGGACCGCGCTCAGACCTCCTGTCCGGCTCCCGCTCCGCCCTCACCGGTGGGACCGGCCTTGATGCCCTTGGCGATCTGGTCCATGACGGACGGCGAGGGGGCCTTGGGGTTGACGTCGATGCCCATGCGGATGACGACGAGCTTCGACTTGTCGGCGGGGGAGGGGAAGGCGAGCGATTCGACGTAGCCGTCGTCGCTCTTCTCCGTGACGGCCTTCCAGCGGACGTAGTAGCCCTTCTGGCCCGCCACGGTGATCGACTCGGACGCCAGGACCTTGTGCGAGGTGATCCGGCCGTAGGTCTTGCCGCCGTACCCTTCGTTGGCGTTGCTCTTGATGTCCGCCTTGGCGACCGCCTCGGGCGTCTTGCCGTCGAGGTGCAGGCGCTCGGCGGTCTGGGAGTACGCGCTGCCGCGGGTGCACTGCTCCTCGGCGTTCCCGGGACAGGGGAGCGGGGCGGTCTGCACGGCGGCGCCGCGCTCGGTGGTGCCGCCCGTCCAGCCGTCCGGCACCGGTATCTTGATGCCGCTGACGGGGTCGCTCGCGAAGCCCTTCTCCTGGCCCGGCGCGCTCGGCGCCCCGGGGCCCTCGGGGGTCTGCGTCGCCCCGGGCTTGCCGGGCTCCTCGGGGGCGCCGGTCGACGGCTTCCGCGCCGCGGAGCCACCGCCGTCGCCGTCGTCGTCACCGGAGGTCAGCGCGTACACGCCGCCGCCTATCCCGGCGAGGACGACCAGCACCACGCCGACGGCTATCGCCACGCGCAGGCCTCGCCGCGGCGCGGGGGGCTGCCCTGGATACGCCGGGAAGGCCGGCTGAGTCGGATAGGCGTGCGCGTTCTGGGCGGCGCGCACCTGCTCCGTCCACACGTTCCCGTCCCACCAGCGCTCGGTGGGAGGACCGCCGGCGGTCTGGCCGGGGTCGGGGTACCAGCCTGGGGGAGTCATCTGCGTCATGGGCGCCAGAGTATGAGCCCCGCGTGAAAGGGGCATGAGAGGGGCCGGTCGAAAGGCGGCGTCGATGCTGCGCTGCTTGAGGGCGGTGATCGCGCCGCCCGCCATCCGTCGTGGGCACCGACCTCGGCGGGCGGCAGGCGGGGCCCGCAGCGTCTCGCTCAGCGGGGACGCGGGCATCGTCATCGCCACCATCGGATGGGAGGGCCATCCGGTCCGCATCAGCCGGCCGCACGACGCCCATAACCTCGGCGTGGCTCGGGCCGGGGAGGCGGCCGCCTACCGTGTTCCGCCCCCATGTCCGTCGACGACCAACCGCGTCGGGGCCGCCTTCTCCGGGACCGTTTCAGGCCACGGCGTGCCGCGCCGGCCCGGGGTGATCGAGCCCAGCACGCTCGCGTGGCGGGCTCCCGTGCTCGCCGGGACCGTCCCCGGCAGGCCGTGCAGCGTCAGGAAGCCGAGGACGGCGAAGGCGTACGCCTCCTTCGCCGCGGCCGGCAGACCCAGCTCGTCCGAGGTGCGCACCGGCACGCCGACGCCCAACTCCGCCCGCAGGAAGGCCATCAGGGCGGGATTGCGGGTCCCGCCGCCCGAGGCGACGACCTCCGAGGCCCGCACCGAGCGCACGGCGTCGGCGACCGTACGGGCGGTGAGCCGGGTGAGCGTGGCGACGACGTCCTCGGTGGGCAGCGCCTCGTACCCCTTCAACGCCGTACGCAGGTACGGCAGATGGAACAGTTCCTTGCCGGTCGTCTTGGGCGCCGGACGGGCGTAGTACGGCTCGGCGAGGAGGCGGTCCAAGAGGTCCTGGTGGACGGTGCCGCGCAGAGCGATCTCCCCGTCCAGGTCATAGGTGAGGCGGTCGCCCGTCGCCTCGGCGACCACGGCGTCGACCAGGGCGTTGGCGGGGCCCGTGTCGAAGGCCGTGCCGTCGGCGGCGGTGATGTTGGCGATGCCGCCGAGGTTCAGCGCGGCGGGGGTGCCGGGGCGGTCGCGCAGCCACATCCGGTCGACGAGGCTCACCAGGGGCGCGCCCTGGCCGCCCGCGGCGATGTCGCGCGGGCGGAAGTCGGCGACCACGGGCAGCCCCGTCGCCTCGGCGATCCACGCGGGCTGCCCGATCTGCAGGGTGCCGTGCGCCTGCCCGTCCTCCACCCAGTGGTAGACGGTCTGGCCGTGCGAGGCGACCAACCGCGCCTGCCCGTCGCACAGTTCGCGGTCGGCTTCGACGGCGGCGGCGGCGAAGGCGCGGCCGATGGCGGTGTCCAGGCGGCAGATGTCGGCGAGCGTGGTGGGCGCGGGCGGCAGCGCGGCGGCGAGCGAGGCGCGCAGCCCTTCGTCGTAGCCGCGGGTGATCAGCCCGAGGGGGGTGAGCGTCAGCCGGTCCCCGTCGAGGGTCAGATCGGCGGCCGCGGCGTCGATCGCGTCGTACGAGGTCCCTGACATGAGCCCGATCACGCGCACGTGGGGCCTCCTTCTCGGTCGGCTCACCATGGACCTTGATCATCGCATCCCGGGGGAGGGGGGTGCCGCGTCTTCCACGAAAGCGGCGGCGGGGCGCTGGGCTGCTTTCACGGCGGTGCCTGGCCCGGCGGGGCCGTGCGCGCGGGGTGGTGCACGGGGGTGCGCTTCCGGCGCGAAGTCGTTGCGGAGCGCCGTTTCACGCGGACGTCCCCGAGGTCCCGGACGCATGGCGCTCGCCCGCTCGCCCGCTCGCCCGCTCGGCCGCTCGGCCGCTCGGACGTCGGGCGCGGCGGACCTGCGCTTCGCTGCCGTCGACGCGCCCCAGGAGCTTTCTTCCTCCGGCTGGTCGAAGGTTGAGCTCGTCAATGGCGCATGACAGGCTCGTGCCCCATGACTCCTGACTTCGCGAAGGACTACCTGCACAACGATCTGCGAGAGATACGCAAGGCCATCCTTTGGAAGCTCGAGGGGCTCAGTGAGTACGACATCCGTCGCCCGCTGACCGCGACCGGTACCAACCTTCTCGGCCTGGTCAAGCACTTGTCGCTCTGGGAGTCCAGGTACTTCGGCGAAGCCTTCGGCCGACCGTTCCCCGAAGTTCTGGCCCGGTGGGACAACGCCGCTGAGCGCGGTGCCGACATGTGGGCAACGGAGCACGAGACACGCAGAGAGATCATCGACCGTTACCGCCGCGTATGGGAGCACTCAGACGCGACGATCACCGCCCTCCCGATCGACTCCCCCGGCCACGTCCCCTGGTGGCCACGCCCCGACGTCAAGCTGTTCAACATCTTGATCCACGTACTCACCGAGACCAGCCGGCACGCTGGACACGCCGACATCCTGCGTGAACAGCTCGACAACTCGACCGGGACGGCAGCCCAGTACGCGACTCCACAGCACGACGCGGCCTTCTGGGAAGCTCACCGGACGAACATTGAGCGAGCCGCCAAAGCTGCCGCCGAGAAGGACCAGCAGTTGACCTCGCCATAGCCGCTTGGGCCCACGAGCGGGTCACCTTCGCTCGCGCTGGGGGTGTCCCGGTGCGGGACAGCTCATTGAAGTGGCAGGCGCTTCGTCCAGTTGACGCGGGCTTTTACGGGTCGGGCTCACAGAGACTCAGCCTGCGCCTGCGCCCTGGCGCCGCAGAGCCGTCATCAGCTTCCAAAGGCGCGCGGGCTCAGCCCGGAGAACGGGGGCCATCCAGGACGGCTGCGACGCCGTGATCACCCCACCCACGCTGTGATCATTTCACTGTGGCGGAGTGGGGTAGAAGGCCGTCATCCGCCCTCCTCTCCGTCGGCGAGCCGGCGACGCCACCACAGGTCAGAGCGCCACTGCCGCTGATGGGCGAAGGGATCGGGCAGGGTGCGCCCGAGGTATGCGGCGTCCAGGGAGGCCACTTGCCGTTTCAGCTCCACGCGGGGTCGGGCAGGCAGCTCTTGCATGACCTGTTCCAGCACGTCGCGTGCATGTCGCGCGTCGTCGAAGGAACAACCACGACACGAGCAGTGCGCGTATCGCGGGTACAGAGGGCCACGTCCCTGCGGTGCCAGGAACTCTTGATACCGCCGCAACGCGCGTTCAGTAGCACCGGGATAGATGTAGTAGTCGGCGGAAAGCGACTCCACCCGATGTATCGCAAGGCTGGTGCGGCCAGAGAGCCCTTGGATCCGATCCGGGGACAGATCCTCCCAGATACGAAAGCCACATTGTTCGGCGCGCAGGGCGCCCGGCCGTCTACGCGGCATCGGCCTTTCGGTATGCGGTCATGGACGTCATCATGCCAGGCCTCTACCCTTGCCACCGCCCCGGCCACAATAGCGGGACAAGTCTTCGACCAGTTTTTTAGCCGGTCGACGCAGGCAAGAGAGTTCGCACGGAGCTGAGTGCCAGCTCTCAATCTTCATGCGACACGCCGAGGTCGTGGCGCATAGCGGTTCTCATGGTTCGGAGCATCTCCCAGACCTCGTACTGGGCCTGGGCCGCGGTCTCCGTCGTTTCGCCTGGCGCAGGGGCGTCTCGTTCAAGGCACTTGACCTGGCCGTAGACCTTGTTCAGGGCTTGGTTGACGACACTCGCTCGTATGAGTACTTCTTCGGGGGCGATCATCTGTGCTTCGGAGTATCGATCGCGATGCGCGTTCTTCGCCTCCTCAAGTGCGTCGCTGTCGGCCTCCTCCACGCCGCGTTCCCTCATGACGTGCAGGTGGCGGTTGAGTGAGGTGGTGAACTGCCGGGCATCTCGGTTGAGTTCCACATAACAGGTGCGTCGCAGCGAACGGTTCTCGCGGGCCTCCTCATGGCTTCGAACGAGCTCTATCTCTCGGCGCTTCGCTCGTTCGGAACCGCGTTGGGTGAGTAGCGCCCCTCCCAAGGTTCCGGCGACGCCTGCGACAGCGATGATCACTGAGCTGAGATCCACCGACATACCCCCATGAACTTCTTCAGCCTCGTGCCGGTGCACATGACCCAGGCCGTTAAGTTTGCCGCTCCTCGGTGCACCGGGGTTTGGTGCCCTTCTTCCGGTAACAACCTCACATCCGCTGAACTGCAAAAACGCTGATCAAGTTCGAGCTGTGTTCGACCTCGTACCTTCAATGCCAAGCTAAGCTCCTGTGCCCATGGAGATGGGGGAGTCGGACCGCGCGCGGCGGGTATGGCGGGACGGGCTGGTCGGGCGTCGTGCAGCCGTGGCTCTGCTGGCCGGGGCGGCGGGGCTGGTCGTTCTGGGCACTGTGTTCGTCCTGCTGCCCGGTGTGGTGGTCGACCACGATCTCGCCGGGGCGCGCGTCGCCGCACAGGATCGGCTGAAGGCCGTGAATGATGTCCGTACGACGCTTCTGCAGGTGATCGGCGGCCTGGTCGTGCTCTTCGGCGCGTTTGCCACCTGGCGGCAACTGCGGGTGAGCCAGGAGGGGTTGCGCGCCACCCAAGAGGGTTACGTCACCGACCGATTCAGCCGGGCCGTCGACCAGCTCGGCAGCGACAAGCTGGATGTGCGCATCGGCGGGTTGCACGCGCTGTGGCGGATCGCCGAGCAGTCCGCCCGCGACCGGGAGGCCATCATCTCCATCCAGGCCGCCTATCTGCGCACGCACCTGCCCTGGCCGCCCACCGGGCCGGAATCACCGGCGGCGGACGTGCCCATCAACGACATCGCACCCCTGGAGACTCGCGCCGCCGACGCGCAGGTGGCGCTGACCGCGCTCGGCGTGCTGTGCCGGCACCGGGAGCAGTCCTGGGTCAATCTCAGCATCACCGACTTGCGCCGGGCCGACTGCGACGGACTCTGGTTCCCCGAGGTCAACTTCGACCGCGCCTGCCTGGAGGCCGCAGGCCTGTACCACGCCAACCTGACCCAAACGTCCCTGGTCTCGGTCAACCTGCGGCACGCCGACCTCACGACGGCGATCCTCCGGCGGGCTCGCTGTGTTCTGGCCGACCTGCGGGGCGCGAAGCTGGTCGAAACCGACTTGGGTGACGCCGACTTCACCGAGGCCGACCTGCGCGAGGCGAACCTGCGCAAGGCCGTCGCCCACGGCGCGGTCTTCCAACGCGCCGATCTCCGCATGGCCGACTTGCGAGGCACCGACTTGAGCTCCGCCAACCTTGCCGAGGCGCGCCTGACCGACGCCATGGCCAGTGAGCGCACCCGTTGGCCCGCCGACTTCGACCACACGGCCGCCGGAGTCGTCGACACCGATGACCCCGGCCCCGAGCCCTCGCCCCTGCTCCAGCCCCCGGGGATGACGTGGCAGGCGGCGCCGCTCCGGTTCACTCCCTGACCGCGAGGCCCGCCGGGCGAGCGCCCCGCTTCCGCGCCGGCCGAGCGCCGTACGTCCGGGCCGGCAGCCGTCACTCGGCGAGGACCTGTCGCCGCCATACCTCCGGCCCTCCCCACGCCCCCCGCAACGCACGCGCCTTCGTGAGCCACAGGGAGAGGTCGAACTCGGCGGTGTAGCCGATGGCCCCGTGCAATTGGAGGGCCGCGCGAGCGGCGCCGTACGCCGCGTCGCCCGCGGCCACCTTGGCGGCGGCGACATCCGCCGGCGCCATGGTCGACGCGGCGCCGAGCACCAGCGGCCGGGCGAACTCCAGGCGCACCAAGACATCCGCGAGGCGGTGCTTGACGGCCTGGAAAGCCCCGATCGGCGTCCCGAACTGCGTGCGCTGCTTCACGTAGGCCACGGTCCTGTCCAGCAGCGCGAGTCCGACGCCGAGCGCCTGCGCGGCCGTGGCGAGCGCCGCCCACTGCGTCGCGTGCCGCGCGGCCGCCGCCACGGCCGCTCCGTGGGCGAGCAGTTCACCACCGGGCAGCGGGGCGGCCAGGCGGCGGACGGGATCGAGGGACTGACGTACGCGCGCGTGCCCGGGAGCGAGCCGCAACTCGTCGCCGACCACGGCCAGGATCACGCTCGCCGCCTCCGCGTCCAGGGCGTACGGGCTCCCTTCCGGGAGAGTCAGCGTCGCGTTCAGCGCACCGGAGGCGAACGCGGGCAGGAACCGCCCGGCTGGCCCCGGCTCGCCCTGTTCCGCCAAGCGGGTGAGCAGCGCCGCCGCGGCTACCGTCTCGACGGCCGGCCCCGGCACGGCGTGCCGCCCCAACTCCAGGAAAGCGACGGCGGTTTCGACGGGCAGCGGGCCCACCCCGTCGTACGTCTGCGGAACCGGCAGTGCGAAGACGCCCATGTCCGCGAGCCGCGCCCACAGCGCGCGCCCCGGCCCGAGATCGCCTGCGCCCCACGCGCGCGCGGCCGTCACGATGTCGGACGCCGCCAGCATCGCGTTCAGGGAGCGCGCGAACTCCCGCTGCTCCGCGTCCAGGAGGAACCTCATCAGCGGCGCCCCTTCGGCAGACCGAGCAGCCGCTCGGCGATGATGTCGCGCTGGATCTCGTTCGTGCCCGCGTAGATGGGGCCGGCGAGCGAGAAGACGTACCCCTCTAACCAGTCCGTGCCGTCCGTCAGTTCCCCCTCCGGGCCCAGCAGGTCGAGCGCCGTCTCGTGCAGAGCGATGTCGTACTCCGACCAGAAGACCTTGTTGAGGCTGGACTCGGCGCCGACGGCCTCCCCGGCCGCGATGCGCGACGCGCTGGCCCAGGTGAACAACTCGTAGGCGCGCGCGCCGATGACGGCGTCGGCGACACGGTCGCGGAGCGCGGTGTCCGAGGGGTCGCCGCGCGCCCGCCAGTCCCGCACCAGGCGGTCCGCCGAGGCGAGGAAACGGCCGGGGGAGCGCAGGGTCAGACCGCGTTCGTTGCCGGTGGCCGACATGGCGATACGCCAGCCCTGGCCCGGCTCACCGATCACGTCCTCGTCCGGCACGAAGACGTCGTCGAGGAAGAGTTCGGCGAAGGCGGGCTTGCCGTCCAGGCGACCGACGGGACGGATCGTCACGCCGTCGGCGTCGAGCGGGAACATCAGGTAGGTCAGCCCATGGTGCGGCTTGGCCGGAACGCCGCCCGTTTTCCCCGTGGCCTCGGCACCGGTCTTTCCCGTGCCCTCGCCGCCGGTCTTGCCCGCGGTCTCGGCACCGGCCTTCCCCTTGGCCTGGGCACCGGCCTTCCCCTTGGCCTCGGCACCGGCCTCGGCACCCGCCTTCCCCGTGGCCTCAGCCTCGGCCTCACCCCCGGCACCGGCCTCATCGACGCCACTGCCGGCACCGCCGACGCCGGCCGTGTATATGCCCCCACTCGCACCGCCGATACCCGGCTCCCCGCCGCGACCAGTCTGGCCGGCAGCGCTGGCCGTGTGGGCGGCACCTGCCCCGGCGGGGTCCCCAGGCCGACTGACGATGCTGGCCGTGCCAACGGCGCCCGTCCCGCCGACGGCACCGCCCGTGCCGCTACCACCCGGGCCCGCCCCGGCGCCGTCCGGACCGGTGCGGAACAATCCGAACGCGCGGTCCGCGAACGCCGCCCGCGACGACCACGTCTTCTGGCCGCGCAGCAGCCAACCGCCCGCCACCCGCCGCGCGGTGGAGCGCAGGGACGCGAGGTCCGAGCCGGCCTCCGGCTCCGACCACGCCTGCGCCCAGATCACCTCGCCGCTCGCCATGGCGGGCAGCACCCGTGCCCGCTGCTCGGCGGTGCCGAAGTCGAAGAGCGTCGGCGCGAGCAGATGGATGCCGTTCTGCGAGACGCGGCCCGGCGCCCCCGCCGCGTAGTACTCCTCCTCGAACACCAGCCACTTGACGATGTCGACGCCCTGCCCGCCGTACTCCTCGGGCCAGGACACCGCCGACCAGCGGTCGGCCGCCAGCTCGCGCTCCCACTCCCGGTGGGCCGCGAAGCCCTCCGCGGTCTCCAGGGAGGGGAGGGGCACGGCCGGCACATGCGCCGCGAGCCAGTCGCGCGCCCGCCGCCTGAACTCCTCTTCCCCGGCGGTGAAGTCGAGATCCATCAGCCCCCACTCTCCCTGACAACCCGCTCTTCCCTAACAAGTGTTTGGTAGGTTACCTTGTGGGGAGACTCGAGTCGAGGGAAATGTCCTGGCACCACAGCCGCACCGGAAAAGGGGGGAGCCGCTCATGGTCGACGCACCCGTGTCCTCGCCGGGCCACGATCTGCTCGCGGGTCGCACCGCGGTGATCACGGCTGCCGCCGGAGCGGGCATCGGCGGCGCCACCGCCCGCCGCTTCCTGGAGGAGGGGGCGCGCGTCGTCATAGGCGACGCCCACGCACGCCGCACCAAGGAGTCCGTCGCGGCACTCGCGGCGGAGTTCGGCGCCGACCGGATCGACGGCATCCCGTGCGACGTCACCGACGAGGCGCAGGTACAGAGCCTGTTCGACCTGGCCGAGCGGGCCCACGGCCGCCTGGACATCGTGGTGAACAACGCCGGACTGGGGGGCACGGCACAGCTCACGGACATGACCGACGAGCAGTGGACCAGGGTCATCGACGTGACACTGAACGGCACCTTCCGTTGCCTACGGGCCGCCCTGCGCCGGATACGGGCCGGCGCGGGGGACGGCGACGGCACCCGCCCCGCCGGAGCGATCGTGAACAACGCCTCGGTGCTCGGCTGGCGCGCCCAGGCGGGCCAGGCGCACTACGCCGCGGCGAAGGCCGGCGTCATGGCCCTCACCCGCTGCGCCGCGATCGAGGCCGCCCCCCACGGCATCCGGGTCAACGCGGTCGCGCCGAGCCTCGCCCTCCACCCCCATCTGGCGAAGGTGACCACCCCGGAGCTCCTGGAGGAACTGACCGCGCGCGAGGCGTTCGGGCGGTACGCGCAGCCCTGGGAGATAGCCAACGTCATCGTCTTCCTGGCCAGCGGCTACTCCTCGTACATGACGGGCGAGACAGTCTCGGTCAGCAGCCAGCACGCGTAGGCGCAGAATGGCCGTGTGTCGAAACCGAAACAGAGCACCAACGCACGACAGCAGAGCGCCGACGCGGCACAGCAGAACACCGACGCGGCACAGCAGAACACCGATGCGGAACAGCAGAACACCGACGCGGAACAGCACGGCACCGACGCTCGACCGCAGGGCACCGGGGCGCGCCGGCAGGGCACCGGGGCGGGTCCGCAGCGCCTGGCCAAGAAGAAGACCCAGGTGAGTCCCTCGCCCGAGCGGCGCCGCGAGCTGCTCGGCATCGCCGCCGACGTCTTCGCCGAGCAGGGGTACAACGCCACCACGGTCCGCAAGATCGCCGACGCCGCGGGCATGCTCGCCGGCAGTCTCTATTACCACTTCGATTCGAAGGAGTCGATGCTCGAAGAGATCCTCCGCACCTTCCTGACCGAGCTGTGGGACGGGTACGACTCCGTGCTCGGGGCCCGGCTCGACCCCCGCTCGACCCTCGAAGCGCTCGTGACCGAGTCCTTCAGGGAGATCGACCGGCACCGCGCCGCCGTCGCGATCTACCAGAAGGAGTCCAGGCACCTGGTCGCCCAGCAGCGCTTCCAGTACCTGTCCGACTCGCAGCAGCGCTTCGAGAAGGCCTGGCTGACGACGCTGGAGCGAGGTGTCGCGGAAGGCGCCTTCCGCGACGACCTGGACATCCGGCTCGCCTACCGCTTCGTGCGCGACACCGTCTGGGTGGCCGCGTCCTGGTACCGCCCCGGTGGCGGCCACAGCCCCGAGGAGATCGCCCGCCAGTACCTGTCGATGGTCCTGGACGGCATCTCCGTACGCACCTGAGCGGCGCGTTGCCACGCGGCGCCGCCCGACCGAGGAGTACGCAGTCATGGCCGACGCCTACATCGTCGAAGCGGTCCGCACCCCCGTCGGCAGGCGCGGGGGAGGCCTCGCCCGGGTCCACCCCGCCGACCTGGGCGCCCACGTCCTCAACGCCCTGATGGAGCGCACCGGCGTCGACCCGGCCGCCGTCGAGGACGTCGTGTTCGGCTGCCTGGACACGGTGGGACCCCAGGCCGGGGACATCGCCCGCACCAGCTGGCTCGCCGCCGGGCTCCCCGAAGAGGTGCCCGGCGTGACCGTCGACCGGCAGTGCGGATCGTCCCAGCAGGCCGTGCACTTCGCGGCCCAGGGCGTCCTGTCCGGCACCCAGGGCCTCGTCGTCGCGGGCGGCACGCAGAACATGTCGATGATCCCCATCGCCTACGCGTCCCGGCAGGCCGCCGAACCGCTCGGCCTCACCGAAGGCCCCTACGCCGGCAGCGAGGGCTGGCGCGCCCGCTACGGCGACCTGCCGGTGAACCAGTTCCACGGCGCCCAGGCGATCGCCGAGAAGTGGGGGATATCCCGCCGCGACATGGAGGAGTTCGCGCTCCGCTCCCACCGGCGGGCGATCCGCGCCATCGACGAGGGCCGCTTCGTACGCGAACTCATCGCGTACGGCGACGTCAGCACCGAGGAGGGCCCGCGCCGCGACACCACCCCGGAGAAGATGGCGGCCCTGAAACCCGTCGTGGACGGCGGCACCATCACCGCCGCCTGCTCCTCCCAGGTCTCCGACGGCGCGGCAGCCATGCTGCTCGCGAGCGAACGGGCCCTGCGCGTCCACGGATTGACGCCCCGCGCTCGGATCCACCACCTCTCCGTGCGGGGCGAGGACCCCATCCGGATGCTGTCCGCGCCGATCCCCGCCACCGCGTACGCGCTCCAGAAGACCGGCATGAGCATCGACGACATCGACCTCGTGGAGATCAACGAAGCGTTCGCGCCGGTCGTCCTCGCCTGGCTCGGGGAGACCGGGGCCGACCCGGAGAAGGTCAACGTCAACGGCGGCGCGATCGCCCTCGGTCACCCCCTCGGCGCGACGGGGGCGAAGCTGATGACGACGCTCTTGCACGAACTGGAGCGCACGGGCGGCCGGTTCGGCCTCCAGACGATGTGCGAGGGCGGCGGACAGGCCAACGTGACGATCATCGAACGCCTCTGACCGCCCCGCCCGTCCCCGCCGGACCACTCGGGTCCGCACTCCCGGAAAAGTCCGCCGGGCCGCCGGGGCCGGCATCCCGCTCACCCCTTGTGGGAGTACCTGGGCCGACCGTGCTCCACAGCGGCCCCGACCCGGCTAGTCTCGACTCCTGTACGTCGATTGAGCGACCCCGGGAGGTAGCGCGATGACGCAGGGACGGCCCGGCGGAGCCGCCTGGACCCCGCTCTGGGAGCGCGACGCCGAGATCGCCACGGCGACCAAGGCCGTCGAGCGGCTCTGCGCGGACGCCGCGAGCGCGGGCGGCCTGCTCGTCTTCAGCGGCGAGGCCGGCATCGGCAAGACCGCGCTCCTCGCCGAGGTGCGGCGCATCGCGGAGGACCACGGTGCCACCGTCTGGACCGCGCGCGGCGGCGAGGCGGTCACCTCCGTCCCCTTCAACGTCGTGCGCCAGCTCCTACAGCCCGTCCTGATCGCGATCTCCGACGAGGAGACCCGCGAATACCTCGGCGACTGGTACGACATCGCGGGCCCTGCCCTCGGCATCGTCCAGCCCGGCGGACGCCAGGTCGACCCCCAGGGCGTGTGCGACGGCCTCGTCGAAACGGTCGCACGCCTCGCGCAGCTCAAGTGGCCGCTCGTCCTCGTCGTCGACGACGCGCACTGGGCCGACCAGGAGACCCTGCAGTGGCTGGTCGCCTTCGCCCGCCGCCTGGACGAGCTGCCCGTCCTCGTCGTCATCGCGCACCGCCCCGGCGACACCACCGTCCAGAGCCTGCGCCAGCTGGCCTCGGCCGGCGCGTCGGCCCGCTCGTTCAGCACCCTGCGCGCGCTCACCCCCGACGCCGCCGCGGGCCTGACCCGCGCCACCCTCGGCGAGCACGCCGACGAGCCCTTCTGCCGCGAGGTGTGGGCGGTCACCGGCGGCAATCCGTACGAGTCCGTCGAACTGCTCGCCAAGGTGCAGGACGCCGAACTGGAACCGGTGGAGAGCTCCGCGGACGCGCTGCGCGCCCTCAACCGCTCGGCCAAGGGCCACGGCCTCGTCGCCCGGCTCGAGGAGCTGGGCACCGACGCCACCCGCTTCGCCTGGGCGGTAGCCATTCTCGGCACCGCCACCCCCCTTGACATGGCCGCCGGCCTCGCCGCCATGCCCCGTGAGACCGCCGAACGCTGCACGGAACGGCTCTGCGCCGCACGCATCCTGCTCCGCGACGCGGACACCCTGGAGTTCGTCCACCCCCAGATCGCGAGCACCATCTACCGCTCGATCCCCGCCGCCACCCGCACCGCCCTGCACGGCGTGGCCGCCGAGGTGCTCACCCGGGAGGGCCGGAGCGCGGCGGCCGCCTCCCGGCACCTGCTGGAGGTCCACCCCGAGGACGACCCCAACATGGTCGAGCAGCTGCGCCGGGCCGCCGCCGAACACCTCGCGGTCGGCGCGCCCGAGGCGGCCCGCCGCTGCCTGGAGCGGGCCCTGCGGGAGCCGCCGCTGCCCGAGATCCACGCGCGCGTGCTCTACGAACTGGGTTGCGCCACCCTCCTCACCTCGCCCGTCACCACCATCGGGCACCTGCGCGACGCGCTCTCCATGCGCGGCCTCGACCAGGAGCTGCGCGTCGACGCGGTCTGCCGGCTCTCCCAGGCGCTCGTCCACAACGACCAGCTCGGAGAGGGCCTGCGGGCCATCGACGAGGAGGCGGAGCGGCTCGCCCAAGGGCCCTTGAAGCTGCGCCTGCAAGCCGTGCGCTACATGTGGGAGGGCATCCACGCCGGGGAGAAGGACTCACCGGGGCGCTCGCGGCGGCTGGCCGCACTCGCCGGACCCCTCACCGGCCGGGACAACTCCGAGCGGGCCCTGCTGATCCTGCGGGCCTTCGACGCCATGACCCGCGGCGAGAACGCCGAACTGGTCGTCGAGCTGTGCGACCGTGCCCTCGTCAACGGCCGCCTGGCACCGGGCCTCGGCTGGACCGACACGGAGTGGAGCTTCGAACTCCGGCTGATGCTCGGCGGTTCCTATGCCTTCGCGGACCGGCTCGACCGTGCGGAGAGCCTGTTCACCGAAGCCGTGTGCGTCTACGAGACGGCGGGCTGGAGCGGCGGACACCTCGCCCTGGCCCACGCCTTCCTCGGCTACGTCCATCGCAGACGCGGCCGACTGGTCGACGCCGAGCGCTCCCTGCGGGAGAGCCTGCGCCTCGCGGACCGCGTCGGCGAGGGCCTGCCCATGCACTGGGAGGCGGCAAGCATGCTCATCGACACCCTGCTGGCGCGCGGCCACACCGAGGAGGCGGGCGCCGTCGCCGACCGCTACGGCTTCGCGCCGCCCTCCGCCTCCACGATCTACGTGCCCGACGCCATGTCCGTACGCGGCAGACTGCTGCTCGCCCGCGGACGCACGCGCGAGGGACTGGACGTCCTGGAAGCGACGGGGAAGGCGCTCACCGCGCGCGGACAGTACAACACCGTCCTCGCGCCCTGGGCCTACGACCTCGCCCGCGCCCTGGCCCACGACGACCCCGAGCGCGCCGGGCGCCTCGTCTCGGACGCCCGCACGCAGGCCGAGCGATTCGGCACGGACACCGCGATCGGCGAGGCCCTGCGGTGCGCCGCCGCCCTGGAGAGCGGACCGCGCTCCATCGAGCTGCTCCGCAAGGCCGTCACCTACCTGGAGGCCTCACCCTGTGCCTACGAACACGCGGTCGCCCGCGTCGAGTACGGCATCGCGACCGGTTCCGCACCCGAGCTGGAGCGGGGCCTGACCCTGGCCCGCAGCTGCGGGGCGGACGGCCTCACCGACCGAGCACTGGACCACCTGTCCCCGGCGCGACGCTGACGCCGAGTCTGACGCCGGGTCGCGTGGCGGTGAGGCCGGGCCGCGCGACCCCTGACGCCGGGCAGCGCGGGGCCGAGGCCGAGCCACGCAGCGCGGTAAGGCCACGGGGCGTGGCCCGGGGCCTCACCGTTGACGCCGAGCCGCCCGGCGCCATGGCCCCACCCCCACCCCCACCCCCGCCACCCGGGCGGCCCACAGGCGGCCCCCAGCACGCGGTCAAGGCCACCAGGGGTGGACCAACCGGTCCCTCACCTCCGCCGCCTCCGTCATCACCCGCTCCACCAGTTCCGCGCACGACGGCAGGTCCTCGATCACGCCCGCCACCTGGCCGGAGGCCATCACGCCGAGGTCGGGGCGGCCGTCCACCATCGCCGCCTTCAGCATCATCGGCGTGTTCGCCGCGAGCAGGACCTGGGCCCACGTCAGCTCCTTGCCGTGCTTCATCGCGAGGCCGTCGCGCGCGAGGCGCGTCCAGCCGAGACCGGAGACCTTCCGGAACGCCGCGGCGTGCCGCACCGCCCGGGCCAGGGACGTGATCCGGCCCGACTTCTCCAGGCCGGCCACCAGCTCCGTGCGCAGCATCCGGTGCGGCAGGCCGTCCACGCGCGTGGTGACGGTGACATCCTTGACGGTGGACGCCAGATAGCGCGCCTTGACCGCGTCCGGCACCGTGGAGTCCGAGGTGAGCAGGAAGCGGGTGCCCATCGCCACCCCCGCCGCGCCATAGGCGAGCGCGGCGACCAGTCCCCGCCCGTCGTGGAACCCGCCCGCCGCGATCACCGGAATGTCCACCGCGTCGACCACCTGCGGCAGCAGAACCGTCGTGGCGACCTCACCCGTATGACCACCGCCCTCGCCGCCCTGTACGAGCACCGCGTCCGCGCCCCACGCGGCGACCTTCTCGGCGTGCCGGCGCGCGCCGACCGAGGGGATGACCACCACGCCCGCGTCCTTCAACTCGGCGATCAGCTCCCTGGACGGCGCGAGCGCGAAGGACGCGACCCGCACGCCCTCGTCCACGATGACCCGGACACGGTCGCGCGCGTCCCCCGCGTCCGCACGCAGATTTACCCCGAACGGCGCGTCCGTACGGGACTTGACCTCCCGCACGGCCGCGCGTAGCCCCTCGACGGTCATGGTCGCCGAGGCCAGGATGCCGAGCGCCCCCGCACCGGCCACGGCCGACACCAGCCGGGGGCCCGCCACCCAGCCCATGCCGGTCTGTACGAGCGGATGCCGCACCCCGACCAGCTCGGTCAGGGCCGTCCTGAAGGCGGGCACGGGCGGCGTCACGCGCGCACCTCGCGCTCACGCAGGCCCCGAGGGTCCACCACCTCGCGGATCAGCCGCAGTTCCTCGCCCGTCGGCTCCCGCGTGCACGGCACCTCGTCCGGTACCGAGAGCGCGAAACCGGTCGCCCCGCGCACCTGGTCCAGCGTGACGCCCGGATGCAGGGACACCAGACGCATCGAGTGATCGGGCGTGGCGAAGTCGAAGACACCGAGGTCGGAGACCACGCGCCGCAGTTCGTGGAAGCGCGTCGCGGCGGGCCCGGCGGCGGCCGCGCTGTCGTACCCGACACCGCTGATCATGTCGACCTTCGCGACGAACACCCGCGCCGAATGCCGGGGGACCCAGTAACTCACCGGGTTGTTCACCGTGTTGCCCGGGGCGCCCCGCACGCCGAGGAGCTGTCGCCGGGGGCGCCGCCAGTCGCCGACGCAGGAGATGTTCTGGTTCCCGAAGCGGTCGATCTGGCTCGCGCCCATCATCACGTGCCGCTTGCCGCCCATCACCATCGTCAGATGCCGCCGGTAGGGCAGCCAGCCCTCCGTCACGCCCGAGGCGGCGCCCACCGCGGGCACGTCGCCGATGAGCAGTGCCTCGCCGTCCGTGAGCAGCAGCTCGGGCGAGAACGTCAGCTTGGCCAGGCGCGCGCCGACGGAGGGGATTGTGCCCATCGGGGACGCGAGGATCTCGCCGTCGCCCCGCCAGGCCTCGGCGCAGGCGATCACGCAGTACTCGGCGCGGGTGGCCGCCCGCCCGGCCGTCGGCGCACCGGTCGGCGTCCTCATCGCTGCTCCTCGTGCCAGGCCTCGACGGCCAGCCGATAGTCCTGTTCGGTGCCGGTGAGGAAGCGGGCGTGGAAAGCCGCCCAGGCCTCGGGGTCGGCGGCGGCGGTGGCGTACGCCTGCTGGAAGGGCTCGTCGCGGCCGTAGTCGGGCACGCACGACGTGAAGTGCGCGCCGTGTGGCGTCTCGGTCACGCCCGTCACCGCGTGCCGCGAGACGAGCATGGTCTGGGGAGCCGCGTGCGCGGTCAGCTCCGCGGAGTCGACGATCCGCTCGCACGAGACGTACGCGGTGTCGGAGGCCTCGCAGAACAAGTCGTCAAAGTAGGGGTCCGGGCCCAGATACTGGCCGTTGCCGAACCGGTCGGCGCGGTTCATGTGCACCAGCGCCGCGTCCATCCGCAGGGCGGGCACGGCGACCAGCTCCTCCCCGTCCTCGTACGGCGAAGTGACGGTGCGCAGGCCGGGGTTGACACGCGGCACGTCGGAGCCGAGGCCCGCGCGGATCGGCAGGAACGGCAGCCGCTGGGCACCCGCGGTGAGGCCCTGCATCAGCATCGCCTCGTCCCACTCGACCAGTTCGAGGGCGCCACGCTCGCGTGCCGCCCGAAAGTGCGGTTCCAAGGGGATCGAGTCGAGCGTCGCGAAGGCCGTGATCAGCTTGCGGACGCGGCCGGCGGCGGCGAGCAGGCCGACGTCCGGGCCGCCGTACGACACGACCGTGAGGTCCGTGACGTCGGACCGCAGCAGCGCGCGCACCAGCGCCATCGGCTTGCGGCGGGAGCCCCAGCCGCCGATGCCGAGCGTCATCCCGCTGCTCAGGCGCCCGACGATCTCCTCCGGCGTCATCGTCTTGGCCGTCCGTGCCGGGTCCGTCATGTGCCGTCCTCCCCGCGCGCATCGACGTCCCCGCGGATGCGGCCGGCCAGGCCGCTGAGGCTCGCCTCGAAGGTGAAGCCCTGCTCGAAGCGGTAGCTGCGGTGGACGTCGACCGGGTCGATGCCGTTGATCGCCGCCTTCGCGAGGCGCAGCAGCGTGCCGTCCTTGTGGGCGATCTCGTGCGCCAGCGCCAGGGCCGCCTCACGTAGTTCCGCACGCGGGACGACCCGCCAGACCGAGCCGTGGGCGTGCAGCTCGGCGGCCGTCACGGTGCGCGAGGTGTAGTACAGGGTGCGCATCAGGTGCTGGGGGACCAGGCGGGCCAGGTGCGTGGCCGCGCCGAGCGCGCCCCGGTCCAGTTCGGGCAGCCCGAAGGTGGCGTCCTCGCTCGCCACGATCGCGTCCGCGTTGCCCACGAGGCCTATGCCGCCGCCCAGGCAGAAGCCGTGCACGGCGGCGACGACCGGCACCTCGCACTCATACACCGCGCGGAACGCGGCGTAGCACCCGCGGTTGGCGCCGAGCAGGGCGCTGTGGCCGCGGTCGCGCCGCAGCTCCTTGATGTCCACGCCGGCGTTGAACCCCCGGCCCTCGGCGGTCAGCACCACGCAGCGCGTGGCGGGGTCGCGCCCGGCGGCGCGCACGGCGTCCGCCAGCTCGAACCACCCTTGCGCGGGCAGGGCGTTGACGGGCGGACGGTCGACGGTGACCACGGTCACGCCGTCGTCCGGGACGGAGGTGGTGACGGAGGTGGAGACAGACATCAGAGGATCCGCTACCTTTCGACCACACGCCTTCAACCAAACATTTGTTAGTCAGGAAGGTAGCAGCGATGACTGACACCGGACAGGTCGTCGTCGTCACCGGCGGCACCCGTGGCGTCGGCGCCGGAATCGCCCGCGCCTTCCTCGCCGCCGGGGCGCGCGTCGTCGTCTGCGCCCGCCGGCCGCCCCGGGAGCCGGTCGAAGCGGCGGGCGCCACCGCCGAGTTCCGCCCGCTGGACCTGCGCGACGCCGAGGCGATCCCCGCGTTCTTCGACGCGGTGGCCGCCGACCACGGCGGGGTGGACACGCTCGTGAACAACGCGGGCGGGACGCCGTACGGCCTCCTCGCCGGTGCGGCCCCGGCCCGCCAGGCCAGGATCGTCGAACTGAACCTGCTCGCCCCGCTGTACGCCTCCGTCGCGGCCCACGAGGTGATGCGCGCCCAGGAGAGCGGCGGCAGCATCACGATGATCGGCAGCGTCAGCGGCACGCGGCCCTCGCCCGGCAGCGGGGCCTACGGCGCGGCGAAGGCGGGGCTGGAGAACCTCGCCCGGACCATGGCGGTCGAATGGGCCCCCGCCGTGCGCGTCAACACGGTCGTCCTCGGCCTCGCCCGGACCGAGCGCGCCCCTCTGCACTACGGCGACGAGGAGGGCGTCGAACGGGTCGCCCGCACCGTCCCGCTGGGCCGGCTCGCGGACCCCGCCGACGTCGGCGACGCCTGCGTGTTCCTCGCCTCCGACCGCGCCCGGTACATCAGCGGCGCCGCGCTCCAGCTGCACGGCGGCGGTGAACGCCCGGCCTTCCTGGACGCCGCCTCCGTCAACCACTGAACCTCCCGAGGGAGTTGCCGCATGACCTCGCCCGCCGCATCCGCCGCCGTGCCCGACCCCGCCTCGACATTCCCCGCCCCGGCCGGGATCTGCGCGGGCCGCGTCGTGATCGTCACGGGCGCGGGGCGCGGGCTCGGCCGTGCGCACGCGCGCGCGTACGCGGCCGAGGGCGCACGGGTCGTCGTCAACGACCTCGGGGTGGGCCCGGACGGCTCCGGCGAGTCCGGCGGGCCCGCGCTCGCCGTGGTCGAGGAGATCCGCGCCGCGGGCGGCGAGGCGGTCGCGCACGGCGGTGACGTCGCCACGACGGACGGCGCCGCCTCCCTGGTGCGGGCCGCCCTGGACACGTACGGCCGTCTCGACACCCTCGTCAACAACGCGGGCTTCCTGCGCGACCGGATGCTGGTCAACCTCGCCGAGGACGACTGGGACGCCGTGCTGCGGGTCCACCTCACGGGCCACTTCCTGCCCTTGAGGCACGCCGCGGCGTACTGGCGGGCCGAGGCGAAGGCCGGCCGGACGCCGCACGCCTGCGTGGTCAACACCAGCTCCGGGGCGGGCCTGCTGGGCAGCGTCGGACAGGGCAACTACAGCGCCGCCAAGGCCGGCGTCCTCGGCCTCACCATGGTCGCCGCCGCCGAACTCGCGGCCTACGGAGTGCGGGTGAACGCCATCGCCCCCGCCGCCCGGACCCGTATGACGGAGCGGACCTTCGCCGAGACCATGGCGGCCCCCGGGGACGGCGCCTTCGACGCGATGGCCCCGGAGAACGTCTCCCCGCTGGTCGTCTGGCTCGGCGCCACCGCCTCGGCGGGCGTGACCGGCCGCGTCTTCGAGGCGGAGGCCGGCCGCATCACCGTCATGGAGGGCTGGCGTCCCGGGCCCACCGCCGACAAGGGTGCCCGCTGGACCCCCGCGGAGGCGGGCGAGACGGCGCTCCGACTCCTCTCCGACGCGCAGCCGCCGCAGCCGGTGTACGGGGCGCGGTGAGCCTGCCGCGCCCGCCCCAGCCCACCCGAAGCCGGCCGCGAACAGCCGTCACCGGCGCGTGAGCCGAACGTCAGCGAAACGTGAGCGCTCCACGCCAAGGTAGGGGCACAGCGTCGTCACGGGGTCGGTTCCCCGGCAGCGGTGAGCGGTCCCGCTGGTCCGGGCGTCGAGCCGGCCGTTCGGACGGCCCACCCGGCACCCCACTCCTTGTATTGTCATGCCCATTTTGCTTGTGCGCCGTTCGTCGGCGGACGTCGAGAGGACCCTCATGCGGAGCCGAATACCCGGCACATCAGTACGGACGAGCCGGCGCGCGGGCGGACGGGCCGGACGTACCCGGCTCCAGATCGCGGTCGCCACCGGCGTGGCCGTCGCGGCCGGCCTCGCCGGGAGCGGCGGCGCCATCGCCGCCGACACCACCCCCGGCACCCCGCCGTCCGCCGCGTCCTCGGCGTCGGAAGGACCTCAGCGGCAGGTCGAGTACTTCCCCGGCCCCGACAGCCACCCGCGGCACACCACCATCCCCGTCCCCGCCCCGCTCAACAGCAGGCAGCGCTCGGCCATCGCCCAGGACGGGAAGGTCGTCTCCCTGGTGCGGAACGGCCCGATCGGCACCAAGGCCGACGTGGTGTTCCTCGGCGACGGATACACCAAGTCCCAGCAGGAGGACTTCCTCTCCGACGTGCGCAGGAAGTGGAAGGAGGTCTCCGCGGTCGAGCCGTACCGCACGTACAAGAAGCAGTTCAACGTCTGGGCCGTCCAGGCCCACTCCCCGGAGTCCGGTGTCGGCGGCGACCCCGACTACCACACGAGCAAGCGAACCGCTCTCGGTATGTCGTTCTACTGCGACAACGTCGAGCGCCTGCTGTGCGTCAACCCCGAGAAGGTCGAGGCGTACGCGAGCAAGGCCGCCGACGCCGACCTGGTGATCGTCCTCGCCAACTCCACCAAGTACGGCGGCGCGGGCTACAACGACATCGTCTCCCCGTCGGGCTACGACGGCATAGCCACCGCCTCCTCCGACAACCCCGACTCCTCCCAGATCGTCGTGCACGAGACGGGCCACTCCCTGGGCAAGCTGGCCGACGAGTACTGGTACGACGAGTACGACACCTACACCGGCGCCGAGCCGTGGGAGTCGAACATCAGCAAGCTCAAGGCGGCTCAGCTGACCGCGCAGAAGAAGAAGTGGTACCGCTGGATCGGCCGGACGTCCCCGGACGGCGGCACCGTCGGCGCGTACCGGGGCGGCGGCTACTACCCCCGTGGCATCTACCGGCCCACTCAGAACTCGATCATGCGGACCCTGGGCAGCGAGTTCAACCTGCCCGGCCGCGAGGCGATGATCGCCGGCTTCCACCGGCACGCGTCGGTCATCGGCGCCACCACCCGCACCGATCGGGAGGTGAGCCGCACGCAGCCCGTCACCGTCGAGGCGGGCAAGGGGATCCAGCTGCGCTGGTACGTCGACGGCCACGCGACCGACAAGGGCCGGGGCGAGAAGAGCATGACGCCGCGCGCCCTGGGCGTACCGGCCGACGGCCGCGCGCACACCGTCTCGGTGCGGGGCACCGACGCCACCGACGCGGTCCGCGACCCGGCGTTGCGCAAGCTCCTGACCAAGAAGCTCACCTGGCGCGTCGCGGGCTGACACCTCCGGGCCCTCACGCCTTCGCGTACACCACCCACACCTGGCCCTCGGCGAACGGCAGCTGCCTGCCGTCGGGGGTCGTGAACCGGGTGCCGTCCGCGGCCGACGGGCGCCGCCAGCGGGCCTCGTAGGAACGTCCGTCCCGCAGCACGCGTGCCGTCCCCTCGCCCACCGTCCCGGTGAACGGCGTGACGCTGCCCGCGCGGTCGTGGAAGGCGGAAGGGCGCACCTTCACGTACTGCACGACGACCGTGGCCGCGCGCAGCTCCTTGCCCCCGGAGGTGCGCGCCCGCTCGCCGTCCATCGTGACGCGCCAACGGCCCTCGTACTCCACCCAGTCGAAGGCGAAGCGCGCCGCGGGGAAGCGGACCGTCCGGTGCGTCTGCCGGGTGCCGCCCGCCGGGCGCGGCCCGAACCGGAACCCGGTGCTCTCCAGGGCGCCCGCGCGCGGGGCGGCCTTCAGCGCCTTCGGGCGTACGAAGAGGTTGTGCGGCGCGGCCCGTCCGCCGTCCCGGTAATAGGCGTCCCCGGGCGCCTTGCCGGGCGGCAGGGCCCGCACGGGCGCGCCGGCGATCAACGGCAGCAGCTTCGACTGCGCCCCCGAGAAGGCGAGCGTGGGCCGGTCGAACTGCCGCAGCAGTTCGAGATCCGTCTCGCGCGCGCTGCGCACCGGGCCGATCACGGGCGGCAGGCGGGAGGCGTAGACCGCCATCAGCCGGCTCAGCCCCGCCTCCACCTGCTCGACGTAGACGATGTCCGCGGCGTCCAGACCGGTCTGCGGGCGCGCCGGACGGACGTTGTCGACCTTCACGGCGAGGACGGTGCCGCCACCGGGGCCGCCCGCGGACGGCCCCGTCCCGTCGGGCCGCACCGTGCAGCCCGCCACCAGGGCGGCGAGCACCACCGCCCCGGCACCCACGCGCGTGCGTATTCGCCGTCTCATGGGTACGTCATACCCCGCGCGCACCGAATGCAGCCCGCGCAGGGCACGCCCTGCGCGCTCACCCCAGATCGAGGGCGTTGCGCAGCCCGAGCCGGTAGCGGACGCGGTCGTGGCGCTTGGCCGACTCGATCGCCGGTGGGCGGAAGAGCGGCGTCACCGTGCACGGCGTGTGGTCGGAACCCGCCCGCTCCAGCAGCGCGTTGACCGCCTGGCGGGCGGAGGCGTTGGCGCCCTCCATCGTGGCCAGGTCGATGTCCACGGACACGTAGTCGCCGCAGAGGAAGAGGTTGGGGATCCTCGTCGCGGCCGAGGGCCGGTTGTGCAGGGTGCCGACCGGGTGGATGAGGAGCTGGTCCTCGTTGGTGGGGTTCGGCGTGCCGAGGCCGTCGACGCCCGGGTCGAGGAACCACGAGTGCAGCTTGCCGTCGCTCAGGACCGTCCTGCCGGTGTCGTTCAGCGCGGCCTTGAGCTGCGCCCACACCTCCTTGGCGACCTCCTCGCGCGTGCACTGCTTGGCCGTCTTGCCGTACAGCACGCCCGGCTTGTCCCACTCGGAGATGTCCACCGACAGGCAGTCGACCGCGACCCCGTCGCCGTAGTCGGCGGGGAAGTCCCGCGCGGGCCAGTGGGCCGCCTGCGCGATACCGGTCAGTGACCAGGGGGAGTCGATGCAGTTGAAGTGGCCCTTCACGAGCGGCGGGCGCTCGGTCAGATAGAACTGGATGCCCGTCATCCAATCGGTCTGCAGCTTGTCGCAGCGCGCCAACTGCGGGTCGGCCGCCTTCATCGCGGCGCTCCACGTCCTGCGCGCGTGCTCCACCGGCATGGCCTGCACATAGTGGTCGGCGGTGATGTCACGCCGTACGCCGTCGGGGTCCTCGATCACCGTCCTGGTGACGCGGCCGCCGCCGAACGCCAGCTCCCGCACGGTCCAGCCGATGCGGAACCGCACGCCGAGCGACGTCAGGTGCGTCACCCACGGGTCGATCCAGGCCTCGTTGGTGGGTGCGTTCAGGAGCCGGTCGGGCGGGCCGTCGGCGCCGCGGCCGAGCGCGTTGAGGACGAAGGCCTCGCCGAGGGTGCCCACGGTGCGGGTGCTCGCCTCCTCGGCCTTCGTCGCCACGATGTTGCGGGTGACACCGATCGCGAGGATCCGCTGATAGTCCTTCGACATCCTCTCGGCGCGCACGAACTCCCACCAGGGCGTCGCCTCCCAGTGGTCGTCGCGGCGCTCGTCGCAGCTGGTGAGGTAGACCAGCGCGCGGTTCACGAAGTACGCGACCTCGTGGGCCGGCAGATGGAGCGCGGTGTCGAGCAGCGCGGTGAGCGCCCGCGCGATGTCGTCGAGGGTGAGCTTCTCGGGCTCGTGGCCCGGCCACGGGATCGGCATGCGGATGTCCTCGCGGCCGGTGCGCGCGAACGCCATCTCGCGCGGTGCCACGAGGTTGTCCCACACGCCGTTGGCGTTGCCGGGGAAGGGGATGCGGCGCATCGTGTCGGGGAGGTTGTGGTAGATCCCCGGGATGAAGCGGAAGCCGTGCTCACCCGGCAGCGGCCTTCGGTTGCCCTTCGCGCTGCCGGGTACGTCCATGCTGCGGGCCTTGCCGCCGAGTGCCCTGCGTTCGTACACCGTGACGGCGAAACCGCGCTCGGCCAGCTCGTGAGCGGCCGTCAGTCCGGCGACGCCGCCGCCGAGGACGGCCACCGACTGCTCTGGACGCGGCCCTTCCGGTGCGGCGGCCGCCGCGGGCAGCGCGCCCGCTCCCGCACCCAGCGCGGCCGCTCCGCCGACCGCCGCCGCCCCCGCGACGAACCCTCTTCGCGTGCTTCCCCCGGCACCACAGCGCCCCATGCCCGCCCCCCTTACCGTCGGTAACTGACGTGTCAGGCGCAGGAGCATAGGGTCGCGGCGGAGGAGGCGGAAGATGCCGGGGTGCCGCGTCGAACATTGGCGCGATTACGGTGCCGGGGCGCCGCCTTGTGGGTGTGGTTACGGTGCCGGGGTGCCGCGTTGTGGGTGTGGTTACGGTGCCGGGGCGCCGCCTGTTGGGTGGTTACGGAGCCAGGGGGCACCGCCCTTGGCCTGGTCATGGCGCCGGGGCACCCCGGGGTTCGTCAGGCCGGGGGTCCGAGGACGTCGGCGAGGGAGTAGCGCACCGGCTCCTCCAGCTGGGCGTACGTGCAGCTGTGCGCGTCGCGGTCGGGGCGCCAGGTGCGAAAGCGCGCCGTGTGGCGAAAGCGCCGCCCGCCCTCCATGTGGTCGTACGCCACCTCGCAGACCCGCTCCGGGCGCACCGGCACCCACGACAGGTCCTTCTTCCCCGACCAGCGGCTCGGCGCCCCCGGCAGCCGCGCCGTCTCGTGCGCCGCCTCGTCCCCCCAGGCCGCCCACGGATGCCCCTCGGCGGTCCCCATCCGCAGCGGCTCCAGCTCCTCGACGAGTTCCGCGCGCCGCTTCATGGTGAACGCCGCCGCGACGCCGACGTGCTGCAGGGAGCCGGCATCGTCGTACAGGCCGAGGAGCAGCGAGCCGACGACGGGGCCGCTCTTGTGGAAGCGGTAGCCGGCGACCACGCAGTCCGCGGTGCGCTCGTGCTTGACCTTGAACATGACGCGCTCGTCCTGGCGGTAGAGCAGATCGAGCGGCTTGGCGACGACACCGTCGAGACCCGCGCCCTCGTACTGCTCGAACCAGCGCAGCGCCACCTCCGTGTCCGTGGTCGCCGGCGCCAGATGGACGGGCGCGCTCACCCCGGACAGGGCCGTGACCAGGCGTTCGCGGCGTTCGGCCAGGGGAGTGGCGAGCAGGGACTCCTCCGCGAGGGCCAGCAGGTCGAAGGCGACGAAGGAGGCGGGGGTGCGCTCGGCCAGCGTCGCCACGCGCGAGGCCGCCGGATGGATGCGCTCGGTGAGCGCGTCGAAGTCCAGATGCCCGTCCCGGGCGATGACGATCTCCCCGTCGAGCACGCAACGCCCCGGCAGCCGCTCCCGCAGCGCCGCGACCAGCTCGGGGAAGTAACGGGTGAGGGGCTTGCCCGTACGGCTGCCGATCTCGATGTCGCCCCCGTCCCGGAAGACGATCGCGCGAAATCCGTCCCACTTGGCCTCGTACTGCATCCCGGGCGGGATCTTCGCCACGGGCTTGGCGAGCATGGGCTTCACGGGGGGCATCACCGGCAGGTCCATGCTCCGATTCTGCGGCGATCCGCTCCATACCGCCCGGTGTGCGGCGAATGTCCCTGCCGTTTAGCGTGGCTCCATGGGTGAAGCCAAGGGCAAGAGCGCGGCCGTCGAGATCGACACGGGGGAGCGGACAGTACGCCTGTCCAGCCCCGACCGGGTGGTCTTCCCCGAGCGGGGCTTCACCAAGCTGGACGTCGCCCGGTACCTCGTCGCCGTCGGCCCCGGCATCCTGCGCGCGCTCCGGAACCGGCCCACCACCCTCCAGCGCTACCCGGACGGGGCGGCCGGCGAGTTCTTCTACCAGAAGCGGGCCCCGAAGAACCATCCCGACTGGATCCCCACCGCCACCATCACCTTCCCCAGCGGCCGCACCGCCGACGAGATGTGCCCCACGGAGGTGGCCGCCGTCATTTGGGCTGCGCAGTACAACACCCTCACCTTCCACCCCTGGCCGGTCCGGCGCGACGACCTCGACCACCCCGACGAACTGCGCATCGACCTCGACCCGCAACCCGGCACCGACTACGCCGACGCGGTGCGCGCCGCCCACGAACTGCGCGCCGTAATGGATGAGTTCGGCGGATTGGTCGGCTGGCCCAAGACGTCCGGCGGGCGCGGCATGCACGTGTTCGTGCCCATCGAGCCGCGCTGGACCTTCACCCAGGTGCGGCGCGCGGCGATCGCCTGCGGGCGGGAGCTGGAGCGCCGGATGCCGGATCAGGTGACCACGGCGTGGTGGAAGGAGGAGCGCGGCCCCCGGATCTTCGTCGACTACAACCAGACGGCCAGGGACCGCACCATCGCCTCCGCCTACTCGATCCGCGCCCGCCCGCACGCCCCGGTCTCCGCGCCGCTGCGCTGGGACGAGGTGGACGACGCGACGCCCGAGGACTTCGACATCGCCACCATGCCCGAACGCTTCGCGAAGGCCGGCGACGTCCACGCCCGCATGGAGGAGCGGGCCTACTCCCTCCGGGCCCTGCTGGACCTCGCCGACAAGGACGAACGGGACCACGCGCTCGGCGACCTGCCCTACCCACCGGAGTACCCGAAGATGCCGGGCGAGCCCAAGCGCGTACAGCCGAGCCGCGCCAAGCGGGACGAGCCCGGGGAGTAGACCCCGGTCGGGCAGCGCGAGGAGGCAGCGCCTGGAGCGAGACGGTGGGCCGGCGAAACGTGCTGCGGCGCGGGGCCGGGCGGCTACATTGCGGGTTACTCGCGACGAGGAGGCCCGCATGCACGAACACACCGCCCACACGGACAGCGGTCGACCCGGCACCGAACCGGACGAAGCGGGGGGCGCTATATCGGGGTCCGCGCCCGCTTCAGGGGCCGAGGGACACGAGACGATCCGGCGATTACTCGGGCAGGCCGTGACCCGAGGCGGCCTGCCCGGCATTCTCGCCGAGGTCCGCGACGGCGACCAGCAGTGGTTCGGGACGGCGGGAGTGGCCGACACCGGAACCGGCCGCGAGCGTTCGCGGCAGGACCGGTTCCGCATCGGCAGCATCAGCAAGACGTTCGTGGCCACCGTCGTGCTGCGACTGGCGGCCGAAGGCAGGCTGAGTCTGGACGACACCGTGGAGGAGTGGCTGCCCGGCGTGGTCCATGGCCCGCACCACGACGGTGCCCGGGTGAGCATCAGGATGCTGCTCAACCACACCAGCGGGATCTTCAACTACACCGATGACCAAGAAGCCCTGAACCGTCACGAGACACACCCGCCCGAGACGCTGACGCAGATCGCCATGTCCCGTCCGGCCGCGTTCCCGCCGGGGTCGGGCTGGGCGTACTCCAACACCAACTACGTCCTCGCCGGCCTGGTCATCGAACGGGTCACCGGCCGCGCGCTCGCCGAGGAGATCACCGAGCGGATCTCCCGCCCACTCGGTCTGGCGGGGACGTACCTGCCGCGCGGCGGCGACCCCACGATCCACGGGCCGCACTCCCGGCACTACACGAAGCTGTTCCGGACCGACCCCGGCGCGCCGGTCCACGACGCGACCGAGTTCGACTCGTCCATGTTCTGGGCGGCCGGCGGCATGATCTCCACCGCCGGGGACCTCAACCGCTTCTTCGGCGCCCTGCTGGGCGGCCGGATCCTGCCGGCGGACCAGCAACGCGACATGTTCACCACCGTGCCCACCCGCGACTGGATACCCGACGCCGCCTACGGCCTCGGCGTCTCCTCGGTGCGACTGCCGTGCGGGGAAACGGTCTGGGGCATGGGGGGCGCGCTCTTCGGATCGTGGTCCTACGCCTACGGGGCTCGCGACGGCGCGAAGACGGTCACCGCCAACGTCAACGGTGACTGGTGCGAGGGTGGTTGGGACGATCCCATCGGAGTCTTCACCGACTTGCTCGGCGCGGAGTTCTGCCGCCGGAGCGCCACCTGAACGCCGGCGGGCCGGCATCCGGCACCAGTCCGGGCGCGCGGGGCGGCGACCCCCTCGCCGGGGAGCGGGCCGGGTCCGTGCGCGAGGATGCTCCCTGACACCGTCAGGGAGGAGTGAGCGAAGGTGACCGAGGAACCGCGTCCCACCCTGGAGGCCGTGGCCGCCCGTGCCGGGGTCTCCAGGGCCACCGTGTCCCGTGTCGTCAACGGCGACCCGGGAGTGCGGGAGAGGCTCGCCGAGAAGGTGCGGCACGCGGTCGCCGAACTCGGCTACGTCCCCAACCGCGCCGCCCGCAGCCTGGTCACCCGGCGCCACGACGCCGTCGCCGTGGTGATCGCCGAACCGGAGACACGGGTCTTCGCCGATCCGTTCTTCGCCCTCCAACTACGCGGCATCAGCAAGGAACTGACGGAACATGACGTCCAGCTCGTGCTGCTGCTCACCGAGGGACGTGACGACCACGAACGAGTCGGCCGCTATCTCGCGGGCGGGCACGTCGACGGCGCCCTCGCCTTCTCGCTGCACCTCGACGACCCGCTGCCCGGCATCATCCGGCGCGCC
Organism: Streptomyces sp. NPDC005898; assembly: GCF_040629635.1. NCBI lineage: Bacteria > Bacillati > Actinomycetota > Actinomycetes > Kitasatosporales > Streptomycetaceae > Streptomyces > Streptomyces sp. NPDC005898. The sequence goes on along the minus strand of NZ_JBEXWC010000001.1, from coordinate 395,520 downwards.
GGGGTGCCGACCGTGTTCGGCGGGCGCCCCGGCTGGCCCCAGCCGGCACCGGGCGAGCCGAGCACCTCGTACGTGGACAGCGACAACCGCGGTGGCGCGCGCGAGGCGGTGCGGCACCTGGTGGGCCTCGGCCGCCGCCGCGTCGCGCACATCACCGGCCCCCTCGACCAGACCTCCGCGGTCGACCGGCTCGACGGCTACCGGGACGTCCTCGGCGAGGCGGACCCACGGCTGATCGCCGAGGGGGACTTCACACCCGCCGGAGGAGAGCGCGCCATGCGCGAACTGCTGGACCGGGTACCGGAGCTGGACGCGGTCTTCGCGGCCAACGACCTGTCCGCGTCCGGCGCCCTGCGGGTGCTGCGGGAGCGGGGCCGCAGGGTGCCGGACGACGTCGCGGTGGTCGGCTTCGACGACATGCTGCCGGTGGCCGAACAGACCGAGCCGCCGCTGACGACGGTCCGTCAGGACATCGAGGGCATGGGCCGGTTGATGGCGCGGATGCTGCTGCGCGGCAGGGAAGGGGAGGGCCCGGCCGCCGAGGCCTCCGGTGTGGTCCTGCCGACCGCGCTGGTGCGCAGGGCCTCGGCCTGAGGGACTGTACCGGGGCGAACCACACCGGGCAGGACCACACAGGGGGCATGCGGTCGGTCAGGATCCCACGCTCACCGTGAACCGCCGAGGATTGCCGTCGTGCGCGGCACCCGAGACGTCCGGCTGCCCGTCGGGCCGCACGTCGTCGTAGGGAAAGGCGTAGCCGATGGGGGAGTTGGCGTGCACCACCCGTGCCCAGTGGTTGGTCACCTCGCCCCGGTAGTAGTCGGCGGCGGTCGCGCCGCCCGGCTGCGTGGGGTGGGTCAGCATGATGCTGCGGTTGAACCCGGCCGCGAGCCGCGCGAGGAGGCCCTTCTTGTCGTCCGGGTCGCCCGGATTGTTGGCGAAGGGGCCGTGATTGCAGGTGAAGATGTCCTTCGAGGTCGGCCTGGCGAAGGAGTGGCCGCCGTTGAACGTCAGTACGTCGCCGCTGACGCGCCCGGTGAACACGCCGCGGCCGCCCTGGAGGTCGATCCTCAGGTCCGTGGAGCGGTACTTGTCCCACACCCGGTCGATGTAGGCGTTCCACACGTCGCGGAAGGGCATTTGGTCGGGCCGGTCGAAGTAGGGCGCCATGAGGTTCTGCGGTGAGATCACCCGCAGGACGCCGCCGCCGGCCCCCCGGATGACCAGGTCGTCCCACGGCTGCCCGTCCCTCGCCGCCTGCGCCGTGAGGTCGGCGGCGATCCTGTCGACGGCCCCGTCGGGGAGCGGGGCGACGGTGTGGGTGGCATCGCCCTGGAGGGTCAGACCGATGGGCAGCGCCGTGACGAGGTCGACATAGCTGATGTTGGCGTACAACTGCTGGGGGTTGAAGGTGAACTCGCAGAACGACCAGGTGCGGCCGTAGTTGGGGTCCGCGGGGGTCGCGAAGGCGGGCTCGACCAGTGCGGGCCCGGGGTTGAGGAAGAAGTCCAGCTTGGCGTCGCGCACGAAGTAGACGCGGGCGCCGTACATCTGCGGCAGCGTCAGCACTCTGGGCGCCGAACCGGCGGCGCCGAGAGGGATGGCGCAGTCGACGGACAGCGGGGTCTGCGGCGCGGACGGCGAGTCGGGGCGGTACACGCCGCCGTCGGGCCGGAGCAGCACCCAGCGGCCGGTGCCCTGCTCGTGGCCGGTGACATAGGCGTGCACGCGCCCGGGGAGCGACTTGTTCCGCAGGGCGAGTTCGCAGGTCGCGGGCGCGGCCTTGCCGACCGCCTCGGCACGCGGGCCGAGAGCGCCCGCCCGGCCGGGATGGATGAGGGCGCCCGCGACGCCGGCGGCGGTGGTGGTCAGGAACGTACGACGCGAGATCACGGAAGGTCTCCTGCGCGGTGGGGGGCTACGGGGAGGTGCTCGAACCGTGTGCGTGGGGGTGGCGCATCACTGCCGTGGTAGACGGTGCGCCCTGTCGTAGGGGCCGATGCGCCACTGCCGAAGGGGGGTGGTGCACCACTGTCGTGGTGGGTGGTTGCGGCGTCAAGAGTTATGACTGAGAGCGCTCTCAAATGGGTCGTGCTTCCAGGAAATGACAACAGGCGCGTTGTCAGTGGGGGGTGCCAGACTCGGAAGAGACGACGGAGAGATCCGACGAAGGAGTCGATCATGCTCAGTTCCCGATTTGCCGCGGGCGCCCCGGTCTGGGTGGACATGTGCGCCCCCGACCTGGACGGCGTCAGCGCCTTCTACCGCGAGTTGTTCGGCTGGGAGCTCCAGCGGGGCGGCGAGGAAGTGGGGGGTTACAGCCAGTTCCGGCTCTCCGGCGGGACCGCCGCCGGCGCCATGGCGATGCCCGCGGAGGAGGCCGCACCGGCCTGGACGCTGTACTTCCGCACGCCGGACGCGGACGCCACGGTCAAGCAGGTCGAGCAGGCCGGCGGCAGCACGCTCCACGGCGTCGTGGACGTCCTCGACCTCGGCCGCATGGCGGGCTTCACCGACCCGGCGGGTGTGCCCTTCTCGGTCTGGCAGCAGGGGCAGATCAAGGGGCTCGACGTGCTGAACGAACCGGGCGGTCTCGTCTGGACGGAGCTGTACACCCCGGACACCTCCGCGGCCACGTCGTTCTACGGCTCGGTGTTCGGCTGGCAGACCACCGCGATGGAGTCCCCCGCGGGCACGTACACGATGGTGCACCCCGCCGACGGCACGCCGGACGACATGTTCGGCGGCATCGCGTCCCTCGACGACGACCCCGCCGAGTCCGAGGCGTACTGGCTGCCGTATTTCCAGGTGGACGACTGCGACGGCGCGGTCGCCAAGGTCCGGCGGGAGGGCGGCACGGTGCGCATGGACACGGTGGAGATGGCGGGCGTGGGCCGCTTCGCCAAGTTCGCGGATCCGGCGGGCGCGCGGTTCGCGGTGCTCCAGCCGGCCCCTCCCGGCGAGCCGATGGCGTCGTAGCCGAGCGGGGCACCAGAGTGGTGGGAAACGCCGGGCCGGCGGCGCGTTGATCGTTCGTTGATCGCTTGTTTCGCGCGCCGGGGCACCATCGTGCCCATGCAGATCGACACGATGGCCCAGCCCGAGCTCGCCTGGCAGGAGCAGGCGCTGTGCGCGCAGACCGGAGCGGACTTCTTCTTCCCCGAGCCGGGCAGCTCGGTGCGGGAGGCGAAGGACATCTGCCGGATGTGCGAGATGCGCCCGGCCTGCCTGGAGTACGCCCTCGCCAACGACGAGCGGTTCGGCGTCTGGGGCGGCCTCTCCGAGAAGGAGCGGTTCGCCCTCAGACGCGTGCCGGCCGGGGCGCGGACCGGGGCGCGGTGACGCGGCCGGTCCGGCGCACGCCACCGCGCGTGCGGGGCGTCAGGCGCCCCGCGCCGCCATGCGCGCCTTGCGCGCCGCGAGCCGCTCGTCGAACTTGGACGCCTCCGCGTCGAGCCCGCCCATGAAGAAGCCCAGCTCCTCCTGGGCCTTCAGGCCCTGGGGGCCGAGGCCGTCGATCTCCAGGACCTTCAGGTGGCGCAGCACGGGCTGGAGCACGTCGTCGTGGTGGATGCGAAGGTTGTAGACCTCGCCGATGGCCATCTGGGCGGCGGCCCGCTCGAAGCCGGGAATGCCGTGGCCCGGCATGCGGAAGTCGACCACCACGTCCCGCACGGCCTGCATCGTCAGGTCGGGGGCCAGCTCGAAGGCGGCCTTCAGGAGGTTCCGGTAGAACACCATGTGGAGGTTCTCGTCGGTGGCGATGCGCGCCAGCATGCGGTCGCAGACCGGGTCACCGGACTGGTGGCCGGTGTTGCGGTGCGAGATGCGGGTCGCCAGCTCCTGGAACGCCACGTAGGCGACCGAGTGCAGCATCGAGTGGCGGTTGTCCGACTCGAAGCCCTCGCTCATGTGCGACATCCGGAACCGCTCCAGCTGGTCCGGGTCGACGGCGCGCGAGGCGAGGAGGTAGTCGCGCATCACGATGCCGTGCCGGCCCTCCTCGGCCGTCCAGCGGTGCACCCAGGTGCCCCAGGCGCCGTCCCGGCCGAAGAGGGAGGCGATCTCGTGGTGGTAGCTGGGGAGGTTGTCCTCGGTGAGCAGGTTGACCACCAGGGCGATGCGCCCGATGTCGGTGACGGGGGACTGGCTCTTCTCCCACGCCTCGCCGTCCTCGAAGAGGCCGGGGAAGTTGCGGGCGTCGGAGAACGGCACGTACTCGTGCGGCATCCAGTCCTTGGCCACCTTCAGGTGGCGGTTCAGTTCCTGCTCGACCACTTCCTCCAGCGCGTGGAGGAGCCGGGCATCGGTCCAGTTGTCCGAGCCGGCGAGGTGGGGAGAGGTGATCGTCACGTGTGCTCCATACGGGGGCGGGGATTGCTTACGGGCAGTGCGAGCGGTGCACTACCTACGGTGTCGTAGGTTACGTTGCCGTAGGTTAAACCCTCCGTAAAGAGGCCGCGAAACCGCCCCCCGCGTGTGCCTCCCCCGTAACTCAGGTCCCCTCGCGGCTCAGCCGTACAGTTCGCGGAGTCGAACTGAGAGGCACGTCACACAGCCTTCGAGCTTCTCGAATTCGCTGATGTCCACCAGAACCGGGTCAAAGCCGAGATCCGCGAAAAGCTCCGCGCTCTTCGGCGCGCTCGCCGCCATCAGCAGCTTCCCACCCCCGAGCAGCACGACGTGCGCGCCCGCCTCCTCCGGCACCGGCAGGAAGGGCGCGAAGAGCGAGGGGCTGTCGACCAGCGGCTCGTACCCGATCACCGTCCCGTCGGGCAGGGCCGTCACCGCCGACTTCAGGTGCAGGACCTTGGCGACCGGGACGGCCACCACGCGGGCGCCGAGCGGTTCGAAGACGGCCCGCAACTGCCGCACCCCCTCCGCGTTGGTCCGGCCGCCCCGCCCCACGTAGATCGTGTCGCCGATCTTGAGGACGTCGCCGCCGTCGAGCGTGCCCGGCTCGCGGACCCGGTTCACCGAGCAGCCGAGCCGGACCACGGCCTCCTCCACGCCGGCGGTCTCGCCCCGCCGGGCCTCGGCCCCCGGCCGGGCGATCAGCGCCACGTTCCGGAACACCACCACCGCGTCCTCCACGAACACGGCGTCGGGGCAGTCGTCGGCGGGCGCCACCTCCAGCGTCTGCCAGCCGTGGGCGTGCAGTGCCGCGACGTAGCCCTCCCACTGCCGAAGGGCCAGCTCCACGTCGACCGGGGTGCGCTCCAGGTGGGTGAGCAGTCCTTCGGCGAGGCGCGGGCCGGGGCGGCGGATCAGGGCCTTCTTGGTGTGCACGGGGTACTCCTCTTGGGGGCGGGGCATTGCCGCACATCATGCAGCGCGCTCCCCCTGCGGGCCCAGAGCGGCTCGGAGGTGATCCGCCGTGAACGACCCGCGTGCCCGCAGCAGCGCCGCCGGGGTGCCCTCGAAGACGACCCGCCCGCCGTGCTTGCCGCCGTCGGGGCCGAGGTCGATCACCCAGTCCGCGTGCTTGACGACGTCGAGGTTGTGCTCGACCACGACGACGGTGTTCCCGGCGTCGACGAGCCGGTCCAGCAGCGCGAGGAGTCCGTCCACGTCGGCCATGTGCAGACCGGTGGTCGGTTCGTCCAGGACGTACGTGGTGCCGGTGCGGTGCAGCTGCGTGGCCAGCTTGATGCGCTGGCGCTCGCCGCCGGACAGGGTGCTGAGCGGCTGGCCGAGCGTGAGGTAGGTGAGCCCGACGTCCCGCAGGGCGCCGAGGCGCCGGCGTACCGCTTGGTCCTCGAAGCGCGCGAAGAAGTCGAGCGCCCGCTCGGCGGTCATCTCCAGGACGTCCACGACGGAGCGGCCGTCGACGGTCAGGCGCAGCACCTCCTCCTTGAAGCGGCGGCCCTCGCACGCCTCGCAGGTCGTGGTCACCGGGTCCATGAACGCGAGATCGCTGTAGATGACCCCGCGCCCCCGGCAAAGTTCGCACGCGCCATGGGAGTTGAAGCTGAACAGGCCGGCCTTCGCGCCCGTCTCCCGCGCGAAGAGCCCCCGTACGGTGTCCATGATCCCGAGGTAGGTCGCCGGGGTCGAGCGGCCCGAGATGCCGATGGAGGACTGGTCGACGACCACGGCGTCCGGGTGGGCGCCGGTGAACGCCTTCGACACGAGCGTGCTCTTGCCGGATCCGGCGACGCCGGTGACCGCGGTGAGCACCCCGGTCGGCATCCGCACGCTGACGTTCTTGAGGTTGTGCAGATCGGCGCCCCTGATCCAGTGGCCGCCGGTCGCCTCGCGCGGCTTGTCCTTGACGCCCCTGACGCGGCGCAGGTGGCGGCCGGTGAGGGTGTCCGCCCCGCGCAGCTCGTCGGGCGTGCCCTCGAAGACGACCAGGCCGCCGTGGGTGCCGGCCGCCGGACCCATGTCGACCACGTGGTCGGCGACCGCGATCACGTCCGGGTCGTGCTCGACCACCAGTACGGTGTTGCCCTTGTCGCGCAGCCGCAGCAGCAGGTCGTTGAGGCGCCCCACGTCGCGCGGGTGCAGGCCGACGCTCGGTTCGTCGAAGATGTACGTCATGCCGGTGAGGCTGGAGCCGAGGTGGCGCACCATCTTCAGCCGCTGCCCCTCGCCGCCGGAGAGGGTCGACGTCTCGCGGTCCAGGCTGAGATAGCCGAGGCCGATCGCCTCGATCCGCTCCAGGGCCGCGACGGCCGCCGCGGCGACGGGGCCGGCCACCGGGTCATGGACGCGCCGCAGCTCCCGGACGAGGTCGGTGACCTCCATGCGGACGCAGTCCGCGATGCCGAGGCCGTTGATCCGGGTGGCGAGCGCGGCGGGGTTGAGCCGGGCGCCCCGGCAGGCCGGGCAGGGGCCCTCGTGGAGGAAGCCCCGCACCATGTCCCGGGTCCTCTGGGCGAGGGAGGAGAGGTCCCGGTGGAGGTAGAGCCGCTCGAAGCGGTCGGCCAGGCCCTCGTAGTCGATGTCCCGGGCGCCGCCGGTGTTGTCGACGCTGACCTTCTTCCGTCCGCCCGCCCCTCGTCCGCCGCGCAGCAGGAACTCCCGCTCGGCGTCGGTGAATTCGCCGACCGGTTTGTGCGTGTCCAGGTCGGGGGTGTTGGTGTAGGTCTGGCCCTGCCAGGTCCCGGCGGCGAACGGCGGGAAGAGGATCGCGCCGTCCGCCAGGGACCTGGCGGGGTCGATGATGCGGTCGTAGTCGGGCCGCACGGTGCGGCCGAGCCCGTCGCACGCGGGGCACATGCCCGACGGGTCGTTGAAGGAGTACGCCGTCGCCGGGCCCGCGCTCGGCGTGCCGTACCGGGAGAAGAGCACCCTGATCACGGAGTAGACGTCCGTGATCGTGCCCACGGTGGAGCGGGAGTTGCCGCCGATCGGCCTCTGGTCGACGACGATCGCGGGCGAGAGGTCCTCGATGGCGTCCGCGTGCGGCCGCTCGTACTTCGGCAGCCGGTTGCGGACGAACCACGTGAAGGTCTCGTTCAGCTGCCGCTGGGACTCGACCGCGATCGTGTCGAAGACGACCGACGACTTCCCGGACCCCGACACCCCCGTGAAGACCGTGAGGCGGCCCTTGGGGATGCGCAGATCCACCTCCTTGAGGTTGTTCTCCCGGGCTCCCGAGAGAGTGATGTGCCCGTGGGCGCCCGGCTGCCTGTCCTGGGGGGTGTCGTGCCGTGTGTGCTGGTGCATACACGCGAAGCTAGTCAAAATACCCGACAGCTTCTGTCTTCTTTTCCTGGGTGATTTCCGTCAGCTCCCCGTCCAGCAGGAGCCACCGGGTGATGCCGATGGACTCCAGGAACGCCAGGTCGTGACTGGCCACGATCAGTGCGCCCTCGTACGACTCCAGAGCCGTCGAGAGCTGCCGCACGCTCGCCATGTCGAGGTTGTTCGTCGGCTCGTCGAGCATGAGCAGCTGCGGTGCCGGCTCGGCCAGCAGCAGTGCCGCGAGCGCCGCGCGAAACCGCTCGCCGCCGGAGAGGGTAGCCGCCCGCTGGTCGGCCTTGGCGCCCTTGAACAGGAACCGGGCCAGCCGTGCCCGGACGCGGTTCCTGGTCGCCTCGGGGGCGTACGCGGCCACGTTCTCGGCGACGGTGAGGTCGTCGTCGAGAACGTCGAGGCGTTGCGGCAGGAAGCGCATCGGGACATGCGCCCGCGCCTCGCCGGCGACCGCTTCCAGCTCGCCGGCGACGGTGCGCAGCAGTGTCGTCTTGCCCGCGCCGTTGCGGCCGATCAGCGCGATCCGCTCGGGCCCGCGCAGTTCGAACTCGCCCTGGACCCGGGCTCCGTAGCGCAGTTCCAGGCCGCTCAGGGTGAGGACCGTGCGGCCCGGGTGCACCAGGGTGTGCGGCAGGTCGACGCGGATCTCGTCGTCGTCCCGCACCGCCTCCACGGCCTCGTCGAGACGCTCCTTGGCCTCGGCGAGCTTCTCCTCGTGCATGACGCGATGCTTGCCCGCCGACTCCTGGGCGGCGCGCTTGCGGGCGCCCATCAGGATCTTCGGCTGGCTCCTGCTCTCCTGGATCTTCTGCCCGTAGCGCTTGCGGCGGGCCAACTTCACCTGGGCGTCGGCCAGATCGCGCTTCTGCTTGCGCAGGTCCGACTCGGCGACGCGCACCATGCGCTCCGCCGCCTCCTGTTCGCCGGCGAGGGCCGCTTCGTACGCGCTGAAGCCGCCCCCGTACCAACTGACCGTGCCGTCGCGCAGATCGGCGATCTGGTCGACCAGTTCGAGGAGTTCGCGGTCGTGGCTGACCACCACCAGGATCCCGGACCAGGCCTCGACGGCCGCATAAAGGCGCCGACGGGCGTGCAGGTCAAGGTTGTTGGTCGGCTCGTCCAGCAGCAGGACATCGGGGCGGCGCAGCAGCAGCGCGGCCAGGCGCAGCAGCACCGACTCGCCGCCCGAGACCTCGCCCGTGGTGCGGTCGAGGCCGATGTGGCCGAGCCCGAGCTGGTCGAGGGTGGCGCGGGCCCGCTCCTCCACGTCCCAGTCGTCACCGACGGCCGTGAAGTGTTCCTCGCTCGCGTCACCCGCTTCGATGGCGTGCAGGGCGGCGCGCGTCGCGGCGATGCCGAGCACCTCGTCGACGCGCAGCGCGGTGTCGAGGGTGACGTTCTGCGGCAGGTGACCGACCTCGCCGAGGGCCTTGACGGTGCCGTCGGTGGGGGTCAGCTCGCCGGCCAGCAGCTTCAACAGCGTTGACTTACCGGAGCCGTTGGCGCCGATGAGCCCGGTGCGGCCGGGGCCGAAGGCCACCTGGAGGCCTTCGAAGACGCTGGTCCCGTCGGCCCAGGCGAAGGTGAGCGACGAGCAGCTGAGAGAGGTGGGGGAAGAAGACATACGGGCCTCGCGGTTGCGTGGTGGAGCGCGGTCAAGGGCAACGCGTTCGAGACACCGCGGCGGGAAGGGAGGCCGAAGAACGGAAAAGGCCTGTGCCGGGGGGACGGGACGGCTCGTATGCCGAGGTCGCACACGGCGTACACGGCAGCGAAGGCTGCGTGACGCGGTGTCTCATGACCTCAGACGAGCAACGTCCTACTCCTATCGACGGCAACAGAACCGCTGCACACGTTAGGAGCCCCTGCGGGCCCCTGTCAACGCTTTATCGCCGCCCCGCGTCAGCGCGAAGCCGGCGGGACGGGGGCACCGGCGGCACCGGGCGCTCGAAGAAGGTCTCCAGCGACACGGTGACCTGCGTGCCGCTCACGCCGTCGATGGCGTACAGCCTGCGCAGCACGTCCTGGCTCCCGGACGGAACGCTCATCGGCCGGCTGAACATCCCCGAGCCCGTCTCGGACATCGCCTTCGGCGGCCCCAAGAACAACCGGCTGTTCATCACCGCGTCGACCTCGCTGTACTCGCTGGTGACAGCGGTCACCGGGCTGCCGCGCGTACGGTGCTGACGCGGGGGAACCCTTCTCCTCCCGACCGGAAACAAGAGCAGGAACGACAGCAGGAGCGACCATGACCGACCGTGCGTCCCTTTCCCCGCGGCAGGAGACCGCCTCCGCGCAGCAGGAGATCGCCCGGGCCCTCCAGGTGAGCGCGGACTTCGCCGTGCGGCAGGAGATCGAGCGCCGCGTGGCCTTCCTGGCCGACCAGCTGACCTCCAACGGCCTGCGCTCCCTGGTGCTCGGCATCAGCGGCGGCGTGGACTCCACGACCGCGGGGCGGCTGTGTCAGCTCGCGGTCGAGCGGGTCCGCGCCGACTCGGGGCAGGAGGCGACGTTCTTCGCCATGCGGCTGCCCTACGGCGCCCAGGCCGACGAGCACGACGCCCAGGTGGCGCTGGACTTCATCCGGCCGGACAAGATCCTCACCGTCGACGTGAAGCCCGCCTCCGACGCCGCCCTGGAGGCCGTGGTGACGGGCGGCGCCCTCTTCCGGGACGCCCACCACCAGGACTTCGTCCTCGGCAACATCAAGGCCCGCCAGCGCATGATCGCCCAGTACGCGGTGGCGGGGGCGCACGAGGGCCTGGTGGTGGGCACCGACCAGGCGGCCGAGGCGGCCTCCGGCTTCTTCACCAAGTTCGGCGACGGCGCCGCGGACGTCGTCCCGCTCACCGGCCTCACCAAGCGGCGGGTCCGCGCCCTGGCACGGGAGCTGGGCGCACCGGACGCCCTGGTGAACAAGGTCCCGACGGCCGACCTGGAGTCGTTGAACCCGGGTCTGTCCGACGAGGAGGCGCTCGGCGTCACCTACCACGACATCGACGCCTTCCTGGAGGGCGAGCCGGTCGACGAGACCGTCGCAGCCAAGATCATCCAGCGCTACCGGCTGACGGCGCACAAGCGGGAACTCCCGATCGCGCCCTGAACCGCGGGGACACCCCCGGCACGTCACGATGATGTCGGATTTCCGCCGGACACCGGTCAGGGCCGCTGGTTGAGTACGCCGCATGACGACGCACCTTCGTGAAGCCGCCCTCGCCTTCCGCGCCCTGCACACCGCGGGCCGCCCCCTCGTGCTGCCCAACGCCTGGGACGCCGCGAGCGCCCGGGTCATCGAGGCGGCGGGCGCCCGGGCGATCGCCACCACCAGCGCGGGCGTCGCCTGGGACCTCGGCTCCGCGGACGGTGACAGGCTGGGCAGGGACCGCGCCCTGGGGGCCGTGGCCACGATCGCCGCGGCGGTGGGCGTGCCCGTGAGCGCCGACATCGAGAGCGGCTACGCCACGGACGCGGCGGGCGTCGCCGAGACGGTGCGCGGGGTCCTCGCGGCGGGCGCCGTGGGCGTGAACATCGAGGACGCGGCGTACGAGGGCGACGCGCCGCTGCGCGCGCCGGCCGACCAGGCGGCGCGGATCGAGACGGCCCGCAAGACGGCGGACGCGGCGGGGGTCCCGCTGTTCATCAACGCGCGCGTGGACACCTATCTGCGCGCGGTGGGCCAGGAGGCGGACCGGCTCGCGCTCACCCTGGAGCGGGCCGCCGCCTATCTGGCGGCGGGGGCCGACGGGATCTTCGTGCCGGGCGTCGCGGGCCCCGACACGCTCGCGGCGCTGGTCGCGGGCGTCGGGGGCCCGCTCAACGTGACGGCCGGGCCAGGGGCGCCGTCCGTCGCGGAGCTCGCCGCGCTCGGGGTCGCGCGCGTCAGCACCGGCGCGCGCATCGCCCAGGCCGCGCACGCCGTCGTACGGGAAGCCGCGCTGGAACTGCTGGCGAAGGGGACGTACGGACCGCTGGAGGGCGGCCTCGACTACGGGGAGCTGAACACGCTGCTCGGCGGCTGAGCGGGCGTGGGGGAGGGGCAGGCCCGAGGGAGTACGGGCCGGGGCTGCCGGCTGAGGGAGACCGGCGCGTGTCCCTCCCTCAGCACGCGTCCCGCATCAGCTCCGCGAGGTCCTGGTCCAGATCGACGTGCCGGTGCTCCTGGCCGACCGGCACCAGCGTCGTCGTACGGCGCAGGAAGTGACGCAGCTCCCCGGTGCGGATGTGGACGATCGCCGTGCCCTCGGGCGCGTGGAACTCCAGGACCGTGCGGTCGAAGCCGTACGGGCGCACCCGCACGTCGCCGTGGCCGACCGCGCGCTCCACGCCGTCGGTGAGCAGCTCGCGGGCGAAGGTCCAGTAGACCTCGACGCCCTCCAGGGTCGCGGGAGCGGGAAAGCTCATCCGCACGGCGAAGGGGTCCCGCCGGTCGTAGTGGAGTGTCGCGGGAATGGTCGGCATCCGCGGCGCGGTGGCGACCAGGCGGGCCTCTACGGCTTGCTCGATGACGGTGGACAACGCCTGCTCCCTCACTGACTGCTGGACGACTGGGGTCGGCACTTGGATAGACGACGGAAAGACGGGTTCCGTGCACACGCGAGGAGGGTGAGACCGAGTGACCTCTGTCACCGCGACACCGTGGGAGCGCCCGCGGTTCCCGCCGCCCGTCCCGCGGGGGACGCCTTCAGGCCATCTGGACGAGCCGCGGCGCGTCGGCTAGCTTCGCCCGCCATGAGGCCCATGGGGAAGTCGAAGTCGATGAGGCGCGCGGTGCCGACGGCGGTGTGCGCGGCGGCGCTCGCCGCGGGTGTCCTCGCCTCGCCCGCCACCGCCCGGCCGGACGGCCCGGGGCAGACGCCCAAAGGGGCCCCGAGCTGGCAGCTCAAGGACAGCGGCACCGACGCCCGCTTCCGGGGCCTCGCCGCCGTCAGCCGGGACACGGCCTGGGTGGCCGGCTCGAAGGGGACCGTACTGCGCACGTCGGACGGCGGCAGGACCTGGCGCGATGTCTCCCCACCGGGCGGCGCCGCGCTCGAACTCCGGGACGTCGAGGCCTTCGACGCCCGGCGGGCGGTCGTCCTCGCCATCGGCGAGGGCGAGGCGTCCAGGGTGCTGCGGACCGACGACGGCGGCGCGACCTGGACGGAGTCCTTCCGCAACACCGACCCCAAGGCCTTCTACGACTGCGTGACCTTCTTCGACCCCCGCCACGGCCTGGCGCTGAGCGACCCGGTCGACGGCAGGTACCGCGTCCTGTCCACCGCCGACGGCGGCCGCTCCTGGAAGGTGCTGCCGAACACGGGCATGCCCCGGGCGCAGGAGGGCGAGGCGGCGTTCGCGGCGAGCGGCCAGTGCCTGGTGGCCGCCGGGCCGCGCGACGTGTGGCTGGCCACCGGCGGCGCGGCCCGCGCGCGCGTCCTGCACTCCGCGGACCGGGGCCTGACCTGGCGGGCCACCGACGCGCCGATCCCCGCCGGCGACCCGGCCCGCGGTGTCTTCGGGCTCGCCTTCCGCGACCGTACGCACGGCATCGCGGTCGGCGGCGACTACCGCCCCGACCAGGCCTCGCCGAAGGCGGCGGCGCACACCCGCGACGGCGGCCGCACCTGGACCCCGGCCGGGCGGCCGCCGCCCGCCTACCGCTCGGGCGTGGCCTGGCTGCCGCACAGCCGCACCACCGCCCTCGCGGTCGGCCCCACGGGCACGGACCTCACCTCGGACGGCGGGCGGACCTGGCGCACGGTCGACCCCGGGTCGTTCGACACCGTGGACTGCGCCCGGGACGGGGGCTGCTGGGCGTCCGGCGAGAAGGGGCGTGTCGCCCGCCTGGAGCGCTGAACCCGCCCGGAGCGCTGACGGGGCCGCCCCGGACGCGGCTACGCGGGCAGTTGCTCGCGGTACGAGGCCAACTCCGGGGCCGTCTTGGTCGCGTAGAACTCGGTGATCCGGTACGCGCACACCCCGGCCACGACGAAGGGGTCCGCGGCGGTGATCTCCTCGATCCGCGCGCGGTCCTCCGCCACAGCGATGATCACACCGCCGTCGCGCGGATTCTTGCGCCCGGAGGCGATGAACGTCCCCGCCGCGTACTGCTCGTCGAGCCACGCCACATGGGCGGCCAGCTGCTCGTCGACGGCGGACAGGGGCGCGGTGTAGGTCAATTCGAGAATGAACATGATCGCGAGGCTACCCCCGTCGTGCGGCTCCGGTCGGCCCGGAACGGCGCCCCACTAGGGCGCGTGCCAGGCGTCGCCAGGCAGACGGGACGTTCACCACACGCCCTAGGCTGACGCGCATCATGATCAGTTACTCACTTCCCGCCGACTGGCCCTCCGACGAGGCGGCGGCGCGCGCCGTCCAGGACGAGTTGCGCGCCCGCGTGGTCCTCGACGAACAGGGCCCGCCGCCCGGCACCGGACACGTGAGCGGGGTGGACGTCGCCTACGACGACGAGCGGGACGTCGTCGCGGCCGCCGTGGTCGTGCTGGACGCGGCGACGCTCGACGTGGTCGAGGAGGCGACGGCGGTCGGCACCGTGGCCTTCCCCTACGTGCCGGGCCTGCTGGCCTTCCGGGAGATCCCGGCCGTGCTCGCCGCCCTCTCCCGGCTCACGGTCGACCCCGGCCTCGTCGTCTGCGACGGCTACGGCGTCGCCCACCCGCGCCGCTTCGGCCTCGCGAGCCACCTCGGCGTCCTGACGGGACTGGCGACGATGGGCGTCGCGAAGAACCCCTTCACCTTCTCGTACGAGGCTCCGGCCGCGCCCCGGGGCAGCAGCTCACCGCTGCTGGACGGGACGGAGGAGGTGGGCCGGGCGCTGCGCACCCGGGAGGGCGTGAAGCCGGTGTTCGTCTCGGCCGGTCACCGGGTGACGCAGGCCGGGGCGTGCGCCCACGCCCTGCGGCTCACGCCCCGGTATCGGCTGCCGGAGACCACCCGCCGCGCGGACGCGCTCTGCCGGGCCGCTTTGCGGGAAACGGCCAGGTGAAAGCGGTGGAGCGACCGGGTGAACGATCAAAAGACGAGCGGGTTAGCATATGAGCGCCGCCTAGCTCGAAAGAGAAACCTGTGACTGTCAACGACGACTCGTTCACCAACTGGAAGAACCGCGAGGAGATCGCGGAGTCGATGATCCCGATCATCGGGAAGCTGCACCGCGAGCGGGACGTGACGGTCCTGCTGCACAGCCGCTCCCTGGTGAACAAGTCGGTGGTCAGCATCCTCAAGACCCACCGCTTCGCCCGGCAGATCGCCGGCGAGGAGCTGTCGGTCACCCAGACGCTGCCCTTCCTGCAGGCTCTCACCGCGCTGGACCTCGGCCCGTCCCAGATCGACATCGGCATGCTCGCCGCGACGTACAAGAGCGACGACCGCGGCCTGTCGGTGGCCGAGTTCACCGCGGAGGCGGTCGCCGGCGCCACCGGCGAGAACAAGATCGAGTGCCGCGAGGGCCGCGACGTCGTCCTCTACGGCTTCGGCCGCATCGGCCGCCTCGTCGCCCGCCTGCTCATCGAGAAGGCCGGCTCCGGCAACGGCCTGCGGCTGCGCGCCATCGTCGTGCGCGGGGGAGGGGAGCGGGCCGCCGAGGACATCGTGAAGCGGGCCTCGCTGCTGCGCCGCGACTCCATCCACGGCCAGTTCCAGGGCACCATCACCGTCGACGAGGCGAACAGCAAGATCATCGCCAATGGCAACGAGATCAAGGTGATCTACGCGAACGACCCCACCGAGGTCGACTACACCGCGTACGGCATCAAGAACGCCATCCTCATCGACAACACCGGCAAGTGGCGTGACCGCGAGGGCCTCTCCAAGCACCTGCGCCCCGGTGTCGACAAGGTCGTCCTGACCGCCCCGGGCAAGGGCGACGTGCCCAACATCGTGCACGGCGTCAACCACGACACGATCAAGCCGGACGAGCGGATCCTGTCCTGCGCCTCCTGCACCACCAACGCGATCGTCCCGCCGCTGAAGGCGATGGCCGACGAGTACGGCGTGCTGCGCGGCCACGTGGAGACCATCCACTCCTTCACCAACGACCAGAACCTCCTGGACAACTACCACAAGGCCGACCGCCGCGGCCGCTCGGCGCCGCTCAACATGGTGATCACCGAGACCGGTGCGGCCTCCGCCGTCGCCAAGGCGCTGCCGGACCTGAAGGCGCCGATCACCGGCAGCTCGATCCGGGTCCCGGTGCCGGACGTCTCGATCGCGATCCTCAGCCTCACGCTCGGCCGCGAGGCCACCCGCGAGGAGGTCCTGGACTACCTCCGCAACGTCTCGCTGACCTCGCCGCTCAAGCGCCAGATCGACTTCACCAGCGCTCCCGACGCGGTCTCGAACGACTTCATCGGCTCGCGCCACGCCTCGATCGTCGACGCGGGCGCCACCAAGGTCGACGGCGACAGCGCGATCCTCTACCTCTGGTACGACAACGAGTTCGGCTACTCCTGCCAGGTCATCCGGGTCGTCCAGCACGTGTCCGGGGTGGAGTACCCGACATATCCCGTGCCGGTCGCCTGATCCCGAGGCCATGGCCCCGCGCCTCCGTCGCCGCTCGTGGCGGCGGAGGCGCGGTGGGCTTCAGCCCGTGTCGCCGCGCCCACACATGCCAGACCCGGTTCGCGGGTCGGGGCGCGAGGAAATCCGTGGACGGGTCCGCGGGGGAGCGCTTAGGGTGTGGTTCCACGCCCTGAGACGGATGGAAGGAGGCGAGTGCCGTGCGGTTCACACCTTTCCAGCGCTCCCTCTTTCCGCTGTCCCGGCGTGGTTCGTGAGTTCTGACCGGGAGCGCTCCAAGCAGCCTGTATCCCGGAGGAATCCATGACCGAAGTGGTCATCCGCGCGCTCACCGCGAGCGACGCTCATCTCTTCGACGCACTCCCCGACCCCCTGGGCGCCCGTGAGGGCCACCGGCGTACCCGGTTCCGCCCCGACTGGAAGCGCGTCGCCCTGCGCGACGGCGTGGTCGTCGCACGCGGCGCGTGGTGGGGCGGGCCCGACGACGCGCAGCCCATGAACATCAACTGGTTCGACGTGGCCGAGGGCGAGGAGGAGGCGGGGGCCGAGCTCCTGCGCTCCGCTCCCCGGCAGGTCGAACTCGAGATCAACCTGCCGGGCGGCTGGCGGGAGAAGACCGACCTGCGGGCCGCCGCCGAGGCGCGCTTCGCCGCCGCACGGGCCGCGGGGTACGAACTCCTGGTGGAGCGCTTCCTGTACCGCTGGACCCCGGAACGAGGTCTGCCCGAGCGGCCCGGACGCCTGCGCTTCAGCGCCGAACCCGACGACGCCGTGTTCTTCGACGCGTTGCGCCGCATCCACTCCGTCACCCTGGACGCCCACGCGCTCAGGGCCATCGAAGAGGGCGGCCTCGACCAGGCGGCCCAGGAGGAACTCGACTTCTTCCACTGGTGCCCCTCCCCACGGGAGTGGTGGCAGACCGCGCACACGCCGGAGGGCGACCTGGCCGGCATCCACATCCCGGCCCACAACCCCTCCGGCCCGACCGTCGGCTTCATCGGCGTCGTCCCGGAACAGCGCGGTCACGGCTACGCCTACGACCTCCTCGCGGAGTGCACCCACCTGCTCGTCGAGCAGGGTGCGGAGTTCGTCACCGGAGCGACGGACCAGGGCAACTTCCCCATGGCCGCGAACTTCACCAAGGCCGGCTTCCCCGTCGTCAGGGAACGCATCAACTTCCACCCGACGACGGGCCAAGCGGCCTAGCGAGGCACAGCACACGCCGAGGGGTCCGGTCCGGGGGAAGGCCGGGCCCCTTGTCGGCATGGGTGGGCTTCTCTTGTCGGAGGGTGGGCCGTAGCCTTCTGTGTCGACCGTCTGAGTCTCTCTGCACGGACTGGGGGCACGTGGACACGGCGAGTCTGCTTCTGATCGGGGCGGCGGGCGGAGCGGTGCGTGGAGTCGTGCACGCCTATGACTGCATGACCGAATGGCTCCTGCGACGGCAGGAGTTCCGCCTCTCCGAGCAGCCCGAGACCGAGGGACCGCCTCCTGCCTTCAGCGCTTACTACGATGTCGCGGGCCAGAGCATCGCAGCCGTGGTGCACATGGTGATGGGAGCCGGGGTGGCCCTGCTCATGGCGGCCTGGGGGCAGATCGACGGCGGCTTCGCGACGTTCGCCGTCGGGGCGTCGGCGCCCTTGATCCTCGTCCAGCTCAAGCACACCCGGCTGGCGGGAGTCCTCATCGGCGCCCCCGAAGCACCGCAGGGCGCCCCGCCGCAGGTCCCCCCGCCGCAGGACGCTCCACCACCGGTGACCGGGCCGCCGGCCGAGCGGCCTGTCTCCCGGCGTCCGGCCGCGGGCCGGAGCGGCACGGAATGACCCGGCCCACGCTGCTCCGTCGCGCGGCCGCGGCCGCGATCGGAGTCGACCGGCGCCCGAGCCACGCTCGCGCCCTGCCCCTCGCGCAGGGCCTCACGCTGACGCGCAGGGCCGCCGCGGCGATCATCGGCATCCGTGCGCACCGCCTGCCCGCAGACGCGACGGCCGAGGCGGCGGCGCGGAAGGTGGGAGGGGAGAGCGCGGGTCGCAGCACACGGTCCGCGCCGTCCCCGTTGGTGACTCTGGGTGCGGCGCCGGGACGGCCCCCGGTCAGGGAACGGCCCCACCGTGGACTGGTCTTGGCCGCGGCTGCCGCCGTCACGGCCGTTGCCTTGGGCGCCTACGTGCACCACGAGGGGGGCTTGAGCGTGGCGGAGCAGCCACCGGTTCACCAGCCGGCGGGCGTTCTGCCGAAGGAGTACCTCGGTACCTGGGAGACGACCGTCGAGAACGGGGAGGGGCTCCACACCCGGAAGATGGTGATCCGGCAGGGACACGTGGACGAGACGGTGATGACCCTGACGGCAGTCGGGACAAAGGAGGGGGGCGGCGCATACCGCTGTGTGTTCGCAGCGAGACTGGACTCCGTCACCTCTGGCGTCGTCAGGTTGAGCAGCTCGACGGTGACGTCCGGCAAACCGCCCTCGGCGTGCACGCCCGGCGGACCGTCGACGCTGACCCTGATGGGCGAGGACAGGCTCCGGCGCGACGACAGGGACGGCACCACCCCCGCGCAGGTGTACAACCGTTCCCGCTAGGACCGACGAGCGGCCAGCACCGCCGCCAGGCCGTCCCGCAGGTCCTCGACGAAATACTCGGGGACCTCAAGCGACGGGAAATGCCCCCCGGTTGCGGGCGACCTCCATCGGACGATCTGGCGGAAGCGCTCCTCGGCCCACGCACGCGGATACTTCTCGATGTCGCGGGGATACGTCGTGATCGCCGACGGGACGTCCACCCGAAGCTCCGGGTCGAGCGAGTCGTGGCTCTCGTAGTAGATCCGGGCCGCCGACGCGCCGGTCCGTGTCAGCCAGTACAGGGTGACGTTGTCGAGAAGCCGGTCCAGGGAAATCGTCTCGAACGGGCTGTCCTCGGTGTCCGACCACTCGGCGAACTTGTCGAGGATCCACGCGAGAAGCCCGACCGGCGAGTCGACGAGCGAGTAGCCGATGGTCTGCGGCCGGGTCGCCTGCTGCTTCGCGTACGCCGTGTGGTGGTGCCAGAAATCGCGGGTCTCCTCGGTCCATTCGCGCTCGCCCGCGGTCAGCCCGTCCGTCGACAACCCGGGCGGCGCCTGCGCCAGCGTCGTATGGATGCCGAGGACCCGCTCCGGAAACCTGCCGCCGAGGATCGTGGTGATCACACCTCCCCAGTCGCCGCCGTGGGCCGCGAACGTGTCGTAGCCGAGCCTGCCCATCAGTTCCACCCACGCGGCCGCGATCTTCTCGGTCCCCCACCCGGTGGTGGCCGGCTTGTCGCTGTGACCGAAGCCGGGCAGTGACGGGACCACGACGTGGAACGCCGGCGCGTCCACGTCCTTTGGCTCCGCCAGCTCGTCCACGACATCGACGAACTCGGCGACGCTGCCCGGCCAGCCGTGCGTCAGGAGCAGGGGAGTGGCGTCCGCGCGCGTCGACCGGCGGTGCAGGAAGTGGATTCCCAGACCGTCGACGACCGTGCGGAACTGGCCGATCCGGTCAAGGCGCGCCTCGAATGCCCGCCAGTCGTACCCGGTGCGCCAGTAGTTCACGACGTCCACGAGGTCGGCGAGCGGAACGCCCTGTTCCCATCGGTGAGGACCGGGCGCGGCGCGGCGGACGGTCTCGGGCTCCGGCAGTCGCGCCGAGGCCAGTCGTGCGCGCAGATCGTCGAGCTCGGCATCAGTGGCACGGACTTCGCATGCGTGGACGTCATTGGTCGGACGGGACATGAGACCTCCTGGCCGTCGCGGAGCCGGCCACGAACAGGTGTGAACCGGCTAAGACGGTTCTATCGCGCCGTCCAGTCGACGCGCAACCGGCTAAGGTGGTTCCATGCCTGCTGAGTTCCCTGACTTCCGCCTCGGTGACGTGCTGGCGACCAGCTTCACGGGGACCCTGTCGGAGCGTCACGGCAACGCGGTGGAGCGCATTCCCACGCCGCACCGACTCGTCGACTGGCTGACGGTGAGCGGTCTCGCCGTGCCGTCCTGCACCCCCGCGCAGCTCGACCTCGCCCGGGAACTGAGGGAGTCGATCCACGCCGCTGCGACGGCGCGCGCGCTCCAGGAGCCTCTCCCCGCCCCCGCTGTCCAGGTCATCAATGACCGCAGCGCCCAAGGCCGGGCCGCGGCCGTCCTGACGCCCGAGGGTGAGCGGCGCTGGCTGCTCGGCTCGGCCTCCTGCGTGGCGGACGCCCTCGGCGTGATCGCCGCCGACGCGATCAGCGTCATCGCCGGCGCACGAGACGGAAGACTGGCCTTGTGCGCATCGCCGACCTGCCGGGCCGCCTTCTTCGACACCAGTCGGAGCCGTACCCGTAAATGGTGCGACATGAATACCTGTGGGAATCGCCAGAAGAAGGCGCGCTTCAACGCCGGTCAACGCAAGAACTCCCGAGGCCCTCGATGAGGGCCTCGGGAGCATGACCAGGACTTTCGCGGGAGGCTAGCGCACCGAGGCCACCCGGAAGGTGAGCCCCGCGGCCCGCAGTCGCGCGAGCAGCGCGTCGCCCATCGCCACGGCCGTGGTGAGCTGCCCGGCGACCGGCGGCAGGGTGTCCAGCGCGAGGCACAGCGCCGACTCGCCCAGCATCTTCGCCGTCTCGTCGTACCCCGGATCACCGCCCGCGACCTCGGTGAAGACCCGCTTGCCGCCGCCCTCGCCGACGAACCGCACCGAGAACCACGCCTTGTCCCGCGCCTCCTGCCGGGGCCCGTCACCGGGCTTGAGCCGGTCCGAGAGCCACCGCCGGGCGGGCGGCAGCTGCGCGGCGACGGCCAGGCCGCCGACGGCGACCGTGCCGCCGAGTGCCATCGGCAGCGTCCGCACGGCGGCGTAGTGGCGGTAGCGGAAGTCGGGCCCGTACCGCTCCAGGGCCCGCGCCGAGCGCTGCACCACCCGCGGGTCGATCGTCGGCAGCGGCAGCGCCCACGCGCCGACCTCCCCCGCGTACCGCGGAGCGCTCGGCGGGGCGTACGCCTTGCGGTCCGCCGGGCGCGGCTCGAGGCGCCGCCGCTCCTTGGCGGCGGCCATCATCTGCGGCCCCCGGGCGAACTGATTGAGCGCCGACGCGAAGGTGCCGCCGGAGAAGCGCCCGTTCGTCCGCACGAACCCGTCGACGCGCAGCGGCACCCCCTCCGGCAGCTGCCCCACCGTGAAGTACGCCCCCAGGTCGTGCGGGACCGAGTCGAAGCCGCAGGAGTGCACGAGCCGCGCGCCCGTCTCCCGGGCGCGGGCGTCGTGCCGCGCGTACATCACGTCCACGAACTCGGGCTCACCCGTGAGGTCCACATAGTCCGTGCCCGCGTCCGCGCACGCGGCGACCAGCTCCTGCCCGTACGTCAGGTAGGGGCCGACGGTCGTGGCGACCACGCGCGCCCGAGCGGCCAGCTCTCGCAGGGAGGCGGGGTCCGCCACATCGGCGCGCACCAGCGGAAGCCCCGCGCGCGCCGGGACGATCGAGGCCAGCCGCTCGCGCAGCCGCTCCAGCTTGCCCGTGTCGCGCCCCGCGATCGCCCACCGCAGCCCCTCGGGCGCGTGCCTGGCGAGGTACTCCGCGGTGAGCACCCCGACGAAGCCGGTCGCGCCGAAGAGCACGATGTCGTACGCGCGATCGTCCTTCGCACCGCTCGGCGGGCCCTCCGCGCCGTCCGCCGCCTTGCTCCCGCCGTTCTCGCCGTGCTGACCGGTCATGACACCTCTTCGCCGTACGCAGGGGCAGTTGGGTGGCCGAGGCTAGCGCGCGTCCCCAGGGGGTGGCGCCCGCGCCCCCGGCCCTCGTGGGGCCAAGATTGGCTAAGCGCTTGCTCGTCAAGGGCTTGTGCACAGTGGAACACGTTCTTAGCATCACTGGTGTTACATCAGTTGTGTCATAGCGCTGGGGGCTCAATGGCAGTGCCGGGCAAGGGCTTTGACGGGCCGCTCGCCGGGGTGCGCGTGGTGGAGCTGGCGGGCATCGGGCCCGGCCCGTTCGCGGCCATGCTCCTGGCGGACCTCGGCGCCGACGTCGTGCGCGTGGACCGCCCGGACGGCGGCGGCCTCGCGATCGACCCGGCGTACGACGTCACCAACCGCAACAAACGCTCCGTGCTCATCGACCTGAAGGCGGCCGGCGGCCCGGGACGGGTCCTCGACCTGGTCGAGCGCGCCGACGTCCTCATCGAGGGCTACCGGCCCGGCGTGGCCGAGCGCCTCGGCGTCGGCCCCGAGGCCTGCCACGCGCGGAACCCGGCGCTCGTCTACGGCCGCATGACGGGCTGGGGCCAGGACGGGCCGCTCGCCCGGAGCGCCGGGCACGACATCGCCTACATCGCGATCACCGGCACCCTCGGCATGATCGGCAAGGCGGGGGAGCCACCCGCGATTCCCGCGAACCTGCTCGGCGACTACGCCGGCGGCTCGCTCTACCTCGTCGTCGGCGTCCTCGCCGCGCTCACCCACGCCCGCGCCCACGGCACGGGGCAGGTCGTGGACGCCGCGATCGTCGACGGGGCCGCGCACCTCTCCACGATGATCCACGGCATGCTCGCGGCCGGCGGCTGGCAGGACCGGCGCGGCGCCAACCTCCTCGACGGCGGCTGCCCCTTCTACGGCACCTACGAGACCTCCGACGGCGGACACATGGCCGTGGGCCCTCTGGAGCAGCGGTTCTACGACGAGTTCATCGCGCTGCTCGGCCTCGCCGAGGCGGCCCCCGCCCGCAAGGACCTGGCCCGCTGGGACGAGCTGCGCGAGGCCGTCGCCGCGCGCTTCAAGGAACGTACGCGCGAGGACTGGACCGCTGTCTTCGAGGGCTCCGACGCCTGTGTGGCGCCCGTGCTGTCCCTGCGCGAGGCTCCCGCGCACCCGCACCTCGCCGCGCGCGGCACCTTCACCGACCACGGCGGCATCACCCAGCCCGCCCCCGCGCCCCGCTTCTCCGCGACGCCCACGCGCGTGCGCACCGGCCCCGCGCGGCCGGGCGCCGACACCGCCGAGGTCGCCCGCGACTGGGACGTACCGGCCCTCGCAGCGCCGAAGACGCCATGACGACCGCGACCGCCGGCCACCGAGGGCCGGCCCGCACAGGGCTCCAGGAGGCCACGTACCGATGAAACGGCAGATCTTCTCCGCCGAGCACGACGCGTTCCGCGAGACCGTGCGCACCTTCCTCGCCAAGGAGGTGCTCCCGCACTACGAGCAGTGGGAGAAGGACGGCATCGTCTCCCGTGCGGCGTGGCTGGCCGCCGGCCGGCAGGGGCTGCTCGGGCTCGCCGTCCCCGAGGAGTACGGCGGCGGCGGGAACACCGACTTCCGCTACTCCGCGGTCCTCGCCGAGGAGTTCACGCGCGCGGGCGCCGCCGGACTCGCGATCGGCCTGCACAACGACATCGTCGGCCCCTATCTGACCTCCCTGGCCACCGAGGAGCAAAAGCGCCGCTGGCTGCCCGGCTTCTGCACCGGTGAGACGATCACGGCCATCGCGATGACCGAGCCCGGCGCGGGCTCCGACCTCCAGGGCATCCGCACCAGCGCCGAGGACCGCGGCGACCACTGGGTGCTCAACGGCTCCAAGACGTTCATCTCCAACGGCATCCTCGCCGACCTCGTCGTCGTCGTCGCCAAGACCTCCCCGGAGGGCGGCGCCCACGGCCTGTCCCTGCTGGTGGTGGAGCGCGGCGCGGCGGGCTTCGAGCGGGGCCGCAACCTCGACAAGATCGGCCAGAAGGCCCAGGACACCGCCGAGCTGTTCTTCGACGGCGTACGCGTCCCGAAGGAGAACCTCCTCGGCGAGCTGAACGGCGCCTTCGCGCACCTCATGACGAACCTCGCCCAGGAGCGCATGGGCATCGCCGTCGCGGGGATCGCCGCCGCCGAACACCTCCTGGAGATCACCACCGCGTACGTCAAGGAGCGCGAGGCCTTCGGCCGGCCGCTGGCCAAGCTCCAGCACATCCGCTTCGAGATCGCGGAGATGGCCACCGAGTGCGCCGTCACCCGCGCCTTCCTCGACCGGTGCGTCGTCGACCACGCGAACGGGGAACTCGACGCCGTCCACGCGTCGATGGCGAAGTGGTGGGCCACCGAGCTGCAAAAGCGCGTCGCCGACCGCTGCCTGCAACTGCACGGCGGCTACGGCTACATGAGCGAGTACCGCGTCGCGAAGGCCTTCACCGACGGACGCATCCAGACCATCTACGGCGGCACGACCGAGATCATGAAGGAGATCATCGGCCGTTCCGTCCTCGGCTGAACCGCCCTCCCCCGGACACCCCCGAAAGGCTCACGCGTGACCACCGAAGCGTACGTGTACGACGCGATCCGCACCCCGCGCGGACGCGGCAAGGCCAGTGGCGCCCTGCACGGCACCAAGCCGATCGACCTCGTCGTCGGCCTGATCCACGAGATCCGGGCCCGGTTCCCCGGCCTTGACCCGGCGGCCATCGACGACATCGTCCTCGGCGTGGTCGGGCCCGTCGGCGACCAGGGCTCCGACATCGCGCGGATCGCCGCCATCGCCGCCGGACTGCCCGACACGGTCGCCGGCGTCCAGGAGAACCGCTTCTGCGCCTCGGGCCTGGAGGCGGTCAACCTCGCCGCGATGAAGGTGCGTTCGGGCTGGGAGGACCTCGTCCTCGCGGGCGGCGTCGAGTCGATGTCGCGGGTGCCGATGGCCTCCGACGGCGGCGCCTGGTTCAACGACCCGATGACCAACTTCGAGACGGGCTTCGCGCCGCAGGGCATCGGCGCCGACCTCATCGCCACCGTCGAGGGCTTCTCGCGGCGCGACGTCGACGAGTACGCGGCGCTCTCCCAGGAGCGGGCCGCCGCGGCCTGGAAGGACGGCCGTTTCGCGCGGTCCGTCGTCCCCGTCAAGGACCGCAACGGCCTGGTCGTCCTCGACCACGACGAGCACATGCGCCCCGGCACCACCGCCGACTCCCTCGCCGGCCTCAAGCCGTCCTTCAAGGACATCGGCGACCTGGGCGGCTTCGACGCCGTCGCGCTGCAGAAGTACCACTGGATCGAGGAGATCGACCACGTCCACCACGCGGGCAACTCCTCCGGCATCGTGGACGGCGCCTCGCTG
This sequence comes from Streptomyces sp. NPDC005898, assembly GCF_040629635.1. Classification (NCBI taxonomy): domain Bacteria; kingdom Bacillati; phylum Actinomycetota; class Actinomycetes; order Kitasatosporales; family Streptomycetaceae; genus Streptomyces; species Streptomyces sp. NPDC005898. Next base: position 370,207 of record NZ_JBEXWC010000001.1, on the reverse strand, counting down.
GTCGCCGTCGGCACCAAGGAGGTCGGCGAGCGGTACGGGATCACACCGCGGGCGCGGATCGTCTCCGCGGCCGTCTCCGGATCCGAGCCGCTGATCATGCTGACGGGGCCGGCGCCGGCGACGCGGAAGGCCCTCGCCAAGGCGGGGCTGACCATCGACGACATCGATCTCGTGGAGATCAACGAGGCGTTCGCGGCGGTCGTGCTGCGCTTCGTCAAGGACATGGGGATCTCCCTGGACAAGGTCAACGTCAACGGCGGCGCGATCGCGCTGGGGCATCCGCTGGGCGCGACCGGCGCGATGATCCTCGGCATGCTCGTGGACGAGCTGGAGCGGCGGGACCTCCGGTACGGGCTGGCCACGCTGTGCGTCGGGGGCGGGATGGGTATCGCGACGATCGTCGAGCGGCTGTAGGGCTGAGCGCCGCAGGGGTTCGGGTGCGTCGCCGACCGCGGACACGTCGTGGTCGCTCGCGCGGTTCCCCGCGCCCCTGAGGCAGCGGCTTCGCCGCGCCTCCCCTCCCCGGCCCTCCCCGAACCCGCCCCCAAGAGCCCCCTCTGACCTCACGGAGACACAGACATGACCGAGCGCACGACCATCCGCTGGGAACAGGACGACACCGGTGTCGTCACCCTCGTGCTGGACGACCCCGAGCAGTCCGCGAACACCATGAACCAGGCGTTCAAGGACTCCATCGCGGCCGTCGCCGACCGCGCCGAGGCCGAGAAGGACGCCATCCGCGGCATCATCTACACGTCCGCCAAGAAGACGTTCTTCGCGGGCGGCGACCTCAAGGACATGATCAAGGTCGGCCCGGAGAACGCCCGGCAGGCGTTCGAGACGGGCAACGCCATCAAGCGCTCGCTGCGCCGCATCGAGACCCTCGGCAAGCCGGTCGTCGCCGCCATCAACGGCGCCGCCCTCGGCGGTGGTTACGAGATCGCCCTCGCCGCCCACCACCGCGTCGCCCTGGAGGCCCCCGGCTCCAGGATCGGCCTGCCCGAGGTCACCCTCGGCCTGCTGCCCGCGGGCGGCGGCGTCACCAGGACCGTACGCCTGATGGGCATCACGGACGCGCTCCTGAAGGTGCTGCTCCAGGGCACGCAGTACAACCCGAGGCGCGCCCTGGAGAACGGCCTCGTCCACGAAGTGGCGGCCACCGACGAAGAGATGATGGCCAAGGCGCGGGCCTTCATCGACGCCAACCCCGAGTCGCAGCAGCCCTGGGACAAGCCCGGCTACCGCATCCCGGGCGGCACCCCCGCCCACCCGAAGTTCGCGGCGAACCTGCCCGCGTTCCCGGCCAACCTCAAGAAGCAGACGGCGGGCGCCCCCTACCCGGCCCCGCGCAACATCCTCGCCGCGGCCGTCGAGGGCTCCCAGGTCGACTTCGAGACCGCGCTGACCATCGAGGCCCGGTACTTCACCGAGCTGGTCACCGGCCAGATCGCCAAGAACATGATCCAGGCGTTCTTCTTCGACCTCCAGGCCGTCAACTCCGGCGCGAACCGCCCCAAGGGCATCGAGCCGAGGACCGTCCGCAAGGCCGCCGTGCTCGGCGCCGGCATGATGGGCGCGGGCATCGCGTACTCCTGTGCCCGCGCGGGCATCGAGGTCGTCCTCAAGGACGTCTCGGCGGAGGCCGCCCAGAGGGGCAAGGCCTACTCCGAGAAGCTCTGCGCCAAGGCGGTCGAGCGCGGACGTACCACCCAGGAGAAGGCGGACGCGCTGCTCGCCCGCATCACGCCCACCGCCGACGCGGGGGCCCTCGCCGGCTGCGACGCCGTGATCGAGGCCGTCTTCGAGGACACCTCGCTCAAGCACAAGGTGTTCCAGGAGATCCAGGACGTCGTGGAGCCGGACGCGCTGCTCTGCTCCAACACCTCCACCCTGCCCATCACCACGCTGGCCGAGGGCGTCACGCGCCCCGCCGACTTCATCGGCCTGCACTTCTTCTCGCCCGTCGACAAGATGCCGCTCGTCGAGATCATCAAGGGCGAGCGGACCGGTGACGAGGCGCTGGCCCGCGCCTTCGACCTCGTGCGCCAGATCAACAAGACGCCCATCGTCGTCAACGACTCCCGCGGCTTCTTCACCTCTCGTGTCATCGGGCACTTCATCACCGAAGGCGTCGCGATGGTCGCCGAGGGCATCGAGCCCGCCTCCGTCGAGCAGGCGGCCGCGCAGGCGGGCTACCCGGCCAAGGTCCTGTCCCTGATGGACGAGCTGACCCTCACCCTGCCCCGCAAGATCCGCGACGAGGCGAGGAGGGCCGTCGAGGAAGCGGGCGGCACCTGGGCGGGCCACCCCTCGGACACCGTCATCGACCGCATGGTGGACGAGTTCGGGCGGCCCGGCAGGAGCGGGGGAGCGGGCTTCTACGACTACGTGGACGGCAAGCGCGGCAAGCTCTGGCCGGGCCTGCGCGAGCACTTCACCAAGCCCGGCCACGAGATCCCGTTCGAGGACATGCGGGAGCGCATGCTCTTCTCCGAGGCGCTCGACACCGTGCGCCTCCTGGAGGAGGGCGTCCTGACGTCGGTCGCCGACGCCAACATCGGCTCCATCCTCGGCATCGGCTTCCCCGGCTGGACGGGCGGCGTGCTCCAGTACATCAACGGCTACGAAGGCGGCCTGCCCGGCTTCGTGGCCCGCGCGCGGGAACTCGCCGAGCGCTACGGGGAGCGGTTCACGCCGCCCGCGCTGCTGGTCGAGAAGGCGGAACGCGGCGAGAAGTTCAGCGACGCCTGAGCCCTTCGGCGGAGCTGCGGCGAAGAGCAGGGGGAGGCGTTCAGCGCTCGGCGCGGAACGCCTCCCTCAGCTCTTCCCTCAGCGACCGCTGGAACGCCGTCACCAGGGCCTGCACGACCATCGGCTGCATATGGGCGGACAGCGACTTCATCGCCGCCACATGGTCGGGATCGGCCTCCCGCTCCCGGTAGGGGTCCCAGACCTCCTCGCGGAAGAGGCGCGTCAGCTCGTGCGCGGCCTCGCGCGTGTGCTCCAAAAGGACCGTGCGGGCGGCCAGGATCGTCTCGTGCGCGATCGGCACCCCGAGCAGCTGCACCCCGAGCCGCAACAGGCCCGGGTCCACGCGGTAGGTGCCGGAGTCCTCCCCGTACGCGATGACGTCCATCGCGGCGAGGCGGTCCAGGTCCGCGCCGGACAGCGGCCGGCCCGCCCTGCGCTCCAGCTCGGCGCGCGAGACGTCCTCGGCCGACTCGGGGGCCCAGCTCGCCACCAGGGCGCGGTGGATGGCCAGGTCATGTGCGCTCAGGTCCGCGGGCAACTGCTCCAGATACCGCTCGATCGCGGCGAGCGTCATGCCCTGGTGCTGCAACTCCTCGATCAGCGCCAGCCGGGACAGATGGTCCTGCCCGTAGTGCCCGACGCGGCGCGGGCCGATCACCGGCGGCGGCAGCAGGCCCCTGGTGCCGTAGAAGCGGATCGTGCGGACGGTGACGCCCGCGCGGGCGGCCAGCTCGTCCACCGTGAACGTCGGCTCCTCGGCGTGCGCCGGCGCGCGCCCGGTGTCCGTCGTCATGGCCCGCCTCCCTCCCCACGTCCCCTCGGCCCCCAGGGGTGGCCCCCGCGCCGATCCGGTCCAACAGTATTGCTGGCACACCAGTGTTGTGAAACCCTCCGGGCCAGTTGCTGCTCCGCCGCACGCCCGGCCCCGCCCACGTCACGCGTCCGCACACGCCCTGCCGATGGCACCTGGAGGCGGTCATGACCACGATCCCGCGACTCCCCGAAGCCCCCGCCGGCCTCACGCTCCCCGCCCTGCTGCTGCGCAACGCCGAGGACCACGGCGCGATGCCGGCCCTCTCCTGGCGCACGGGCGCCACCTGGTCGACGCTCACCTGGCGCGCGGCACGGCGCGAGGTCGCCGTCCTCACCGCCGGCTGCGCCGCGCTCGGCGTCGAGCGCGGCGAGCACGTCCTGATGATGATGGGCAACCGCCCCGAGCACTGGCTGAGCGACCTCGCCCTGACGCACCTGGGCGCCGTCCCCGTCACCGTGTACGGCACCTCCGCCCCCGAGCAGATCGCGCACATCGTCCGGCACAGCCGCGCCCGCCTCGCGATCATCGAGGGCGCCCGCGAGTTACCCCGCTGGGAGCCCCTGCTGGCCGACGCCGACTCCCCGCTGGAGCGCCTCGTGGTGGTGGAGGCCGCCGAGGCCGGCGAGCACCGCACCTACGGCTCCCTGCACGCCACCGGCGGCCGCCTCCTCGACCCCGACGCCTTCGAGGAGGCCTGGCGCCGCACCCGCCCGACCGACGCGCTCACCGTCGTCTACACCTCGGGCACCACCGGCGACCCCAAGGGCGTGCGCCTCACCCACCGCAACGTGTTCCTCGGCGGCATCGCCCTGGACAAGGTCGTCGACTTCCCCGAACACGTCGGGCACCTCTCCTATCTGCCGTTCGCGCACATCGCGGAGCGCCTGCTCAGCATCTACCTCCCCGTGCTGCGCGCCGCGCACGTCCACCTCTGCGCCGACCCCGCCGAGGTGGCCGCCACCGCCCGCGAGCTGCACCCCTTCCAGTTCTTCGGCGTGCCCCGCGTCTGGGAGAAGCTCGCCGCGTCCGTGCGGGCGGCGCTCGCCGGGCTGCCCGAGGAGCGGCGCCGCGCCATCGAGGCGGCGAACGAGACGGCCCGCGCGCACGTCGCCTGCCAGGAGCGCGGCGAGGAGCCACCGGCGGCGTTGCGTGCCGCGTACCAGCGGGCGAAGGCCGAGGTGCTCGACCCGCTCCTGGCGCTCGCCGGGTTCGACCGGCTGGTGTGGACGGCGAGCGCCTCGGCGCCGATGCCGCCGGACGTCACCCGCTTCTGGGCCGGCTTCGGACTGGTGATCATGGACGCGTGGGGGCTCACCGAGACCTCCGGCGTGGTCACCACCAACACCCCCGCCGCGTTCCGCCTCGGCTCGGTGGGCCGTCCCCTCGACGGCCTGGAGATCCGCACCGCCGAGGACGGCGAGATCCTGGTGCGGGGCGCGACGGTGTGCGACGGCTACCTGCGGCCCGACGGCGGCGTCGACCGGGCCCGCGACGCGGACGGCTGGTTCGCGACCGGCGACGTCGGCCGCGTCGACGCGGACGGTTTCCTCTGGCTCACCGACCGCAAGAAGGAAATGATCGTCACCTCCACGGGCAAGAACGTCTCGCCCGCCCTCGTGGAGAACGCGCTCAAGGAGCACCCGCTGATCGGCCAGGCCTTCGTGCACGGCGACGGCCGCTCCTACCTGGTGGCGCTGCTCGTCCTGGACGCGGAGGTGGCCCCCGCCTGGGCCGCCGCCCGCGGCGTCGAGGGCGACCTCGTGGCCCATCCGGCCGTGCGGGAGGAGGTCGGCCGTGCCGTCGAATCGGCCAACGCCCGCCTGAACCGCACCGAGCAGATCAAGCGGTACCGCCTCCTCGCCGGGGAGTGGGGGCCCGCGAGCGGCGAGCTGACCCCGTCCCTGAAGCTGCGCCGGCGCGTCGTCCGGGAGAAGTACCAGCAGGTGATCGACGCCTTGTACACCCCCTGACCAGCATGTGAGAAGTCCCGCTATGTGACGTGCGCCACCGCGTGCGCGGCAATGCGTGAGGGAAGGTGTCCCGTCGGTCCGCGCGCGTCAGGGGTGTCGCGGGCCGGAGCACCATCCGGACCCCGGAGTTCCCTCCGGGCACCAGAGAGTAGATCCCCCACGTGAGCAAGGAAGCCGTAGACACGGCCGCCGTGGACGTGTCCCGCACAGACGCGTCCCAGGCCCCCGCGGACGCGGGCGACGCCGGTTACAGCAAGGACCTCAAGGCCCGTCACGTCAACATGATCGCCATCGGCGGCGCGATCGGCACAGGGCTCTTTCTCGGGGCGGGCGGCCGCCTCCACTCGGCGGGCCCCGCGCTCGCCCTCGCGTACCTCGTGTGCGGTGTCTTCGCGTTCTTCGTGGTGCGCGCCCTCGGCGAGATGGTGCTCTACCGTCCCTCGTCGGGCTCGTTCGTGAGTTACGCGCGTGAGTTCCTCGGCGAGAAGGGCGCGTACTTCGCCGGTTGGATGTACTTCCTCAACTGGTCGACCACGTGCATCGCCGACATCACGGCGATCGCCCTGTACACGCACTACTGGAGCTTCTTCACCGACATACCGCAGTGGGTGCTCGCGCTGATCGCGCTCGCGGTGGTGCTCTGCGTGAACCTCATCTCGGTGAAGTACTTCGGCGAGATGGAGTTCTGGTTCTCGATCATCAAGGTCGCCGCGCTGACGGCCTTCATGATCATCGGTATCTTCCTGCTGGCCAGCCAGCACGAGGTCGGTGGCGGGAAGCCCGGTCTGAGCATGATCACCGACCACGGCGGCTTCCTGCCGAACGGCATGATGCCGGTCGTGATCGTGATGCAGGGCGTCGTCTTCGCGTACGCCTCGCTGGAGCTGGTCGGCGTCGCGGCCGGTGAGACCAAGGACCCGCAGAAGATCGTCCCGCGCGCGGTGAACTCGATCATGTGGCGCGTCGGCGTCTTCTACGTCGGCTCCGTGGTGCTGCTCGCGCTGCTGCTGCCCGGCACGCTGTACTCGGCCGACCAGAGCCCGTTCGTGACGGTGCTGTCCAAGATCGGCGTACCGGCCGCCGGCGACGTCATGAACTTCGTGGTCCTCACCGCCGCAATGAGCTCGCTGAACTCCGGCCTGTACTCCACCGGCCGCATCCTGCGCTCGATGGCGATGTCGGGCTCCGCGCCCAGGTTCACGGCGAAGATGAACCGCAACCAGGTGCCCTACGGCGGCATCCTGCTCACCGCCTCCATCGGCGTGCTCGGCGTCGGCCTGAACCGGATCGTCCCGGACCAGGCCTTCGAGATCGTCCTGAACGTCGCCTCGCTCGGCATCATCGGCACCTGGATCATGATCATGGTCTGTCACCTGGCCTTCGTGCGCCGCGCGAAGGAGGGCGTGATCACCCGGCCGACGTTCCGGCTGCCCGGCAGCGGCATCACCGAGTACGTGACGATCGCGTTCCTGCTCGCCGTCCTCTGCCTGATGTGGAAGGACGCCGAGGTGGGCCGCAAGACGCTGTTCCTCATCCCGATCGTGGGCGCGGCCCTGGTCGTCGGCTGGTTCGGCGTCCGGCGCCGGGTGGAGCGCGAGGCGCAGAGCCTCACGGCGCCCCAGCAGGACTCGGAGCGGTAGCAGCGGCTTTCCGCCCTCTCACGGTGGCGTCACCCCGGAGCACTCGGCTCCCCCGGGTGGCGCCACCGCGCTGTATGCGGCCGGCCGGACGGGGGAGCCACCCGATCGGGTGCCGCGCGGGCCTTTCCCCGGCGGCTTCGCGGCCCCCCGTCGCAGACTCGGGGCATGGACGCGATGATCCCGGTCAAGGACGCAACGATCCCGGTCAAGGACGGCGAGGTCTGGGCCCACGACTCGGGCGGGCCCGGGGGCACGGACGACGGCGGCCCGCCCCTGGTCCTTCTCCATCCGGGAGTCGGTGACTCCCGGATCTGGGACCCGGTCCTGCCACGCCTCACGGAGCGCCATCGGGTGATCCGCTACGACGCGCGCGGCTACGGCAGGTCCCCGGCGCCGAGTGCCCCGTTCTCCCCGGTGGCGGACCTGACCGCGGTCCTCGACCACTTCGGCGTGGCCCGCGCGGTCCTCGCCGGGTCCAGCATGGGCGGTGCCGCGGCCCTCAGCCTCGCCGTCGGCGACCCGGCCCGGGTGGCGGGCCTCGCCCTGGTGGTCCCGGGCGTCACGGGCGCCGAGGACCTTCTGACGCGCGACTTCACGGCCGAGGTCGGCCGGCTGGCGCGGGCGGGCGACATCGACGGCATCGTGGCGCTGACGCTGCGCACCTCCGGCGCCGCCGGCACGGGCGCCGACGCGCGGGCCGAGGCGCACGTGAGGTCGGTGGTCCCGGCGTGGCTCGCCTGCCACCCGTACCACGTCCCCGACCCGCCCGTCCTCGACCGCCTCGGCGAGATCGACGTGCCGTGCGTCCTCGTCATCGGGGAGCACGACCGGCCCGAGGTGGTCCGCACCAACGAGGCGATGGCCGAACGCATCCCGGACTGCCGCCTCGTACGCCTCGCCCACAGCGACCACTTCCCGACCCTGCGCGAGCCGTCGGCGGTCGCGGACGCCATCCTCGCGGCGTGCGAGGCGGCACGCTGAGACCCCGCCGGCCAGCTCGGTACCGCGCCTGCCGGTCACCCTGACCGGCAAGCGCGGCTCACCGCGTGACCGTCAGTGGCCGGGGCCACGCCCGTGGTCGGGTCCGTGGTCGTGCACGCCGTTCGTGGCGGCGATCTGCTTCCACGACTTCGGCCGGGCGGGCGTGGCCGAGGACCGGGCGAGCCCGGCCTCCCGCGCGGCGGGGGCGTCCGGCCGCGACGGCTGGTAGAGCCAGGTGTCGAACAGGTCCGCGAGTGGCTTGCCCGAGACCTTCTCCGCGTACTTCACGAAGTCGCCGACCTTGGCGTTGCCGTACTTGTACTGCTGCGGCCAGCCCTTGAGGACGGCGAAGAACGACTCGTCGCCGATCTCGTTCCGCAGCGCCTGCAGGGCGAGCGCCCCCCGGTCGTAGACCGCGCCGTGGAACTGGTTGTCCGGGCCCGGATCGCCCGGCTTGACCGTCCAGAACGGGTCGTCGGCGGGCCGCAGCGCGTACGCGTAGTCCGCGAGCTCCTGCGCCGTGCCCTCGCCCTCCTTCTCCGACCACAGCCACTGGCTGTAGCGGGCGAAGCCCTCGTTGACCCAGATGTCCTTCCAGTGGTGCACGGAGACGCTGTCGCCGTACCACTGGTGGGCCAGCTCATGGACGACGATGGACGCGTTGGAGCCGTTCGCGAACGCCGCGGGGCTGTAGAACGGCCGCGTCTGGGTCTCCAGGGCGTAGCTGCTCTTCACGTTCGGCACGTAGCCGCCGAGCGCGTTGAAGGGGTACGCGCCGAAGACCGTCTCCAGCCACTCCGCGACCTCGGTCGTGCGCTCGATGCTGGCCCGCGCCGCGCCCGCGTTGTCGCCGAGGTCCTTGCTGTAGGCGTTGAGGACCGGCAGCCCGCTCTCGGTCTTGTCGGTCGTGATGTCGAACCTGCCGACCGCGAGCGTGGCCAGATAGCTCGCCTGCGGCTTGTTGGAGCGCCAGTTGAAGCGGGTCCAGCCGAGCTTCGAACTCTGCGACTGCAGCACGCCGTTGGATATCGCCTGGCTGCCGTCGGGCACGGACACCGACACGTCGTACGTCGCCTTGTCCAGCGGGTGGTCGTTGGAGGGGAACCACCACGCGGCGGCCTCCGGCTCCTGCGCCGCGACGCCGCCGTCCGGTGTGCGGTGCCAGGCCGTGTACCCGTGGATCTTCAACTCGGAGGGCTTGCCCGCGTACCGCACGACCACGGTGATCTGCGTGCCCTTGGCGAGACCCGCGGGCGGGGTGATCTCCAACTCCTGGTCGCCGGTCCTCTGGAACCTCGCCTTCTTGCCGTTGACCCGCACCTCGGAGACCTGGAGGCCGAGGTCGAGGTTGAAGCGGGAGAGGTTCTGGGTGGTGCGGGCGTTGATCGTGGCCGTGCCCTCCAGGAGGTCGGTCACGGGCTGGTACTTCAGCCTCAGGTCGTAGTGGGAGACGTCGTATCCGCCGTTGCCGCTCGCCGGGTAATAGGGATCGCCGATGCCCGGCGCCCCGGGGGTGAAGTCGGCGGCCGATGCCGGGATCGCCAGCAGGAGAGAGGCCGCGAGCGCGCCCGGGGCAATGAGTCTGCGGTGCACGTCAAGCTCCAAGTCGTAGGGGCTCAAGATCGGTTCGTCTTGTCCGACGACCCTATTCAGCCCGCCCCGCACAGGTCATGTCCATGGCCCCTGCTGTCACACGATCGCCATTCGGCCGACATGTGCCGCTATACCCCACGAACCTGACACGGCGCGTACGGCCCTCTGTCGCACCGGAGTTCACCGGTGTACCTTCCGCGCCATGCCGATACGCGCGCGACGCACCCGCCTCCTGTGGAGAACGCTGCTGACGGCGGCCCTGGCCGCCCTGCTGGCCACACTGATGTCCCCGGTCGCGGCGCAGTCGGCCGCCGGCGCCCCGCGCGCACCCGGCGAGGCACCCCGCCGCGCGGGCGAGAGCAGGCCCGTGTACTCGTACGAGAACGCGATACGCGAGTCCGTGTGGGTCGACACCGGGATCGACGGCGACGCGAACGGCCGGACCGACCGCGTCGCCGTCGACATCGTCCGCCCCCGTGAACTCGACCGCACCGGCCACCGCATACCGGTGATCATGGATGCCAGCCCGTACTACGCCTGCTGCGGCCGCGGCAACGAGGGCCAGAAGAAGACGTACGACGAGAACGGCGACCCCGTCCGCTTCCCGCTCTACTACGACAACTACTTCGTGCCCCGCGGCTACGGCTATGTCGCCGTCGACCTCACCGGCACGAACCGCTCCGACGGCTGTGTCGACATCGGCGGCCGCTCCGACGTCCAGTCGGCCAAGGCGGTCGTCGACTGGCTCAACGGCCGCGCCCGCGGCTACACGAACCGCACCGGCGAGAAACGCGCCCGCGCCACGTGGACCAACGGCAGAACGGGCATGATCGGCAAGAGCTACGACGGCACCATCGCGAACGCCGTCGCCGCCACCGGCGTCAAGGGCCTGAAGACGATCGTGCCCATCGGCGCCATCTCCTCCTGGTACGACTACTACTTCGCCAAGGGGGCCCCGCTCTACGGCAGCGGCCCCGACGGCCTCGCGCGGGCCGTGGAGAGCCCCGAGGCCGGCGCCCGCTGCGCCGCCGCCCACCAGCGGCTGATCGACGGAGCGCCCCGCAGCGGCGACTGGACCCGCCTGTGGGACGAGCGCGACCACGTCCCCGACGCGGACAACGTACGGGCCAGCGTCTTCGCCGTGCACGGCATGCAGGACCTGAACGTGCGCACCAAGCACTTCGGCCAGTGGTGGGACGCGCTCGCCGAGAACGGCGTGGACCGCAAGGTCTGGCTCAGCCAGGCCGGCCACGTCGACCCCTTCGACTTCCGCAGGGCCCACTGGGTGCGCACCCTGCACCGCTGGTTCGACCACGAACTCCTCGGCCGCGACAACGGCGTCGACCGCGAACCGATGGCCGACATCGAACGGACCCCCGACCACTGGACCACCGACCGCGTGTGGCCCCCGCGCGGCACCGACACCGCCACGCTGCGCCCCGCGAAGGGCGCCGCGCCCGGCGTCGGCACGCTCGGCCCGCGCCCCGGCAGGGGCACGGAGACCTTCACCGACGACCCGGGGCTGAGCGAGACCGACTGGGCCGAGCGGATCCACGTCTCCACGCCCGCGAAGGCCGGGTTCGTCAGCCGGCCGCTGAGCCGTGACCTGCGCCTGTCCGGCTCATCGAAGGTGACCGTCACCGCCATCCCGACGGCCCGCACCGCCCACCTCTCCGCGGTCCTGGTCGACCTCGGCCCCGCCACCATCCGGGACTACGCCGACGTGGCGGAGGGCATCACCACGCTCCCCGCACGCACCTGCTGGGGCGCGAGCACCACCGGCGACAGTTCCTGCTTCAAGGAGACGAGGGCGAAGACCGCCGACGTCGACTACACGATCTTCAGCCGCGGCTGGGCCGACCTCGGCAACTGGGCGGACGCCCGGCACGGCCGCCCGCTCACCCCGGGCAGGCCCCACACCATCACCCTCGACCTCGCCGCGAGCGACCACGTCGTACCCGAGGGCCACCGCCTCGCCCTGATCGTCGCGGGCACCGACAAGGGCCTCATCGAACGCCCCGCGGACACCCCGACGCTCACCCTCGACCTGGCCCGCACCTTCGCCGAGCTGCCGCTGGTGGGCGGCGCGAAGGCGTTCACCACCGCCGCGTCCGCCACCCCCCGCGCACCCCGTCTCGACGGCGTGGCCCCGCCGCGTCCGCTCAACCCGCTCCCGGGAGGCAGTACTTCATGACACCGCGCATCCGCACCCTGGCGCTGTCCTGCGCCACCGTCGCCCTCGCCGCCCCGCTCCTGACGGCCCCCGCCCAGGCGACCCCGAAGCCGCCGCGCACCGGGTTCGAGGAGAGCGACGGCGCCCGCTGGACCACCCAGCCCGAGGAGCAACGGCTCCTGGCCGCCGTGGACAAGGCGAGCAAGCGGGTCCGCGTCTCCCGCATAGGCACCACCGGGCAGGGCCGCCCCCTCCAGCTGGTCCGTGTCGGTGAACGCCCCGCGAAGAGCGTCGTCCTGCTGATCTGCAGCCAGCACGGCGACGAACCCGCGGGCCGCGAGGCCTGCCTGTCGACCATCCGCGACCTCGCCCACGCGAAGGACGACAGGACCCGGCGCTTCCTGGCCCGCACCACGCTCCTGTTCGTGCCCACGGCCAACCCGGACGGCCGCGCCGCCGACACCCGCGGCAACGCCGACGGCGTCGACATCAACCGCGACCACATCGCCCTGAAGACCGCCGAGGGCCGCGCCCTGGCCGCCGTCATCCGCGACCACCGGCCCGACGTCATCTACGACCTGCACGAGTACGGCGCCACCCCCAAGTACTACGACAAGGACCTCTTCGACCTCTGGCCGCGCAACCTCAACACCGACGAGGCGGTGCACGAAGAGGCCCGGACCCTGTCGAAGGCGTACGTACGACCGGCCGCCGAGGCCGCCGGACACACCATCGGCACCTACGGCATCTGGACCGACCCCGTCACCGGGGATCCCGTCAAGCAGACGGCGGGCGACGGACAAGAACGCATCCTGCGCAACATCTCCGGCATCAAGCACGCGGCGGGCCTGCTCATCGAGAGCCGCGTCGACCCCCTCACGGAGGCGGAGAAGAACGACGCGGCGCTGAACAACCGCCGCCGCGTGAAGTCCCAAACCGCCGCCCTGGAAGGCCTCTTCGCCTTCTCCGACGAGCGGCGCGGCCGTCTGGAGCGCGCCACCGACGCCGCCCGCGCCGAGGGGCTGCGCGACCGCGGCCCGGTCTACCTCGGCGGCGCCGACAACGACCCCGCCGAACCGTCCGAGGTCATCCAGGACCCGCCCTGCGGCTACCGCCTGGACGCCGGACAGTACGCCGACATCAAGGACGAACTGGCCCTGCACGGCGTGACGGTGGAGCGCCGCAAGTCCGGCGCCCACGTCCCGCTGCGGCAGTCGGCGCGGGCCCTCGTGCCGCTCCTGCTCGACGAGCGTGCGCCGTATCACATGGTCACAGCTCGGCCCGACATGGACTGTTGAGCGCCTGAGACGCCCGTCACATGTGGTAGGGGGTATCGGAGAACAAAGTTCTGACTCATTCGACCCCCTTGAAAGGTGTCACCTGTGACGCAGGATCAGCGACAAGCGGACGACGGGGGAGGGTCCGAGGAGATCATGGCGCCCGCCCCTGGCGGCCGGTCCCCGCACACGGACCGGGTGGTGTTCGGCGTGACCGCCGTGCTCACCCTCGCGTTCGTGGTCTGGGGCGCGGTGGCGACGGACTCGCTCAAGAACGTCACCACGGACATGCTCGACGGCCTGATGCACAACGGCGGCTGGTTCTTCATGCTGACCGCCACCGGGTTCGTGGTCTTCGCGCTCTGGCTCGCCGTCAGCCGGTACGGGAAGATCACCCTCGGCAAGGAGGGCGAGGAACCGGAGTTCCGCACCGTCTCCTGGGTCGCCATGATGTTCAGCGCCGGCATGGGCATCGGCCTGATGTTCTACGGGGTGAGCGAGCCCCTGGCCCACTTCACCGCACCGCCGCCGGGCACCGACCCGGCCGACTCGGCCGCGGCGATGGAGACCTCCATGGCCACGACCCTCTTCCACTGGACGCTCCACCCCTGGGCCATCTACGCGGTGGTGGGCCTCGCCATCGCCTACAGCACGTTCCGGCGCAACCGCCGCCAGACCATCAGCGCCGTCTTCGAACCGCTCATCGGCAAGAAGCACGCCCACGGCACCTGGGGCCGGGTCATCGACATCCTGGCCATCTTCGCCACCCTCTTCGGCTCGGCCGCCTCCCTCGGCCTCGGCGCCCTGCAGATCGGCAGCGGCATCGAGGTGCTGGACTGGATGGACGACGCCGGGACCGGACTGCTCGTCGTGATCATCGGCGTGCTGACCCTGGCCTTCGTGGCGTCCGCCGTCTCCGGTGTGGAGAAGGGCGTCCAGTGGCTGTCCAACATCAACATGGTGCTCGCGCTGCTGCTCGTGGTGTTCGTCTTCATCGCGGGCCCGACCGTCATCATGCTCGACATGCTGCCGACGTCCCTCGGCGCCTACCTCGACGACCTGCCCCAGCTGATCGGCCGCACCGAGGCCTCCAGCGGCAAGGGCGTCGCGGACTGGCTGAGCGGCTGGACGGTCTTCTACTGGGCCTGGTGGATCTCCTGGACGCCCTTCGTCGGCATGTTCATCGCCCGCATCAGCCGCGGCCGTACGATCCGTCAGTTCGTCGGCGGCGTCATCCTCGTGCCGAGCACGGTCAGCCTCATCTGGTTCGCGGTCTTCGGCGGCAGCGCCATGACCGTCGCGGACCGGGGCGGCCTCAAGGGCGAGACGACACCGGAGGCGCAGCTCTTCGGGCTGCTCCACGAGTACCCGATCGCGACCGTCACCAGCCTTCTCGTGATGCTCCTCGTGGGCATCTTCTTCGTGTCGGGCGCCGACGCCGCGTCGATCGTCATGGGCACGCTCTCCCAGCGGGGAGCGCTCGAACCCGGCCGGTTCGTCGTGATCTTCTGGGGCATCGTGACCGGTGCCGTGGCGGCGATCATGCTGCTCATCGGCGACGGCTCGGACGATGCGCTCACCGGCCTGCGCAACCTCACGATCCTGGTCGCCGCGCCCTTCACGCTCGTGATGATCGGCATGTGCGTCTCCCTCATGAAGGACCTGCGCCACGACCCGCTGATCGTGCGCGGGGAGCACGGCACGGAAGCCGTCGAGAAGGCCGTGATCGCGGGCCACGAGCAGTACGACGGCGAGTTCGAGATCCGCATCGGCCCCGCCCAGAACGACGGCGAGGACCTGGCGGACGACGACGACCCGGCCCGCACCCGCTGACCCGGCCCCGGGAGCGGCACACATCGGACGTGCCGCCCCGGGCCCTCACCGGCGTCCGGCGCCCTCGGCGCGGGTACGCCCCCGACCACGCGTACGCAGCGATCCGCGTCCCGGGCGGCCCGGGGCACGGCGCCACCGCCCCGGCCGACGGAACGGGGCCATGCCGTGCTCGCATCCCCCTCAGGTGGGGATACTCGCCGCATGTCTGCCCGGTACGCGCCTCTCGCCCTGGCACCGGCGTCCTGGTCGCCCCACCGCCGTCCGCTGGACCGACCGGCACCCTGCGGGGCCGCGCCGGCCCGCCCGTAGGATGACCCCCTGATGACCGCAACCCTCGTCGCCAAAGACCTCACCGCCGCCCACGGCGACCGCACCCTCTTCGCCGCCCTGGACCTGGTCGTCGCCCCCGGCGACGTCATCGGACTCGTCGGTGCCAACGGCGCCGGCAAGTCCACCCTCCTGCGGCTGCTCGCGGGCCTGGACACCCCCGAGGGAGGCGAGCTGCGGCTTTCGCCCCCGTCCGCCTCCGTCGGCCACCTGCCCCAGGAGCCGGACCGCCGCCCCGGCGAGTCGATCCGCGCGTTCCTGGCCCGCCGCACCGGCGTCGCCGAGGCCCAGCGCCTCCTGGACGAGGCCACCCAGGCCCTGGTCGACGGCGCCCCGGGAGCCGACGACGCCTACGCGGACAGCCTGGAGCGCTGGCTGGCCCTCGGCGGCGCCGACCTGGACGAGCGCGCCGAGGAGGTCACCGAGGACCTGGGCCTGACCGTCGGCCTTGACCAGGAGATGACCTCCCTCTCCGGAGGCCAGGCGGCCCGCGCCGGCCTCGCCTCCCTCCTCCTGTCCCGCTACGACGTCTTCCTCCTGGACGAGCCCACCAACGACCTCGACCTGGCGGGGCTGGAGCGCCTGGAGAGCTTCGTCAGGGGCCTGCGCGCCGGCACGGTCGTGGTCAGCCACGACCGCGAGTTCCTCAGCCGCACGGTCACCAAGGTCCTCGAACTCGACCTGGTCCAGCAGCAGATCAACCTCTACGGCGGCGGCTACGACGCGTACCTGGAGGAGCGCGAGGTGGCCCGCAAGCACGCCCGCGACGACTACGACGAGTACGCGGACAAGAAGGCGGCGCTCCAGGGCCGCGCCCAGATGCAGCGCTCCTGGGCCGACAAGGGCGTCAAGAACGCCCGCCGCAAGGCGGCCAAGGCGGGCGGCGGCGACAACGACAAGATCGGCCGCAACTTCCGCGCCGACGCCAGCGAGAAGCAGGCCGCCAAGGCCCGCCAGACGCAGCGCATGATCGAGCGCCTGGACGTCGTCGAGGAGCCCCGCAAGGAGTGGGAGCTGCGCATGGAGATCGCGGCGGCGCCCCGCTCGGGCGCGGTCGTGGCGAGCCTGCGCGAGGCGCGGGTGCGCCGGGGCGACTTCACCCTCGGGCCCGTCACGCTCCAGATCGACTGGGCCGACCGCGTCGCGATCACCGGCGCGAACGGCTCGGGCAAGTCGACGCTGCTCGGCGCCCTCCTGGGACGCGTCCCGGTGGACGCGGGCCACGCGACCCTCGGCTCGGGCGTCCTCGTCGGCGAGGTGGACCAGGCCCGCGCCCTCTTCCACGGCGAGGAGTCCCTGCTCGACGCGTTCTGCGCGGCGGTACCGGACACCGAACCCGCCGAAGTCCGCACGCTCCTGGCCAAGTTCGGCCTGAAGGCGGAGCATGTGCTGCGCCCCGCGGCGACGCTCTCACCCGGCGAGCGCACCCGCGCGGCCCTCGCACTGCTCCAGGGCAGGGGCGTCAACCTCCTGGTCCTGGACGAGCCGACGAACCACCTCGACCTGCCCGCGATCGAGCAGCTGGAGGCGGCCCTGGAGTCCTACGAGGGCACGCTGCTGCTGGTCACGCACGACCGCAGGATGCTGGACGCGGTCAGCGTGACGCGCCGCCTGGAGGTGGCGGAGGGCGAAGTGACCGAGCTGTCGCTCTGACCTCCGCCCCGCCGCCCCCTCGTCAGCCCCGCTTCGGATCGACCAGACCGGCCCGCCGCAGCGCCTCGGCCATCGCGTCGTTGGCGGGCGGCGGGCCCTGCCGCTGCGGCTTCTGCCCGCGCCGGCCCTGACCGCCCTGCCCCTGGCCGCCCTGCCCCTGACCTCCCTGACCGCCCCGTCCCTGGCGCCGCTGCTGCGGCGGGCGCCCGCCGCGCTTGGGCCGCTCCGCGCCCGCCTCGCCCGAGGGGGCCGCCTCGTCGTCGAGGCGGAGCGTCAGCGAGATCCGCTTGCGCGGGATGTCGACGTCCATGACCTTCACCCTGACGATGTCGCCGGGCTTGACCACGTCCCGCGGGTCCTTCACGAAGGTCTCGGACATCGCCGAGACGTGCACCAGACCGTCCTGGTGCACCCCCACGTCCACGAAGGCACCGAACGCGGCCACGTTCGTCACGACGCCTTCGAGGATCATCCCCGGGGCCAGGTCGGAGATCTTCTCCACGCCGTCCTTGAAGGTCGCCGTCCTGAAGGCGGGACGCGGGTCGCGCCCGGGCTTCTCCAGCTCCCTCAGGATGTCGGTGACCGTGGGCAGACCGAAGACCTCGTCCACGAAGTCGTCCGGCCGCAGCGACCGCAGCGTCGCCGTGTCGCCGATCAGCGAGGAGACCTGCGCGCCCGCCGACTTCGCCATCTTGCGCACCACCGGATACGCCTCCGGGTGCACGCTGGAGGCGTCCAGCGGGTCGTCGCCGCCACGGATGCGCAGGAAGCCCGCGCACTGCTCGTACGCCTTCGGGCCGAGGCGTGGCACGTCCTTGAGGGCCTTGCGGCTCTTGAAGGGGCCGTTCGCGTCGCGGTGCGCCACGATGTTCTCCGCGAGGCCCGCGCCGATGCCGGAGACCCGGGCGAGCAGCGGGGCGGAGGCGGTGTTCACGTCCACGCCGACGCCGTTCACGCAGTCCTCCACGACGGCGTCCAGCGAACGCGACAGCTTCACCTCCGACAGGTCGTGCTGGTACTGGCCGACGCCGATCGACTTCGGGTCGATCTTCACCAGCTCCGCGAGCGGGTCCTGGAGCCGCCGCGCGATGGAGACCGCGCCGCGGATCGACACGTCGAGGTCCGGCAGCTCCTGCGAGGCGAACGCCGAGGCGGAGTACACCGAGGCGCCGGCCTCGGAGACCATCACCTTGGTGAGGTTCAACTCCGGGTGCTTCTCGATGAGTTCGGCGGCCAGCTTGTCGGTCTCGCGCGAGGCCGTGCCGTTGCCGACGGCGATCAGGTCGACCGCGTGCTTCCTGGCGAGCCCGGCGAGCGTCGCCAGCGACTGGTCCCACTTGTTCGCCGGGACGTGCGGGTGGATCGTGTCGGTCGCGACGACCTTGCCGGTGGCGTCCACGACGGCGACCTTCACACCCGTACGGAACCCGGGGTCGAGGCCCAGCGTCGCGCGCGTGCCCGCGGGCGCCGCGAGCAGCAGGTCGCGCAGGTTGGCCGCGAAGACCCGCACCGCCTCGTCCTCGGCGGCCGTACGCAGTCGCAGCCGCAGGTCGATGCCGAGGTGGACGAGGATGCGGGTCCGCCAGGACCAGCGCACGGTGTCCTGGAGCCACTTGTCGCCGGGGCGGCCCCGGTCGGCGACGCCGAAGCGCCGGGCGATCATCCCCTCGTACGAGGAAGGGCCCGCCACGGGCTCCTCGGGCTCCAGGACGAGATCGAGGACCTCCTCCTTCTCGCCGCGCAGCATGGCGAGCACACGGTGCGAGGGCAGCTCCTTGAAGGGCTCCGCGAAGTCGAAGTAGTCGGCGAACTTGGCGCCCGCCTCCTCCTTGCCCTCCCGGACCTTGGCGACGAGCCGGCCGCGCCCCCACATGCGCTCCCGCAGCTCACCGATGAGGTCGGCGTCCTCCGCGAACCGCTCGGCGAGGATCGCGCGCGCTCCGTCGAGGGCGGCCTGCGGGTCGGCCACGCCCTTGCCGGCGTCCACGAACGCGGCGGCGGCCGCCTTCGGCTCCACGGCCGGGTCCGCGAGCAGCCCGTCGGCCAGCGGCTCCAGGCCCGCCTCCCGGGCGATCTGCGCCTTGGTGCGCCGCTTCGGCTTGAACGGCAGGTAGATGTCCTCCAGGCGCGCCTTGGTGTCGGCCTCGCGGATGCGTGCCTCCAGGTCGGCGGTGAGCTTGCCCTGCTCACGGACCGAGTCGAGGATCGCCGCGCGCCGGTCCTCCAGTTCGCGCAGATAGCGCAGCCGCTCCTCGAGCGCGCGCAGCTGCGCGTCGTCGAGCATCTCGGTCGCTTCCTTGCGGTAGCGCGCGATGAAGGGCACCGTCGAACCGCCGTCGAGCAGGTCGACGGCGGCCTTCACCTGCCGCTCCCGTACGCCGAGCTCCTCGGCGATCCTGCCTTCGATGGACGAGGGAGTGGACGTCTTCAAAGCTGCCACGTTCCGGTACCGCCTTCTCGCTGGGGTTGCCGGGCAATTGTGGCAGGTGGCACCGACGACGGGGGTCGGACCCGGCGGGCCCGACCCTTGAGACCGGCAAACCCCTGCCGGTCCCAGCGCGGTCCCAGCCCGGTCTCAGCCCTTGCCGACCAGATCCGCCGGGAACGCGCCGGCCTCCAGCGCCGTGCCGATGAACGCGGTGCCCAGCTCCGTCAGCCGCTCGACGCCCGCCACGCCCAGGTGCTCATAGGGCGCCCGGTCCAGGCGGTCCGTCTCGGCCTCGACCTCCCGGCGCAGCGCCACGCCCGCCTCGGTCAACTCCCCCTCGCCGTCCAGCAGTCCGCGCCCGCGCAGCCGCTCCACGGCCGCGTCCCACTCCTGCCGGTTCCAGCCGCGGGTGGCCAGGACCCACTTGGGGGCGGTGCCCTTGCCGGTGGCGGTGTGGGTCACCATCGCCTCCAGGCCGTCGAGACCGGCGCCGAGCAGCACGGTCAGGTGCCCGTCGCCGCGGTGCTCGCGCAGCAGCGTCGCCGCGTGCCAGTACGCGAGGTGCGGCTCCTCGGGCACCGGCAGGTCGGCGTGCGCGGAGTACAGGGGCCGCGCGGCGCGGGAGCAGGCCTCGGTGGCGCGCAGCGCCAGACGGGCGGCTTCCGCCATCTCCGGCGAGGCGACCGCGTCGTCGCCGAGCAGCCTGCGCAGGGTCGCGTCGACACCGCGCAGCCGGGCCGCGAGGACGTCCGCGGGGGAGGCGGTGTCCCAGATCCTCGGCACGTGCGCCGCGACCAGCTCGTACTTGTAGTTGTAGAAGGTGGCGGCGACCGTGCCCGCGCCGACGGCCCCGAGCGCCGCCGCGCGCACCGCGAAGTTCACGGCGGCGGAGTGGGTGATCCCGAGCCCCGCCAGCTCCCGCGTGACGTCCGGCGAGAAGTAGTGCGACGAGTGCGTGGCGTTCAGCACGGTGTGGCAGCGGCGCCCGGCGCGCGGGTGGAGCGCGAGGGCCGGGGACGAGGGCGTCGTAGAGGTCATGGCAACAGGTTACCTACTGGTTGGTATGTGAGGGGGAAACCTTCCGTCCCCACGACCTCCCACCACCTGTGACCAGGCCCGGCACCCCTAGGGGGCTCCTGGCTCACCCGGCCGGGGCGCTCCACGTGAAGCGGGGCTGCCTGCGCTCCAGGAAGGCGGCGACGCCCTCGGCCGTGTCGCCGCCGAGGCGCGCCTGCTCCGTCCAGTGGGCATCCCGGTCCATGCGTCCCGCGGCGAACTCCTTGGCCGCCGCCTGCGTCAGCTGGGAGCGCGTGGCGAGGACGCGGGCGAACTCGGCGACCCGCGCGTCCAGGCCGCCGGCGGGCAGCACCTCGTCGACGAGACCGGTCCGCAGGGCCCGCTCCGCGCCGATCAACTCGCCCGAGAAGAGCAGGTACTTGGCGGTGGCCGGCCCCACCAGCGAGACCAGGCGCCGGGTGGACGAGGAGGGGTAGACGATGCCGAGCTTCGCGGGCGTGACCCCGAACGAGGCGCCCTCGTCCGCGAACCGCAGATCGCACGCCCCCGCCAGCTGGCACCCACCGCCCACACAGAAGCCCCGCACCGCGGCGAGCGTCGGCTTGGGGAAGGCCGCGAGCGCCTCCTCGGCCCGCACCGCCAGCTCCTGCGCCCCCTCGGCCGACCCGCGCAGCGAGGAGATGTCGGCGCCCGCGCAGAAGGTGGCGCCCTCACCGGTCAGCACGAGCACCCGCACGCCCGGGTCGGCGCTGAGCCCCGACAGGAGCTGCGGCACCTGGCGCCACATGTCCGCGGTCATGGCGTTGCGCTTGGCCGGGTGAGCGATGACGACGGTGGCGACGCCGTCGGTGACGGTGTGCCTCAGCTGCGGCTCCATGCGCCGGATGCTATCCGCACCCCTCGAACGTAAGATCAAGAAGGGGGTCGCCGAGCGAGAGGGAGACCCTGATGTTCCGACGTAGGGGCACCACATCCGCGCGGCCCGGCAGCGCCGGGGCCCAGGGCGCCCGGGTCAGCCGCGGCTTCGGCTGGCTCGCGCTGCTGGGGGTGATCCTGGCCGTCGCCGGGATCGTCGGCCTCGTCTACACCGGCGTCGCCACCCTGACCTCCATGCTCCTGTTCGGCTGGCTCCTGCTGGTCGGCGGCATCGTCGGCCTGCTGCACGCCGTCCAGTCGCGGGGCAGCAGCTTCTTCTGGCTGGGCGTCGTGGTCGCCGCGCTGAACCTCGCCGCCGGTGTCGTGATCATCCGCAGGCCCGACGTGGCGGCGGAGGCGCTGACCATGTTCGCGGCGCTCCTCTTCCTGACCGGCGGGGTGTTCCGCCTGGTCGGCAGCCTCGTGGTGCGCGGCCCCCAGTTCGCCCTGACCCTGCTGCAAGGGGCCTTCGGTCTGCTCATCGGCATCCTGGTGCTCGCCGAGTGGCCGAGCAGCAGTCAGTACGTCATCGGTTGCTTCTTCTCCCTGGCACTGCTCTTCGACGGTCTGGGACTGATCGCCACCGGCATCGGCGGCCGCCGCATCGTGAGTCTCGTACAACCTGAAGAAACCGGGAAGCGCGAACAAGGAGGACAGAATCAGTCGTACAACTGACGCTGTCATACGCCTTCGATCAAATCCCGTCATTAATCGCTGACTTCTGGTCAGTAGCGCGGTCCAGAGCTGTACGTTCCCAACACTCGACATGTGGTGACAATCGAGCGCGAGGGCGGCGACCGGACGATGGAGAACGACGGGAGGGGCCCCGGCCCACTCCCCGGCGGGGACGGGCAGGTGCCGTACGAAGGGGTGTGGCGCTTCACCGCCCCCGCCGTCGACGCGTCCGTCCCCCAGGCGCGGCACGCGGTGCGCGACCTGCTGGCCCGGCAGGGCGTACCGGCCTCGGACGACCTCATCCAGGGCCTGCTGCTCATCGTCTCGGAGCTGGTCACGAACGCGGTGCGGCACGCGGCCCTGCTCTCGCCGATGCTCGCGGTCGAGGTCGCGGTCGGCGCCGAATGGGTGCGGGTCTCCGTCGAGGACGACCATCCCTACCGGCCGACGGCGCTGGTGGCCGACCACGGGCAGACGGGCGGCCGGGGGCTGCTCATCGTCCGCGAGATCACCGAGGAGGCGGGCGGCGCCTGCGACGTGGAGCACACCGCGAGCGGGGGCAAGGTCATCTGGGCGGCGCTGCCCCTGAAGCCCGGCCACGGCCGCTGACGAGGCCCGTCCCGCCCGGCGGCGGACGCGGACGGGCCGGGCGGCTACCAGCCGGTGGCGGCCCCGGTCAGCTCCTTGATCGCGGGCCGTGCCGCGTCGAGCACCGTCATGAACCACGCGGAGAACGGCGCCTCCTCGTGCCGGGCCGTCAGCTCCTCGGCCGTCACGAACGCGGTCCGGCCGACCTCGGAGGGGTCCGGGCGCAGCGGTGACTGCACCATCCCCACGAAGAGGTGGTTGTACTCCTGCTCCACCAGGCCCGACGCCGGGTCCGGGTGGTTGTAGCGCACGGTGCCCGCCTCGGCGAGCAGCGACGGCGAGACACCCAGCTCCTCGTACGTGCGCCGGGCGGCCGCGGCGAACGGCGCCTCGCCCGGGTAGGGGTGGCCGCAGCAGGTGTTCGACCAGACGCCGGGGGAGTGGTACTTGCCGGACGCGCGCTGCTGGATCAGCAGCCGGCCCTGTTCGTCGAAGAGGAAAACGGAGAACGCCCGGTGCAGCTGCCCGGGCGCCTGGTGCGCGGAGAGTTTCTCCGCTGTGCCGATCGTCCTGCCGTCCTCGTCGACGAGTTCGAGCAAGATCTCTTCTCCGGTGCCGTTCCCGTTCGACGAGGTGTTCGCCGCGGTGGCAGGTGTGATCGGCATACTCATCCTTCGCTTCGGTTCGAGCCTCAAGTCTGCCGTACCCGTTGGACACTCCAGGCACTCCAGGACCCGCATGTCCCGGCGCGCGGATGCACGCCGGGACATGCGGGCGGACGCGCTCGTCGGCACGAGCCGCCCGCCCCGGTCAGTGGCAGAGCTTCAGCTCGTGCTCCGCGTGGCCGCTCGGCTCCAGCTGGAACGTGCAGTGCTCCACGTCGAAGTGGTCGCCCAGGCAGCCCTGCAACTCGTGCAGCATCTTCTCGTGGCCGATCGAGTCCAGGGTGTCGGAGCCGACGACGACATGTGCGCTGAGCACGGGCATGCCCGAGGTGATCGTCCAGGCGTGCAGGTCGTGGACGTCCTCGACGCCGGGCAGGTCGAGGATGTGGGCCCGCACCTCGGCCATGTCGACGCCCGGGGGCGCCGACTCCAGCAGGACGTTCAAGGTCTCCTTCAAGAGCTTCACCGTACGCGGGACGATCATGACGCCGATGACGAGCGAGGCGATCGGGTCCGCCGCCTGCCAACCGGTGAGCATGATCACGGTCGCCGAGACGATGACCGTGACCGAGCCGAGGGTGTCCGCCACCACCTCCAGGAAGGCGCCGCGCACATTGAGGCTGTCCTTCTGGCCGCGCATCAGCAGCGCCAGCGAGACCATGTTCGCGACCAGGCCGAAGGCGCCGAAGAAGACGGTCAGGGAGCCCTGCGTCTGGGCCGGGGTGATGAACCGCTCGACCGCCTCGTACAGCACGTAGCCGCCCACGCCGAGCAGCAGCAGGCAGTTGGCGAGCGCGGCGAGTATCTCGGCGCGGGCGTAACCGAAGGTGCGGTTCTGCGTGGGCGCTCTGTTCGCGAAGTAAATGGCGAGCAGAGCCATGCCGAGGCCCAGGGCGTCGGTCGCCATATGCGTCGCGTCCGCGATGAGCGCGAGCGAATCCGCCATGAGGCCACCGACGATCTGGGCGCACATCACCGTGACGGTGATGGCGAGCGCCGCCCGCAGCCGCCCCTTGTAGGCATGGGCCGCCGTACCCGTCGTCGGTGCGCCGTGCGTATGTCCGTGATCGTGCCCAGCCCCCATGGAGCCCGCCTCCCGCATCGGTCCTCGGTCTGCTGTCCGGTCGTCGCGCGACCACAGTCAACTACGGGTGGGGGGTATCTGGCAACGCGGCACTGAACACCGTTGTCATCTGCCCTGACCTGCGAAAATGGCAACGATTGCCGTCAAGGGAAGGGGTGCAGGTCAGGGCTCCGCGACGATCAGGCGCGGCGCGCTCCGGGGTGGTGCAGACACCATCCCGCCCACGCCGACTCGACCATCTCCCGCACCCCGAGCCGGGCCGTCCAGCCCAGCTCCCGCGCGGCCAGCCGCGCGTCGGCCACGGCCCGCGGCGCGTCACCGGCACGCGCCGGCTCGACGAGCGCCGGCCGCCGGTCGCCGCTCACCTCACCGATCAGGTCGATCAGTTCCCGTACGGAAACACCCTCGCCGCGGCCGATGTTCACCGTCAGATCGCCCTTGGCCCCCTCAGTAAGCCGCCGGGCCGCCGCCAGGTGGGCCTCGGCGAGATCGGAGACGTGGACGTAGTCGCGTACGCAGGTGCCGTCGGGAGTGGGGTGGGTGTCACCGAAGACGCGGGGCGCCTCGTCGCGGGTGAGACGGTCGAAGACCATCGGGATCACGTTGAAGACACCGGTGTCCGCCAGCTCGGGGGCGGCGGCGCCCGCCACGTTGAAGTAGCGCAGGCACACCGTCGCGATGCCGTGCGCCCGCCCGGCCGCGCGCACCAGCCACTCCCCGGCGAGCTTCGTCTCGCCGTAGGGGCTGACCGGGGCGCAGGGGGTGTCCTCGCCGATCAGCTCCACGTCCGGCGGGTTGCCGTACACCGCCGCCGACGAGGAGAACACGAACCGCCGCACCCCCGCCTCGGCCACCGCGTCGAGCAGCGTCACCAGGCCGCCCACGTTCTCCCGGTAGTAGCGCAGCGGCTGCTCCACCGACTCCCCGACCTGCTTGCGGGCCGCGAGGTGGACCACCCCCGTCACGGCGTGCTCGGCGAGGACGCGGCGCAGCAGATCGCCGTCCAGCGAGGAGCCCTTGATGAGGGGCAGACCCGCGGGGAGCCGCTGCGGCACCCCCGAGGAGATGTCGTCCAGTACGACGACGTCCTCGCCGGCGCCGGTCATGACCCGCGCCACGTGTGCCCCGATATATCCGGCTCCGCCGGTGATCAGCCATGTCATGGGCGCCCACCCTAAGGGGCCGGGCCACCCGTCCCTAAGCGAGCCCTATGCGGGCAAGCCGGGCACCGGACGGGCGCGGTTTGGAGGGGCGGGCCCCCATCCACCATGATGATCGTGCGGGCCCAGGCCCTGGCAGGCCGCCCTTATCGGGGCGTGAACGGGTGGTGAACGCCCGCTTCCCATCATCCGATAGCCTCTGCCGACGTGCCGCCCGGCCGCCCAGGCCAGGGGCGCCCCCCTTACGCACGTGCCCGGCGCCAGCCGTGCCGGGAATCAAGGAGTGAGTTCGTCTGTCGACCGCCATCGTCACCGGTCAGCCGGTCCCCGGGTCGCCGCTCGAAGGCGATCTGCGGTCCCTCTGCTTCGACGTGCGGGTCGCCTCCGACGCTGCGGACGCCGAGATGCTGCTCGCCGCCGTCCCGGGTGACCAGCGGGTCGCCGTCGTCGACGCCCGCTTCGTCGGACACGTCCACGCGCTGCGCCTCGGTCTCACCGACCCCCGCTTCACCGCCGCGGCGGTGCCCGGCGCCGTCACCGCCGGGCCACAGGCCCGAAGGGCCCTGACGCACGCGCTGCGCACGAGCGCCACCACCGGCGGCGTCCCGGCCTCGGAGGTGCTCCCGGACTCCCTCGCCGCCGCCATGGCGGCCGAGGCGACGGACGTGCACCGGCCCGAACTCGGCACCCTCGTCGCCACCGTGCCCACCGACCCCCAGACCCGCAACGAGGCCCGGCAGGCCGTCGCCGCCGTCGACGACGAGGCCGTGCGCCTGCGCACCGCGGTCAAGTCGCGGGACGGCTTCTTCACGACGTACGCCATCAGCCCGTACTCCCGCTACCTCGCCCGCTGGTGCGCACGCCGCGGCCTGACCCCGAACCAGGTCACCACCGCCTCGCTGCTCACCGCCCTGATCGCGGCGGGCTGCGCGGCGACCGGGACGCGCGGCGGCTTCGTCGCCGCCGGCCTGCTGCTGATCCTCTCCTTCGTCCTGGACTGCACCGACGGGCAGCTCGCCCGCTACTCCCTGCGGTACTCGACGCTCGGCGCCTGGCTCGACGCCACGTTCGACCGCGCCAAGGAGTACGCCTACTACGCGGGCCTCGCGCTCGGCGCCGCCCGCGGCGGTGACGACGTATGGGCGCTCGCGCTCGGCGCGATGGTGCTCCAGACCTGCCGGCACGTCGTGGACTTCTCCTTCAACGAGGCGAACCACGACGCGACGGCCAACACCAGCCCCACCGCGGCCCTCTCCGACAAGCTCGACAGCGTCGGGTGGACGGTCTGGGTGCGCCGGATGATCGTGCTGCCCATCGGTGAGCGCTGGGCGATGATCGCCGTGCTCACCGCGCTCACCACCCCGCGCATCACCCTCGTCGTGCTGCTCATCGGCTGCGCGCTCGCCGCCTGCTACACCACCGCCGGCCGCGTCCTGCGCTCGCTGACCCGCAAGGCCACCCGTACCGACCGTGCCGCGACGGCGCTCGCCGACCTCGCCGACAACGGGCCCCAGGCCTCGGCGTTCGCCGCGCTCGAGCTCCCCGCCTGGCTGCGGCCCGCCCCCGCGCTCGCCTTCCTCGGGGGAGCGGCGCTCGTGGGCCCGGCCGCCTTCACGACGTACGGCAGCCCGTGGGTGGTCGTCGGCGCGGTGATCTACATCGCCCTGTCCGGTCTGGCGCTCGCGCGGCCCCTCAAGGCCGCCCTCGACTGGCTCGTCCCGCCGTTCTTCCGCGCCGCCGAATACGGCACGATCCTTGTCCTGGCGGCCAAGGCGGACGTGAATGGGGCGCTTCCGGCGGCTTTCGGACTGGTGGCCGCGGTCGCCTACCATCACTACGACACGGTGTACCGCATCAAGGGCGGCACCGGCGCGCCGCCGGCCTGGCTGGTGCGCGCGATCGGCGGCCAGGAGGGCAGGACCCTCGTGGTCGCGCTGGCGGCGGCTGTGCTGCCCGCCGCAGATTTCCCCGTCGCGCTCACGGCACTCGCCGTGGCCGTGGCACTCGTGGTGCTCGTCGAGAGCATCCGCTTCTGGGTCGCCGCAGAGAAACAGGGCGCACCCGCCGTACACGATGAAGGAGAACCCGCATGATCGGCCTCGTGCTGGCGGCCGGCGCCGGACGGCGTCTTCGCCCTTACACGGACACCCTGCCCAAGGCCCTGGTGCCCGTCGACGGCGACACCACCATCCTCGACCTGACGCTCGGCAACTTCGCCGAGATCGGCCTGACCGAGGTCGCGATCATCGTCGGCTACAAGAAGGAGGCCGTCTACGAGCGCAAGGCGGCCCTGGAGGCGAAGTACGGCCTCAAGCTCACCCTGATCGACAACGACAAGGCCGAGGAGTGGAACAACGCCTACTCCCTGTGGTGCGGCCGTGACGCCATCAAGCACGACGTGATCCTCGCCAACGGCGACACCGTGCACCCCGTCTCCGTCGAGAAGACGCTGCTCGCCGCCCGCGGCAACGGCCAGAAGATCATCCTCGCCCTCGACACGGTGAAGCAGCTCGCCGACGAGGAGATGAAGGTCATCGTCGACGACGCCAAGGGCGTCCAGCGCATCACCAAGCTGATGGACCCCTCCGAGGCCACCGGCGAGTACATCGGCGTCACCCTCATCGAGGGCTCCGCCGCCGACGAGCTGGCCGACGCCCTGAAGACCACCTTCGAGCGCGACCCCGACCTCTACTACGAGGACGGCTACCAGGAGCTGGTCAACCGCGGCTTCAAGGTGGACGTGGCCCCGATCGGTGACGTCAAGTGGGTCGAGATCGACAACCACGACGACCTCACCAAGGGCCGGGAGATCGCGTGCCAGTACTGACGAGGCTCATCCCCTCGCCGGTCGTCGTCGACATCCGGCCGGGGGCGCTCAACGACCTGGCCGGTGTCCTCGCCGACCAGCGGATCTGCTCGTCGACCGGCAAGCTCGCCATCGCCATCAGCGGTGGCTCCGGTGCGGTCCTGCGCGACCGCCTCATGCCGTCGCTGCCCGGCGCGGAGTGGTTCGAGGTGGGCGGCGGCACCCTCGATGACGCCATCAAGCTCGCCGACGCCATGAAGAAGGGCCGCTACGACGCGGTCGTGGGCCTCGGCGGCGGCAAGATCATCGACTGCGCCAAGTTCGCCGCGGCGCGCGTCGGTCTGCCGCTGGTCGCCGTCGCGACGAACCTGTCGCACGACGGCCTGTGCTCGCCCGTCGCGACCCTCGACAACGACGCGGGCCGCGGCTCGTACGGCGTGCCGAACCCCATCGCGGTCGTCATCGACCTCGATGTGATCCGGGAGGCGCCCGTCCGCTTCGTCCGCTCCGGCATCGGCGACGCCCTGTCCAACATCTCCGCGATCGCGGACTGGGAGCTGGCCGCCCGGGAGCGCGGCGAGGACATAGACGGCCTGGCGGCCGCCATGGCCCGCCAAGCGGGCGAGGCCGTCCTGCGCCACCCCGGCGGGGTCGGCGACGACGCCTTCCTCCAGGTCCTCGCCGAAGGCCTGGTCCTCACCGGCATCGCGATGTCCGTCTCGGGCGACTCCCGCCCGGCGTCCGGCGCCTGCCACGAGATCAACCACGCCTTCGACCTCCTCTACCCCAAGCGCGCCGCCAGCCACGGCGAGCAGTGCGGCCTCGGCGCGGCCTTCGCGATGCACCTGCGCGGTGCCCGCGAGGAGTCGGCGTACATGGCCTCGGTGCTGCGCCGCCACGGCCTGCCTGTGCTGCCGGAGGAGATCGGCTTCACCGTGGCGGAGTTCGTGAAGGTCGTGGAGTTCGCTCCGCAGACCCGCCCGGGCCGCTACACCATCCTGGAACACCTCGACCTGTCCACCGACCAGATCAGGGACGCATACGCCGACTATGCAAAAACCATCGGTAGCTGAGCTCCGCCCGGTCGTTCACCCCCCGGGGGTGAAGGACCGGCGCAGCGGCGAACACTGGGCCGGCCGGCTCTACATGCGCGAGGTGTCCCTGCGCATCGACCGGCACCTGGTGAACACGCGGGTCACGCCCAACCAGCTGACCTACGTGATGACCGTCGCCGGCGCCCTCGCCGCCCCGGCCCTGCTGGTGCCGGGGATCACGGGCGCCGTGCTCGGCGTGCTCGCGGTCCAGCTCTACCTGCTGCTCGACTGCGTCGACGGCGAGATCGCCCGCTGGAAGAAGCAGTACTCGATGGCCGGCGTCTACCTCGACCGGGTCGCCGCCTACCTGTGCGACGCCGCGGTCCTGGTCGGCTTCGGGCTGCGCGCCGCCGACCTGTGGGGTTCGGGGCGCATCGACTGGCTGTGGGCCTTCCTCGGCACCCTGGCCGCCCTCGGCGCGATCCTGATCAAGGCCGAGACCGACCTCGTCGGCGTCGCCCGCCACCAGACGGGCAAGGAGCCGGTCAAGGAGTCGGCGTCCGAGCCGCGCTCCTCCGGCATGGCGCTGGCCCGCAGGGCGGCCGCCGCGCTGAAGTTCCACCGGCTGATCCTCGGCGTCGAGGCGTCCTTGCTGATCCTGGCCCTCGCGATCGTGGACCAGGTCCGGGGCGACCTGTTCTTCTCGCGCGTCGGCGTCGCGGTCCTCGCGGGCATCGCGATGCTCCAGACCCTGCTCCACCTCGTGTCCATCCTCGTATCGAGCAGGTTGAAGTGAACACCCCGGCACAAGAGCTGAAGGTCGGCGCCGTCATCATCACGATGGGCAACCGGCCGCAGGAGCTGCGCGCCCTCCTCGACTCGGTCGCCAAGCAGGACGGCGACCCGGTCGAGGTGGTCGTGGTCGGCAACGGCGCCCCGGTGCCGGACGTGCCCGACGGCGTCCGCACGGTCGAACTGCCCGAGAACCTCGGCATCCCCGGCGGCCGCAACGTCGGCATCGAGGCCTTCGGGCCCGGCGGCACCGACGTCGACGTCCTGCTCTTCCTGGACGACGACGGCCTGCTCGCCCACACGGACACGGCGCGGCTGTGCCGCGAGGCCTTCGCCGCCGACCCGCGGCTCGGCATCATCAGCTTCCGCATCGCCGACCCGGACACCGGTGAGACCCAGCGGCGCCACGTGCCGCGGCTGCGGGCCTCCGACCCGATGCGCTCCTCGCGCGTGACGACCTTCCTCGGCGGCGCCAACGCCGTCCGCACGAAGGTCATCGCCGAGGTCGGCCCGCTCCCCGGCGAGTTCTTCTACGCCCACGAGGAGACCGACCTCGCCTGGCGCGCCCTGGACGCCGGCTGGATGATCGACTACCGGTCCGACATGGTGCTCCTGCACCCCACGACCGCGCCCTCCCGGCACGCGGTCTACCACCGGATGGTCGCCCGCAACCGCGTCTGGCTGGCCCGCCGCAACCTCCCCGCGCCGCTGGTCCCCGTCTACCTCGGCGTCTGGATGCTGCTCACCCTCGCCCGGCGGCCCTCGGGACCCGCGCTGAAGGCCTGGTTCGGCGGGTTCAAGGAGGGCTGGAGCACACCGTGCGGACCGCGCTCTCCCATGAAGTGGCGTACGGTGTGGCGGCTGACGCGACTGGGCCGACCTCCTGTCATCTGACAAGCTCGGATCTGAGAGCATCTGGGCCATACCCCGGTCCCTGGCCCAGGCCTACGCCCGACCGGCTGCGCATCTGAAGACGAAAGTTTCCACTCGTGAGTGAGACAACGCATGACGGCGGAGTCGCGGTGACAGCGTCCCCGTCGACACCGCCGCCCGATGACGGGCTCTCCCGGGCCGAGCTCGCCGCCCAGTACGGTCTGACCGTCAGCGGCGCCCGGCCCGGACTTTTCGAGTACGTCCGCCAGCTCTGGGGACGGCGTCACTTCATCCTCGCCTTCTCCCAGGCAAAGCTCACCGCCCAGTACAGCCAGGCCAAGCTGGGTCAGCTGTGGCAGGTGGCGACGCCGCTCCTCAACGCGCTCGTCTACTTCCTGATCTTCGGCCTGATCCTGGGCGCCGACCGGGGCATGCCCCGCGAGGTCTACGTCCCGTTCCTGGTCACCGGCGTCTTCGTCTTCACCTTCACGCAGTCCTCGGTGATGGCGGGCGTCCGGGCGATCGCGGGCAACCTCGGCCTGGTGCGCGCGCTGCACTTCCCGCGTGCCTCGCTGCCGATCTCCTTCTCGCTCCAGCAGCTCCAGCAACTGCTGTTCTCGATGATCGTGCTGTTCATCATCATGATCGGCTTCGGCAGCTACCCGAAGCTGTCCTGGCTCTTGATCGTGCCGGTCCTGGTGCTGCAGTTCCTCTTCAACACCGGCCTCGCGATGATCATGGCGAGGCTGGGCAGCAAGACCCCCGACCTCGCCCAGCTGATGCCCTTCGTGATGCGTACGTGGATGTACGCGTCCGGCGTGATGTTCTCCATCCCCGTCATGCTGGAGAAACATCCGGCCTGGATCGCGGACGTGCTCCAGTGGAATCCGGCCGCCATCTACATGGACCTCATGCGGTTCGCGCTCATCGACGGCTACGGGTCGGAGAACCTGCCGCCGCACGTCTGGGCCGTCGCGCTGGGCTGGGCCGTCCTGCTCGCCGCCGGCGGGTTCGTGTACTTCTGGAAGGCTGAGGAGCGGTACGGCCGTGGCTGATGACAAGAGCGCCGAGGTCAGCCTCGGCAAGAACGCAGGCAAGGGGCACATCCCCACCGTCATCGCCGACGAGCTGCACATCGTCTACCGCGTCAACGGCGCGCGGACGGGCAAGGGCAGTGCCACCTCCGCGCTGAGCCGCATCCTCCGGCGAGGCGAGGAGCGCGGCGTACGCAAGGTGCACGCGGTGCGCGGCGTCAGCTTCACCGCCTACCGCGGCGAGGCCATCGGCCTGATCGGTTCGAACGGCTCGGGCAAGTCGACCCTGCTGCGCGCCATCGCGGGCCTGCTGCCCGCCGAGCAGGGCAAGGTCTACACCGACGGCCAGCCCTCGCTGCTCGGCGTCAACGCGGCCCTGATGAACGACCTGACGGGCGAGCGCAACGTCATCCTCGGCGGCCTCGCGATGGGCATGTCCCGCGAGCAGATCAAGGAGCGCTACCAGGACATCGTCGACTTCTCCGGGATCAACGAGAAGGGCGACTTCATCACCCTGCCGATGCGCACCTACTCCTCCGGCATGGCGGCCCGCCTGCGGTTCTCCATCGCGGCGGCCAAGGACCACGACGTCCTGATGATCGACGAGGCCCTGGCGACCGGCGACCGCAAGTTCCAAAAGCGCTCCGAGGCCCGCATCCGGGAGCTGCGCAAGGAGGCCGGTACGGTCTTCCTCGTCAGCCACAACAACAAGTCCATCCGTGACACCTGCGACCGCGTGCTGTGGCTGGAGCGCGGCGAGCTGCGCATGGACGGACCGACCGACGAGGTCATCAAGGAGTACGAGAAGTTCACGGGCAAGTAACCCGTTCGCGCCACCGTGGACCACCCGTCCGGCGGCAGGGCCCCGCAGGGATCTTCCCCGCGGGGCCCTGCCGTGTCCCCGGGCCCCGCGAGCCCCTCGCGGCACGTCAACTCGCCGCCGTACACGGAAGGTTGACACCAATCGGTGTGTTGTTGTGATGTGCCGAACACCCCGACGGTACGTGTGGGGTTGTACAACGTAAGCTGTACCGGTGCTGATTCGCCGCAAGTGGGGCGATATCGCGCGGTTCCCCGGCCGGGGGCGTGGTCCATCTCGGGCGGGGCTGGGCGGCGTGTCCGAAATGGGATGTATTGGGTCGGCAGTGTAGAACGGGAGATGTGACGGCAATGGCTACGGACGATCTCCGGCTCCGCGATGCATCCGCCGTCCTGGACAAGGCCGCGGCCGAGAACTTCCCCGTGGCCCCCTTCTTCCTGCCCCGGGCCTGGCGCGAGGACCTCATGGCCGTCTACGGCGTCGTGCGGCTCATCGACGACATCGGCGACAGCGACCTGGCGCCCGAGGCGGCGCACGCCCGCCACCTGGGCCTCGACCCGGCGGACGCCGACCCGCTGCGCCTGCTCGACGCGGTCGAGGCAGACCTGCACACGCTCTTCGGCGGCGGCGAGGCCGGCCACCCGCTGGTGGGGGCGCTGCGGCCCGCCGCCGACCGCGGCGCCGTGACCGTCGACCCCTTCCTCGGCCTGATCGCGGCCAACCGCCAGGACCAGCACGTCACGCGCTACGAGACGTACGACGACCTCGTGGCGTACTGCGCACTGTCCGCGAACCCCGTCGGCCGCCTCGTCCTCGCCATCACCGGCACCGCCACCCCCGAGCGGCTGCGCCTGTCGGACGCCGTCTGCACCGGTCTGCAGATCGTCGAACACCTCCAGGACGTCGCCGAGGACCTGCGGCGCGACCGCATCTACCTGCCCATCGAGGACATGTTGCGCTTCCACGTCAGCGAGGCCGACCTGGCCGCACCCACAGCAGGCGCATCGGCGCGCGCACTGGTCGCATACGAAGCGGAACGCGCCCGTCACCTCCTGAATGAAGGCACCCCCCTGGTGGGTAGCGTCCACGGCAGGCTGAAGCTGCTGCTGGCCGGGTTCGTGGCCGGGGGGAGGGCGGCGGTCCGCGCGATCGCCGACGCCGGGTACGACGTGCTTCCCGGCCCGCCCAAGCCCACCGGGCCCCGCCTGCTGCGCGAGGCCGGGGCGGTTCTGCGAGGGAAGGGGTGAGCCGGGCCGTGGAGTCAGATCCGCAGCTGTCCGCGCCGGTACTCGCCGCGTACGGCTACTGCGAGACCGTCACCGGACAGCAGGCGCGCAACTTCGCCTACGGCATCAGGCTGCTGCCGACCCCCAAGCGGCGCGCCATGTCCGCCCTCTACGCCCTCTCGCGGCGCGTGGACGACATCGGCGACGGCGCGCTGGCCCCAGGCGTCAAGGCGGACCGGCTGGACGAGACCCGGCAGCTCGTCGAGCGCGTCCGCGCGGGTCGCGTGCGGGAGGACGACACCGACCCGGTGGCCGTCGCCCTCGCCCACGCCGCGGCGCACTTCCCCATCCCGCTGGAGGGCCTGGACGAACTCATCGACGGCGTCCAGATGGACGTACGCGGTGAGACGTACGAGACCTGGGAGGACCTGAAGGCCTACTGCCGCTGTGTCGCCGGGGCGATCGGCCGGCTCTCCCTCGGCGTGTTCGGCACCGAACAGGGGGCGCTCGATGCCGAGCGCGCGCCGGAGTATGCCGACACGCTCGGTCTCGCACTCCAACTGACCAACATCCTCAGGGACGTTCGCGAGGACGCGGAGGACGGACGGACCTACCTGCCCGCCGAGGACCTCGCGAAGTTCGGCTGCGCCGCGGGCTTCTCGGGCGCCGTGCCGCCCCCCGGGTCCGACTTCGCCGGCCTCGTCCACTTCGAGGTGCGCCGCGCCCGCGCCCTGTTCGCCGAGGGCTACCGGCTGCTCCCCATGCTGGACCGGCGCAGCGGCGCCTGCGTCGCCGCCATGGCCGGCATCTACCGCCGCCTGCTGGACCGCATCGAGCGCGAGCCCGAGGCCGTCCTGCGCGGCCGCGTCTCGCTGCCGGGCCACGAGAAGGCGTACGTCGCCGTGCGCGGCCTGTCCGGCCTCGACGCGCGCAACGTCTCCCGCCGGGCCGTCAGGAGGCGCGTGTGAAGCGCGTGCGCGGCGGCCCCGGGGCGGCCCGAACCGATCGGTGGGCAACCCCGCGCTCCAAGGTCGCGTCCCAGACTGCGACAGCCGAAACGGAGAGCGTGTGAACAGCGAGGACATGCGGCCCGACGGGCCGAGTGCGGACAGCGCGGGCCGCCCTGGTGGGGCGGCCGCCGTAGTGATCGGCGGCGGCCTCGCCGGCATCACCGCCGCGCTCTCGCTGGCCGACGCCGGGCTGCGCGTGACCCTGCTCGAAGGACGCCCACGCCTCGGCGGCCTCGCGTTCTCCTTCCGGCGCGGCGAGCTGACCGTCGACAACGGCCAGCACGTCTATCTGCGCTGCTGCACGGCCTACCGGTGGTTCCTCGACCGCGTCGGGGGCGCGCACCTGGCCCCCGTGCAGGAACGTCTCGACGTGCCCGTGCTCGACGCCGACCGCAACCGCCTCGGGCGGCTGCGCCGCGCCGAGCTGCCCGTGCCGCTCCATCTGGCGGCCAGCCTCGCCACGTATCCGCACCTCTCGCTCGCCGAGCGGGCCAAGGTGGGGCGCGCGGCGCTCGCCCTCAAGGGGCTCGACCCGGCCGACCCCGTCCTCGACGGCCAGGACTTCGGCAGCTGGCTGGCCGCCCACGGCCAGTCGCCGCGCGCCATCGAGGCCCTGTGGGACCTCGTGGGCGTCGCCACGCTCAACGCCGTCGCGGGCGACGCCTCGCTCGGCCTCGCCGCGATGGTGTTCAAGACCGGGCTGCTCTCCGACCCGGGCGCCGCCGACATCGGCTGGTCCCGGGTGCCCCTCGGCGACCTGCACGACAAGCTCGCCCGCAAGGCGCTCGACGCCGCCGGGGTGCGCACCGAACTGAGGACCCGCGTCACCGCCGTCACCCGTACGGGCGATGGCGGTTGGCGCGTGGAGCTGCCCGGCGAGGCCGTCGAGGCGGACACCGTCGTGCTCGCCGTGCCCCAGCACGAGGCGCACGACCTGCTGCCCGACGGCGCCCTCGACCAGCCCGACCGGCTCCTCGACATCGACGACGCGCCGATCCTCAACGTCCACGTCGTGTACGACAGGAAGGTGCTGAAACAGCCCTTCTTCGCCGCGCTCGGCACACCCGTCCAGTGGGTCTTCGACCGGACCGAGGCGTCCGGTCTCACCGACGGGCAGTACCTCGCGCTGTCGCAGTCCGCCGCCCAGGACGAGATCGACGCGCCCGTCGCCGCGCTGCGCGAACGCTATCTGCCCGAGCTGGAGCGGCTGCTGCCCGCCGCGCACGGCGCCGAGGTGCGGGACTTCTTCGTCACCCGCGAGCGCACGGCGACCTTCGCCCCCACCCCCGGCGTCGGCCGGCTCAGGCCCGGGGCCCGCACCAAGGCCCGCGGCCTCTACCTCGCGGGCGCGTGGACGGCCACCGGCTGGCCCGCGACCATGGAGAGCGCCGTGCGCAGCGGCATCGGCGCGGCGAGCGCCGCCCTCTCCACCCTCGACCGCCCTCGTGATCACCTCTTCGCATATGAGGAGGCGACGGCGTGAAGCTCGACCTTCTGGGGTCAGGTCCCCAGAGAAACAGCACCGGAACAAGAGGAGAAACTGTGCCGACTGTGCCCTCGGCCGAAACGGCTGCCGACACGGTGGACGTGACCTCACTGCTCGAGCGCGGAAGGGCGCTGGCCACCCCGGTGCTGCGGGCCGCCGTGGACCGCCTCGCGCCGCCCATGGACACCGTCGCCGCCTACCACTTCGGGTGGATCGACGCCGCGGGCAACCCGTCCGACGGCGACGGCGGCAAGGCCGTGCGCCCCGCGCTCGCCCTGCTCTCGGCCGAGGCCGCGGGCGCCGCCCCCGAGGTCGGCGTCCCCGGCGCGGTCGCCGTCGAACTCGTGCACAACTTCTCGCTGCTGCACGACGACCTGATGGACGGCGACGAGCAGCGCCGCCACCGCGACACCGTGTGGAAGGTGCACGGCCCCGCGCAGGCCATCCTCGTCGGCGACGCCCTCTTCGCGCTCGCCAACGAGATCCTGCTGGAGATCGGCACCGTCGAGGCGGGCCGCGCCACGCGCCGCCTCACCACCGCCACCCGCGCCCTCATCGACGGCCAGGCGCAGGACATCTCCTACGAGCACCGCGAGCGGGTCACCGTCGAGGAGTGCCTGGAGATGGAGGGCAACAAGACCGGCGCCCTGCTCGCCTGCGCCGCCTCCATCGGCGCCGTCCTCGGCGGTGCCGACGACCACACCGCCGACGTCCTGGAGAAGTACGGCTACCACCTCGGCCTCGCCTTCCAGGCCGTCGACGACCTGCTCGGCATCTGGGGCGACCCGGAGGCCACCGGGAAGCAGACGTGGAGCGATCTGCGCCAGCGCAAGAAGTCCCTGCCCGTCGTCGCCGCGCTCGCCGCGGGCGGCCCCGCCTCCGAGCGCCTCGGCGAACTGCTCGCCGCCGACGCCAAGAGCAGTGACTTCGAGAGCTTCTCCGAGGAGGAGTTCGCCGCGCGCGCCGCCCTGATCGAAGAGGCCGGCGGGCGCGCCTGGACCGCCGAGGAGGCCCGGCGCCAGCACACCATCGCCATCGAGGCACTGGACACCGTCCAGATGCCCGACCGGGTACGGGCGCAGTTCGTCGCGCTCGCCGACTTCGTCGTCGTACGAAAGAGATGATCACCATCGCCCGTATATGACTCGCAGTCGCCGGCCGGCGCTTCGCGTCGGC
Organism: Streptomyces sp. NPDC005898; assembly: GCF_040629635.1. Taxonomy (NCBI): domain Bacteria; kingdom Bacillati; phylum Actinomycetota; class Actinomycetes; order Kitasatosporales; family Streptomycetaceae; genus Streptomyces; species Streptomyces sp. NPDC005898. The sequence continues at coordinate 332,406 of NZ_JBEXWC010000001.1, read as the reverse complement.
CGACGGCGGACCCACAGCAGAGGAAACGACTGCACGAAGGGGAAGCCATGACAGCGACGACCGACGGAAGCACCGGAGCGGTGACGCCCCGCGTGGCCTCGGCCGGCCCACCCGTCCACGCGAGTGACGCGACAGCGGGAGCACGGGAGGCCGCCGCGCGCGCCATACAGCGCTCGGTCGACTTCCTGCTCTCCCGGCAGGACGCCGCGGGCTGGTGGAAGGGCGACCTGGAAACCAATGTGACCATGGACGCCGAGGACCTGCTCCTGCGGCAGTTCCTCGGCATCAGGGACGAGCGCACCACACGCGCCGCGGCGCTCTTCATCCGCGGCGAACAGCGCGGCGACGGCACCTGGGCCACGTTCTTCGGCGGCCCCGGCGAACTGTCCGCCACCATCGAGGCCTACGTCGCGCTGCGGCTGGCCGGTGACCGGCCCGACGATCCGCACATGGCGCGGGCCTCCGCGTGGATCCGCGAGCGCGGCGGCATCGCGGCGAGCCGCGTCTTCACCCGCATCTGGCTCGCGCTGTTCGGCTGGTGGAAGTGGGACGACCTGCCCGAACTCCCGCCGGAACTCATCTACTTCCCCAAGTGGCTCCCGCTCAACATCTACGACTTCGGCTGCTGGGCCCGGCAGACCATAGTGCCTCTCACCGTCGTCTCCGCGAAGCGGCCCGTGCGCCCCGCCCCCTTCGCGCTCGACGAGCTGCACACCGACGCGAGCGACCCGAACCCCGCCAAGGCCCTCGCCCCGGTGGGGAGTTGGGACGGCGTCTTCCAACGCCTGGACAAGGCGCTGCACGTCTACCACAAGGTCGCGCCACGCCGGCTGCGCAGGGCCGCGATGAACAGCGCGGCCCGCTGGATCATCGAGCGCCAGGAGAACGACGGCTGCTGGGGCGGGATCCAGCCGCCCGCCGTCTACTCGGTCATCGCCCTGCACCTGCTCGGCTACGACCTAGACCACCCGGTCCTGAAGGCCGGGCTCGCCTCGCTCGACCGGTTCGCGGTGTGGCGCGAGGACGGCGCGCGGATGATCGAGGCCTGCCAGTCGCCCGTGTGGGACACCTGCCTCGCCACCATCGCGCTCGCCGACGCCGGACTGCCCGCCGACCACCCCCAGTTGATCAAGGCGGCCGACTGGATGCTGGGCGAGCAGGTGGTGCGGCCCGGCGACTGGTCGGTGCGCAGACCCGAACTCACCCCCGGCGGCTGGGCGTTCGAGTTCCACAACGACAACTACCCCGACATCGACGACACCGCCGAGGTCGCTCTGGCGCTGCGCCGGGTCGCGCACCCCGACAAGGAGCGCGTGGAGAACGCCATCGAGCGCGGGGTGCGCTGGACCCTCGGCATGCAGTCGAGGAACGGTGCCTGGGCCGCCTTCGACGTCGACAACACCAGCCCCTTCCCCAACCGGCTGCCGTTCTGCGACTTCGGCGAGGTCATCGACCCGCCGTCCGCCGACGTCACCGGGCACGTCGTGGAGATGCTCGCCGTCGAGGGCATGTCCCACGACCCGCGCACCCGGCGCGCCATCGACTGGCTCCTGGCCGAACAGGAGCCCGACGGGGCCTGGTTCGGCCGCTGGGGCGTCAACTACGTGTACGGCACGGGGTCGGTGGTGCCCGCGCTGATCACGGCCGGCCTGCCCGCCTCGCACGGCGCGATCCGCCGGGCCGTGCGCTGGCTGGAGTCGGTGCAGAACGACGACGGCGGCTGGGGCGAGGACCTGCGCTCCTACCGCGACCGGGGCTTCGCCGGACACGGCACGTCGAGCGCCTCGCAGACCGCCTGGGCGCTGCTCGCCCTGCTCTCGGCGGGCGAGCGCGAGACCCCGTCCGTGCGGCGGGGCGTCGACTGGCTCGTCGGCACGCAGGCCGAGGACGGGTCGTGGGACGAGCCGTACTTCACCGGCACCGGCTTCCCCTGGGACTTCTCCATCAACTACCACCTCTACCGCCAGGTGTTCCCCCTCACCGCGCTGGGCAGGTACGTCAACGGCGAGCCGTTCGCGGGCGGCCCCGGCCGCCCCGCCAAGGCCGGCTGATGACCGAGGCCCCGGCCGCCCGGCCGGGCCCCGCCCCGCTGCTGATCGCCTGCGCGCTCGGCATCGAGCGCCTCGCCCTGCGCACGGGCGACCGCGACGGCGCCCCGGCGGCCATGACCGTCCTGCGCACCGGCATGGGTCCGGTCAACGCCGAGCGCGCCGTCGGCCGGGCGCTCGGCACCGTGCCCCTGCGCGGCGCGTCCGTCGTGGCCACCGGCTTCTGCGCGGGACTGGCCCCCGGGATGCACCCCGGTGACCTCGTCGTCGCCGAGGAGACCAGGGACGAGGGCGGCAGCACCCCGTGCACGGACACCGGAGTGCTGGTGGAGGAGCTGGTGCGGACGCTGCCCGGCCGCACCGTCCACACCGGCCCGCTCACCGGCTCCGACCACGTCGTGCGGGGCGCCGAGCGCGGCGCCCTGCTGGCCACCGGCGCGATCGCCGTGGACATGGAGTCCGCCGCGACGCTGCGCCGCGCCGTGCGCGCCGGCCGGCGGCCCGTTGCCGCCGTCCGGGTGGTCGTGGACGCCCCGCAGTACGAACTGGTCCGCATCGGCACGGTGCGCGGTGGAATATCAGCGTTCCGCGTTCTTCGTGCCGTGCTTCCCGCTTTCTTCGAATGGCACCGTTCTTCTTTGCTCCCCCGGAGGTGAGCCAGATGGCCATGCCGCTGCGCCAGTCCATCAAGGTCGCTACGTATCTCTTTGAACAAAAGCTCCGCAAGCGTGAGAAGTTCCCGTTGATCGTCGAGTTGGAACCGCTCTACGCCTGCAATCTCGCCTGTGAGGGCTGCGGAAAGATCCAGCACCCGGCCGGCGTGCTCAAACAGCGCATGCCGGTGGCGCAGGCCGTGGGCGCCGTGCTCGAATCCGGGGCGCCGATGGTCTCCATCGCCGGCGGCGAGCCACTGATGCATCCTCAGATCGATGAGATCGTCCGGCAGTTGGTGGCGAGGAAGAAGTACGTCTTCCTGTGCACCAACGCCATGCTGCTGCGCAAGAAGTTGGACAAGTTCCAGCCCTCGCCGTACTTCGCGTTCGCCGTGCACATCGACGGCATGCGGGAGCGGCACGACGAGTCCGTCGCGAAGGAGGGCGTGTTCGACGAGGCGGTGGCGGCCATCAAGGAGGCCAAGAAGCGCGGCTTCCGGGTCACCACCAATTCGACGTTCTTCAACACGGACACCCCGCAGACCATCATCGAGGTCCTGAACTTCCTCAACGACGACCTCAAGGTCGACGAAATGATGCTGTCGCCCGCCTACGCCTATGAGAAGGCGCCTGACCAAGAGCACTTCCTCGGCGTCGAGCAGACCCGCGAGCTGTTCAAGAAGGCCTTCGCCGGCGGCAACCGGCGGCGCTGGCGGCTGAACCACTCCCCGCTCTTCCTGGACTTCCTGGAGGGCAAGGCGGACTTCCCCTGCACCGCCTGGGCGATCCCCAACTACTCGCTCTTCGGCTGGCAGCGCCCCTGCTACCTGATGAGTGACGGCTACGTCCCCACGTACCGCCAGCTCATCGAGGAGACCGACTGGAGCAAGTACGGCCGGGGCAAGGACCCGCGCTGCGCCAACTGCATGGCCCACTGCGGCTACGAACCCACCGCCGTCCTGGCCACCATGGGCTCCCTCAAGGAGTCCCTGCGCGCCGCCCGCGAGACAGTCGCCGGAAGCCGCGGCTGACGGACAACCACCAAGGGGGCCCGAGCATGACCCTTCTCGAAACCATCCGGGGGCCGCGCGAGCTGAAGGCGCTGACCGAGCCCGAACTCGGTGAACTGTCCGAGGAGATCCGCCGGTTCCTGGTGCAGGCCGTCGCCAGGACGGGCGGTCACCTCGGGCCCAACCTGGGGGTGGTGGAACTCTCCCTCGCCCTCCACCGGGTCTTCGACTCGCCCGTCGACCGCATCGTGTGGGACACCGGCCACCAGAGCTACGTCCACAAGCTGCTCACCGGGCGGCAGGACTTCTCCAAACTGCGCTCCAAGGGCGGCCTCTCCGGCTACCCCTCCCGCGAGGAGTCCGAGCACGACATCGTCGAGAACAGCCACGCCTCGACCGCGCTCGGCTGGGCCGACGGGCTCGCCAAGGCACGCCAGGCACGCGGAGAGGAGGGCCATGTGGTCGCCGTCATCGGCGACGGCGCGCTCACCGGCGGCATGGCCTGGGAGGCGCTGAACAACATCGCCGCCGCCAAGGACCGGCCCCTGATCATCGTCGTCAACGACAACGAACGCTCCTACGCCCCGACCATCGGAGGCCTCGCCGACCACCTGGCGACCCTGCGCACCACGGACGGCTACGAACGGTTCCTCGCCTGGGGCAAGGACGTGCTCCAGCGCACCCCCGTCGTCGGACAGCCGCTCTACGGGTCCCTGCACGGCGCCAAGAAGGGCTTCAAGGACGCCTTCGCGCCGCAGGGCATGTTCGAGGACCTCGGGCTCAAGTACGTCGGGCCGATCGACGGGCACGACACGGGGGCCGTCGAATCGGCGCTCCGCCGCGCGAAGCGCTTCCACGGCCCCGTCCTCGTCCACTGCCTCACCGAGAAGGGGCGCGGCTGCGCACCCGCGCTGGCCGACGAGGCCGAGCGCTTCCACACCGTCGGCGTCATGGACCCGCTCACCTGCGAACCCCTGACGCCCGCCGGCGGGCCGACGTGGACATCGGTGTTCGGCGACGAGATCGTCCGCATCGGCTCCGAGCGCGAGGACGTCGTCGCCGTCACCGCCGCCATGCTGGGGCCGGTCGGCCTGACCGCGTTCGCCGCCGCCCACCCCGACCGGGTCTGGGACGTCGGCATCGCCGAACAGCACGCCGTCGTCTCGGCCGCGGGACTGGCCACCGGCGGCCTCCACCCCGTCGTCGCCGTCTACGCCACCTTCCTCAACCGCGCCTTCGACCAACTCCTCATGGACGTCGCGCTGCACCGCTGCGCAGTGACGTTCGTCCTCGACCGCGCCGGGGTCACCGGCGTGGACGGCGCCTCGCACAACGGCATGTGGGACCTGTCCATCCTCCAGGTCGTGCCCGGCCTGCGGATCGCCGCGCCACGCGACGCCGACCAGCTGCGGGCGCAGCTGCGGGAGGCCGTCGCGGTCGACGACGCACCGACGCTCATCCGCTTCCCCAAGGAGTCGGTGGGCCCCGCGATCCCCGCTTTGGACCGGATCGGCGGCATGGACGTGCTCCACCGGGAAGCGGACCCCGACGTCCTGTTCGTCGCGGTCGGGGTGATGGCACCCGTGTGTCTGCGGGCCGCCGAACTGCTCCGGGCGCGCGGCCTGCGCTGCACCGTCGTGGACCCGCGCTGGGTGAAACCGGTCGACGCCGCACTGCCCGGGCTCGCCGCGCGGCACCGCGTCGTCGCCGTCGTCGAGGACAACAGCCGCGCCGCCGGTGTCGGCTCCGCCGTCGCGCTCGCGCTCGGGGACGCCGAAGTCGACGTACCGGTACGGAGGTTCGGCATCCCCGAGCAGTTCCTGGAGCACGCCAAACGCGGTGAGGTTCTCGCGGACATCGGTCTGACGCCCGTCGAGATCGCGGGCCGGATCAGCGCCACGCTCGCGGCCAAGGACGGCGCGGGCGAACAGGGTTCGGGCAAGGAGCACAGCGCATGACCAAGGACCTCGACCCCGGCGCGGGGCCCGGCGGGGCCAAGGAGTTCGACCTCGGCCGGCTCCTCGCCGAGCGGGGCGCCGAGCGGTACGAACTGCACGCCCGGCACCTCAACCACCAACTGCCGCGCATGCTGCGCACCATCGGCTTCGACAAGGTCTACGAGCGGGGCGAGGGCGCGTACTTCTGGGACGCGCAGGGCGACGACTACCTCGACATGCTGGCGGGCTTCGGCGTGATGGGCCTCGGCCGGCACCACCCCGTCGTCCGCAAGGCCCTGCACGACGTCCTGGACGCCTCCCTCGCCGACCTCACCCGCTTCGACTGCCAGCCGCTGCCCGGCCTGCTCGCCGAGCGCCTGCTGTCGTACAGCCCGCACCTGGACCGGGTGTTCTTCGGCAACAGCGGCACGGAGGCCGTGGAGACCGCGCTGAAGTTCGCCCGGTACGCGACGGGCAGGCCGAGGATCCTCTACTGCGCGCACGCCTTCCACGGGCTGACCACCGGGTCGCTCTCCGTCAACGGCGAGAGCGGCTTCCGGGACGGCTTCGCGCCGCTGCTGCCCGACACAGCCGTGCCGCTCGGCGACCTCGACGCCCTCGCCGCGGAGTTGCGGAAGGGGGACGTCGCCGGGCTCATCGTGGAGCCGATCCAGGGCAAGGGCGTGCACGAGACGCCGCCCGGCTATCTGCGAGCCGCCCAGGAGCTGCTGCACCGCCACAAGGCGCTGCTGATCGCCGACGAGGTGCAGACCGGGCTCGGCAGGACCGGCGACTTCTACGCCTACCAGCACGAGCCGGGTGTCGAGCCGGACCTGGTCTGCGTCGCCAAGGCGCTGTCCGGCGGCTATGTGCCGGTCGGCGCCACCCTCGGCAAGGACTGGATCTTCAAGAAGGTCTACTCGTCCATGGACCGGGTCCTCGTCCACTCCGCGAGCTTCGGCTCCAACGCGCAGGCCATGGCGGCGGGCCTCGCCGTCCTCGCCGTCATGGACGACGAGAAGATCGTCGAGAACGCCCGGGTGACGGGTGAGCTGCTCAAGTCCCGGCTCGCCGCGCTCGTGGACCGCTACGAGCTGCTGAGCGAGGTGCGCGGCCGCGGCCTGATGGTCGGCATCGAGTTCGGGCGGCCCAAGTCACTGAAGCTGCGCGGGCGTTGGTCGATGCTCCAGGCGGCCCGCAAGGGCCTCTTCGCGCAGATGGTCGTCGTACCGCTGCTGCAGAAGCACCGCATCCTCACCCAGGTCTCCGGCGACCACCTGGAGGTCATCAAGCTGATCCCGCCGCTGACGGTGGGGGAGCGCGAGGTCGAGCGCTTCGTCACGGCCTTCACCGCCGTCATGGACGAGGCGCACAGCGGGGGCGGACTGATGTGGGACTTCGGCAGGACGCTGGTGAAGCAGGCGGTCACCCACCGCTGAACCCCCGGCGGGCGGCTTTTTGCCCCTGAGGCAAGAAAGTTGCCTCAGGGGCAAGCTTCTGGCTGAATCGGCGTATGAGCCCCGCCGAGGCCGACGAGCCGCCGCCCGAGCCGCCCGAGGCGGCGACCGCAGACCCGCTGCCCGCCGTCGCGCCCCAGCTGCGCGAGCTGCGCCGCCGGGCCTCCCTCACCCTGGAGGCCGCCGCCCGCACCGCCGGGCTCTCGCCCGCTCACCTGTCCCGCCTGGAGACCGGACAGCGCCAGCCCTCGCTGCCGATGCTGCTCGCGCTCGCACGCGTCTACGGTACGACGGTCTCCGAGCTGCTCGGCGAGACGGTCGCCGACCGGGACGCGGTCGTCCGCGCCGCGGACATGGAGCCCACCGCGGCGGGCGGCTGGACGTACTGGCCGGCGGGCGCCCCGGGCCGCGGCATGCAGGCCCTGCGCGTGCACGTGCCGTACGGGGCGCAGGGCGACATCGTGCGCGTCCACCCCGGGGAGGAGTGGTTGCACGTCCTCAAGGGGCGGCTGCGGCTGCGCCTCGGCGACGCCGCGCACACCCTCGCGCCGGGCGACAGCGCGCACTTCGACTCGCTGACCCCGCACCGGATCGCGGCCGCCGACAGAAGCGGCGCCGACCTCCTCTTCGTCCACACCTTGTTGCAGAGCCCCGCCACCGCGCTGTGCCTCGGCGGCCCCACCCAGGGAGAACCGACATGACCGAACCCGAGCCGCAGGGACCCGCCCGACCGGAGCGGCCCGCAGAGAACACGATGGAGGAGAAGTTCCCGCGGGCGCTCTGGATCCGGCTGATCATCTATGTGGCGGTCGGCCACATCTTCGCGGCCTTCGTCTATCTGCTGTTCGAGCTGGGCGCCCAGAACCAGTAGCGCGGGCCGCCTCAGTCGAGAAGGCGCTCGCGCAGCCGCTCGCGGGTCCCGGCGCTCACCCCGAGGCCCTCGGAGAGGTAGGCGTCGGTGCCGCCCCAGGTCTGCTCGATCGTCTCGAAGGCCGCCGCCAGATACTCGGCGCGGGCGTCGAAGAGCGGGTTGAGCAGCTCCATGACCTCGGGCGACATCGCGTTCGGGGAGTCGCTGGTGCGGCGCACCTTGTAGCGGCGGTGGGCCGCGTTCGACTCCAGGTAGTCCGCCTCGATGGCGTCGCGCTCGACGCCGACGGCCAGCAGCGTCACGGCTATCGACAGACCCGCGCGGTCCTTGCCCGCGGCGCAGTGCATCAGCGCGGGCACGCTGTCTTCGGCGAGCGCGTGCAGCACCCGGCTGTGCTCGGCCGTGCGGTCCTTGATGATCGTGCGGTACGAGGCCGACATCCGCTCGGCACCCTTCCCGTCGGACAGGATCGAGCGCAGCTGGTCGAGGTCGCCGTCGCGGACCATCTTCCAGAACTCGGCGCCGTCGGCCGGGTCGGTCAGCGGCAGGTTCACGTTCCGCACGCCGGGAAGGGCGATGTCCGGGCCTTCGAGGCGCTGGTCGGCGGCGTTGCGGAAGTCGAAGATCGTGTGCAGGCCCAGCGAGCCGAGGAACACGGCGTCGGCCTCGGTGGCGTGCGCCAGGTGGCCGCTGCGGAAGAGCACTCCGGGGCGGACGCGGCGGCCGTCCGCGGTGGGCAGTCCGCCGACGTCGCGGAAGTTGCGCACTCCGGCGAGCTGGGGCTCCGACAGCTCGGGCTCTGACAGCTCTGGCGGCGGGACCTGCTGCGTCACGGGCTCTCCTCGGGGCTCGGCTGCCGGCGCGGCTCGCCGGTGGATGCGCCTTCGACGATACGACACCGTCTCCTGGCCGATCACCCCCTGTGCGGACGGTTGCCCGAGGGGCCGCCGGCCGACGAAGACGCGCGTCGGCGGGCGTACTTGCGCGGGGTCCGGACGCGCCGCCTCGGGGTCCGAGGAACGCCGGCGTGTGCCCGCTGCGCCGGGTGCGGCGGGGGAGCAGGCGCTACGCGTGCGACGGGGGCGGCGTCAGGACCGTCGAGGGGGAGTGGTGCTTATTCCGCCTTTGAATGAATCTTGACCGGTGGGTTATCTCACCCTCCGTCAACCCCTCCCTACGGTGGCGTAGGACACTTAGGGAGGTGAAAGATATGACTCCGTGAGCGCAGAGTCGACAACCTTCATCAATCACCCCATCAACAACGGTGTATTCAGCTCCTACGCAGCGGTCGGCGACAGCTTCACCGAAGGCGTGGGTGACCCGGGCCCCGACGGTACGTTCGTCGGGTGGGCCGACCGCCTCGCCGTCCTGCTGGCCGACCGGGTACCCGAGCACACCTTCCGCTATGCCAACCTCGCCGTGCGCGGCAAGCTGCTCGACCAGATCGTCGCCGACCAGGTGCCGCGGGCCAAGGAGCTGGCCCCCGACCTCGTGTCCTTCTGCGCGGGCGGCAACGACATCATCCGCCCCGGCGCCGACCCCGACGAGCTGGCGGAGCGCTTCGAGCGGGCCGTCGCCGACCTGACGTCCGCCGTCGGCACGGTCATGGTGACCACCGGGTTCGACACGCGTGGCGTCGCGGTCCTCAAGCATCTGCGCGGCAAGATCGCCACGTACAACATGCATGTCCGGGCGATCGCGGACCGCTACGGCTGCCCCGTGCTCGACCTGTGGTCCCTCAAGACCGTCCAGGACCGTCGCGCGTGGGACGGCGACCGGCTGCACCTCTCGGCCGAGGGGCACACGCGCGTGGCCCTGCGCGCCGGCCAGGTCCTCGGCCTGGAGGTGCCCGCGGACCCCGACCAGGCGTGGCCGCCGCTGCCGCCGCGCGGCACGCTGGATCTGCGGCGCGACGACGTGCACTGGGCGCGGGAGTACCTGGTGCCGTGGATCGGCCGACGCATCCGGGGCGAGAGTTCGGGCGACCGCGTACTGGCCAAGCGCCCGGACCTGCTGCCGCTGTAACGCCCCGCCGCCGGGTTTCTGCGGCGCACACGCCGACCGTTCCGGGAATTGGCGCCTCGTCGGCCTGGCGCTCTGGCTCGGCGCTCTGCTGTCGCCGGCGCCCGGCGTTATGTCGCGGCGGGCGCGGGCGCCGGTTGCGCGGCGCCCCGCGCCCCGGCGCCCCGCGAGGTGGGCGCCAGAGTTGGTGTCGGGCTACGCGGCGGTCAATTCCTCGCGGTTCAAGCCCAGTTCGCGGGCGAGTGCCTCGTCCGCCCAGCCGCGGGCCCGGGCGCGGGGGACCGCCCCCTCGTAGGCCGTCATCTGCACGGCGAGCCCGTCGAGGAGGGCGGTGAGGCGCAGCGCCGCTCCCATGGGGTCCGCGCACCGGAACTCGCCCCGGGCGGCGCCCTCCGCGATGACCTCGGCCAGCGCCGCCTTCCACTGCCGGTCCAGCTCGCCGGTCACCGCGCGTAGCGTCGGCTCGCGCAGGGCCGCCGACCAGCCCTCGATCCACAGCCGCCAGCCCTTGGCCTGCCCGGTCGGCGCGTACCACCGTACGGCCGCGCGCAGCCGGCGGACCGCCGACGTGCGGCGGCCCAGGAGCTTGCGGAGCCGGATCAGATCGCGCCGGGCGGCGTGCTCGAAGGCGGCGGCGACGAGCTTCTCCTTGGACGAGAAGTGGTAGAGCACCAGCGCGTTGCTCACCCCGAGGGCCGCCGCGACATCGGCGATCCGCACGGCGGCCACGCCCCGCGCCTCGATCTGCTCGACGGTGGCGGCCAGCATCTCCGCCCGCCGCTCCGACACCTTCAACCGCACGCCTTTCACGCCGAGCACCCTACCCACGCCCGGCGTACGCCCCCCGAAGGAGCCGGCCGGCGCCGAGCGGCGCGCGCGGCGCCCGGCCGCGGCCTCACCGGGCCGCCGTGTCCGGCTGGTCCCGCAAGTCCCGCAGGTCCCGCTGGTCCCGCAGGTCGCAGGAGTCCTGGAAGCCCTGGCTGGTCAGGCCGAGGGCGGAGTTGAAGCGGGAGCGGTAGTTCTCCACGGCGATCATGGCGGTCAGTTCGACGAAGGCGGGCTCACCGAGGCGGGTGCGCAGGCGCTCGGCGAGTTCGTCCCCGACGGTCGGCGGGTTCGCGGTCATCGCCTCCGCGTACTCCATGACGTCGCGCTCCAGCGGGGTGTACGCCTCACTGTCCCGCCAGGCCGGGACGTCCCGCAGCTTCCGGGGGGCCATGCCCCGCCGGTGCGATTCCCAGTAGCCGAAGTCCATGCACCACGCGCAGCCGATCGAGGCGGCCGACGCCAGTACGGCGAGCTCCTTGAGGCCGGCGTCCAGCTTGTTCCACTTGGCCACGCCCTGCTCGAAGCGGAGGTAGGTCCACAGTGCGCGCGGGTGGTGGGCCAGGGCCCTGCCGGGGTCGAGGACCTTGCCGTAGGTGCGCTCGGAGTACCACTCCATGAGGCGGAAGAAGAGGGTGCGGCGCGGGGTGAGCGAGATGCGGGCCATGGGGCCACCTCCGATGTCGTCCGCCGGCGGTGCTCGCCGGACGTCGTCCTCCGGTGCCGTTCACCGGAGTACTGACAGGACGGATCACGGCCCGCGGAATGTGACATCGCGGCCGCCGGGTGCCGCACGTCGGCCCTGCGGAATGTGGCATCACGGTCGGTGGACATAATGGGAGGCCAGTCCCCCCTTTCTGGAGGTCCCGTGTCCCGGTCCCTGATTCCCGGGCTCCGCACCCTGCGGACCCCCGCCTTCGGCACGGATCCGGCGGGCGCGCGGCTGGCGCGGATCCGCAGGTCGCCGAACTTCTCCGTGGCCGACGGGTCCTTCCGCAACCCCGTGGGGGCGCGCATCAGGCCCTCGGGTTCGAGGAAGGAATTCGCGAAGGTCTACTTCCGCAAGGAGGAGCGCGCGCGCCGGGGCCCCGCCGGGACGATCCCCGTGCACGCCACGACCCTCGCGGACCTCGCGAAGCCGCCGGCCGACGGACTGCGCATCACCTGGATGGGGCATTCCAGCGTCCTCGCCGAGCTCGACGGGCGGCGCGTGCTCTTCGACCCGGTGTGGGGCCAGCGGTGCTCGCCGTTCTCCTTCGCCGGGCCCAAGCGGCTGCACCCCGTGCCGGTGCCGCTCGCGGCCCTCGGGCCGGTCGACGCCGTGGTCATCTCGCACGACCACTACGACCATCTGGACATGCCCACCATCAAGGCGCTGGCCGGTACCGGCACGGTGTTCGTGGTGCCGCTCGGCGTCGGCGCCCACCTGGAGCGCTGGGGCGTCCCCGCCGACCGGCTCCGCGAGCTGGACTGGCAGGAGTCGACGCAGGTCGCGGGGCTGACCCTGACGGCGACGCCGGCGCGGCACTTCTGCGGCAGGGGCCTGCGCAACCAGCAGCACACGCTGTGGGCGTCCTGGGTGGTCGCCGGGCCCGAGCACCGCGTCTTCCACAGCGGGGACACCGGTTACTTCCCGGGCTTCCGCGAGATCGGCGCCGAGCACGGGCCGTTCGACGTCACGATGATCCAGATCGGTGCCTACTCCGATTTCTGGCCGGACATCCACATGACCCCCGAAGAGGGCATGCGGACCCACCTGGATCTCCAGGGCGGCCGGGCGAGCGGCGTGATGCTGCCGATCCACTGGGGCACGTTCAACCTGGCGCTGCACGCGTGGGCGGAGCCGGGGGAGTGGACGAGGGACGCGGCCGAGGAGGCCGGCCAGGCGGTGGCGTTCCCGCAGCCGGGTGAGCCGTTCGAGCCGACGGGGAACTTGCCGGGGGAGGCGTGGTGGCGGGCGGTGTCCGGCCCGATCGCCCGTCCCTGGCGCGGTCCCCGAGGTGCTCAGGGTGCGGCCGAGACGAGCAGGGGTGATCTCGACCTCGCGGGCGAGCGGTGACGTCGGTCGGGGACGAGCTCGGCGAGATGGTCGGGACGCTGAAGCGTCCTCCGGCTCGGCCGGTGTCGGTGGCAGCGTCTGCGGTGCGGCGCATGTCTGCCGCATCAAGCGATCTCAACACTGAGACATCCCTGTCACCGGTGTACGCCTTCAACGCGTCAAGGGAGCCGATCACCCTCTACAGCGGCCCGGTGGCCGGACCGGCCGGGCCGGAGGTGCCCGGAGTTGTGCAGTACGACTTCACGGGCCCAGGTTCCCGTCACGCCTCCCGGAATGCGCCGACTCTGCGATGGCAGCTGCCGGGAGGAATCCATCAACTCACCGGCAGCTCGATGAGCTGAATCCCGCCAAGGCGTGCCGACGACGCACCACATCGCCGCAGCGCACCGACCGCGAGATCATCGTGCAGTCCTGGGCCGCTGCCCGTATGGATTCGGCCACCTGCCGGGCGGGGGAGGGCGACTCGCACGGGGCGAAGCGGTGACCATCGGCGCCGACAAGCCCTGTCCACCGACCGCGCTGCGCCCTCCGATGATGACCGAAAATATGTCGGCATGGCGGTCCAGGCGTGGGGCAAACGATGGATGTAGTACCCACCTGGATCCGGTGAAGGAGAGCTTCCCATGCTGATGGCGCACCCGGTAGTGCTGAAGGATCTGGTCGAGCAGTACGAGACCCTGCGGGCCCTGCACGCCGAAGACGGCAGCGCCGAGGCGCGCCAGCGCATGGAGGACGTCGCCTACACCCTGTGTGTATCGACCGGTACGCGCGACATCGAGGCGGCCCTTGTCGCGGCCCGCCACAGCCTGCCGGGCGCTCGCGTGGAGGACGACTCGCTCCTGACTGCCTGAACGCGGCATGCGGCCAGCCTGCCGAGGGGCCCATGTCGGTGGGCGGATGAGCTCGCTCCCACCCCGTGCGTCGACCCCTGCGGGCGTTGCCCGGGGCGCCCTGGCAGTACCGGGCCATCGAGGACTTCCCCGCTCGGCTGTGCCCTTCGGGTGCTTCCCTTACGCCTGGCGTGCATGACCGGGGTGGTGCCGGCGACGCGGTAACACGGGGAAGAACTTCACGCCGGTGGGTACGGCGATCAGATAGGTCATGAACGCGAAGAACGGCAGCAGTGCCGCGCCGGTCGCGAACATGTGGTGCGCCCATACCGTCACGGACAGGCCGGTGATCGCGATGGTGGCGCCGACGAGTCCCATGTATCCGAAGATCGGTTTGCGGGGCCTCGGGGTGCCCGAAGAACCAGAACACGTGCCGCCAGAGAATGGCCCCGTTGTTCTCCGGGTTGACACCAGTGCGTCGAAACGCCGGTCGGCCTCCAGGACGAGCAGCGCCGCCGCCAGGACGGGGAAGGCGAGCGGCACCAGGACCGACGTGAGCAGCACGTTCCAGGTGAAGATCGGCATCCGGAACATGGTCATGCCCGGCGCGCGCATGCAGATGATCGTGGTGATGAAGTCGACCGCGCCGAGGATGGTGCCGAACCCGGCCAGAGCCAGGCCCATGATCCACAGATCGCCCCCGATGTACGGGGTGCGCTCACCGCCGCTCAGCGGCGTGTAGGCCGTCAGCCGAAGTCGGCGACGCCCTGTGGCGTGAGGAAGCTGCTGAGGACGAGGAGGGTGGCGAGACGAACGTGTTCCGCTTCCGCAGTTTCTTGCGGTGATCCCCGCTCCGGTCGCCATCGAGCCCGATCGGTGCTGTGCTTTTGGAGGGTGAAGGGGCCGGGACGGGGTACCTGCACGGGCCTGACACCGACACATCCGGCACGGAGGCAACATGAGCGAGCAGACACCGTCACAGGCCGAGGGCGAGCGAGAGCAGGACACCGCGTCGAATGGCGAGCAGCCGACGTCCGACGCCCCTGAGCCGCCCCGTACCACTCCCTCACAGGCGGAAGGCGAAGACACGGACGAGGAAGACCGCGAGTCCGTGGAAGGGAACTGATAGCTCGTCAGTGGGCGCCGGTCGCGAAGGCTGTTGAGAAGGAAGGTCACCGTCATGACCGCACGTACACGCGCCACACGGGGTTCCCGTAGCCCGGTCCAGCAGGCGGCCCTGCTCGTCGGAGCGGTGTTCCTGCTGGTAGGAGTGCTGGGCTTCATTCCGGGAATCACCACGGATTACGACACCATGAAGTTCGCGTCCCACGACTCGGGCGCGGAATTGCTGGGCGTTTTCCAGGTCTCCATCCTGCACAACCTGGTGCACCTGGCCTTCGGCGTCGCGGGTCTGGCTCTGGCCCGGACCGTCTCCGGAGCCCGGACATTCCTGCTGGCCGGAGGAGCCGTCTATCTGGTGCTGTGGCTCTACGGCCTACTCATCGACCACCACAGCAGCGCCAACTTCGTACCGCTCAACAACGCCGACGACTGGCTGCACTTCGTCCTCGGCATCGGAATGATCGCACTGGGCGCGCTGCTCACCCGTCGTAGCGCCGCGGCCAGGTAGGTACCGGGCGGCGGCCTTCAGTACCGGTGATGCAGGGTCTCGTGATGGTCCCTTGAGCCATGATGTGCTCATGGTGCATCGAAGGCGTGCCGGGGGAGTCTCGGCAGTGGTGTTCAGCGTTGGGGTGTGCTTGGTCGGCCTGTGGTGGACGGTGGACACGCTGCCGCAGACGAAGGGGGAGAAGCCCGACCCGGCAGGGGTCCTGGCTCTCCTGCCCAGCCTGGTGGGTGTGGTCCTCGGGGGATGGGGAGCGTGGGCGGGAATCCAGGCCCTGCACAACCAGCGCACGGCCTCGGTGATCGCGGACGAACTCGCCGGACTGGTGGCGCGGGTGGAGGGCGTGCAGTACCGGCAGTTGCTGGGCAGTGGGCCTGCCGCGCCGGACGGGCGGATCGACCTCGCTTTCACGGTCACGGCCACAGGGATGAGCAGTTCGCGCGCCGACGGAACGCTGGAGGGGATCGCCGAGTACTACCGCAGCCTGCGGCCCGGGCGGATGGTTTTCACCGGTACACCGTCCGAGGGCCGGGACGGGCGGATGGGCGGTGACGCGGGAACCGGAAAAACCGTGCTCGCCCTGTCCTTGATACTGGGCTTGGCCAAGGAACGCTCCCCGCAGGAGCCGGTGCCGGTACGACTGACCGCGGCCTCCTGGCCCGGCAGCGGCATACGGGACTGGCTGCGGACACACCTGACCGATATTTATCGTCTTCCCCGCCGCGAAGCCGCCCGTCTGGTGGACGCCAACCTCGTTCTGCCGGTCATCGACGGTCTGGACGAAATGGACCCGGGCACAGCCCCCGGCTACACCTCACGCGCCGCCGCCTTCCTCCGCCGCATCGAACGGTTCGAGCACGGTGGCGAACACTGTCCGGTCGTCGTGACCTGTCGGCACGCCCACTATCAGGCCCTGGTGGAAGCAGGAACAGAGCCCCGGATCGTGGCACACGTTGCCGTGGCCCGCGTCGACGCTTCCCGCGCCCATCGATACTTGTCGCAACGCGTGGCCGGCACGGAGCGGGGTCGAGCCCGCTGGCAGCCAATTCTCTCCGCCCTGGACGCAGTGACGGCGGGTCCGGTCGGCACCGTTCAACCGGCACACACTCTGCTGGCCGAGGTACTGGACACACCCTGGCGCCTGACTCTCGTCGCCACTGTCTTCGAGGAGCGCACCGTCGATGGGAGATACCTGCGTGATCCCGGCGATCTGCTCGTGCTGGCCCCCGGCGGGCATCTTTACGAGTACCTCCTGGACCACTACATCGGTGCTGCGGTGGCCACACGCCACCGTGAATCGGACGGCATCCCCCGGCCATCGGGCACGCACACCGCCGACACCGTCTGGCGCAACTTGGCCTTCCTCGCCCGTTACCTCAATGACAACAGCGGCCCGCAAGACGGCCCACCCCGATGCGTCGCAGGGCGTGCGCTGAGCAGCACCGACCTGGTCCTCCACGAACTGTGGCCCTTGGGCGGGAAGCATCGGACACGGTGGACCGAACGTGTTCTGGCCGTGACGGCGCCACTCCTGCTGGTCAGTCTTGCCGGACTTCTGGTAGCGGGTGACTCTTTCGAGTTGGTAGTGCCATGGGCGTTCCTCCTCTGTTTTGCGGTGCTCTACCGTTCAGCATGGCCGAAGCCATGGCGGATCGACTTTGGTCGCCTTCGTACCCCGGCCGGCCGACGCGCTCTTACATTGGGTTCCACGGTCGGTTTCTCGATCGGGTTCCTGGTTTTCTTCGGCCTGTTCTATAGTATTTTCGGCTTCTTCTATGCGACGAATGAGGCCAGTGACCCATGGCTGCTCCAGGACAGCCTCGTGGTCGGCCTGGCGTTCGGGCTCGCGACAGGGCTCGCGGCCGGTCTCGCACGCGGGCTCATGAGTAAACAGGAGCAAGCGGGAGTCCTTCCCCATCGCCTCATCCGCATGGACCTCACGGCTGCGATCGTGTTCGGACCCGTGACAGCGGTCGCGGCCACATTCCTTTCCGGGCTCGTAAGTCTGCTCGCGTTCAACACCCTTTACGGAGTCAGCTTTGGGGATCTTCCCTTTTTGACGGTGTCCTTTTTCGGGTTGATGATCGGGGCGTTCATTTTTGGTCTCCCTGTCGCAGGCGGCTCGGCAGCCCTGCGGTATTTCGCGCTCCTCCTGCACATACGCAGGAAGCTACCGTGGCGGTTGGGGCGCTTCCTCGACGTCTGCTATGAACTGGGCATCCTGCGCGTGTCCGGGACGGCATGGCAGTTCCGCCATCGTGAACTTCAGGACCACCTCGCCACCCACCCCGTGCCACCACCCCGCTCATGAGCGTTTCGACGTTCGAAAAGCTCGATGTCGACAGCCTGAGCAGTTGTGGCGGAAACGTGCGTACGGCGTGAATCAGACGCCTGTACGAGACGTCATACCAGAGCGGGACGCACCCCCGCAGACTTTGTCAACTGCCCACCGCACGTGATGCCGCGCCGACTACCGTGAGTGGCCGTCGGGCGACGCAGCGATCACGAGAGCAGGCATGCCATCGCGACCTGCCGGCCGGCACGGCGCTGCCGAAAACATGCCGCACCCACGAGGAGTCGGACCACCCGCCGAAGCCCCGTCGCAACGTACCGAGGACGCAGATGTCGCACCTACGCGCACCGGCCGCCCGCGCAGACCGCCGTGAGGGCGGACGGCACGGCAGGCCCGGCAGCCGGGCCGCCCTGGCCCTGCCCGAGACGCACATACGGCCCCAGCTCCTGCGGATCGCCGTGCTGCCCGCCGTCGCCGTCGGGCTGAGCGCCTGCGCGGCCGTGCTGTTCACCCTGAGGTCCACCGGCGCCCGGCCCGGGCCCGCCCTGTTCGCGGTGCTCACCGCCGCGGTCCTCGTCGGCCTCACCGGCATCGTGATCGCCGCCGTGGCGGCCGACCGCGCCGCCAGGTCCGTGCATGACCGGCTCGGCGCCCTGCGGCGCACCGCCGCGCGCGGGCAGTCCGAGCTGCGCGGCGTCGTGGAACAGCTGCGCCGAGGCGATCAGCCGCCCGCGCGCGGCACACCGTCCGGACCCCGGCCCGGCGGGGACGAGTTCGACCAGCTCGCGGACGAGCTGTCCCGCGCCCAGGGCGTCGCCGTCGACGCCGTCGTGCAGGCCGCGCAGCTCTCCGGGCACGCGGGCAGCGAGCAGAAGGTCGAGGTCTTCGTCAACCTCGCCCGGCGCCTGCAGTCGCTGGTGCACCGCGAGATCTCCCTGCTCGACGAGCTGGAGAACGAGGTGGAGGACCCCGAACTGCTCAAGGGCCTCTTCCATGTGGACCACCTGGCGACCCGCATCCGCAGGCACGCGGAGAACCTCGCCGTGCTCGGCGGCGCCGTGTCGCGCCGCCAGTGGAGCAACCCCGTCTCGATGACGGAGGTGATGCGCTCCGCCATCGCCGAGGTCGAGCAGTACTCCCGCGTCAAACTGGTGCCGCCCATCGACGGCACCCTGCGCGGGCACGCCGTCGCCGACGTCATCCACCTGCTCGCGGAACTCGTCGAGAACGCCACCGTGTTCTCCGCCCCGCACACCCAAGTCCTGCTGCGCGCCAATCTCGTGACCGCCGGGCTCGCCGTCGAGGTCGAGGACCGGGGCCTCGGGATGCCCCTCGCCGAGCAGGACAAGATGAACCGCCTGCTCGCCGACCCCGACCAGGTGAATGTCGCGAGCCTGCTCCAGGACGGGCGGATCGGCCTCTTCGTCGTCTCCGCCCTCGCCCGCAGGCACGGCGTCGCGGTCCGCCTCCAGAGCAACATCTACGGCGGTGTGCAGGCCGTACTGATCCTGCCCCAGGTCCTGTTGGGCGCCGAGCCGCAGGCGGAGCCCGTCGCCGACGTGCACCGCCGTCCGGCCGCCGAGGAAGCGGCGCGGGGCGCCTCGGGCGACGGGCGGAACGTATCGCCCGTACAACACGATGTGCCGACCGCGCCGATCGGGTCGGCCGTGGCACCGACGGCGTCGGCCCTTCCAGGCCTACAAGGAGTACAAGAAGTACACGGAACACAAGGAGTTCAGGGTGTATCGGGTGTAGCAGCCGTACAAGACGTGCTTTCTGTACAAGGTGTATCGCCGGTACAGGACGTGCCCTCCGTACAAGACGTGCCCCCCGTACAAGACGTGCCCCCCGTAGGAGACGGACGGCCAGGACAGGGCGGCGGCGTAGGGGGTGCCGCCCGCGCAAAGGGCCTCGTACCCGCGCCCCTGCCCGTGCGCGGCGCCCGCCAGGACCGGCCGACGCCCGCCGACGCCGTCCCCGGCATCCGGCCCGAGGACCGGCAGGCCGCCGCCGAGCACGCGGCGGCACCGCTCACGCCCCTGGGCGGCGCGGCGCCGGACCGCGTCGACCGGCCCCAGCTCCCCAAGCGCCGGGCGCAGGAACACCTCGCCCCCCAACTGCGGGACGCCCCGGCGCCGCGCCCCGACAGCGAGCACCTCGTCGGCCACGACCCCGGACTCATGGCCGCGTTCCAGCGCGGCATCGGCCTGGCCCAGGCGCAGGACGCGCGCGACCCCACCCCACGCGGCGGCGGCCTCCTCGGGGACGGGCGCGAGCAAGGCGGTCGGCCCACACCATGACGCCCCGCCACCCCCCACCGTCCCCGCACCCGCTGACCCTCGTACGTCGTACCCCAAGGAGTCGATCCACCATGGCGAGCGATGCGCCGACCGGCCATGTATCCGATCTCGACTGGCTGATGAGCGGCCTCGTGCAGCGCGTGCCGCACACCCGCAGTGCCGTCCTGCTCTCCTCCGACGGCCTCGTGAAGTCGGTGCACGGCCTCGACCCGGACAGCGCCGACCACATGGCGGCCCTCGCCTCGGGCCTCTACTCGCTGGGGCGCAGCGCCGGCATCCGCTTCGGCGACGGCGGGGACGTCCGCCAGGTCGTCGTGGAACTGGACTCCACCCTCCTGTTCGTCTCCACCGCCGGCTCCGGCACCTGTCTCGCCGTCCTCGCGGGCCGCGAGGCGGACGCCGCCATCCTCGGCTACGAGATGGCGATGCTGGTCAAGAGCGTGCGCCCGTACCTGATCACCGCGCCCCGGCAGCCCGCCGGGGAACCCGCGTCGATGAGGCGCTGAGCGTGGCGGCCCCGCACGACGGGCCCTGGCTCGACGACGCCGCCGGACGGCTCGTGCGTCCCTACACCGTCAGCGACGGACGGACCAGACCGACCACCCAACTCGACCTGCTCTCCCAGGTGATGGCCACCGGGGCGACCCCCCTCGGCTACCTCGGGCCCGAGCACTCCGCGGCCCTCGGCCTGTGCGGCACCCCGACGTCCGTAGCCGAGATCGCGGCGCAGCTGAAGCTGCCCGCCGCCGTGGCCAAAGTGATCCTCTGCGATCTCCTCGACTCCGGGGCCCTCACCACGAAGGCCCCGGACTTCTACCACAACCCGACCGACCGGTCCCTGTTGGAGGCAGTGCTCGATGGATTACGACGACAGCTCTGACCCCTTCCCCACCTCCGACCCCTTTCCCACCGCGCTGAAAATCCTGGTGGCCGGCGGTTTCGGGGTGGGCAAGACGACCTTCGTGGGCGCGGTCAGCGAGATCGCTCCGCTGAGCACGGAGGAACTGCTCACCACGGTCAGCGAGGCCACCGACGACCTGTCGGGCGTGGAGAACAAGACCACGACGACCGTCGCCATGGACTTCGGACGCATCACGCTCGACCCCGAACACGTGCTGTACCTGTTCGGCACGCCCGGCCAGGAGCGGTTCTGGTTCATGTGGGACGAACTGTCCGAGGGCGCCCTCGGCGCGGTGGTGCTCGTGGACACCCGCCGCCTGGAGGACTGCTTCGCGGCCGTGGACTTCTTCGAGCAGCGCGGCATGGGCTTCATCGTCGCGATCAACGAATTCGACGGCGCCCACCGCTACGAGCCCGAGGAGGTGCGGTCCGCCCTCGACCTCGACCCGCGGGTGCCCGTCGTCCGCTGTGACGCGCGGATCTCCAGCTCGGGCATCCAGACGCTCCTCATCCTCGTCAAACACCTCCTCAACCACGCGCCGGAGCCCAGTTACGGAGCCCACACGTGAGGTACGACCCGGCCGGCCACCTGCTGCTCACCCCCGTCGACAAGGAGGCCCCGGCGCGCGTGCGGCGGCTGCGCGGACTGGGCATCGGGGACCGCGTCGAGCCGGCCTTCGACCACTTCGCGGGCCGCCTCGCGGAGCTGACCGGCGCACCGTACGCGATGGTCAACTTCATCGACGAGCACCGCCAGTTCTTCGCCGGCCTGCACCCGCCGGGCAGCTCCGTGGGCCGCTACATGGCCCGCGACCACGGGTACTGCCCGCACGTGGTGGTGCGCCGCAAGGCCCTCGTCCTGGAGGACGTCCGCGACTTCCCGCGGTTCGCGGGCAACCCCGTGGTGGACGAGACCGGCATCCGCTCCTACCTGGGCGCGCCCCTCGTCGACCGCACGGGCATCGTGCTCGGCACGGTCTGTGTGGTCGACGTCGAACCGCGCCGCTGGGGGCGGGCGGGGCTCGACACGATCAAGGCGATGGCGGCGGAACTGGTGGAGCAGATCCACCGGCGGGAGGACGGCTTCATCTGACCCCGCTCACAGCTCCAGCTCCGTCCCGTCGGGGAACCGGACCCGTACGCCGTCCTCGTCCACGGCACAGGTGACGCCCTCGCGCAGTGCCCGCGCGTCGACCGTGTCCCGTGCGAGGACGACCAGCGTGACATGGACGCTGTGCCCGCCCGGATGGTCCGGGAAGGTCAGGAAGGGCGTCGCGGAGTGCGGCCCGTAGGCGTTGGCCGCGACCTCGCGGGCGACGCCCGTCTCCTCCTGCCAGCCGTGCAGGGCCACCAGGGCGCTGGTGAGGCCCGTCGCCGTGCGGGTGAGGGCCCAGCCGGGGCCGGATTCGGCGTGCGGGCGTGCCGCGTCCGCGACCGCGTAGCCGCCCTCGCGGACCGTCGCGCCCGCCGGGGCCCGCAGCCGGTGCGCGCGGATCTCCCACGGGCCGTGCAGAGCGCTCGTCGTCACGACGGGGAACGTGCCGTCGTGGCCCGGAGGGCGGGCGTCGTGGTGGGAGGCGGCGAGCCGTCCCGCGCAGCGCAAGGGGTGGATGCGCAGGCGCCGCGAGGGCGTGCCGTCCGGGGCGAGCAGGGCGAGGTGACCGTCGACGCGGCGCTCCCACGCGCGCGGGGCGGTCTCGGGGGCGCTCGCCGTGGAGTAGCCGAACTTGGCGTAGTGCGGGTCGTCCTGGGCGGGGCCCGCCAGGGGGTTGTGGTCGCTGCCGTGGTTGATCAGCCGCACGATGCCGTCGTGCCGGGTGCCGTGCAGGAGCCAGCCCGGCCGGGGGAGCGCCGTGTACTGGTCGCACTCCTCGACGGGGAGCGGCAGTTCGCGCTCCGTCCACACCGGGTGGTCGGCGGGCAGCAGCAGACCGAGGAAGGCCTTGCTCGACCAGTACGGTGACGCCGGGCCCGAGTAGGGCTGGGTGGCGGGCGGGAACGTGCCGTACCAGCCGAGCGGCAGCAGCCCCCGCTCGTCGGGGACGCCGCGCTTCACGAAGTGCCGCACCGCGCCGGAGGCGAGCCGCCGGGTCAGGCCGGGCGCCAGGGGCGTGCAGCGCGCGAGGGCGCCCATCCAGACGGGCACGGCCGCCGCGAAGCGGTAGGTCAGGGAGCGGCCCTGATGGACGGGGGCGCCGTCGGCGCCGAAGAAGTGCGGGTGGACGGTGAGGAACCGGGCGAGGCGCTCGCGGTAGAGCGCGCCGCGGCCACCGTCGTCCTCGCCGGCCATCCGGGCCCACAGCAGCGGGTACAGGTGCATGGCCCAGCCGATGTAGTGGTCGAAGTTGCGCCCGTCGCCGTCGCTGTACCAGCCGTCGCCGCGGTACCAGTCCTCGATGCGGTCCAGCCCGCCCTCGATGTCCGACCGGCTGTGGGGCGCGCCGACCGAGGCGAGGAACTGCTCGGTCACCACCTGGAAGAGACGCCAGTTGTTGTCCCAGGTCTTCGCCCCGATGAACCCGGAGAACCACTCGACGACCCGCTCCTGGACCCGGGCGTCGAGCCTGTCCCAGATCCAGGGGCGGGTCTCGTGCAGTCCGATCGCGATGGCGGCGGCCTCGACCATCTGCTGGGAGCGGTCGGTGAGTTGCGGCCATGCCTCGGCGCCGGCCCGGTCGGTGCCCGTTGTCAGACCCCGCGCGTAGCGTTCTGTCAGACGGGGGTCCACCTCGCCGCCCGCCCCGGCGATCCGGAAGGAGGCCAGCAGGAATGGGCGCGCGTAGCCTTCGAGGCCGTCCGACACCGCCCCCGACCAGCTCTGGCGCCCCGGCAGGCGGTACTGCGCGAAGCCCGGCGTCGCGTAGGGCACCAGCGCCTCCAACTGCCGGTCGGCGAGCGCCTCCCAGTGCGCTCTCGTCCAGCCGGTCAGCGGGGACAGGACACGGTCGGCGGGCGGCAGCCAGCCGCGCGGCGCGGCCATTCAGACGACCTCCGTGGTGTGCGTGCGGCCCCGGGAGCCGCCGACCCGGACGGTGACGACAGGGAGCCGCCCCGGGGTGAGGGTCACGGTGTCGTCCGCGCGGAGCACCTTCCGTACGGGAAAGGGCAGTTCCACGCTGAGGGTCGTCTCCGTGCGGCCAGGATCGGCGACGGCCACCGACGTGCTCTGCGCGCCGCGCCGGACGAGGACCGTGCCCGGCCCGGACGAGACGAGCCCGGCGGCGCGGCCCGGCCGCCAGAAGTGCGCGGCGAGCAGGCCGGCGCGGGGTGCCTCGACGGCCTGGGCGGTCGTGTCGTTGGCGACGATCCGCACCGGGCGGGCCCGCCCCCAGGCCTCGGTCGCGGCGGGGCTCGCGCCGGGCAGCAGGACGTAGGCGTACGAGGCGTCGGAGGGGGAGGTACCGTGGTCGAGCCAGAGCGTGAGATAGCGCCGTGTGAGCGGCGTCGTGCCGCCCGCCGTGTCCGCCCCCGTGTTGATGTCGCGCCATCTGCCGGTGCGTTCTTCGCGCAGCGCGCGCAGGCCGAGGGCGTCGGCCCGGCCGGGGAAGTCCGGGAAGACGTAGCCGCCGGTGCCCGCCAGGTGCGCCCACCGCGCGTCGTCCAGCCGCGCGGACCAGCCCGGGTGGCCGGGCTGCGGGCGGCCGTCCACGGCCAGGGCCCCGGTGGGCCCGTCGGTCCCGGGCGCGGGGAGTTCGTCGCTTTGTCCGTGGAGGCGGCGGTTCTCGACGACCGTCTCGATCGTGCGGCCGTCGCTCGCGCTGATGCCCGCGCCGAGCGCGAGGACCACATTGTCCAGGCAGAACCACGCCTTGCGGGCGCGCAGGGTGCTGCCGTCGGCGAGCAGCTCCATGGCGGCGGCGCCGTAGCGGCCGTCCAGGGCCGCGCCGCCCGCCACGGCGTTCTTCGGGCGGTAGGTGCCGGTGCCCGCTCCGGAGCCGATGTCGGCGCGGGCGCGGGTGTCCACGGTCGTGCCCGGCAGGCGGTACGGGTCCACGGTCGCCCAGAAGCCGTCACCGAACTGCCCGAGATCGTCGCCGTGGTACAGGTAGGTCATGCCGTCGCCGGTGTACCAGCCGTGGAGGTTCTCGCCGTTGCCCGCCTCGTACGCGGCGATCCGCCGGGAGGAGAGCGACAGCGTCAGGGCCCAGGCCGGCCGCCGGTGCACCACCCGGTCCATGTCGGCGAACACATGGTGGCCGGTGAGCCGTTCGGCGGCGGGAATCGACGGGTCGTCCAGGACGGCCTTGGCGCGCGCCAGCGCGGGGATGCCGACCAGCCCCGCATAGGGGGTGGTGGTGTTGCGGCGGATCCACCCCTTGGCCAGCGAGCGCCAGCGCCGCGCACAGGTCTCGGGGGCGCCCGTGGCCAGTTGGAGGATGTGGGAGACGGCCGCCGCGCCGTCGTGGTGGTCCCGCGCCTTCTCCCGCGACACCGCACGGCCGCGTAGGGCGTCCATCATCAGCCCGTCGAAGATCACCGGTGCGAACGTCCGGTCCACCGCGTCGTACAGCACCGACGTACGCGGGTCCTCGACCGCCCACGCGGAGCCCGCGAGCAGCGCGATCAGCCGGCCGGCGGCGCCGAGCAGGACACTGCCGTACGTGCCGGTGTACGCGACGGAGCCGTGCTGGACGAACGAGCCGTCCTCGTAGAAGCCGTCGCCCGAAGTGACGTATCTGAAGAGGCTGTTCCGGCCGCCGTCCCGGACGTCGGACAGGCCGTCGCGCGCGAGCGCCACCGTGGCCGGGTCCCGGGCGAGCAGACCGCGCAGGGCCACGATCACGGCCTTGTCGGCGCGGTTGGCGCCGGTCTCCGGGAGCGAGGGCGTGCTGGTGCGGCGGTCGGGGTCCGGGCAGAACCGCGCGACCGTCGCCGTGTAGGCGGCCAGGTCCTGCGCCGGCATCCGCTCGCGCAGCAGGACGCAGGTGTCCATCAGGGCGCCCGGCGCCCCGATCTCCCAGAACCACCAGTTGCCGGTCTCCGGGCGGCCCGGGTGGTAGCCGGTGGCGTGCAGGAAACGCAGTGCGTCGAGGAGCGTCCCGGCGACGTCCGCGCCCGTGCCGGCCCCGGACGCGGTGCCGGGCGGGGCGCTGAGGGACGTGCCGGGGGTGGCCCAGGCCGTGGCGAGGGTGCGCAGACGGGTGTGGCTCTGGCCGAAGTTGCCGGGCTCCGACGCGGGGGAGAGGTCCGGCCACAGCGCGGTCCTGCCCGCCGAGCGGTCCAACTGCCGCCACCAGGTCGCCGCTTGGGTGCCCAGGGCCTTGAGCGCCGCGGCGAAGTCGGGATCGCCGGCGTCGAACGCGCCGCCGGTGAGCTGGGTCGCGGCGCGTTCGAGGAGGGCGTCGTAGGCGCTTTCGCGGTCGGCGGCCCACGCCGTGGCGCTCACGGCCGACGGCGCGACGGCGGACGCCGCCCCGGCCGCGAGCAGGGTGCGACGGCTGGGCCCGGTGGGGCCGGAGAGGGGCAGGGGCATGCGGACTCCCGGAGGCCGGAGGTGTCGGGGCGGAGGGGCGTCAAGGGCGCGGGGGACACAGGGGGCGACGGCGATTGCGCGACAGCATGTAAGCGGTTGCTATGAGGCGCAAGGGGTCCGGCGTCTTTCTGTGTTCCTTTCTGCCCAGAAGCCATGGAGCGGCGGGGTGTTGTGGGGAAGCGGCGGTCTCACTCAGCCTGTAAGCGATTACTGCGGTGCCGTCGGGGGCCAGAAATGAGCCCGTCGGGTCGCGGCCGACAGGTGCCCGCCCTGGACACCGAGCCGACCGCCTGTTTCGAGCGTGACCGGACCCGCTGACCCACAGGTCTGAAGGAAACCTGCGGCGCCGCTTAAGAAATCCTCGATGGACCCGGGCGCCCCGGTACGGAAGATTCCTGTGCCGTCGGGGGAAACATCGATGTACGACAGGAGCCGTGGCGTTGAAGGCGCTGGTCAAGGAGAAAGCGGAGCCGGGTCTCCGGCTGATGGACGTGCCGGAGCCGGTCATCGGCCACGGCGACGTCCTCATCAAGGTGCTCCGCACCGGGATCTGCGGCACCGATCTGCACATCCGGGCCTGGGACGGCTGGGCGCGGCAGACGATCACCGCACCCCTGGTCGTCGGGCACGAGTTCGTCGGCGAGGTCGTGGAGACCGGCCGCGATGTCGCCGACGTCGAGGTCGGCGACCTGGTCAGCGGCGAGGGACACCTGGTCTGCGGCAAGTGCCGCAACTGCCTGGCCGGGCGGCGTCACCTGTGCCGCGCCACCGTCGGCCTCGGCGTCGGCCGGGACGGCGCCTTCGCGGAGTACGTCGCGCTGCCCGCCGGCAACGTCTGGGTGCACCGCGTGCCCGTCGACCTCGATGTGGCCGCGATCTTCGACCCCTTCGGCAACGCCGTGCACACCGCCCTGTCCTTCCCGCTGGTCGGCGAGGACGTGCTGATCACCGGGGCCGGGCCGATCGGCCTCATGGCGGCCGCGGTCGCCCGCCACGCCGGCGCCCGCAACGTCGTGATCACCGACGTCAGCGAGGAGCGCCTGGAACTGGCCCGCAAGGTCGGCGTCAGCCTCGCCCTGAACGTGGCGGAGGCCACGATCACCGACGGCCAGCGCGCGCTCGGGCTGCGCGAGGGCTTCGACGTCGGCCTGGAGATGTCCGGCAACCCGCGCGCGATGCGCGACATGGTCGCCAACATGACCCACGGCGGCAAGATCGCGATGCTCGGCCTGCCGTCGGAGGAGTTCGCCGTCGACTGGGCGCGGATCGTCACCTCGATGATCACCATCAAGGGCATCTACGGCCGCGAGATGTTCGAGACCTGGTACGCGATGTCCGTACTGCTCGAAGGCGGCCTCGACCTGGCCCCCGTCATCACGGGCCGCTACGGCCACCGCGACTTCGAGGCCGCCTTCGACGACGCGGCGAGCGGCCGCGGCGGCAAGGTCATCCTCGACTGGACCTCCTGACCCTCCCCGGCCCACCCCGAAGGAATACACGCATGTTCGACTCCGTACGCGAAGACCTCCAGGCCACGCTCGACGAGATCCGGGCCGCCGGGCTGCACAAGCCCGAGCGGGTCATCAGCACCCCGCAGTCCGCGACGGTCGCCGTCAGCTCGGGGGGCGAGGTCCTGAACTTCTGCGCCAACAACTACCTCGGCCTCGCCGACCACCCCGAGGTCGTGGCCGCCGCCCACGAGGCCCTCGACCGCTGGGGCTACGGCATGGCCTCCGTCCGCTTCATCTGCGGCACGCAGGAGGTCCACAAGGAGCTGGAGGCGCGGCTGTCCGCCTTCCTCGGCCAGGAGGACACGATCCTGTACTCCTCCTGCTTCGACGCCAACGGCGGTGTCTTCGAGACCCTGCTCGGCCCCGAGGACGCCGTCATCTCCGACGCGCTCAACCACGCCTCGATCATCGACGGCATCCGCCTGTCCAAGGCGCGCCGCTTCCGGTACGCGAACCGTGACCTCGCCGACCTGGAGCAGCAGCTCAAGGAGGCGTCCGGGGCGCGCCGCCGGCTGATCGTCACCGACGGCGTCTTCTCCATGGACGGCTACGTCGCCCCACTCGCGGAGATCTGCGACCTCGCCGACCGGTACGACGCGATGGTCATGGTGGACGACTCGCACGCCGTCGGCTTCGTCGGCCCCGGCGGCCGCGGCACCCCCGAGCTGCACGGCGTCATGGACCGCGTCGACATCATCACCGGCACGCTGGGCAAGGCCCTCGGCGGCGCCTCCGGCGGTTACGTCGCCGCCCGCGCCGAGATCGTCGCGCTGCTGCGCCAGCGCTCGCGCCCGTACCTCTTCTCCAACACGCTGGCGCCGGTGATCGCGGCGGCCTCCCTGAAGGTCCTCGACCTGCTGGAGACGGCGGGCGACCTGCGCGAGCGCCTCGCCGCCAACACCGCCCTGTTCCGCTCGCGGATGACCGAGGAGGGCTTCGACATCCTGCCCGGCGACCACGCCATCGCCCCGGTCATGATCGGGGACGCGGCCGTCGCGGGACGCATGGCCGAGCTGCTCCTGGAGCGCGGCGTGTACGTGATCGGCTTCTCGTACCCGGTGGTTCCGCAGGGCGCGGCCCGCATCCGCGTCCAGCTCTCGGCGGCGCACTCCACGCAGGACGTGAACCGGGCGGTGGACGCGTTCGTGGCGGCGCGCGCGGAGCTGGGGGAGCGGGCCGGGGCCTGACGGATCCCACGCGCGGCGACCCGCGCGTCGACCGCGGCGTACGAGGTGTAGGCGTTCAGGCCGGTGGCCAGCGCCCAGCCGCGGCCCCGGGTCCAGGTGGCGCCGTCCACGCCGAGCGCGGCCCGGAAGGCGGCCCGGCTCTCGGCGGACAGCAGGGTGAAGGCGATGGTCAGGTCGCACGCCGGATCGCCGAAACCGAGTTCGCCGAAGTCGATGACCGCGCTGAGGCGGCCCCCGACGGTCAGCAGATTGCCGGTGTGAAAGTCGCCGTGGAACCAGACCGCGGGGCGGTCCCAGCCGGGCACGCCCAGGGCGGCGTCCCACAGCGCGGTCATCGCCTCGGCGTCGAACACCCCGTCGACCTCGGCGATTGCTGTCGGCCCGGTCGGCCCGGTCGGCCCGGTCGGCCCGGTCAGCCCGGTCGGCCTGGGCGGTCCGCTCCGTGCGGTGGGCGGTGGTCGGGGTGCCATCTCAGTGCGTCGAGGGCCCGCCTGTCGAACGGTTTTCCGAAGATCCCGGGACTACGGGGGCCCGTACGGCGTGACAGCGCGTGCCCCTTTAGGGCGTCCCGTGGGCGTCCCGCCAGGCACCCGGCGAGACCGATGGTGCGGTGGGGGCTCCCGATTTGGGAGAATCGCCGCATGATCGAAGCACGGCGGCTGCACATCCTGCGTGCGGTGGCCGACCACCGTACGGTCACGGCCGCCGCGGCCGCCCTGTACCTCACCCCGTCCGCCGTCTCCCAGCAGCTCACCGCCCTGGAGCAGGAGACGGGACACCGCCTGGTCGACCGCTCGGCGCGCGGCGTACGGTTGACGGCCGCCGGCGAGATCCTGCTGGCGCACACCAACGCGGTGCTGGCCCAGCTGGAGCGGGCCGAGGCCGAGCTGGCCGCGTACAGCTCCGGCGAGGCGGGCACCGTCACCGTCGCCTCCTTCGCCACCGGCATCGGCCTGGTCGTCGCCCCCGCCCTGGCCCGCCTCGCCATCTCCGCGCCCGGCATCAGGGTCCGGGTCCAGGACGCGGAGGGCGACGCGAGCCTGCCGATGGTCCTCGACCGGCAGGTCGATGTCGCGGTGGCCGTCGAGTACCGGGGCGCGCCGGGGGCGGACGACCCCCGGCTGACCCGGGTCCCGCTCTACGCGGAGCCCTTCGACGCGGTGCTCCCGCTCGGCCACCGGCTGGCCGGCGCCGCACGGGTACCGCTGGCCGAACTGGCCAAGGACGCCTGGATCGGCCCCTTCGCGGGCAACCCGTGCCACGACGTGGTCGTCCTCGCCTGCGAGCAGGCCGGTTTCCAGCCGACGCCGGAGCACTGGTCGGACGACTTCCGCGCGGTCGTGGCGCTCGCGTCGGCCGGCGCAGGCGTGGCCCTCGTACCGCGTTCGGCGCTGCGGGGCATGGACGTCTCGGGTGTCGTGGTCCGCCCGGTGGAGGGCGCGGCGCCCACCCGCCGGGTGTTCGCGGCGGTGCGGTGCGGGGCGGAGGGACACCCGCTCATCCGCCCGATCCTGACGGCCCTCGGGGAGGCGGCGGGCTGAGAGCCGGCGACGGTGGTCCGGTGTGCGGATGGCGGCGGTCCGTAGAGCGGACGGCGGCGGTTCGGAGAGCGAGATCACCCTTGTTCCGGTCCCACATGCGGGATAGCGTGCCGAATATGGAACACGAAGGAGTCGACGCGCGCCTGGCCGCCCGACTGTCCGAGCTGCGCGCCGAACGCGGCTGGTCCCTGGGCGAGCTGGCCGAGCTGAGCGGCATCAGCCGCTCCACCCTCTCCCGGGCCGAGCGTGCGGAGATCAGCCCCACCGCGGCCCTCCTGAACCGCCTCTGCGCCGTCTACGAACGGACCATGTCCCAGCTCCTGAGCGAGGTGGAGGCAGAGCCCGCACAGCTGGTGCGCGCCGTCGACCAGGCCGTCTGGTCCGACGACGACGCGGGGTTCATGCGCTGGCAGGTCTCGCCGCCGCACATCGGGATGCGCGGCGAACTGGTCGAGGGCCGATTGCAGCCGGGCGCCGACATCGCGTACGACCGGCCGCCCGTGCCCGGTCTCGAGCAGCACATCTGGGTCCTGGAAGGGTCCCTGGAAGTGACGGTCCAAGGGGAACCGCACGTCCTGGGTACCGGTGACTGCCTGCGCTACCGGCTGTGGGGCGCGTCGCGCTTCCGCTGCCTGGGGGAGCAGGCGGTGCGGTACGCCCTCGTGGTGGTGAAGTCATAACCGTCGCCACGTCCTTGGCGCGCCTCGACGCCGCCCGGCTCCTGGAGTGCGCGGACGATCTGGGCCGCCTCTTGGCCGACACCGTGCGGGGCGGTGCCTCGCTCGGTTTCCTCGCGGACCTGGACCGCGCGAGCGCGGCCGCGTGGTGGCGCGGGCTGGCTCCCGCGATCGAGGAGGGGCGCCTCGCCGTCTGGGCCGCGCACGACGCCGAGCGGGTCGTCGGAACGGTCTCCGTCGCGTTCACCGACAAGCCCAACGGCCGCCACCGCGCCGAGATCGCCAAGCTGATGGTTCACCCGTCCGCGCGGGGCCAAGGCCTCGCCCGCGCCCTGCTGTCCGCCGCCGAGGACGCGGCGGCGCGGGCGGGGGTGACCCTCCTGGTCCTGGACACCGAGACCGGCAGCCCCGCCGAAACCCTCTACGTGAAGGCCGGTTGGACCTCGGCCGGGACCATCCCCGACTACGCGACGGACCCGGCCGGCACCCTCCGGGCGACGACCCTGTTCTACAAGCGCCTCGGCGAGAACCCGGCCCCCTGAACGAACGGGCCCGCACGAGACCCCGGCCACGCCGGGGCGGGCCCGGGCGACTGTCAGTGGCGTTGGTTACGGTTCCGGCATGTCGAAGTCCAGATCCCGGGCCCGCGTCACCTCCGACGACGTGCGCCGCATCGCCCTCGCCCTGCCGGAGACGGTGGAGAAGATCGCCTGGAGCATGCCCACGTTCCGTGTCGCCGGAAAGATGTTCCTGACGGTCCCGGACGACGAGACGTCCATCGCGGTGCGGTGCCCGAAGATCGAGCGGGACGAACTGGTCCTCGCCGAGCCCGACAAGTTCTGGGTCGCCGCGCACGAGGCGTCCTCGGCATGGGTGCGGGTGCGCCTGGCGGCCCTTGACGCCCAGGAGCTGACCGACATCCTGGCGGACTCCTGGCGCCAGGCCGCGCCGCCCCGACTCCTGGAGGAACACCCCGAGTTGGGGGTCCTCACCCCCGAAGACATACCCGAGGACATGCCCGAGGACATCCCCAGGGCATAGGGGCACCAACCCCGCAGCAGCTGAGAGGCGCGGGCCCTACGGCGTACGTACGCGGGCACGCTCGCCCAGGAAGCCGCCGATCCGCTCGCGCAGCGACCCCGCGTCCAGGCCGTGGGCGGCCAGATGCTCCTCGATCTGCCCGTAGCGGCGCAGCTCACGGCGGGCCACGCCCAGACCGAGCACGCGGTGCGGGACATCGGCGAGCGCGTCGTTCGCGGCGCCGGTCGAGGTCCCGGCGAGGTACGGCTCGACGATCACCACGTCGGCCGCCTCCGCGCCTCCCACGGCCCTGCGCAGCGCTCGCCCGTCGAAGGGCCGCACGGTCGTCGCGTACAACACGGTCACGTCGAGCCCTTCCGTCGCCGCGAGGACCTGGTCGAGCAGCGGCCCGACGGCGATCACCACGCCCGCGCGCCCCTCGCGCACGGTGAGGAAACGTTCGCCGTCCACGGGCAGCGCCCGGGAGGTGGACTGCACCGACAGGCGTACGTACACCTTGTCGTCGCCCGCCGCGACGGCGTGCCGCAGAAGCGTCTCCGCCTCGTCGGGGTGGCCCGGCACGTGCACGGTCCAGTCGGCGAGGGTGTCGAGCAGCGCCACGTCGCCGGGCGACATGTGCGTGAAGCCGCCGGCGGGCCAGTCGAAGGACGCGCCGGCGCTCACCAGGACGCCTCCGAGGCCCTGGTGCCCGAAATCGAGTTTGAGCTGCTCGAAGGGCCGCTCCACGAGGAAGGCGGCGAAGGTGTGCACGACGGGCCGCATCCCGGCGAGCGCGAGCCCCGCGCCCGCGCCCACGAGCAGCTGCTCCCGGATGCCGACGTTGATCACCCGGTCGGGGTGCTCGCGCATCGTCTCCGCGAAGGCGTCCTTGCCGATCTCGGCGAGGACGACGGCGACGCGGAGATCCTCGTCCAGCAGCCGGGAGACGACAGGGGCGAATCGGTCACGCATGGTGTCCATGGCGGAACGTTCCTTTCCAGATGTACGGAGGGGGAGGGGCGGTGCGGCTCACGCTTGCCGGGGGTCGTGCGGGGGCTCGACCGCCTACTCCTTGGGCTCGACCCGGGCGACGACCACGCGCGGCCGCCCCGGGTGGGGTGCGGTGAAGGCCGCGTACAGGGCGTCGTGGTCGCGCCCGTCGACCGTCTCGGCGGACCACCCCGCGGCCTCGAAGCGGGCCTGGAGCCCGCCGGGCCGCGCGTGGCTGGCGGAGGCGTTGTCGATCACGAGGACGTGCAGTCGGTCGAGCCGTGCCGGGCCCGCGAAGGCGATGGCCTCGTGGTTGCTGCCCTCGTCCATCTCGGCGTCACCGACGAGCGTCCACACGGCGGGGCCGGTGCGCCCCTGGGCCCTGAGCCCGAGCGCCGTCCCCACGGCGACGGGCAGCCCGTGCCCCAGCGAGCCGCTGCCGATCTCGGCGCCGGGCACCAGCAGCCGGTCGGGGTGGTGCCCGAGCGGGGAGTCGTACGAGCCGAAGCCCTCCAGCCACGCGACGGGCAGGAAGCCCTTGGCGGCGAGGACGGCGTAGTAGGCCATGGGCCCGTGCCCCTTCGACAGCAGGAACCGGTCCCGCCCGGGGTCGTCCGCCCGCTCCGGCGTGACGCGGAGCACACGGTCGTAGAGCACCCACAGGGCGTCGAGCGTCGATGTCGCGGCGGGCCCGTGCTTCTCGTCGCCCGTCATCAGCGCCATGAGGTGGGGCAGATCGGCGTATCCGTAGGCGCGTGCCGGGGGCGTCGTCGTGGTCGTGTTCGTCACCATGCGAGGAAGCGTGCAACCTCAACCTCGCTTGAGGTCAAGGATCACCGTCCGCCGGAAAGCCGTCCCCCGGAAAGGGGTGAGCGATCACCAGTGAGAGTGCGGTATTGTTTTCCTGCGCGTTCGGCCAGGGGGAAACCCCAGGTCACACGGGCAACGGGACGTGGCGCAGCTTGGTAGCGCACTTGACTGGGGGTCAAGGGGTCGCAGGTTCAAATCCTGTCGTCCCGACTCGTGAGAGTCGCAGATGAGGGGCCGCTTCAGAGCAATCTGAAACGGCCCCTTGATCGTTTTCGGGATCAGCCCGACGATCTTGCGCAGGACGTGCACCTGGACGGCGCCGGACGGTCCAGATCCAGTTCGTGCCGTCGGGAAGGGCAAGCCCTCGCGGCCCGATCCCGAAGATGCTCATGCCGAGCAGCTGACGGTGGCGTGAGGGTGAGCGCCTGTCCGGTCACTGGTCGACATCACTGCGGCGACCGTGCAGCGCCGCGAAGAAGTCGACCAGGGTGGCGGCGAAAGTGAAGAGACTACCTGCGGCCTGAACGATGACCAGCCAGTCGCTCATGATTCCTCCCGTGTTCGGTGGCGTGGCTTCAGTGCAGCGGGCGGGCGCGCCCTCCGGCCACGGTCTCGGCGGGAGTCGGAGGAAGCCGGAGGCAGACCGAGAAACCTTGGAATCGGTGACGGTGACAGGTCCCGGTCCGTATGTTGAGTGGTCGGTACGGGCGGCCGTGTGAGGGGGCGCGGTGGGGGGAGTGGACACGGATCGGGCGGACGGGCCCGCCGGCTTCGCGGCGTGCCTCGACGCGCTCCGTCGGCAGAGGGGCCTGTCGTACGAGCGCATGGCGGCGGCAGCCGGGAAGTTGCGGCCGAAGCCCGGCGGACCGGCCTGGGAGCCCCTGGCCAGGAGCACGATCGGTGAGATCGTTACCGGTCGCCGGATGCCGTCGCGCGACAAGCTGTTGACCTTCCTCGCCGTGTGCGAAGTGCCGTCCACGGAAGTCTCGGGGTGGCTGGCCGCGTGGAGCCGGGTCGGGTCCGTGCCGGTCCGACGGCCCTCCGGGGCTCTGCGGGTACGGGACGCCCGGCCCCGCGCGCTCGGCGTTCACGCGGCGATCCAGGTGACCGGTCCGGCGACCGCGGCGGACGAACTCCCGGTCTACGTGCCGCGCGACATCGACGCCCGCCTGCGGGCCGCGCTGGCCGCCGGACGGTTCGTCCTGCTGGTCGGTGGGTCGTCCGTGGGCAAGACGCGCAGCGCGTGGGAGGCGGTCCGGGCAGAGCGGGCCGACTGGTGGCTCGTCCAGCCGCCCGACGCCACCGCCCTGGCCGCCTTGGCGGCCGCGCCCGCTCCCCGAACCGTGGTGTGGCTCGACGAGTTCCAGAACTACCTCAGCGATGGGCTGACACCCGCGACGATCCGTGCCCTGCTGGCGGGTGAGGCCGAGACAGTGCTGGTCGGCACGCTCTGGCCCGACCACTACTTCCGGTTCACCGCGAAGCCGGGGGCAGGCGAGGACGATCTGTTCCGGCGCGAGCGTGAAGTGCTCAAGCAGGCGGAGGTCATCGACCTCGCGGACCGGCTGACTCCGGCGGAGCGGGAGCTGGCGGACGCCGCGGCGCGGGACGATCCGCGCATCCGCGTCGCCCTGACCTTGGCCGACTACGGCATGACCCAGGTCCTCGCCGCAGCCCCTCATCTGGTGCTGCGCTGGGAACAGGCGTCCGACCCCTACGCCCGTGCCCTCATCACCGCAGCTGTCGATGCACGTCGGCTCGGAGTCGAGGGCGGCGTGCCGACCGCCTTGCTGACGGCGGCGGTCCCGGCGTATCTCACCCCCTCCGAGATCGCCAGGGCCCCGCAGGACTGGTTCGCGCGAGCCACGGCTTACGCGACCAGGGAGCTGCATGGCGCGACTTCGGTCCTCAACCCGCTCCCAGGACGGGAGATGGGCACGGTCGCCGGATACACCGTGGCCGACTACCTCTTGCAGCACGGTGCCGCGACACGGCGCGCGAGCGTGCCCGCCGACAGCGTGTGGCAGGCGTACGCCGACCACCTCACCGGCGCGGACCTGTGGCGCACGGGACGGGCCGCGGAAGACCGCGGCCTCTTCCGGCAGGCCGAGCAGATCTATCGCGCGGCGGCCGGAGACATGCCGCAGGCCCGGTCGTCACTCATCGATCTGATGGCGCGACAGGGCAGGATCGAGGACGAGGAGCGGGTCCGGCGGGCGGCGGCCGCCGCCGGCGACGACCTGGAGCTCGTCCGGCTGGGCAACTTCCTCGACCAGCGCGGCCGACCGGCCGAAGCCGAACGCGTGTTCCGCGACGGCCTCGCACGGGGAGACATGAGCGTGGTCAGCAGCCTGGCTTCCTTCCTGGACAGACACGGCAGGACAGCCGAGGCTCTCACCACCTGGCGGCAGGCCGTCGCCGCGGGCCACCACGAGTGGTTCCCGTTCATCGAGTTCCTGCAGAGCCACCGGATGCGCGACCAGGCCCACCAGGCGCTGCGCGAAGGCGCCCGGGCCGGCGACCTCGGCTGCCGCAACCAGCTGGTCATGATGCTCGACATCGGCGAACGCGCCGCGGAGGCGGAGGAGGTGCTGTGGAGGTCCGCGATGGCCGGTCACCGTTACGCCCGCAGCATCCTGGCCAGACGCCTGGAGAGTGAGGGGCGGGCGGCCGAGGCCGAGTGGGTGTGGCGCCAGAGCGTCCGGCACGGAGACGGGGACGAGACCTCGTCCAGTGGGCGCGAGATGCTGAGCGACCTCCTCCTGCGGCAGGGCCGGCCGGCCGAGGCGGAGGAACTGTGGCGCGCCGGAGTCCGTGCCGGGGAACATGGATCGGCCTCGGGACTGGCCACGGTGCTCGAACAGCAGGGCCGTGTCGACGAGGCGGTCGAGCTGCTCCTCCCCAGCGCCCTCAAGGGCGACCCCGACACCCTGCTGACGCTGTCCCTCCTGCTGGGTCGGCACGGCAAGGACGCCGAGGAGGAGCGCCTCCTCGAAGAGGTCTCCACGACCTACGACAAGGGCACCGGCTGGCTGGTCAGTCTCCTGCTGAAGCAGGGGCGCTCGGACGAGGCCGAGGCTGTACTGCTCCGCTCGGCTCTGAACGGAGGCGAGAGTGCCTGGTCTTCCCGTAGTCGCCTCGTCCAACTCCTGGTGGAGAGCGGGCGGATCGACGAGGCGGAGGCGCTGCTGCGGAGGATCGCGGCAGCCGGCAATCTGGCGGTGAACGAGGAACTCGTCACCTTCCTGGAAACGCACCGGAACACCGACGAGAGTGAGGCGATCTGGCGCCGCCTGGCGGACCACGGCGACTCGGCCACGCGCTGGTACGCCGGTCACCACCTGACGAAGTTGCTCGCACGGACGGGCCGCATCGCCGAGATCGAAGAACTGTGGCGCCGGAACCTCGCCATGGGAGGCGGTACACAGGTCCTGGACGTGCTCGCCGGCCTGCTCGCCGAGCAGGGGCGGACCGCCGAGGCCGACCGTTTGCGCAGACAGGGAGTGAGCTAGGGCGCACTTCGAGGCGGTGGGACGGCGCAGGTCCGTATGTCACGGGGAACGTGCGGGCGTGACGGTGGTCCGGGGTTTCGCCGGGCGAGCGGTTGCCGGGGCGCCGGAGGCTGCGTAGATGCCGCAACTCAACGACGAGGTACCACTGTCACTCCCGTCCGCTCACGCTGTCCCCGCCATCGCCGCTAACCTCCTGTTCAACCCGACCTTCCAGAGGAGCCCAATGCCCAGCAAGGCACGCCTGGCCTTCGACGCGAACCGCAAGGACATCGACCGTCTACTCGAAATCCACGCCGACATCACTCCCCAGGGGCCGGGCCGCAAGTGGCAAGTCGACGCCCTCCACAAGGCATCGATCGTCCTGCTCTCTGCTTTCTGGGAGGCGTTTTGCGAGGACCTCGCTGCGGAGGGACTGGAACACCTGGTTACACACGGGGTAGACGCGCAGGCACTTCCCGAGCCGCTCCGCAAGCGGGTGTCCAAGGAGCTTGACCCCAAGAACCAGCTTGCTGCTTGGGCTCTTGCGGACGGCGGCTGGCGTACGCTGCTCCGCACACGACTGGCCAACCTGCAGGCCGAGCGGAATCAGCGACTGAATACGCCGAAGACCTGGAACATCAAGATGCTCTTTGGCGACGCCATAGGGATTGAGGACGTCCCGGATCATTGGTCCTGGCCCGGAATGAGCCCAGCCAAGGCTGAGAAGAAGCTCGACGCCCTGGTCACCCTCCGAGGAGATATCGCTCATCGCGGCTCTTCACTGACGGCACCCACCAAGCCCAAGGTCGAGACCTACTACGCTCACATTCAGCGGCTGGTCGACACGACCGAAACCTACGTCGGAGCAGAACTGCAGACGGCGACCGGCGTTCCTCTCTGGACGTAGTCGCAGGGCGGGAGCGGCTGTCTCGTGAGACTGCGGCCGGCGCCACGCAAGCGGTGGCTATGACAGCCGCACGGTGCGGTGACCCCGGGGGCGGAACAAGCCCCTCCGTGATCGTTCGTGGCCAGTTCGGCCCTCACGCCACCACCCCCCGTGGCCGCTACATTCACCCCCGACCGGACACACCCGACCAGGGGGAAGCAGGCAACGATGCGTTCCACAGGACCCGTCAGCCGGTTAGGCAGATCAATTACGGCGGTGACCGCCACGGCGGCCGCCATCGCGGTCACCGCCATGAGCCTCGCCGCCTCACCGGCTGCCGCCGCGCCCACCGGCACGACCGCGTCCCAGCCCGGCGACAGCTGCACGGCCGCCGACCTCGGCACCCGCCACCCGTACATCAAGACCACCGAAGTGTCCCCGACGATCACCCACTTCAAGGGCTGGTACGTCACCGAGGGCACCACCGGCAACCAGACCGTCACCACCAGCACCCAGACGACCATCTCCGTCTCCGTCGGCCTCAACGGCAACGCCGAGGGCGGTTTCGCCGTCGAGACCCTCGGCAAGGTCGGCGCGAGCCTGGGGCTGAGCGTGAAGGTCGACTCCTCCTCCACCAGCACCGTGTCGAACGCCGTCACGTGGAACTTCAGCAAGCCCGGCTACTACGGCGTCTACAAGGGCACCAAGAAAGTCACCAGCACGTACGGAAGCCTCAACTGCAACCGCGTCCAACAGGGCGACGGAAGCTGGGCGTTGACGTGGTTCGAGGGGACCGGCGGCGGCAGCTTCACCACCTTCACCACCCTCGAGGAAGGCGCCGTGCGCTGCCAGGACAGCGTGCCCGCGGGCAGCATCATGGCCAAGGCGCAAGGCCTTCTCGACTGCGGCTCGGCCGCCGCGAAGGCCGAGCGCCCGGCGGGCGCCGTGGCGCCGACGGCGAAGCAGAAGCGGGACCGTCTCGTCCAGCGCCCGGCCCTCACCGGCGGCACGCCCGCCGAACAGCCCAAGGCCGCCGGACGCGGCGCGCGGGCCGCCCTGGACTGCGTGGGCGGCACCTTCAAGATCGCCGTACCCGGCAAGTCCCTGTCCTGGGGCGCACCGCTCCGGGCGGACGACGGTGTCCGGCTGCGGCCCTCGACGATCTTCAGCGGCCACCTGGACCACTGGCGCCTGTGCAACGTGACGGAGCGCGACGGGGTCCTCGAGGCGTCCCTGTGGAACTGGGGCAACGGCGGGTGCGCGAGCATCCCCGCGCAGAACGCGGCCATCGACCGGGCGGTCGTGATGACGGTCCCCTGCGCGGAGGACGACCTCCAGCGGTTCTACGTCTACCGCGACGTGCCGGGCAGCTCGAAGGTCGGTCTGCAGAACAAGCACACCGGCTCCATGATGGGCCACGACCGGTACGCCGACGGGGAGTTCCTGCGCCAGTACTCCAACGGCCGGCAGGACGGCACGGGTACCTACGAGCTGATCGGAGTCTGACGGCCCACACCCTCTGTCGCGGACCACTTCCTGACGCCGACTACTTCCTGATGCGGGCCGCGCTCTGGACCGCGTCAGGAAGTGGTTTCGGTGAGTGCTCCCGCGATGGCCCTGCCCGTGGTGGAGGCCGTGAGGTAGCGGCTCACGGAGTGCATCTCGACGCCGTTG
Organism: Streptomyces sp. NPDC005898; assembly: GCF_040629635.1. Classification (NCBI taxonomy): domain Bacteria; kingdom Bacillati; phylum Actinomycetota; class Actinomycetes; order Kitasatosporales; family Streptomycetaceae; genus Streptomyces; species Streptomyces sp. NPDC005898. Next base: position 292,314 of record NZ_JBEXWC010000001.1, on the reverse strand, counting down.
TGGACCTCGTGGTCCTGGACCTGCGTGCCGAAGCGGGGGGCGAGTTGCTTGACGAGGGCGACGATGTCGCCCTCGTCGGCGATGTTCGTCCAGCGTTCGATTCCGGGGGGCCAGACGCCTGTGCCGTGGTGAGGAGCCGGCGACAGGCGGTCGAAGATCAGGCCGCGCAGTCCGAGCGGCGAGCCGAGGGTGATCAGCGTGGAGATCCGCCACTCGGGGTGCGCCTTCCGCAACGCCTCGTCGCACAACAGCTCGTACGCCGCCACGCTGCCCAGCGAGTGCGCCACCAGCACCCGGGTGTCCGCCGTGATGGCGCGGGCCACCGCCGCCCGCACCCGCTCCCGCAGCTCGGGCTCGTCGAAGTACCGGCGGACCTGCTTCAGCCCGAAGATGAGCAGCGGTTCCGCGACCCGCGCGAAGTAGGGCGCGTGCGTCAGCGCGTCGAGGGCGCGGCGTACCAGCGGGCGCGTGAGGGGGCGGGTCGCCGCGTATCCGACCACGCCGCGGGACTTCTCGTCCGGGCCCCGCACCTGCGGGTACGCCCGCGCCGCCGCCAGCCACCACTCCAGGAGCAGCTCCGCCTCGTAGTCGCCCTCCACGTCCGTCTCGTCGTACGCCGGAATCGCCGTCGCCCGGGTCCCGGGCCGGACGAAAGCGTCGCCGTAGAAGGCGCATTCGATGTCGTGGTCGTCGAGCGCCGGTCCGGCCGGGCCGAGAGCCGCCGTCACGCCGTCGCGCAGGGCGGGCGCGACCGCGGCGTGGAGCGTTCGGGGGCCCTTGAACTGCTGGGCGATCCCGTGTACCACCACGATCCGCGCCATGGGACCTCCTCGGACGGGCACCGGAGCGGCCACCTTCCGGGGTGGTCGGCACAACGACTATAGTCCCCCCGCCACTCGCACAGCCGGGGTGGCGGTACGTCAGATGCCGGTGCTGACAAGGGAGTTGCCATGCGAGTCGCGGTGACCGGGGGACTGGGCCGGATCGGGCGGGCCGTGGGGGCGGAGCTGGCCGCGCACGGACATGAAACCGTCCCGGTCGACGTCGCGCCGATGCGGGCGCAGGAGCCCGGCTACCGGCGTGCGGATCTGCGCGAGCTCTGGCAGGCCGTCGACGCCCTGGACGGCGTGGACGCGGTGGTCCACCTCGCCGCCACGGGCGTGCCCGACTCGCACACCCTGCACTCCGACCTGGCCGAGGGGGCGACCTTCACGGCGAACACGACCTCCACGTACAACGTGTTCCAGGCGGCAGCGGTGCACGGCGTCAAGCGCGTGGTGTGGGCCTCCAGCGAGACCGTGCTCGGGCCGCCCTTCCGGATCGGCGGCCCCGTCCACCTGCCCCTGGACGAGGACCACCCCGTCCGCCCGGAGACCAGCTACGCCCTGTCGAAGGCGACCGGTGAGGGCCTCGCGCACCACTTCGCCCACTGCCATGCGATGACCCTGGTGGCACTCCGCTTCTCGGTCGTCATGGACCGGACGGACTACGCGGCACTGCCCGAGTACTGGGCCCGGCCCGAGCGCGGCCGGTGGAACCTGTGGAGCTACGTGGACCTCGACGACGTCGCGATGAGCTGCCGGCTCGCGCTGACGGCGGATGTCGAGGGCGCGACGGCCCTGATGATCGCGGCTCCCGACACTCTGTCGGACCGGCCCACCGCCGAGCTGCTCGAAACTCTCGGCGAGGGGGCCAAGCTCACCACCAGGCCGTTGGGGGCCTTCGAGTCGCTGCAGTGTTCCGCGAAAGCACGTGAGCTGCTCGGCCGGCGTCCCGCTCGCTCCTGGCGGGACGCGTACGCCGGTTGAGTCCGGGCCGCGCACCCCTTCCCGCTCAGTCCGGATTGGCGCCGCTCTCCGTCCCGGAAGGGGTACGGCCGTGAGGCAGATCGGTGAAGAGCTCCTTGAAGGCCGGCGAGAGCCGCATGAAGTCGTAGGCGGGCTCGAAGCCCAGCAGTTCGCGGGTCGCGGTGATGTCCAGGCGCTTGAACCAGTTGTCGCTGACCGCGTGGAAGATTCCGAAGCGAATTCCCTCGACCCGGATGGCGCGTTCCAGGAGAGAGTGGAGATCCTGGTCCGCGACAAACGTTCCGATCATCCATTCGGAATCCGCGGCCCGCGCGGCCTCGGGATTCTGGAAGGCGCCGATCCGTACCGCCACGACCGTCATTCCGTGGCGCTCCGCCATATAGCGTCCCAATGCCTCGCCGAAGCATTTGGAGACCCCGTACAGATTCCCCGGGTTCACCGGCGCGTCCGGCGCGACCTGGCGGCCGGGCGCGTAACCGGAGACGGCGTGCACCGAGGAGGCGAAGACGACCCTCGGGCAACCAGCCGCCTTGCTGGCCGTGAACAGGTGGTACGTGCCCACGATGTTCGCGGTGAGGAGGCTGTCCCACTCGGCTGCGGTATTGGAATCCGCCGCGAGATGCAGTACGCAGTCGGCGCCCCGGCACAGTTCGGTGAGGCGGGGGAGGTCCGCGAGGTCGCAATGGGCCGTACGCCCGTACGCGGCGAGTCCCGAGAGGTCGGTCCCGGGCCGGTCCAGCAGGAGCAGTTCGAACCGATCGGCGGCGAATTCCGCGAATCCGCTGCCGATACGCCCGGCCGCCCCCGTGACGACCACCTTGAGGCGGCCCTCGGTGAACGGCAAAGGTGTCTTCATCGCAACCGCGTCGCCCATCCACGCCCCACTCGTCAGTGCCGACTCCGGGCCCCAGTCTCTTCCCGTAGGCGGTGAAATGCTATCGATTCACCTGCATGGGGCGTATCGTACGACCGGAGACAAGGTTCCGAGGGGGCGGAAGCGGTCGAATGATCTCGAACGAGCCAATGGGAGCCGACTGCGGGAATCCCCGCCGATTCGTGATCGCTGCCGGGACCGGCACTTATGCGGCCCAGGGGATCGAAGACCTGCCGGGGGTCGACGGTGACGTGGAACTCGTCGCGAGTCTGTTCGCCTCCTTCGGCTACGAGCGGGTGCTCCGGGACCGCAGCCGGAATCCGACCGCCAAGGAACTGGTGTCCGGCCTGGAGGACTGGCTGGGCTCGGCGGACCGCCGGCCGGACGACATCATCGTGCTCTACTACGCCGGTCACGGCGTGCGCGCCGGCGGCGGACGCCACTACCTGCTCTGCTCGGACAGCGTCGAGAACCGCCTGGTGTCCACCGCCGTCAGAACGGACGACCTGGCCCTGCTGTTCGCCGACGACGTGGTCCGGGCTCGCGTGCTCATCGTCCTCGACACGTGCTACGCCGGGGCGGGAACGACCGACATCGCCATGGTGGCCAACCAGTTGGCGGCCCGGCGCACGACGGAAGCGGGCAACCTGTGGCTGCTGGCCGGCGCCCGCGCCCGGGACGAGGCCGACGAAGGCGTCCTGACCGGGGCGCTGGCCCGCACACTGGCCGAGCCGAGGGCAGGCGCCCACCAGCAGTACATCGACCTGTCGGAGATCACCGAGCGGATCAACGACCACTTCCGCGAACACCACCCGTACCAGCACGCGAGCTGCACCTCCGTGGACACGGCCGGGGTGCCGCCGTTCTTCCCCAACCGCAACTTCGTACCCGGCCTCTTCGGCCAGGAGTTGGACGTCGAGACGCTCACCAGGATGCGGCGCGAGCGCTCCACCCACTTCGACCTCCGCGCCCGCGGCGTGGAGTACGTCGGCGAGGTGGGCTCGTACTTCACCGGCCGCGTCGCCGCCCTCACCGCGCTGGCCCGCTGGCTGTCCCGCCCTTCCCACGACCGCCGCGCGCGCATCGTCACCGGCGGACCGGGCTCGGGCAAGTCCGCCCTGCTCGGGCGGCTCCTGCACCTCTCGGACAAGTCGGCGCCCGACGCGCGGACGCCCCCCGGGACCGTTCCGCCGACCGGGTGCGTCACCACCCACCTCCACCTGCGCCGCCGCACCCTCGACGACGTGGTGGCCGAACTGGGCCGGGCCGCGGGCTGCGTGGCCGCCACCCCGGACGACCTGCTCGGCTTCCTGCTGGAGCGGTCCGCGCAGTTCACGGTGCTCCTCGACGCCTTGGACGAGGCGGGCACCGTGGGGGACCAGGCCGAGGCGACCCTGATCGCGCGGGCCCTGCTGCGGCCGATGTCCACCATGGCGCAGGTCCGGCTCATCGTCGGCACCCGGCGCGGCCCGATCGAGGCCCTGGGGACCGCCGTCGAGATCATCGACCTGGACCAGCCGGCGTACACGGGCATCGAGGACGTGGCCGACTACGTGACGGCCCTGCTGCGGGCCGAGGACGACCCCGACAGTCCCTCCCCCTACCGGGACGACACCGCCCTGGCCGCCGCGGTGGCGGGCGGCGTCGCGGCCCGGGCCGGGCAGTCCTTCCTCGTCGCCAACATGACGGCGCGCGCGTTGATCAACCGTCAGGTACAGGTCGACACCGCCGAGGCCGACTGGCACCGCCGACTCCCCAACGAGGTGAAGGACGTCTTCGCCGCCTACCTCTCCCGCTTCGGCGCCAACGAGTGGCGGGTGCGGCGGCTGCTCACCCCGCTCGCCTACGCCGAAGGACAGGGCCTGCCCTGGGACAACCTGTGGGCGCCGCTCGCCTCGGTGCTGGCCGGCGTGCGCTGCTCCGACGAGGACATCAACTGGCTCCTGGGACATGCCGGCGCCTACATCGTCGAGGTGCGCGTGGGCGATCGATCGGTGTTCCGGCTGTACCACGAGACACTCGCGGAGTTCCTGCGGGACTCCCGCCGCGACACCGAGGCCCACCGCCGGATCACCACGACCCTGCTCGACCAGGTGCCCGAGTCGGGCGCGCGCCGCGCCTGGACCAACGCCCACCCCTACATCCGCAGCCATGTCGCCAGCCACGCGGCGATCGCCGGCACCCTGGACGAGCTGCTGGGCGACCCGGAGTTCCTGGTGCACGCCGATCCGGTGACGCTGGCACCGGCGCTGCGCCGGGTCGGCACCGAGCAGGCGCGCACGGTGCGCTCGGTCTACCGTGCCTCGCTCAGGCTGCACCGCCAGTGCGACCCCCTGACCCGCCGGCAGATCCTCGCCTTCGACGCCGCGAGCCACCAGGCCCGGGAACTGGCGGCGCAGCTGAGCGCGAGCCTGCCCTGGCAGGTCCGGTGGGCCACCGGTTCCCAGGTCAATCCGGCGCTGCAGATGTCCTTCGGCGACCACTCCCACGGCGTCAAGAGCGCAGACTGCTTCGAACTCGACGGCCGGCCCCATGTCGTCACGGCCGGCACGGACGGCCTGCTGCGGCTGTGGAACCTGAGCAACGGCAACCTCCACGGCATGCTGCGCGGCCACATGGCGGAGGTGAACTGCGTGACCCACCTGCGGTTCGAGGACGAACCGCTCGGGATCAGCGCCAGCAGCGACGGCACGGTCCGGGTGTGGAACCTGCGGAGCGAGAGCGCCCGCACGCTGCTGAGCGGACACGTGGGCCGGGTGGGTGTCGTGACGGGCATCGTCGTCGGTGGCGGCCTGACGCTGGTGAGCGGCGGCGACGACCGCACCATCCGCCTCTGGGACCTCGCGAGCGGGCGGGAGCAGCAGCTCCTGGTCGGCCACACGGGGGCCGTGCGGGCTCTCGCCTGCGCGGAGATCGACGGCAGGCCGAGGGTCGCCAGCGGCGGCAGCGACGGCAGCGTACGGCTGTGGGACGTGCCCGGGACCGAGGACCTGGAGTCCGGCCGCGCGGCGCGCCGCCAGGTGGGGCGGGTGGAACTGAAGGGGCACTCCGGTGAGGTGAACACCGTGGCGTTCGCGGAGCTGGACGGGGTGCCCGTGCTGATCAGCGGCGGCGACGACCGCACCGTACGCGTGTGGGACGTGCGGAGCCTGGAGCAGAAGTGCTTGTTCTCCGGGGACATGGGCTGGGTCAGAGCGGTGGCGTGCATGACGCTCGACGGGCGGAGCGTGGTGGTGTGCGGCACGGACAGCGGCCACGCCCACATCTGGGACCTGCGCCGGGAGGTGGAGCTGAGCGTGCTGATCGGGCACACCCACTGGGTGCGGGCCGTGGCGGGTGTGGAGGTCGAGGGGCGCACCGCGGTGGTCACCGGTGCCAGCGACGGCACCATCTGCGTCTGGGACCCCCGGGTGGAGACCCAGGCCGATGTGGTGGGGCACGCGGGCGGGGTCAACGCGGTCGGCACCGTGACCGCGGACGGTCACGTCCTCGCCGTCAGCGGTGGCGACGACCGGACCGTGCGCACCTGGGACATCGAGTCCGGCCGCCGACGCGCGGTCATCGAGGGGCACACCGGGTTCGTCCGGGCGGTGGCCTGCGTCCGGCTCGACGACTCACCCGTGATCGTCAGCGGGGCCAGCGACGGGACCGTCAGGGTGTGGGACCTGACGAGCCGGCGACAGCGCGCGGTGCTGACCGGGCACACCGACTGGGTCAGCTCCGTGGCCTGCACGCAGATCAGGGGCAAGCCCGTGGCGGTCAGCGCCAGCGACGACTGCACGCTGCGGGTCTGGGACCTGCGCACCCTTGCCGAACGGGACATCCTGACCGGCCACACCGGCGGGATCAACACGGTGGCGTGCACGTCCTTGGACGGCCGGCCGGTCGCGTTGACCGGGTCGTTCGACGGATCGATCCGGCTGTGGGACCTGGAGACAGGCCGGGCCTCCGCTGTTTTCACCGGTCACACGGGCTGGGTGCGGGCCCTGGACTGCGGCACGCTGGACGGGCGCCCGGTCGTGGTCAGCGTCGACGACGACGGCGGGGTGTTCGTGTGGGACCTGAAGGGCCGCAAGCGGCCGGTGCGCCTCAGCGACGCGGGGGCCGGGACCAACGCCATCGCCTGTATGCGGCTGCGGAACCGGACGGTCGTGGTGACGGTCGGGGACGACCGCGTCGTACGGTTCTGGGATCTGCACACCCGTCAGCGCCAGGAGGGCTTCGTGCTGACCGCGCCGGGCTGGTCCCTGGCGGCGGCACCCGACAACCGGCTGGTCATCGGGACGGGCCGGGAGGTCTGCGTCTTCGACTACCGCGGCGACGGCACGCCTGCCGGAGGTGTGGCCGTCACCCGCTCCAGCTCCTGAACCTGCCGCGCGAGCCAGTGGACCGGATCACCGCCGGTCACCGCGTCCCGCAACCCCGCGGCGCGTCGGCGGCGCTCGTCGGGCGACAGGGCGAGGGCGTCCCGCAGCGCCCTCGCGGTCGCGTCGATGTCGCGCGGATCCTCCAGGAGCAGGGCGTGCCTCCCCAGCAGATCGCTGCTACCCGCCGAGCGGGACAGGACCAGCGCCCCGTGCCGCGTGTTCAGCTGGGGGCCCTCCTGCGAGACGAGGTTCATGCCGTCGCGTACGGGGTTGACCAGCAGCACGTCGTACGACGTGAGTGCCGCGAGGCACCGGGCCAGGTCATGGCCGACATGGACGTCGAGGCAGCCGGGGAACCGGTGGTTCAGGCGCTCGACCAGGTGGCGGACCCGGTCGGCGTGGACGCGGTACTCGGGGATGCGTTCCCTGGACGGGGTCAGACAGCACGTCATGACGACCCGGCCCCGGAGCGCGGGCGTGTGTTCCAGGAGGTCCTGGAACGCCTCCAGTCCGCGCAGGACGTTCTTGGCGGGGTCGATGCGGTCAACTTTGACGATGCGTCGGATGGCGGGGTCCTGCGCCAACTCGCTCTGCCAGGAGGCGACCTGTGCGCTCCGCGCGTTCGCCGCGAGGAGCGCCGAGTCGGCGGGCACGGGGTAGCAGCCGACCGTGCTGGTGCGGGCCGGGGCCGCGACCTCGCCGTCCCGTGTCGGACGGGGGCCGGTCACCACGCCGACGGTGTCCGGCGCCGTGCCGCCGCGCTGTACGCGCCGACCCCAGGCCTCGCAGCAGGCAAGGAAGTTGGCGGCCCAGCGCGGTGACTGGAAGCCGAGCAGGTCGGCGGCGAGCATGCCGTCCAGGACCGCCCCGGCGACGGAGTCCGGCAACCGGGCGAGTTCGTCCGGAGTGCAGAACGGCGTGTGGAGGAAGAGTCCGACGGGCTGCCGGGGCCGCAGGGCGCGGATGAATCCCGGGGTCGTGGCCAGCTGGTAGTCCTGGACGAGCACGGGGGTGTCGGGCCGCGTGTCCCGCACGATCTGCTCCGCGACGCCTCGGTTCACCTGCTGGTAGGAGCGGGTGAAGGCCTGGGTCTGCGGTGGCCGGGCGGCCGTGCCGGCGACGTCCGGCCACAGCCCGTGCAGAGCCAGCCAGAGCATGCGTACACCCACGTCGTCGTAGTACTCGCGGTACCGGCGCTCGTCGACGGGGTGAGGGGTGTACATATAGCCCAGGCGGCGGGCCAGCTGCGCGTGTTCGGCGGAACCGAGGGCGCGCCGGTCGCCTTCCGCGTCCGAAGGGGCGACCCACAGGGTGGACCGGGGGAGCCCTCGGGCGGCGGCGTCGAGGATGGCGGTGACGCTCCCGATCCGGCGTTCCGCCCGCAGTCGTGGCCCTGCGCCGGAGTAGGCGACCGGCCCGCGATCGGAGGCGATCGCGAGCGCACGCGTCACTGGGAACGTCCGACGGCGAGATCGACCGCCTCCGTGGCGAGGGGCCGCTGGGCGGTCAGCGGGTGCCCGCGCAAGGCGTTGGCCAGGGCGTGCAGCAGTCCGATGTGGACGGTCTCCACCACGCCGTAGTCCCAACTCGGCACGTGCAGCGCCACGTCCACCTGGCGCAGGGCGCGACCGCCGTCGGCGCCGAGCAGCCCGATGGTGGCGGCGCCGAGTTCGCGTGCCGTGTCCAGGCCCGCCAGTACGTTCTCCGAGTTGCCGCTGACGCTGACGGCGATCACGACGTCCTGCGGGTCGAGCAGGGTGTCGAGCTGGCCGGAGAACCCCAGGGTGCTGCCGCTGTCGTTGACCCAGGCGGTCAGCAGCGCGGAACTGTCGGAGAGGGCGACGGCGCGCAACCGCTCATGTCTGGTGCGGCCGATTCCCTTGGCCAGGTCACAGGCCATGTGGCTGGCGGTCGAGGCGCTTCCGCCGTTGCCCATGATGTAGACCCGGGCGCGGCGGCGCCGTGCCGTTTTGAGGAGGGTCACGGCCTGGTGGAGCGCGCCCGGGTCGATCGCGCCGAAGCCGCCGGCGGTGTCCCGCATGAACAGTTCGTAGACCTGCGCCACCGATTGCGTCTGCGGGGTCGACCGAGGTGGGTTGTTTCGAGGTCGGCTGCTTCCGAGAACTGTCGGGTCATCCGACACGTTCGCCGGACCCTGTTCGGAAACGGCGGCCATGGGGTGCGCTCTGGTGTCGGAGGACCCAGGACATAGGCAGTGAGCTCCTAGCACGCGACGACATTGACGTGCGAACTTGCCTTGCGTGCTAAGGATGGTAGCTCAGAGGCCCCTTATCCGCAGGCGTGTTCGCGCCTCACGTGGGCCGGAACGGGTGCCTGCGCGGCGGACTGGCGCGTGAGCACGAAGGCGCCCCTGACCGCCACTTGACGGTCCGTCACGGCGTAGAGGGGGATCTCCTGCATGAGTTCCGCGTGCTCCGCGCCCGTCGCGACGAAGCGCTCCAGGAAGGCCGTGTCCGAGACGAGGAGGTCGCAGATCCCGGGCGCCTGCAGCACTCCGCTCGTCAGCCACACCGAGCCGCCCTCGCTCATGCAGGTCAGAACGGTGCTGCGCAGGAACTGGCCCAGGATGGCGCCGAACAGCCGCATGATCTCGCGGCAGCAGGCGTCACCGCCCACGGCGGCCGCGGTGATGACCGGTCCGATGCCGCGGTGCTCCCGCCGGAAGCGGTCGACGTGTTCCTGGATGTAGGGGCCCGGCTTCTTGCGCGTGGTCATGAAGTCGTACATGTGGTCGATGCCGCGCAGTCCGCCGATGGACAGCTCCACCGAGATGGGGATGCCCGGCCGAAGCCGCTGCAGGGAGCGGAGGTAGTCCTCCTCCAGGACGGTCACCGGCTGCCAGGCCACATGGCCGGACTCCGCCGGGTGGGCGCGCCCCGTGCGGTCCACGGAGGCGCTGCCGACGCCGGTGCCGACCGACACCGCCAGCAGGGCGGGCCCGGGGTGGGGCGTGACCTCCGGGGTCAGCGGGACCCAGTCGGACTCGTCGAGGTCCGCCACCCCGGCCGTCGTGGCGACCATGTCGTTGATGGTGACGAGCGACATCTCCAGGTCCGTGGCGAAGGCCCGGCGCCGGAAGGTCGGCCACTGGGGGTGGTTCGTGATCCTGACGTCACCGTCGCGCCCGGGCCGGCCGGCGACACCGGCGACCAGGGACCGCGGCAGACAGCCGGCCATGTCGAAGCAGCCGTAGAAGAGGTGCTCCAGCGAGTCGTAGTCGGCGGAGCGGGCCTGGACGTGCTTGACCTCGCCGGTGGCCGGATCGAGAAAACGCATGTGCGTCTTGGTGCCGCCGGCGTCGATCCCGGCGATGTCGGTGCGGGGAAGGCTGATGATCCGTTCTCGGGGAATGTGCGGCATGACGGCCCTCATCTGTCAGTAGCCGGAAGTGTCCGGTGATATGGGTGAGGCGGGTGCCGGAAAACTATCCCGACGCGGTGGCCGCCCGGTGCGGAACCGCCGTCGGTCGCGGCGACGCTCCCGCCCGCACAGAAGAACGCCGGTCACCGGCAGGTGCCCACACCAGGGACGCAGTTGAGGACCGCGGCCGCGGGTGCCTTCTCTCCCTCAATGGTAGGGGCCGGGTGTCTCCCGCAGAATCACTCATAAAGGCGAATTTCCTTACGCACGCCGGATTTACGTAACCTTGTTTCCGGTCTTCGTCCAGGCCGAGCGCCACTACGGAGTTCATTTCCCCGAGGACCGAGTCAGTCGTCGCAGAGGAACACCGTGCCCAGGCGGCCGCCCCTTCCGGAGCTGATGACGCCGCTGTCGATCTCGGGTGTGCCTCGCAGGTACGCCCCGCCGTAGCCGTGGCCGGCCAGGAAGACGCCCCAGGTGAGTACCGTCGGTTCGGTGGTGCCGGTGGCGCCCGGGGTGGGGAAGTCCTCCGGCACGGGGCGGACACGGCGTTGGAGGATGTACGGGCCGTCCACCGCGGCGCGGACGGCGTCGGCCCACTCCTCGGCGGACGTCTCCCAGCCCGCGCGCACGTCCAGGCCGCTGTGCGAACTGCTCGCCTTGAGCACCAGGTCCTCCCGGTGCGCCTGCGCGTAGGGGAGGAGGCGCACGGGCTCCCCGGCGACCTCCACCTTCTCGTCGCGGACCGCGCGGGTCCACGGGAGCAGGGCGTCGATCACCTCCAGTTCCGCGCGGTCGAAGAGGGGGCGGTTGCGCTCGTCGCTGAGGAGGGCCAGCGCGGCCTTGCTGCCGTACACCTCGTTCTCCAGCGGCGTGAAGAGGTGGACCAGCCCCCGATCGGCGGCCCGGGTGAGCGGAGCGAGCAGGGCCACGTCCTCGGCGGTGCTCACTTCGTTGATGACGAACCAGCGGTGCACGAGGTCGATCCGGCGCCCGGCGACACGGATCCCGTCCGCGCGGTAGTCCACCTGCCCCAGATGGCAGGGCACGGCGTCGATGCCGTGGGCGGCGAGCAGCGAGGCCATCCGGCGCAGGTGCGGTTCGAGTGCGGCGTAGGCGTCGGGCCACTCCATCAGGGCGACGACGGGGGCGGCCTCGCCGAGGCCGGGAAAGGACTCCCGCCACAGGTCCACGAGGACCTCGATCCCGTCGGTGAAGTCCAGGCGGTGCTCGTCCGCGAAGGACGCGATGTACGGCTCTTCGAGCAGGGCCCGATTGAGCACCCCTATGTCCCAACCGCCCAGCGGACTACCGCCGTTGAGTTCGAGCAGCCGGAAGCCCTCCTCCTCGCGGTACAGGTCGGCGCGAGCGCTCCGGGGAAGTCCGCGGGCCCTGCCGTCGGCTCTGAGGGCGGCGGCGAGCTGTTCCGGCGCCCAGCCGAGGGCGGCGGTGAAGGCGCGCAGATCACCGTCGTACAGCCGGTCGGGCAGCGACAGGAGGAGGTCGTACAGTCCGCTGAGCCGCGCTCCCAGCTGCCGGCTCTCGGCGCGGCCGAAGAAGACCGGGCGCGACAGGAAGGCGCTCCCGTAGATGTCCCCGGAGAGGGCGCAGGCCGCCCCCGCGCGTTCCGGCGCGCACTCGCCGGGCACCCCCGCCAGGTACGCGCGCGTCAGCCGGGCCGGGCCCCGCCGGCTCGGGAGCAGGCCCGCACCCGGCATCAGACGACCTCGATGCTGACGTTCGCCAGCACCTGTGCGGCGGCCGCGTTGACCTCGGCGGCGGTGTCGGCGTGCAGGATCACGTAGCCCACCCGTGAGTCGTTGTCGCCGGGAGCGCGTACCCGGCCGCCCGGCGGGACCGTCATCTTGCTCAGCGCCACCGCGTCGCAGTCGCCCAGGCCCGTGACCGAGCGCAGGGTGCCCCCGCGGGGCGGGGTCAGGAAGCGGATGCCCGCGGCGGTGTCGGCGGTGGGTGTCAGCACGGGTTCCTGGCCGAGCGCGATCTGCACGTAGATCCTGGCCTCGTCGATCCCGCGGGCCTGCCGCATCAGGGCGACCACATGGTCACCGGGCAGGCGGGCGCCGAGTTCGATGATCCGGGTGGTGCCGTCCGGCAGCAGCTTCAGTTCGGTGTGGGCGACGCCGTTGGTGATGCCGACGGCCCGGGCGGCCGCGACGGCCGCCTCTTGCAGGACGGCCACCTGGGCCGCGTCCAGTTCCGCCGGGACGGTGTGCCCGTACTCGGCCCGCTTCGCGCCCCCGGTGGTGAACTTGTCGTAGGGGAACAGCGGTGTCACGGCGCCGCGGACCGCCACCGTCTCGATGCTGAACTCGGTGCCGCCGACGTACTCCTGGATGATCACGTGCGGGTCGAGCGGGATGCCGTGCGGCATCTGGAAGATGTGGGACTGGGCGACCACGAAGGCGTCCGCCAGCTCCTCGTCGTCGCTGACGACCGACACGCCCCAGGAGCCGGACTGCTCGGAGGGCTTCACGACGACGGGGTAGGTCAGCCCCGCCGACCGCACCAGGGTGTACGCCTCGCCGAGGTCGCGCGCGGCGACGGTCCTGGGGGCCGGGATGCCGTGCTCGGTGAAGGCGCGGGCCATGATGCGCTTGTTGCGGCAGCTCAGTGAGCGCGTCGGGTCGTTCCCGGGCAGGCCGAGGTCGGCGGCGAGCCGCGCGACCAGCGGGGTCAGGAACTCCCAGCCGGCGACCACGCCGTCGACGCCCTCGGCCCGGGCCAGCTCCTTGAGCTGCCGCAGTGCGCCCTCACTGTCGGAGAAGTCGGTGAAGACGAGCTTCCCGTACTCCGCGATCTTCGCCTTGAGCGTGGGGGAGTACCAGTCCTCGTGGACGTCCTCGTGGGTGACGACGATGATCTCGGCGTTCAGGTGACGGGCGGCGTCGAGGATGTACTCGCCGGTGTTCCCCATCGCTTCGAGCAGGAGCAGTTTGGGCATGGTGGGGTGGACCCTCCTTCAGGGCGATGTGAGGCAGAACAGGGGCCCGGCACACTGGGCCGGCCGCTGTTCGATGAGGCGGGCGCGCAGGGTCTGCGCCGCGGCGCCCGTGAGGCCGAGTCCTTCGGCCAGGCAGCGGAAGGTGACGTAGCGCGCCCCGGGGTTGCTGGACCGCAGGTGCCGCAGGCGGGCGTCGACGTCGTCCAGGGCCTCGTTCACCGAACGGCTGGACCAGCTCTCGTGCGCCAGGCCCAGCGAACGGTCGCGTTCGCGCTGCAGCTCGGAGAAGCCGCAGACGTCCCGGCTGACCTTCTCCGCGCCGTGGAGGCTGTCGACGGCGCCGGAATACAGCGCGTGGGCCAGCCGGTTGCGGTGCAGGGCCCGGTCGACGGCGATGCGGTGGACGCGGGCACTCGCGTCGGTCAGGAAGACCGGCCTGCCGGTGTCGCGCACCACGCAACCGCCGCGCAGGCCGTGCGCGGCCGCGGCCAGGAGCGCGCTGGCCTCCGAGGGGTGCCAGTCGAAGACGTGCTCGACGCCGCGGGCGTCGGCCCCGGTGAGGGTCAGGTGGTCGCTGCCCATGTCGGGCAGCAGGTCGGCCTCGGGAATCTCGCCGTCCAGGCCCGGGCCCGCGAGACGGAGGACCGCCGGCACGCCCGCGGTGGCGCACGCGGCGATCACCAGCGCGTCCGGCAGCGGGCTGAGCAGGGTCGGCTCGTCGCCGCGGGCGAACACATCCCCTCCGACGTCGACCACCGTGACCTCGTCCACGGCGTACTTCTCCGCCGCCTCGGTGATCTGGCGGGCCAGGAGCGGCACGCCACCGTACGGGCTCAACAGCCCCAGGATGATGGGCAGTTCGGCGGCGAGGCGGGGAAGCGTGGAGCCCGCCGGCGCGATGGCGGACGAGTCGGCGGTGATCTGGGAGAGGTGGGGGGTGAGCGGCCGCAGATGCGCGAAGTCCCGCTCGGCACGCGGGCCGGGGACCGGGTCGACGACCAGCCGCTCCCACGAGTAACTGAGCACCACCGCCGGTTCGTCACCGTGGAGCGCGTGGTGGACCAGGGTCGTGCCGATCACGTCGCCCCCACCGCCGGCGGCGACGAGAAGCCGAGTCATACGCTCTCCTGAGGCAGGGTCCTGCGCGGGTCGAACCGGCCGACGGGAGCATCGGCGGCGGGGTGCCGGAGGGGCACGGAGCATCACGGAACCCGGCGCGGCCACCCTCTTTCCCTTCGGTGGCCGCACCGAAGAGCCGTGTGCCGGGAAAACCGGTCAGACGGCGTCCGTCTTCAGACCCGAGATGCTGAGCGGTTCGCTGCCCATGTGCTTCTGTGCCCGCTTATTGCTCTTGTGCAGGCCCGCGTAGTATTCGCGGTCGAGAGCGATGACGTGGTCGGAGAAGAACATCCACGACAGGACGTCGCGGTACTTGAAACCGGCCGGCGTGAGCTGAATGCGGTCGGTGGGAAGCCGGCGCAGCAGACCCACGTCCTGCGCCGCTTCGAGGACCGGCTCGAAGAGATGGGCCTTCTCCTGATAACCGAAGCGGTCCAGTTCCTTCAGGTCCAGGTCGAAGGTGTCGAGGACGAGCCTTTTGCGTATGATCTCCTCGTCGTCGAGGACGAAGCCGGTGACGGGCGTGAGTTCGTGATCGCGTGCCTTGGAGATGTAGTCGCCGACCTCCGTGAGACTCGGCTTCACGCTGCCGACCATGTAGTCCACCGCACTGGAATAGCTGCGGGCGCCGGCGCCCAGTCCGAGCAGCGGAACGCCGTGGAAGGTCAGCACCTTCTGCTGGTAGCCGCCGCGCCCGAGCTTCTTGTACCGGACGTTCGACTCCTGGATGTAACCGGCTTCCTTGAAAACGGCGTTCGCGTAGTCGTACCGCTCGTACAGGTCGGGGCTCATCATGTACTGATAGGCCCCGGTTTTCGAGAACCACGCGTCCGGCCTGACCGTGAGGAAGTACGTGCTGATGGTCTCGGGGGCCAGCGCCGCGAGTTCGTCGACGGAGTGCTTCCAGCTCTCGGGGGACTGCCCGGCGAAACCCATGATCAGGTCGGTGCTCAGGTTCGGCAGGCCCTCCTCGCGGGTGATCTCGATGGCCTGGCGGATGACTTGCTCATTGGCCTGGCCCCGGCCCGCTTCGCGGATCTCCGAGGGCACCAGCGACTGGATGCCGATGTTGGCCCGGGTGAGGCCCATGGACATCAGGTCCCGCAAGGTGCCGGGTTCCTTGACGATGGAGTCCGGGGTGGCCTCGATGGCCACTTCCTCCACCGTGCTCCGCCAGTTGGGGTAGACCTCGTCCAGCGTCGCGAAGATCTGCTCGAAGTGACGCGGAGCCAACAGGCTCGGGGTGCCGCCACCGATGTAGATGGTGCGCAGCCGGCGGCTCTGGATGATCTCCGTGTGATCGCGGATCTGGGTGCACAGGGCCGCCGTGTACGCGTCGTACACGTCCAGGTCCTCGGAGATCACGGTGTACAGGTTGCAGAACCCGCACTTGTACCGACAGAACGGCACGTGCAGATACAGGTTGAGCTCGGGCACGGAGTGCCGCTTGAGGTCCTCCGCCCAGATGTCCCGGATGTTCCACGATCCGTTCAGCGGGCGGTAGGTGGAGCGGGACGGATACGCGTAGTTGAAAGGCGGAATCACACCCTGCTTGATGTGCCTGGCGAGTTCGTCGCGAATGGCGCTCGACATGCCTGATCCTTACGAACGTAGGTACGGCCTTGAACTGCCTGTCGACGGAGTGAGTACCGCTGTTCCATGCGGCAGATCACAGGCGTGGGGCTCACCGGAGAATGCGGGTCGACAAGATGGGCGCACGCCGATGCCCCGGCGGCGCAGCCGGTCCCAACTCTCGACGTGCGCCGTGACGGGGTGCGTGGCGCTCGTTCCCGCAGACGATTCCCGTGACGTTGCGATGCACTCAGCGCTTGGGCTCACAACAGTTCTGTCGGCCGGTGCGTAAATCTCTGTGGCTGAGTTGGTGCGTGGTGCGAGTCAACATGCGGCAGTGAGGTCGGCGCCAGTGGTGGAACCGACGACAAACGCACTGCGGGGCCCGGTGGGTTTCGTCCACTCCTCCAAACCTGTCCGCACCATGAGACGTCTGGCGCCGACGGCTGCCCCCGAGGTGGCGAACGTGCATAACTTTGTGAAACCCAAACGCCTTGTGAGCGAGGCGAGTTGACGAGTGCCGTCGCGCGACACGGGCCGTTTCTGGCTGTCTCTCAGCGCGTTGAGTCGTCATTTCCTCGGCACGTCCTCATCTGAGTGGCCGTCAACCACACGACGAACAAAGCCTGTTGCGCAACCGGCGAGTGAACTGGAGCAGCCCATGACCGCAGCGGACATCAAACGCATCGCCTACATCCGGTCGATCCCGATATCCCGGGCCGGCCCCTACATACCCGACCTGGCCCGGGCCGTGGCCGCCACCGGCCGCGAGGCCCGCATCTTCTACACCGACGGTGACTGCGACGCCGCCGACTTCCCCGGCGGCACCTGGGAGAAACTGCCCGAGGACGCCACCCCCGACCTCATCGCCGACCGGATCCGGGCCTGGGGCGCCGACGGCGTCGTCTCCCTGTCCTTCCCCGACGAAGCGGGCCTGCGCGACGCCGTGGTGAAGGAGAGGCTGGCCCGGCACGGCATCCCCATGGTGTCCAACGGGATCGAGCCCTCCCGGCTGCTCGCCGACAAGTGGGAGACCAAGAAGATACTCACCGACCACGGCCTGGAGACCCCGCCGGGCATCTTCGTCGACGGCACGCTCCTCAAGCACGGCGCCGCGGCCGTCCCGGCCTACGCGGACATCATCCGCGTCAAGGCGGAGGAGATCGGCTACCCCCTCCTGTCCAAGGCGGTCTGGGGCAGCTCCGGGAACGGCATGCGCTTCCTGCGCGACCGGGCGGACCTGGAGAGCTGGCTCGCGGCCCCGGACGAGGGCAACGTCGTCCTGGAGAAATGCGTCACCGGCGAGCTGTGCACCGTCGAACTCGTCGGCGCGGACGGCCGGTTCGCCGTCCAGCCACTGTGCTTCACCGGGTCGACCGGCGGCGAGCCCACCTTCGCCTTCTGGGAGCTGCGCTCGTCCGCCCCCCGCGCCCGGGACGACGCCGCCTTCGCACCGGTCGCGGAGAAGCTGAAGAAGCTCTGCGCCACCGTGGGAATCACCGGTGTCATCAACCTGGACATCATCTACAGCCACGGCACCTACTACGTGCTGGAGATCAACCCCCGTGTCTCCGGCGCGACCGCCCTCGGCGTGGCCGCATCGGGCCACAACACCTACCTGAGCATGACGGACATCCTGCTCGGGCAGTGGCGGGCCCCGGCCGAACCGGTCCTGCCCCGGCAGCGCTGGTCCCTGGAGTTCCCGGTCAACGGCGTGACCGACACCTTCGTCGAGGAGGCGGAACAGGCCCTGGACATCGTCCAGATCACCCCCGCGCTCGTGGTCGACGGCCGCGAGTACGGCGGCCTGCTGATCGCCACCTGCGAGTACGGCGCCGAGACCGACTTCCTCGACCGGATCACCGCCCTGGACGCCACCCACCGCGTCCTGTCACCGGACATGCTCACGCGGCTCAAGGAGCTGCTCACCGGCCCGGCCGCCCAGAGCACCCGCTGACCCGCTGACCCGCACCGCCCGCACCACCTCGCGCAGGAAAGGCCTCTCCTCCATGTCCCAGCCGTACGTCCATCTGCCGGCCGCCACGATCCTCGACTGTCTCGCCGGCCACGGCGAGACCGAGATCAAGCAGTTACGCGCGTCGTGGGAGGGGCTGCGGGTCGACCGCTACCTGAAGGACGGCGGCTCCTATCGCCGGCGCCGGTACAGCGCGTTCCACCTGACCGACGACGGCCTGGTGCGCGCCGCCCATGGCGCCTTCCGCCAGTCGCTCGCGGTCAACCCCCTGCACGGCGGCGTGGCCCGGGAGTTCGAGCCCATCGAGCAGGACGTGGCCGGCTCGCCGCTCCTCGCCACCCTCGTCCGGACGCTCGCCGACCGCCTCCCCGGCGACTTCGACCCCGCCACCGGCTGCATCGGCATCCACCAGATCCGCGTCCTCGCCACCCGCGACGCCGAGGGCCTGCCGGCACCGGAGGGCGTCCACGAAGACGGACACCACTTCGTCGCCCAGGTGCTCATGCGGCGGGAGAACATCGAAGGCGGCCTCTCGCGGCTGTACGACCGCGACAGGGCGCCCCTGTACCGCACGCTGCTCACCGAGCCGTTCGAGACGATCATCATCGACGACCGCCGCGTGTTCCACGGGGTGTCGGCCGTCGAGGTGGCCGACGGCTTTCCGACGGGCGTCCGGGACATGATGCTGGTCGACTTCTTCCCCCGCGCCGCCGACCCCGCCGCCGAGCCTGCCGGGACCGCCGCCGACCCCGCCACTCCCGACGCCGAGGCGACCGCATGAGCCGAGCGCCGCGTCCGGGCCCGTCCCCCGAGCGCCCGGAGCCCCGATGAGCACCAGCCGTCTCCTGGAGAAGTGGGGCCTTCCCGACCTGACGGGGAACGGCCGCTTCGTCACCGCGAACGTCATGGACAGCCTCGGCAACGGACTGCTTCTTGCGTTCACCGTCGTCTACTTCACCACCACGACCTCGTTGTCGCTCGGCTCCATCGGCGGCGCGCTCTCGCTCGGCCACCTGCTCGCCCTGCTCACCCCCGTCGTGGCCGGCTCCCTGATCGACCGCTTCGGCTCCCGCACGGTGGTGATCGCGGCCAACCTGGTCTCCGCGGCCGGATTCTGCGCCTTCCTCGCCGCGGACAGCGTCTGGAGGATCGTCGCCGTCCAGTTCGTCGTGCAGGCCGGGTCGAGCACCTACTGGACGGCGAGCCGGGGCCTCGTACTCCTCGCCGCCGACCGCCGGGACCAGGCCCGCTGGTTCGGCTTCATCGGCGCCCTGCGGAACATCGGCGGCGGCTTCGGCGTCGCCGTCGCCTCCGCCGCGGTCGCCGTGGACGACGGCTGGGTCCGGGCGCTGGTCCTCCTCGACGCACTGACGTTCGTGGTGGCCGCGATCCTGATCGCCACCTGGCACCCGGCCGCCGCCGAGCGCCCCAAGCCCTCCGCCCGCACGGCCGGGAGCAACGGCTACGCGGCGGTGCTGCGCGACGCGCACTACATGCGGCTGATCCTGGCGAACGTGTCCTTCGTGCTGGCCGCGAGCGTGCTGCCGGTCCTTCTCACCCTTTACGTGACCGAGGCGCTGCACGCCGGGGCCTGGCTCGCGGGGGCCTGCATCCTCGGCAACATGGCCCTCATCGCCACGGTCCAGACCCTGGTCGCCCGCATGATCGAGCGCCACCGCCCGACCCGCGTCCTGGCCCTCGCGGGCGTGGTCAACGCCGCGGCGTTCGCCGTCTTCGGTGTGCTGCTCGCGCTCCCCGGCGGGGCGGCGACCGCGGGCCTGCTGGTGGCGATGGCGGTCTTCACCCTCGCCGAGATGCTCAGCATGCCGTCGAGCAGCGAACTCAGCGCCACCCTGGCCCCCGAGCACATCCGCGGCCGCTACCTCGGAGCCTTCCAACTGTCCTGGTCCCTCGGCAACGCCCTCGCCCCCGCGCTGCTCACCACGCTCCTCGGGTACGGGCCCGCCTGGCCCTGGGTGGTCCTGGGCGCCCTGAACCTCATCGCGGTGCCGCTGCTGCTCGGCCTGCGCGAGACCGCCCCGCACGACCGGGCCCAGGAGGAACCGGCGGGCACCACCGCACCACAGGGCGGGACGAGCCCGTGACCGGCCGCGACCACGAAACGGATGCCATGAACGTCACCCTCATACCGGACATCACCGAGGTCCCTCCTGCCGCCTGGGAGGCCATAGCCGCGCCGGCGGGGTTCTACCTGTCCCACCGGTGGCTCGCCGCCCAGCAGCAGGACCGCACCGCCCGGGTCCGCTACGCCCTGGTCCACGAGGGCGGGGCGCTGGTGGCCGCCGCACCGCTGTACTCGGTGGACACGGAGCCGAACGACCTCTATCGCGTGCCCGAACTCGTCCCCGGCCGCGCGCCGTCCAGGACGCTGCTCGTGGGCGCGCGCCGCGGCTACCTCAACGCGCCCCTGCTCCACCCCGGCCTCACGCCCGACCGCCGCCGCGAGGCGCTGAACCACCTCCTGCGGGCCGCCGACTCCCTCGCCGCGCGGGAGGGAGCACAGCCGTGGTGGCTCTACGTCACCGACGCGGCGGCCGCCGAACTCGCCGACGCCTGCGGGACCGAGCCCGTGCGACTCAACGAGGACGCCCGCATCCCGCTGCCCGGTGACACCTTCGAGGACTACCTATCCGGGCTGCCGAGCAGCCGGCGCACGGCCATCCGGCGCGAGCGCCGGGCCTTCGCCGAAGCCGGTTACGAACTGCGCAGGCTGCGGCTCTCCGAGTGCGCCGAGGAGGTCGGCGCGCTGGCCGCCCAGTCGCAGGCCCGGCACGGGCACCCGGCCGACCCCGCCTTCATGGCGCGGCTGTTCCGTGAGCAGGCCGAGGGCATGGCGGACAGCGGCACCGTCCACGCCGCGTACGCCGACGGCCGCATGGCCGCCTTCAGCCTCGGCTACCGCCACGCGGACACCCTCTGGATGCGCGCCTCCGGGTGCGACTACGCACGACTGCGGGGCGCGCACGAATACTTCAACCTCGTGTTCTACGTCCCCATCGAGGACGCCTGTGCCCACGGCGCGGGCGCCCTCCACCTCGGCATGGACTCCCTGCGGGCCAAGACGCTCCGCGGGGCCGTCACCTCCCCGCTGTGGGCGGTGGAAGCGGCGGCCCCGAAGGCGCTCCTCAGTTCCTGACCGAGGGGATGAAGTCCCTGACCGAGGGGACGACTCAGCCGCTCACCGGCTTCTCCACCGGGAGCCAGCGCTCCTGCGCGTACGCCTGCTGCTCGTAAGCGAGTTGACCCATGATGTAGGTCTCCTTCACGACCCGGTCGTCGCCCAGGGTCATCACCGCGAAGAGCTTCTCGTGCCACTGGTCGAGCAGGCTGCGCGCGTTGCCCCTGACGTCGTTCGGCTCGACGTTCTCCAGACGGCGCTTGATGACCGGGGTGGCCGCCAGGTCGAGGACCACGAAGTCCGCCTCGTTGCCGGGCCGGAACGAGCCGATACCGGGGCCGCCGAGACCCTTGTTGCTCTCGTACGGCTGGTCCAGGTAGAGCGCCCGGGCCCCGCCGAGGGTGGCCAGGTAGAAGGCGCGCCAGGCGGTCAGCTTCGGGTACGGGTTCTTCCAGCCCTCCGGCCGGGGCTTGCACTCCGGCGGGTTGAACTCCGCGGGGACGTGGTTCAGCGCCTCGATCGCCTGGGCCTTGTACGCCGCCCCGAGGGTGCGCAGGATCGAGTAGTCGGTCCCGCCGCCGCAGTCGGTGCCCATACCGACGCGGACACCCTTGTCGATCGCGTCGACCAGGTTGTGGACGCCGCTGCCGAGGAAGAAGTTGGACGTCGGGCAGTGCGCGATCGTGGCGCCCCCCTGGGCCAGCAGGGTCCGGTCCTCGTCGTCGATGGAGACGCAGTGGGCGTACAGGGCGCGCTCGCGGAGCAGCCCGAACTTCTCGTACGCCCTGGTGTAGGTCTCCACCCCGAACTTGCCGCGGATGATGACTTCCTCTTCCAGGTTCTCCGAGAGGTGCGTCTGCAGCCACAGCGGCCTGCCCTGCTGGTCGTACTCGTCCATCAGATCGGCGCACATGCGCAGCATCGAGTCGCTGCAGGTGATCGCGAAGCGCGGGGTGACGGCGTACAGGAGGCGGCCCTTGCCGTGCCACTTCTCGATCAGGTCGACGTTCTGCCGGCGAGCCTCTTCCACGCTCGTGTCGAACTGGTTGTCCGGCAGGATCGCGTTCTGGGGCGGCTGGTCCTGCACGACCTTGCCGCTGATCATGCGCATGTTGCGCTTCAGGGCTTCCTGGAAGAAGCCCTCGGCCGACTGCCAGGGCGTGCTCGCCAGCGCGAGGCTGGTCGTGGTGCCCGCGCTGAGCAGCGTGTCGAGGAAGAAGTTGGCGATCTCCTTGGCGTGGTCCACGTCCTCGAACTTGGCCTCGGCCGGCCAGATGTACTTCTCCAGCCACTGCAGGACCTGGTCGCCGTACCCGGCGATAGCGTCCATCTGCACGTAGTGGATGTGGGTGTCGATGAAACCGGGTGTGATAAGGCTGTTCCGGTACTCCTTGAGCCGGCCGGACTCCCGCCAGTGCCCGTGCTCGGCCTCCGACCAGTTGTCGGTGAACTCCACCTTGCCGTCCGCGGAGACCACCAGGATGCCGTCCGGGAAGAACCGCATGGTCGCGTCGGGCCCGGTCGTCTCCGGTTCGAGACAGTCCCCGGGGTCACCGGTGAAATCAAGGATCGCGGCACGGTAAGCCATGGACTTGCCCGCGTCCGCGCCAAGCCGCGGGGGTTCCGATCGGGTGTTCGCCATCTTGATCACTTGCTTTCCGGCTAGGTGGGGAGGGTGGCCGTGCAAGTAAACAGAGGTCGGCGATCCAGGCGTCAGGGACAGAACCGACAGTGATTGCGCCGCGAGGTCGGGCGGGTGTTGTTCGCTCCTCCAAAACTGTCCGCAGTGCGAGATGATCACTCTCGCCGAGAGCCTCCCGACCTCTGCGCGGCTAGCCTCCACCCTCCGTCCCGATCGGTTCCGGCGGCGGGTCGGGGCCGGTCTACGGCAGGCCGTGCACCTTCGGGCCGACGGCGTTCGACCAGGCGTGGCCCGCCGTGGCGTCCCAGTTCGTGGACCACGTCATGGCGCCGCGCAGCCCCGGGTACGTCTTCGACGGCTTGAAGGAGCCGCAACCGGTGCCGCGGGTCAGGCAGTCGAGGGCGTTGTTCACGACCGAAGGGGCCACGTAACCGCTGCCCGCGCCCCGCGTCGACGCCGGGACGCCGAGGCCGACCTGCGACGGGTCGAGGCCGCCCTCCAACTGGATGCAGGCGAGCGCGGTCAGGAAGTCCACGCTGCCCTGGCTGTAGACCTTGCCGTCACAGCCCAGCATCGAACCGCTGTTGTAGTACTGCATGTTGACGACCGTGAGGATGTCCTTCACGTTGAGCGCCGTCTGGAAGTACGCGCCGGACGTGGACTGCATGTCGATGGTCTGCGGCGCCATCGTGAGGACCAGCTTGCCGCCCGCCTTCGCCGAGAGCAGGCGCAGCGCCTTGGTCATGTAGGTGGGGTT
This sequence comes from Streptomyces sp. NPDC005898, assembly GCF_040629635.1. Lineage (NCBI taxonomy): Bacteria > Bacillati > Actinomycetota > Actinomycetes > Kitasatosporales > Streptomycetaceae > Streptomyces > Streptomyces sp. NPDC005898. Next base: position 268,718 of record NZ_JBEXWC010000001.1, on the reverse strand, counting down.
GAGTCCGTTCTCCAGGTCGATGTCGACGCCGTCGAAGCCGTACTCCCGCATCAACGCGTAGGCGCTGTCGGCGAACGCCGCCGCGGAGGCGTCGCTGTTGACCGCGACGCTGCCCTTCTCGCCGCCGACGGAGAGGACCACGGACTTGCCCGCGGCGTGCTTCGCGGCGATGTCCGCCTTGAAGTCGGCGGTGGAGGCGTAGCCGACGGCCGGGTCCAGGGTGAAGGCGAGCCGGCCCGGTGTGCTGGTGGCGTCGGCGAAGGAGACGGCGATGATGTCGTACTGCGGCGACACGTCCCGCAGCTTCTGCACGGTCGCGCCGTTGTCGAAGTTCTGCCAGTAGCCGGTCAGCGCGTGCTTGGGCACGACACCGCCGTCACCGTCGCCGCCGCCCTTGGCGGTCCTGACGGAGACCGCCGTGGACTTCGCGGACTCGCCCGCCGCGTTCGTGGCGCTGACCTGGAAGCTGTACGTGGTGTCCGGCGCGAGGCCGGTGACGGTCGTGGCGGCGCCGCCGGGGGAGGCGACCTTCGTGCCGTCGCGGTAGACGGTGTACCCGGTGGCCGTGGACACCGGGGACCAGGACAGGTCCACCGACGTGGACGTCGCCGTGCCCGCCGCGAGGCCGCTCGGCACCGCCGGTATCTCCACCGGGTCGGTGCCGCCGCCCCCGTCGGGCCCGAAGACGCTCACATCGTCCACGAGGTACGCGCTCTGCCCGTACCAGCCGTGCGTGTACACGGTGACCGACGTGCTGTTCGCGCCGGTGGTGAAGGTGGTGGTCAGCTGCTGCCAGGACGAGTTGCCCGGGGTCCACGTCGACACGTCCGTGGTGCCGGTGCCCCGGACTCCGAGGTAGGCGTAGCTGCCCTGCACCCAACTGCTCAGCTTGTAGGTTGAGTTCGGCTTCACCGACACGACCTGGGAACACTCGGCGGTGTCCTGGCCCGAGGGGGTGGCCTTCAGCGCCTTCGTGCCGCCGTGCACGGGGGAGGTGACGGCGGCGCCGCTGTTCGCGGTGCAGGTCCAGTTGCTCAGGCCCGACTCGAAGCCGGCGTTCTTGGCGACGTTGACGTCGGCCGCCGCGGCGTCCGCCGACTGCGCGGGGGTGGCGAGCGCGGTGACGGTGAGCGCGGCGGCCGCACCCGCGGCGACCGCCGCGCCGATTCTCCGGCGAACGCCGGATCCGCCCTGACGTACACGGTCCACGGGGTGCCTCCAGGGAGAGGTGAAGGGGAGTGAACGGGCGGCAACCACCGCCGCTGTGCGCCAAGTTGGTCCAGACCAATAGAGTTGTCAAGGTCCCGGGCAGGGTGCACGTGCTCGGCGGGGTGGATCTCGCGCCGGGTCGGCGCCTCGCAGGCCGTCGTGTCATCGCCGTCCGCGGCCGCGGCCCCCACCGCCCCTGGCGTGGCGGCATGTTCATATTCGGCCGCTCACCGCCGCCCCAAAGGACCGGGCGATGGGGCTCGGAATCGGTCAGCTTCAAAGCGTGGGCACAAGTTACACACATCCCCTCTCCATACCGGCCTCGATGGTCTAGATTGACCGTGCTTCAGCAGTTCGGCCCGAAGCGGCCATGGTTGATCTTTCATTATTGATCTTTGGGTTCGGCGCGGGGGCAGCCGCTAATCGCGTCCCCGCACCGCGCGTGGGGGTGATCAATTACGGGGGCACGAGAGGGCCTTGGGTGCAGGGGGCATCCGAGGTTTCCACGGGTTTCCGCGTGTGTCGGGAGTTCGGCGAGTCGGGCGAACCCGGCACCGCTGAAGCATGTTGTTCAAGCAGCAATTGTGCCCTGTTCAATTAATTCGGCGACGCGGTAATGCGTCGGCGATGCGGTGATGACGTCGGAAATGGCTGAGACGGCTGTGACGGTCGAGGCGGCCGGGACGTCAGATGCGGGAGGCGAGCCTCCCGGGGGGAGAAGCAGCGCGGTGCGGGAGGCGGGGGCCTTCCGGGGAGGAACGGCGCGGCGCGGGAGGCGGGGGCCTCCCGGGGAGCAGCGGGGTCGGGCGAGCACGTCGAACCAATGGTGACCTTGGGGGGTCCTGTGCAACAGGGGGAATTAGTCAACCCGTTTCCGTCGGCACGCGGGCATGTGGCGGACGGAACGATCAGTCGCTCCGTCGACGACTGGGAACAGCGCTACCGCCGTGCGGTGATCACCAGTGACACCGTGGGGACCGCCTTCGTCGTGGCATCCATCGGCATCTTCTTCGGGGCCAGGGACGCGGCCAACTGGCACGAGAAATGGGGGATACTCGCATTCGGCACCGAACTTCTCGTGCTGGCGGCCCTCGCGCTGAGCCGGGCGTGGGCCCCGGTCGTACTCGGTCAGGGCGCCGAGGAATTCCGCCGGCTCGGACGCTCGCTGTTCACGGCGGTCGTCGTACTGGCGCTCGGCGGAATCGCCCTCACCTCGCGCAACATCAAACTCTGGATCTTCGTCGCCGTACCCGCCATCGCGCTCGTCACCATGACCCAGCGATATCTGCTGCGTCTTTGGCTGCACAAACAGCGCAATGAAGGGCGGTGCCTGCGACCGGTGCTCGCCGCCGGGAGCGTCGCCACCGTGCTCGACCTGATCGCCCGGGCCCGCAGATTCCCGCACCTCGGCTGGCGCGTGGACGCGGTGTGCACGACGGACGGCCTCGGGACGCACGGCGACCAGCTGGACGGAGTGCCCGTCGTCGGCCGGCTGACGGACGTCGCGGGCCACGTCCGCCGCGACGGCTACCGGGTCGTCGCGGTCACCCCGGACCCGCACTGGTCCCCGGACCGGCTGCAACGGCTGGCCTGGAACCTGGAGGGAAGCGACGCCGAGATGGTCGTCGCCCCCGTCCTGATGGAGGTGGCGGGACCCCGGCTGCACGTCGACGCGGTGCTCGGCATACCGCTGCTGCGGGTCAGCATGCCGGCCTTCACCGGGGGCCGCCGCGTGGTCAAAGAGGTCGTCGACCGGCTGGGCGCGGCGCTCCTGCTGCTGCTGTTCGCACCACTGATGGTGCTCGTCGGGCTGCTCGTGCTCGCCGACAGCCGGGGCGGTGTGGTCTACCGCCAGCGCAGAGTCGGCAAGGACGGCCAGGAGTTCACCATCTTCAAGTTCCGCACCATGGTCGCCGGCGCCGATCGCGTCCGCGCCGAACTCGCCGACCGCAACGAAGGCGCCGGCCTGCTGTTCAAGCTCCGCCAGGACCCCAGGGTCACCCGGGTCGGCACGGTGCTGCGCCGGTACTCCCTCGACGAGCTCCCGCAGCTCTTCAACGTGCTCACGGGCTCGATGTCGCTCGTCGGCCCCCGGCCACCGCTGCCGGAGGAGTCCGCCGCGTACGGCCCGGACATCCGGCGGCGGCTGCTCGTCAAGCCCGGGCTCACCGGCCTGTGGCAGATCAGCGGACGCAGCGACCTGCCGTGGGACGAGGCGGTCCGGCTCGACCTGCGCTACGTGGAGGACTGGTCGCTCGCCCTGGACGCGGTGATCTTGTGGAAGACGCTGCGCGCGGTGCTCCACGGACAAGGGGCCTACTGATGCGCGGGGAGCGCCGGGGGACCGGCGCACGGACGGCGGGCCGCGAGGGCCCGCCCGGGGGGAGGAACGCGTCATGAGGGTGAGCGTCTTGGGGCTCGGTTACGTGGGCTGCGTGTCGGCCGCGTGCCTGGCCGGCAACGGCCACGAGGTCATCGGCGTCGACATCAACCAGGTGAAGGTCGACCTGGTCAACCAGGGCAAGGCCCCCGTGGTCGAGGAGCGGATCGGCGAACTCACCGCCGAAGCCGTGCGGAGCGGGGCGTTGCGCGCCACCACCGACGTCCGCGAAGCGATCATGGGCAGCGACGTGTCGCTGGTCTGCGTGGGCACACCGTCGGCGCCCAACGGCAGCCTGTGCACCACCTACCTGGAGCGGGTCACCGAGCAGATCGGCGCCGCGCTGGCCGAGCGCGGAGGGCGGCACACCGTGGTGTTCCGCAGCACCATGCTCCCCGGCACCTGCCTGAACCTGCTGGTGCCGATCCTGGAGAAGTACGTCGGCGGCACCGCCGGGGTCGACTTCGGGGTCGCCGTCAACCCCGAGTTCCTGCGCGAGGGCACGAGCGTGCGGGACTTCTTCGACCCGCCCAAAACGGTCGTGGGCGAGCTGGACCCGGCGAGCGGTGACGCGGTGCTCGCGCTGTACGAGGGCCTGCCCGGCGAGGTGTTCCGGGTACCGGTCGCGACGGCCGAGGCGATCAAGTACGCGGACAACGCCTTCCACGGCCTCAAGATCGGCTTCGCGAACGAGCTGGGCGCGGTCTGCCAGGCGCTCGGCGTGGACTCGCACCAGGTGATGGACGTGTTCCTGGCCGACCGCAAACTGAACATCAGCCCCGCCTATCTGCGGCCCGGCTTCGCCTTCGGCGGCTCCTGCCTGCCCAAGGACCTGCGCAGCCTGGTCCACGCCGCACAGCGGGCCGACGTCTCGGTGCCCATCCTCTCCCACGTGCTGCCCTCCAACTCCGCCCACCTGCAACGCGCCGTGGAGCTGGTCGAACGCACCGGCAAGCGCAAGGCGGGCCTGTTCGGACTGTCCTTCAAACCCGGCACCGACGACCTGCGCGAGAGCCCGCTCGTGGAGCTGGCGGAGAGGCTGCTCGGCAAGGGCTACGACCTGAAGATCTACGACGCCAACGTCAGCCTGTCCCGGCTGCTCGGCGCGAACCGCGAGTACATCGAGACCCGGCTGCCGCACCTCGCGCAGCTGCTCGCGGACTCCGTCGACGAGGTGCTGGAGCACGCCGACGTCGTACTGATCGGCACCAGGGACCCGGCCGTCGTCGCGGCGCTGCCGCACGGCGAACAGCCGGCCATCGTCGATCTCATCCGCCTTCCGGACGCCGAGGCGCGCCGGACCGAACCGGGGTACATGGGCCTTGCTTGGTGACACGACGTCCGGGGACATAGCCGGCGGCGACCGGCCGGGCCGGCGCGCCCTGATCCTGGTGGAGAACCTGTCGGTGCCGTTCGACCGGCGCGTGTGGCAGGAGTGCACGACGCTGCGCGACGCGGGCTGGGAGGTGCACGTCATCTGTCCCCGCGGACACAAGCGGGACACGGAGGCGGAGGCGGAGATCGACGGGGTGCGGATCCACCGCTACCCGTTGCGGGCGGCCACCGGAGGCCCGGCCGGCTACCTGCGGGAGTACGGCACGGCGCTGTGGCACACCGCCCGCCTCGCCCGCAAGGTCGGCCCGGTCGACGTCGTGCACGCCTGCAACCCGCCCGACCTGCTGTTCCTGCCCGCACTGTGGCTCAAGCGGCGCGGCGCGCGGTTCGTCTTCGACCAGCACGACCTGGTGCCCGAGCTGTACCTGTCCCGGTTCGACCGGGGTGAGGACCTGCTCTACCGCGCCGTGTGCGGGCTGGAACGGCTGACCTACCGGGCCGCCGACGTCGTGCTCGCCACGAACGAGAGCTACCGGGACGTCGCCGTGCGCCGCGGCGGCGTGCCGCCGGAGGATGTCTTCGTGGTGCGCAGCGCACCGGACACCGACCGGTTCCACCCCGTGCCGCCCGAGCCCGAACTGAAGCGCGGCAAGCCCCATCTGCTGTGCTACCTCGGCGTCATGGGCCCCCAGGACGGGGTCGACTACGCCTTGCGGGCCCTCGCGAAGCTCCGCGACGACCTGGGACGGACCGACTGGCACGCCGTGTTCATCGGAGCCGGCGACGCCTTCGACGCGATGGTGGAACTGTCCCGCGGGCTGGGGCTCTCGGACCAGGTGCAGTTCACCGGACGCGTCTCGGACGCCGACCTGGCACGCCACCTGTCCACCGCGGACGTGTGCCTGTCTCCCGACCCCCGCAACCCGCTCAACGACGTGTCCACGATGAACAAGGTCCTGGAGTACATGGTCATGGGCCGGCCGATCGTCTCGTTCGACCTGCGGGAGGCCCGGGTCTCGGCCGGCGACGCCGCCCTGTACGCGTCCGGCGACGACGAGGGCGAATTCGCGGCGCTCATCGCCCTGCTCCTCGACGACCCGGAACAGCGCACCCGCATGGGCAAGATCGGCCAGGAACGGATCGGCGGGCAGCTCTCCTGGCGCAACTCGCAGGCGTCGCTGCTCGCCGCCTACGCCGCTGCCTGCCGGAACCACACCCCGGTGTCGCCGAACCGCCCGGCCCGGGCGCGCAGGAGGCCGCACCGTTGAGCGATGATCCGATACGCCTGGTCACCATCGGGCGGATCCTCCGCCGGCGCCGACGGCTCCTGGCCGTCCTTGTCGTGCTGGGCGCACTCGTCGGCCTCGGCGCCTCGGTGCTGTTCCCGCCGCGCTACACGGCGTCGGCGTCCGTCCTGCTGCCCGGCCAGTGGGAGGAGCGCGAGCTGCTCACCCAGGCGGAGATAGCGGCCAGTTCGGCGGTGGTCGACCGGGCGGCCGCCACGCTGCGCTGGACGGACGGCGGCGGCGACCTGCGCGACCGCGTCGGCGCCGAGGCCGCCGACGGGAACATCATCAAGATCTCGGGCACGGCCGACACCCCGGAGCGCGCGCAGCAGCTCGCCGACCGGGTGGCCCAGCAGTTCGTCACCTTCGCCGCGCGGATCGGGGGCGGCGAAGGCGACCCCGAAGCCGCCACGGGACCCGAGGCGCTGCGCCGGAAGGTGGCCGAGACCAACCGCCGCATCACCGAACTGGGCGAGGCGGCCGACCCCGGCAGGACCGTCGAGAGCGTCCAGGCCCGCACCGCGCTGGAGAAGCTGCGCGCCTCGCTGGAGGAGGCCATGAAGAAGCTGGACAAGGCGGACCCGGCGTCCAACACCGCCGGCATGGTCGTCATGGGCCCGGCGCCCCGGCCGACCGGCGAGGCCCCGCCGACCAGGACGCAGCTCATCGCCGGCGGGGCACTGCTGTTCTTCCTGCTCGGCATCGTCGGCCATCTCACCGCCGCACGCACGCACCGCCGGCCGCGCACCGAACCGGAGATCGCCGCGGCCCTCGGCTCGACACTGCTCGGCACCGTCGACGTGCCCGAGGAACGCCGCCCGCACCGGCCGAAGGAGCCCGGTCTCCGGGCCCGCGTACGCCGCCTGCTCGGCCTCGACGTCCGGTGGGACGTGCCCGCCCCGCAGAAGTCCGGCGACGAGGACGCCAGACGGCTGCGCTACCGGCGGGTCCGCGCCCGCCTGCGCCTGCGGCTGCCCGTACCCCGAGGGCTGCTCGTCGTCGTCCCCAAAGGCGACGACATCGCCCGCCGGGCCGCCGAGCAGCTCGTCGCCGAGGTCCGCGCCGAACCACGCCCGAACTCCGTGAGCGGACCAGGCCCCACGCTGCGCATGGTGGAGGTGTCGATGTCCCGGCCGATCGTGCCGGACCGCGACACCGAGTCCGGCGCCGTGGTCGTCCTCAGCGCGGGCAGCTGGACCGCGCAGGAACTCGCCGGTGTCGCCGAGGCGTGCGCGGACGCCGGCCACGAGGTCGTCGGCACCGTCGTCGCCGGGCCGGTCAGGACCCGTCCGATGCCGTCGTCCGGCCCTTCGCCGCGGGACGCCGGTCCCGCCCTCGCGGCCCGTGGCCAGGCACCGGGAGGTGCGGCGTGACGACGAGTGCGACACCCGAACCGCCGGCAACCGCCCCGCTGCTCGACCTGCACGCGCTGGTCGTGGCCGTGCGCAGGCGCCGCCGCCTCTGGAGCGCCATGGCGCTGCTGGGGCTGCTCATCGGCGCCGCCGTGGCGGTACTGCTGCCGCCCCCGCCGAGCGCGGTCACCAAGATCCTGGTCACCCACAAGGAGGACCAGCCGAACGACACCGGAACGCTGATCCGTACCGACGTCGAGCTGCTGGGCACCACGCGGATCGCCGGAAAGGCCCTGAAGATCCTCAAGTCCCCGGAGAGACCCGAGGACTTCCTCGAGGACTACCGGGGCACCGGCCTGACCAACAACCTGCTCCAGATCGATGTGACCGGCGCCAGCGAAGCGGACGCGGTGGCCCGCGCCGAGGCGCTGGCCGACGCCTTCGTCGCGGACCACGTACGGCGCATGCGGGAGACCGCGAAGGCGGAGGCCAAGGCCCTGCTCGACCAGCGAGACCGCATGCGGGGCGAGCTGGCCCAGGTCAACAAGGCGATCGGGAACCAGCCGGAGGGCGACCCTGCGGCCTCCGCGAGCATCGAGACCCTCTTCGCCCGCCGGGCCGAACTCAACTCCCGGATCGCCGACTTCGACCAGCGCGCCGCGGAAGCCCGCACCGGCACCCCGAAGCTCGTCGCCGGCACCCAGATCGTGGACGCCCCGCGCGCGGTGCGGCACTCCCTGCCCCGGGCCGCCGCCACCGACGCCGTGATCGGACTGGTCCTCGGGCTCGTCCTCGGCCTTGTGGTGGCCGCCGTCGGCGCGGTGGTCGCGGACCGCCCCGTGCTGCGCCGGGAGATCGCGGCCAACCTCGGCGCCTCCGTCCTCGCGGAGCTGCCCCCGACCTCCCGCCGGCCGATCTGGCCGTGGCGGCGCCGGCGGACCCGCACGGCACACGAACGGCTCACCACGACGCTGGCCCGCACCGTGCGCGGCTCCACGGAACCGGTGTCCCTGCTGGAACTGGGCTGCGCGCGCAGCACGAGCGCGCTCGCCCTGGACCTCGCCGGGGCACTGGCGGCGGAAGGACCGGTGGCCGTCGTCGACGGCCTGCCCGGACCCGAACTCGACCGGGCCCGCAAGAATCCGCAGGGCCCGAGCGTGGTCACCGGCGAACAGGCCACCTCCCTGCCGCGCCACGTGCGCCGGCTCGGCATCGGCTCGGTCGCGCCGGGCACGGCGTGGACCGACCTGCGTTATCTCGGCGGCCGAACCGTGCTCGTCGTGCGCGCCGGGCACGGCAGCGCCGCCTGGCTGCACACCGTGGCCCGGCAACTCGCCGACCAGCGCATCCCGGTCATCGGCGTGGTGCTGATAGACCCCGACCCGCGCGACCGCACCGACGGCACGCTGTGGGACGGGGCGTACACCGCGCCGCGCGGCCCTCACGAGGCGGCCCGGCAGAGCGAGACGGGCAGGCCGCGCACGGAGCGGGCGCCCCGGCAGAACGGGACGGGACAGGCATGGCCGGAGCGGCCTTCGATGCCGGCCGCACGAGTCCCGGACAGCGACCAGGAGGCACGGTAGAACATGTGTGGCATCGCAGGCACTTACCTCTGGCCGGACGGAAAGGCCGTCACCGACCGGCTCACCGATGTCCTCGCCCACCGCGGCCCGGACGGGGCGGGCCGCTACAGCCACGCCGCCGGTGACGGCGAAGTGCACCTCGGGCACCGCAGGCTGGCCATCATCGACCTGTCCGGGACCGGCGCCCAGCCCATGGTCTCGGGCGGCCTCGTCCTGACGTACAACGGCGAGCTGTACAACGCGCCCGAGCTGCGCGCCGAACTGGCGGCCGCCGGGGCGCGCTTCCGCGGCACCTCCGACACCGAGGTGCTCCTGGAGGCCTGGCGGCGCTGGGGCACCGACTGCCTGCCCCGGCTGCGGGGCATGTTCGCCTTCGCCGTCTTCGACGAGCGCACCGGTGACCTGGTGCTCGCCCGCGACCAGCTCGGCATCAAGCCGCTGTTCCTGCTCCGGCGCGGCAAAGGCCTGATGTTCGCCTCCGAGCTGAAGGCGCTGGCCGCCGTGAACGGCGGGTCGCTGGAGCTGGACCACGCGGCGCTGGTGGCCTCGCTGCTGTACTACTGGGTGCCCGACTCGCGCTGCGCGTTCCGCGAGGCGGAGAAGCTGGCACCGGGCAGCTGGCTGCGCTGCCGGGCCGACGGCCGGGTGGAGCGCGGCCGGTACTGGGACCTCAAGGAGGTCGCCGCCGCGGGCCGCGAGCGGGCCCGCGGTGGCGAGCAGCCGGACCTCGCCGCCGTCATCGAGGACTCGACCCGCCGGCATCTGCTCTCCGACGTCCCCGTGGCGACCTTCCTCTCCGGCGGTCTCGACTCCAGCTACCTCACCGCCCTCGCGGCCCGCCACCGGCCCGGGATCTCCGCGTACACGATCGGATTCCGCGCCGAGGACGCCAAGTTCGAGGCCATGCCGGACGACCTGCGCTACGCCCGGCAGGTGGCCGAGCGGTTCGGCGTCGACCTGCACGAGATCGAGATCGCCCCGAACGTGCTCGACCTGCTGCCGCGGATGACGTACCACCTGGACGAGCCGATCGGCGACCCGGCCGCGATCAACACGTTCCTGATCTGCTCGGCCGCGCGGGAGGCCGGCGTCAAGGTGATGCTCTCCGGGATGGGCGCCGACGAGCTGTTCGCGGGGTACCGCAAGCACCTGGCGAACGTGCTCGCCCTGCGCTACCAGCGCGTGCCGCGGCCCCTGCGGCGCGGCCTGTCCGGGGCCGTGAACCGGCTGCCGGTCGCCACGGCCCGCCGGGGATACCGCTCGGTGCGCTTCGCCAAGCGGTTCCTGTCCTTCGCGGAACTGCCGGAGGAGACCGCGTTCCGGCGCAGCTACACCATGTACGACCAGGACGAGCTGCTCGCCCTGATCGACCCCGACCTGGCCGGGACCGTCGACGACGTGCTGACCGAGCACGCGGACGTCTACGCGGACAACGACCTGGACGACTTCGTGAACCGCATGTGCCTGGGCGACGCCCGGATGTTCCTGCCGGGCCTGAACCTCGCCTACACCGACCGCTCCAGCATGGCCGCCTCGACCGAGGTGCGGGTGCCGTACGTGGACGTCGAGGTGGTCGAGGCGGCGTTCGCCGTGCCCGGTGACCGCAAGATCGTGGGCCGGCAGGGCAAGGCCGCCCTCAAGGAGGCGGCCACCTCCGTCCTGCCCCGGGAGATCGCGTACCGGCCCAAGGGCCTGTTCAGCGCCCCGCTGCGGGCCTGGATGAGCCGGGACCTCGCGCCGCTGGTGCGCGAGGTGGTCAACGACGGGCTGCTGGTGCGTTCCGGTTTCCTGCGGCGCGACGCGCTGGCGCGGATGGTCGCCGAGGACGCCGCGGGGCAGCGGGACTTCTCCAAGCACCTGTGGCATGTGCTGACGCTCGAGTACTGGTATCGCGGCGCGACCTCTGGCTCCGACCAGAGTCGAGCGGCTTGACGGCGTAGAGACAAGAGGACTTCGGTGAAACAGGTCGTACAGAACTACAAGAGCGGCGAGCTCGCGGTGCTCGACGTGCCGGTGCCCGCGTGCAAGCCGGGCGGTGTGCTGGTCCGCAGCGCCTATTCGCTGATATCCACCGGCACCGAGCTGATGAAGGTGTCCGAGGCCGGCATGTCGATGGTCGGCAAGGCCCGCTCCCGCCCGGACCAGGTGGCCAAGGTGATGCAGAGCGTGGCCACCAACGGGGTGCCCGCCACCTACCGCAAGGTGATGGGGAAGCTCGACTCCTACACGCCGCTCGGCTACTCGCTGTGCGGGATCGTCGAGCAGGTCGGCCCCGGCACCGACGATGTGGCGGTCGGCGACCTGGTGGCCTGCGCAGGCAACGAGCACGCGCTGCACGCCGAGGTGAACTGGGTGCCGAAGAACCTCTACGCCCGGCTGCCGGACGGCCTCGCGCCGCGCCACGCGGCCTTCGGCACCGTCGGGTCGATCGCCTTGCAGGGCGTCCGCCGCGGCGAGTCACAGCTCGGCGAGGTGGCGCTGGTCATCGGCCTCGGGCTGATCGGGCAGCTCGTGGCGCAGCTCCTGACCACCTCCGGGGTCCGCGTCGTCGGGGTCGACCCCGACCCGGAGCGCTGCGAGCTGGCCGCCCGGCTGGGCGCCGTGGCCTGCGGCGACCCCGCCGCCCCCGCCGTGGAGGCCGCCGTCGCGGAGCTGACCGGCGGCCACGGCGTGGACCAGGTGTACCTGGCCGCAGGCGGCACCGGCAACCAGCCCGTGGAGCTGGCCGCCCGGCTCTGCCGGGACCGCGGCCGGGTGGTCGACATCGGCAAGTGCCGCCTGGACCTGCCGTGGAACGCGTACTACGAGAAGGAACTGGACGTCCGCTTCTCCCGCAGCTACGGCCCCGGGCGCTACGACCCGGAGTACGAACTGGAGGGGCGCGACTACCCGATCGGCTACGTCCGCTGGACCGAGCGCCGCAACCTGGCGTGCTTCCTCGACCTCGTCGCCCGTGGCCGCGTCGACGTGGAGCCCCTGATCTCGCACGTCGCCGACTTCGACGAGGCCGTGGAGACCTACCGGCGGCTGAAGGACGGCGACCTCAAGGCCGTGGCCGTCCTGTTCCGCTACCCCGCCCCGGTCGCCGCGCCCGCCCCCGAGGCCGAAGCGGCGCCACCGGCGCTGACCGTGCCCGAGCCGCGCCGCGACGGCGCGCGGTCCGCACCGGCCAGGAGCGCCGGCACACCGGTGCGCCTCGCGTTCGTCGGCGCCGGGAACTACGCCACCTCGATGCTGCTGCCGCACCTGGCGGGGCGCGACGGCGTCGAGCTGTCGACCGTCGTCACCACGACGGCGCTGTCCGCGGCCAACGCGCAGCGGAAGTTCGGCTTCGCCGAGGCGACCACCGATCTCGACGCCGTGCTCGGCGACAAGTCCATCGACGCGGTGTTCGTCGTCACCCGGCACAGCTCGCACGCCGAGCTGACCCGCCGGGCACTCCTCGCCGGCAAGGCGGTGTTCGTGGAGAAGCCCCTGGCCCTGGACGAGGAGGAACTGGCCGGCGTCCTGGCCGCGGTGGAGGAGTCCGGCAACGACCGGCTCCAGGTGGGCTTCAACCGCCGGTTCGCGCCGCTGCTGCAAGAGGCCGCGAAGCGGTTCGGCGACCGCACCGGGTCGGCGCACCTCCGCTACCTGGTCAACGCGGGCCGCCTGACGCACGGCAGCTGGTACCTGCGGGAAGGCACCGAGGGCTCCCGGTTCGCCGGTGAGGGCGGCCACTTCATCGACACGGCGAGCCGGCTGCTCGGGGCCGACCCCGTCTCGGTGTACGCGGTCGCGTCCTCCGGCCATGACGACCTCCAGGTCCTGCTGCGCTACCCCGACGGGTCCACCGCCACCATCAGCTACGTCACCACGGGCCCGGCCGGCTTCCCCAAGGAGACGCTGGACATGGTCGCCGACGGCCGCGCGCTGCGGCTCGACGACTTCGTCCGGGCCTCCGTCCACGACGGCAGCCGCAAGCGGTGGGTCAGCTCACGGCTGCCCAAGGCCCGCGACAAGGGCCAGTCCGCCGAACTGGCCGCGTTCGTGAGGGCCGTGCGGACCGGCGGACCGATGCCGGTGCCGCTGTCGTCCCTCGTCGCCACCACGGCGGCCACCCTCGCCGTGCCCGCCGCCCTGGCCGCCGGCGCGCCGGTGACGCCGGCGAGCGCGCGATGACCATGAGCGCGGGCTGGTACCTGCGGCGGCTCTCCCGGATGGGGCCGAGCGAGATCGGCGGCCGGGCGGTCGACGCCGCGCGCCGGCGGCGATGGCGGTCGGCCCGGCCGGCCTGCCCCGTCACGCGCGGCGCCCGGTTCACCGCGGTGCTGCCCGCCGGGACGCTCGCCGCCGTGCCGCCGGACGCCGCCAAACGCCTCATCGCCGAGGCGGACCGGCTGATGACCGGGCACGTCGCGTACTTCGGCGTGGACCGCGACGACCTGATCGACCCCGACTGGTCGTACGACCCGAAGACCGGGCGCCGCGCTCCCGGGGGCCACGCCTTCGACGTGCCGTACCGCGACGAGGACGCGGTCGGGGACATCAAGCAGATCTGGGAGCTGTCCCGGCACCAGTACCTCACCGTGCTCGCCTGCGCCTACGCGCTCACCGGGGACGAGCGGTACGCCGAGCGGGTGGCCGAGCACCTGCGGTCGTGGTGGGCGGCCAACGCGCCGCTGCGGGGCGTGCACTGGATCAGCGGCATCGAGCTGGGCATCCGGCTCCTGTCCTGGGTGTGGGTCCGCCGGCTGCTCGACGGCTGGCCGGGCGCGGCCACGCTGTTCGAGGACAACCCGGTGGCCGTCGACCAGATCTGGCACCACCAGCGCTGGCTGGCCGCCTTCCCCAGCCGGGGCTCCTCGGCGAACAACCACGTCATCGCGGAGGCCGCCGGGCAGGCCGCCGCGGCCTGCGCGTTCGACTGGTTCGACGCCTCGGCGCGGTGGCGGGCCGACGCGCTGCGGTCGCTGGACCGACAGCTGCGCGCCAACACCTTCCCCTCGGGCCTCAACCGCGAGCTGGCCTCCGAATACCACGGCCTGGTGCTCGAACTCGGCCTGGCCGCCGTGGCCGAGGCGGACGCCGCGGACGTGCCCGTCCCCGCCACCGTACGGCTGGTGCTGCTGCGGATGACCGACGCGCTCGCGGCCGTCGTGGACGGTCGGCTGCGGCCGCCGCGCCAGGGCGACGCGGACGACGGACACGGCCTGGTCCTCGACGGCGCCGGCACCGACCGCTGGGCCTCGCTGCTCGCCACCGGGGACGCCGTGTTCGGCCGCCTCGCCTGGTGGCCGCGGGTGACCGGCACCGACGTGCGCACCCCGCTGCTCGCCGCGCTCATCCGGCCGTACGCCGAGGCCGGCGCCGCTCCCGCCCTCACGCGCCCGGCGAGCCGGCCAGGGCACTTCGCCGACGCGGGCATGACCATCCTGCGCGGCCCGGCGGGCATCTGGTGCCGCTGCGACGGCGGCCCGCACGGCTTCCTGTCCATCGCCGCGCACGCCCACGCGGACGCGCTGTCCGTCGAGGTCCGGCACGACGGCGTCGACGTGCTCGCCGACCCGGGCACGTACTGCTACCACGGGCAGCCCGCGTGGCGGCGGTACTTCCGCTCCACCCTCGGCCACAACACCCTGCAGCTGGACGGCGCCGACCAGTCCGAGTCCGGCGGCCCCTTCCTGTGGACCCGCCACACCCGCACCCGCGTCCTGGCCGCCGACACCTCCGGCCGGGACGTGGCCCGCTGGTGCGCCGAGCACGACGGCTACCGGCCGTCCGTGCACCGCCGCCGCGTGGAGCTGACCGCCGCGAGCCGGGAGCTGCGCATCACCGACGAGGTGCGCGGCCCGCGCCGGGACGCCCGCCTCGCCTTCCACCTCGGACCGGCGATCACCGCGGACCTGGCGGGCAACCGGGCCCGGCTCACCTGGACCCGGGACGGCGAGGAGCGCTCCGCGGTGCTCGACCTGCCCGAGCGGCTGGACTGGCGCGCGCACCGCGGCGAGAGCGACCCGCCGCTCGGCTGGTACTCCGCCGGCTTCGGACGCAGGCAGCCCGCCACCACGCTGATCGGCACCGGCCCCACCGACGTGGGGCGGGAGTTCACCACCCTGCTCACCTTCCACGACCAGGGGGGCGCGAGGGGATGAGATGGCGCAACTGGGCAGCGCCCGGGGCGGCCCTCGCCCTGCTGGCGAGCGGCTGTGTCGGCACCCCGGACACCCCGGCCGAGCCGACCACCGCGCCCGCCGTGCCCGGAGCCCGCACCGTGGCCCGGGTGTGCGCCGAGCCCGCCGCCGCGCCCGTGAAGGCACCGGCGGGCGCCGTGACGGTCGACCCCGCCAAGACCGGTGACCTCGCCGCGAAGACCAAGAAGAACCCCCCGCACACCACGTTCTGGCTGCGGCCGGGCAAGCACAGGCTCAAGCCCGACCGCTACGCCCAGGTCATCCCGAAGAAGGGGAACCGCTACCTCGGCGCACCGGGCGCGGTGCTCGACGGCCGCAGGACCAACCAGTACGCGTTCGGCGGCAGTGCCCGTGACGTCACCATCCGCCACCTGACCGTGCAGCGCTTCGTGGCCCCGCCGGACGAGGGCGTCGTCAATCACGACTCGGCCGACGGGTGGGTGATCGAGCACGCCAGGATCCAGCACAACTCCGGTGCCGGACTCATGGCCGGGGACCGCCAACGGGTCCGCGCCAACTGCCTGCGCGGCAACGGCCAGTACGGCATGAACGCCTACAAGGCCACCGGCCGCATCAGCGATCTGGTGGTCGAGGGCAACGAGATCGTCGGCAACAACACCGGCGACTGGGAGCGGCGGCGCAAGGGCTGCGGCTGCACCGGAGGCGTCAAGTTCTGGGCCGTCGACGGCGCCGACGTGCGCGGCAACTGGGTGCACGACAACCGCGGCACGGGGCTGTGGGCGGACACCAACAACAACGACTTCCGCATCGAGGACAACGTGCTCGAGGCCAACGACGGGGCCGCGCTGATCTACGAGACCAGCTACAACGCGGTCATCCGGAAGAACACGATCCGGCGCAACAACTGGGTCGAGGGCCGCACCTACGCCGACCGGGGCGACACCTTCCCCTTCGGCACCCTCTACGTGTCCGAGTCCGGCGGCGAACCACGGGTCCGGGCCCGCACCGACAAGATCGAGATCTACCGGAACCTGCTGGCGGACAACTGGTCCGGGATCACCCTGTGGGAGAACGCCGACCGGTTCTGCAACAGCCCCGCCAACACATCCTCCGGTGACTGCACGCTGCTGGTGAAGAAGACCGACCGCTGCGCGCGGCCCGCCATCGCCACCGCGCCGCTCTACGCCGACTGCCGGTGGAAGACCCAGCGCGTGGACATCCACCACAACCGCTTCACGCTGGACAAGTCCGTCGTCAAGTGCACGCACAAGTGCGACCGCATGGCGGTCCTCGCCAACTACGGCACCTACCCGAGCTGGTCGCCGTACCAGGGCGAGCGGGTGGCCGAGGCGATCACCCGCAAGCAGCACAACCGCTGGCACGACAACGCCTACCTCGGCGCGTGGACGTTCGTCGCCCACGACCCGAGCCGGGTGCTCGACTTCGGGCAGTGGCAGGCCGCGCCCTACCGGCAGGACGCGGGCAGCACCCTCGACCAGCGGACCGGTGGTTGAGATGGGCGCGGACCCGCGGCTCGGCACACTGCCGGGCGGACCGGACACGGGGGGCACGCGGCCCGGCGCCGCCCCGCGCGCCGCCGGCACACCGAGGATCGTCGGCGTCGTCTGGGGTCTGCTGGTCCTCAACACGCTCGGCTCCGCGGGCGCAAGGACCATCGTCCCGCTGCCCCGTTCCCTCATCCAGATGGTCACCATGGGCGCGCTGGTAGCGGCGTTCGCGCTGGCGCTCGCGGTCAACCTCCGCCTGCGCATACGGCCCAGCGCCTACGTCCTGCTGCTCACCCTGCTGCTCGTGCCCAGCGTGATCTCCAGCGTGAACCTGGAATCCGGGTTCGGCGCGCTGTTCCGCTGCGGACGGCTGGCGCTCTTCGTCGCCACGCTGTGGCTGCTCAGCCGCTGGTGGGACGGCGGCCCGACCTTCGTACGGCACCACATACGGATGTACTTCGCGGTGCTCGGCTCGGTCGCCGCCGGCGCGGCCATCTCGCCCGGCGCGGCCCTGCCCGAGCTGTACGGCGGACGCCTCGTCGGCGCGCTGTGGCCGCTCACCCCGCCGCAGATCGGACAGTACGCCGCGGTGATCATCGGGCTGACCGTGCTGCTCCTCCTCGGCCGCCGTGCCGACCGGGCCGGCGCGGCGGTCGTCATCGTGCCCTCGCTCGTGCTGCTCGCGCTCACCCACACCCGTACGGCCACGCTCGGCCTGCTCATCGGGCTGGCCGTGGCGATCGGCTCGCTCGTCATGACCAGCGCCGCCGCCCGCCGGTTCTTCGCCTGGGCGGTGCTGTGCGCCGCGGTGGCCGCGGTGGGGTTCGCCCCCGCGCTGCGGGCGTGGTTCCTGCGCGGGCAGAGCGAGGAGAACCTCACGAGCCTCACCGGCCGGGCCAAGGTCTGGGACGCCCTGCTGGCGGCGCCCCGTACGACCGGGCAGGAGCTGTTCGGCATGGGCCTCGGCGACAAGTCGTTCGGCGGCCTGCCGATCGACAACAGCTGGCTGGCGGTCTACCACGAACAGGGCTGGACCGGCGTCACCCTGGTGGCCGCCATCATCGTCGTCCTCGGCGGCGTGGCGTTGTTGCGGCCGCCGTCACTGGCCAGGGCCTGCGCGCTCTTCCTGATCAGCTACTGCGCGATCGCCTCGTACACCGAGGCGGGTCTGGGCGACGCCTCGCCCTACCTGCTGCACCTGGCCGTGGCCGCCTCGCTCCTCGCCGCACCCGTCCAGGGCCCGCCCGCCCCGGCGCCCGAAGTTCCCCGACGACGCGTCCCGCGATGGGCCAGGAGGTGACCGCAGACATGCACGTTCTCGTGGTGCACAACCGCTACTCCTCGGCGCAGCCGAGCGGAGAGAACAACGTCGTCGACCAGGAGACGGCGCTGCTGCGCGCCGCCGGCCACCGGGTCGAGCTGTTCGAGCGGCGCAGCGACGACATCGCCGCCATGTCCCTGCCGGGCAAGGCCGCGCTGCCGCTCCTCGTGCCGTGGAACCCGGCGGTCCGCTCGGAACTCGCCGCCCGGCTGCGCGCCGAACGCCCGGACGTGGTGCACGTCCACAACGTCTTCCCGCGGCTCTCGCCCTCGGTCCTCGCCGCCTGCGCCGACACCGGTGTGCCCGTGGTCGCCACGCTGCACAACTACACCCAGGTCTGCCCGCCCGGCACGCTCCAGCGGGACGGCCGGCCGTGCACCGAGTGCGTCGGGGCGGCGCTGCCGCTGCCCGCCGTGCGGCACGGCTGCTACCGCGACTCGCGGCTCGCGACGGTGCCGCTCGCGGTCAGCCTGGCGGTCAACCGGCGGCGCTGGTGGACCGGCGTGGAGCGGTTCCTGTGCATCTCCGCGGCGCAGCGCGACGTCCTGGTGCGGGCCGGCATGCCGGCCGAACGCCTCGCGGTCAAGCACAACTTCGTGCCCGACCCGGAGGTCCGCCGCTCGGGCGCCGGCGAACACCTGCTCTACCTCGGCCGCCTCGCGGAGGCCAAGGGGGTGCGGCTGCTCATGGCCGCGTGGGACGAGATCACGGCGGGCGGCGGCGTGGGCGTACCGCTCGTGATCGCCGGGGCCGGGCCGCTGGAGCGGGAGGTGACCGCCTGGGCGGCGGGCCGGGACGACGTGCGCTGCGTCGGCCTGTACGACCCGGCGCAATGCCGTCGGGCCATCGCGCGGGCGGTCGCCGTGGTGGCGCCCTCGACATGGCTGGAGGCGTTCGGCCTCGTCGTCGTGGAGGCGATGGCGGCCGGCGTCCCGGCCGTCGCCGCGGGACATGGTGCGTTCGTCGAACTCGTCGAGGACGGTGTGGCCGGACTGCTGCACCGGCCGGGGGAGTCCGGCTCGCTCGCGTCCTGCCTGCGCCGGATCACGGCGCGGCCGGCCCGCAACCAACAGATGGGCCAGGCGGCCCGGCGCCGGTACGAGCGGGATTTCAGTCCGGCCGTCGGCCTGGAGCGCCTGGTGGAGGAGTACCGCACCGCGATCGCGGGACGGTCGGCACTGGCTCGCGGCGGGGACACCCGCGCGAACAGGGGGGATGGGAACAGCACATGACACGATGCAGGCTCTGCGGCTCCGAGGCGATGGCGAGCGTCGTCGACCTCGGGGCGACACCACCATGTGAGAGCTTTCTCGCCGCGGACCAACTGGACCGGCCGGAGCCCACGTACCCGCTGCACCTGCGGGTGTGCACCGACTGCTGGCTCGCGCAGATCCCGCCGCTGATCACGCCGGAGGAGACGTTCAGCGAGTACGCCTACTTCTCCTCGTACTCGACCTCCTGGGTGGAGCACGCGCGCACGTTCGTCGCCGACACCGTCCACCGCCTGGCCCTCGGTCCGGACGCCTTCGTGGTCGAGGTCGCGAGCAACGACGGCTACCTGCTGAGGCACCTGGTGGACCGGGGGATCCGCTGTCTCGGCATCGAGCCGTCGGTGAACGTCGGCGCGGCGGCACGCGAGGCGGGCGTGCCCACGCTCACGGAGTTCCTGAGCCCGGACACCGCCGCGGCCGTCCGCGCCGAGCACGGCCCGGCGCACCTCGTCGTGGCCAACAACGTGTACGCGCACATCCCCGACGTCATCGGATTCACCCAGGGCCTGCGCTCCCTGGTCGCCGACGACGGGTGGGTCTCCATCGAGGTGCAGCACCTGCTGACCCTGATCCGGGAGAACCAGTACGACACGATCTACCACGAGCACTTCCAGTACTACACGGTCGCCTCCGCGATCCGGGCCCTGGCGAGCGGCGGACTCACCCTGGTGGACGTCGAGTCGCTGCCCACGCACGGCGGCTCCATCCGGCTGTGGGCCCGGCCGGCCGAGGTGGCCGGCGAGCCGTCCCGGCGGGTGACCGACCTGTTGAGCGAGGAGAAGGCCGCCGGACTCCAGGAGCTGTCCGGCTACACCGAGTTCTCCGCCCGGGTCGCCAAGGTCCGCCGCGACCTGCTGCGGTTCCTCGTCGAGGCCGCCGAGCGCGGCGAGACGGTCGTCGGCTACGGCGCCCCGGGCAAGGGCAACACCCTGCTCAACCACTGCGGCATCCGGCCCGACCTGCTCCCGTACACGGTCGACCGCAACCCCTACAAGCACGGCCGGTTCACCCCCGGCACCCGTATCCCGATCCTGCCGCCCGAGCAGATCGCCGCCGACCGGCCCGACTACGTCCTCGTCCTGCCCTGGAACCTGCGGGCCGAGCTGGTCGAGCAGCTGTCCTTCGTCCACGAGTGGGGCGGCCGCCTTGTCTTCCCCGTCCCGGAACTGAGCATTGTCGAGGTCAAGTCATGAAGGTCGTACTGTTCTGCGGCGGTTACGGGATGCGGATGCGCAACGGCGCCGCCGACGACGTGCCCAAGCCGATGGCGATGGTCGGCCCCCGGCCGCTGATCTGGCACGTCATGCGCTACTACGCGCACTTCGGGCACAAGGAGTTCATCCTGTGCCTGGGCTACGGCGCGCACCACATCAAGGACTTCTTCCTGCACTACGAGGAGACGACGTCCAACGACTTCGTGCTGCGGGGCGGCAGGACGGAGCTGCTGTCCACCGACATCGCCGACTGGACGATCACGTTCGCGCAGACGGGCATCGAGTCACCGATCGGGGAACGGCTGCGCCGGGTGCGCCACCACCTGGACGGCGACGAGATGTTCCTCGCCAACTACGCCGACGTGCTCACCGACGCCCCGCTGCCCCAGATGATCGAGCAGTTCGCCGGGCGCGACGCCGGGGCGTCGATGATGGTGGTGCCGCCGCAGTCCTCGTTCCACTGCGTGGAGCTGGGCGAGGACGGGCTGGTGGGGGGCATCACCGCGGTGAGCGAACTGCCGCTGTGGGAGAACGGCGGCTACTTCGTGCTGCGCCAGGAGGTCTTCGACCACATACCGGAGAACGGTGACCTGGTCGCCGACGGCTGCCACCAACTCGCCAAACGGGGAAGGCTGGTGGCGCACCGCCACCGCGGCTTCTGGAAGCCGACGGACACCGTGAAGGAGCGGGCCTCGCTCGACGCCGCCTACACCCGCGGCGACCGCCCGTGGGCCGTGTGGGAGCGAGACGGCGCCGGGGTGGGCGCGTGATCCGGCTCGGCACCGCGCGACCCCTGGCGCGGATCGTGGCGGTGGGCGCGCACTGCGACGACATCGCCATCGGCGCCGGCGGCACCCTCCTCGCGATGTGCCGGGCCCGGCCCGGTCTGCGCGTCGACGCGATGGTGCTCTCCGGCGGGGGCGGCGAGCGGGAACAGGAGGAGCACGCCGCGCTCACCGCCTTCTGCCCCGGCGCCGAACTGCGGCTGACCGTCCTGAAGTTGGCGGACGGCCGGCTGCCGGCGCAGTGGGAGGAGGCCAAGGCCGCGGTCGAGGACCTGCGCGCGAGGACCGAACCCGACCTCGTGCTCGCACCGCGCACCGACGACGCGCACCAGGACCACCGCGGCCTGGCGAAGCTGATGACCACCGCGTTCCGCGACCACCTCGTGCTCGGCTACGAGATCGCCAAGTGGGACGGCGACCTCGGCCGCCCGGCGGCGTACCAGCCGCTGCCGGCGCACATCGCCGAGGAGAAGGTGCGGCTGCTCCAGGAGCACTACCCCTCACAGCGCCACCGGCCCTGGTACGACCGGGAGGCCTTCCTCGGTCTGGCCAGGATCCGCGGCATCGAATGCCACGCCCGCTACGCCGAGGCGTTCGCCGTCACCAAACTCACGCTCGATCTGGGAGATTGAACCTTGCGCGTACTACTGACCGGACACCAGGGCTACCTGGGCACCGTCATGGCCCCGGTCCTCACGGCCGCCGGCCATGACGTCGTCGGCCTCGACTCCGGCCTGTTCGCCGACTGCGTCCTCGGCCCGCCGCCCGCGGACCCGCCGGGCCACCGGGTGGACCTGCGCGACGTCACGGCCGAGCACGTCGCCGGCGTGGACGCCGTGATCCACCTGGCCGCACTCTCCAACGACCCCCTCGGCGCGCTGGCACCCGACCTCACCTACGACATCAACCACCACGCGTCCGTACGGCTGGCCCGGCTGGCCCGCGAGGCCGGGGTGCGGCGCTTCCTGTACGCGTCGACCTGCTCGGTCTACGGAGCCGCCGGCGGCGGTGACCTCGTGGGCGAGGACGCCCCGCTGCGCCCCGTGACGCCGTACGCGGAGTCCAAGGTGCGGGTGGAGGACGACCTGCACGCCCTGGCGGACGACGACTTCAGCCCGGTGTTCCTGCGCAACGCCACCGCCTTCGGTCACTCCCCCCGGCTGCGCGCCGACATCGTGCTGAACAACCTGGTGGGCCACGCCCTGCTGTCCGGCGAGGTCCTCGTGCTCTCCGACGGCACGCCCTGGCGCCCGCTGGTGCACGCCGCCGACATCGCCACGGCCTTCACGGCCGCGCTGGAGGCGCCCCGCGAGGCGGTGCACGACCGGGCGTTCAACATCGGCAGCGAGACCAACAACGTCACGGTCGCCGAGATCGCCGAACAGGTCGCGGAGGCGGTGTCCGGCGCCAAGGTGGTGATCACCGGGGAGAACGGCGCCGACCCGCGGTCCTACCGGGTGGACTTCTCCCGGTTCCGCGCCGCGATACCCGGCTTCGCGTGCGCCTGGACGGTCGAGCGCGGCGCGCTCGAACTCGCCGACGCCTACCGGGAGCACGGCCTGACCCGGGAGGCCTTCGAGCAGCGCTTCACGCGGCTCGCCGTCCTGCGCGCGGCGACCGGGGCCGGCACCGTCGACGACACCCTGCGGCGGCGCCGGTGAGCGGGCCCGGCGAGGAGATGCACGCCCTGGTGGAGCGGCTGTACCCGCTGTGCCGGAGCATCACCGGCGACGGTGTGCGCGCCACCTTGAAGATCGTCGACGAGTATCTGCCGCTCCAGGTCCACGAGGTGCCGACCGGGACGCAGGTGCTCGACTGGACGGTGCCGCAGGAGTGGAACATCCGGGACGCCTACGTCGCCGACGCCACGGGCCATCGCGTCGTCGACTTCGCCGCGTCCAGCCTGCACGTGCTCGGCTACAGCGTGCCGGTGGCGAGGACCATGCCGCTCGCCGAGCTGCGGGAGCACCTGCACACCCTGCCCGACCAGCCCACCCTGGTGCCCTACCGCACCAGCTACTACAAGCCGGACTGGGGATTCTGCCTCTCCCAGGAGACCCTGGACGCGCTGCCGGACGGCGAGTACGAGGTCCGCGTCGACTCCACCCTCGCCGACGGCCACCTCACCTACGCCGAACACGTCGTGCCCGGCCAGGTCGCCGACGAGGTCATCGTCTCCTGCCACGTCTGCCACCCGTCGCTGGCCAACGACAACCTCGCCGGGATCGCCGTCGCGACGTTCCTGGCCAGGTCGCTGGCGGCGCGGACGCCGTACTACACCTACCGGTTCATCTTCGCGCCCGGCACCATCGGCGCGATCACCTGGCTGGCCCGCAACAAGGAACGGGTCGAGGGGGCGTCCCTCGGCGGGACGGAGCCGGGAGGGCGGGGGAGGGTCCGGCACGGCCTGGTGCTGGCCTGCGCGGGCGACCGGGGCACCCTGACGTACAAGCAGAGCAGGCGCGGCGACGCGGAGATCGACCGGGTGCTGCGCCACGTACTGGCCACCTCCGAACGCCCGCACGAGATCCGGGAGTTCACCCCCTACGGCTACGACGAGCGGCAGTACTGCTCGCCCGGCTTCGATCTCGGCGTGGGCTCCCTCAGCCGCACGCCGTACGCCGGCTACCCCGAGTACCACACCTCGGCGGACAACCCCGACTTCGTCTCCCCGGAGGCGATGGCGGACACGCTCGCCGTCTGCCGCGAGGCCTTCGCCGTCCTCGACCGCAACCGCCGCTACCTCAACCTCAGCCCCCACGGCGAACCGCAGCTCGGCCGGCGCGGCCTGTACGACTCGCTCGGCGGCCGCAGCGACGCGCACCACGCCCAGCTGGCCATGCTGTGGGTGCTCAGCCTCTCCGACGGCGAGCACAGCCTGCTGGACATCGCCGAGCGGGCCGCCCTGCCGTTCGACGCCGTCGCCGCCGCGGCCGACGCCCTGCGCGGCGCCGGACTCCTCAAGGCATGACGCCGATGGCCACCGGACGCCGGAGGACGGCGCGGCCCACCGCCAAACGGGCCATGCTCGGCCGGCTGTCCTGGGGTCTTGCCGACCAGGCGGCCTCCAGCATGACCAACTTCGCGGTGGGCATCTACGTCGCCCGCTCCCTGGGCCTTGCCGCGTTCGGCGTGTTCAGCCTGGCCTGGGTGACCTACGGCGTGGTGCTCAGCGTCTCCCGCGGACTCGCCACCGACCCGCTCGTGGTGCGCTTCAGCGGCGTGCCGGACGCGTCCTGGCGAGCGGCGGTGGCCCGCTCGTCGGGCGCCGCGCTCGGAGTCGGGGTCGTCGTCGGCGCGGCCTGCCTGGCGGCCGGGCTCGCTGCCGGCGGCTCCGTGGGGCCCGCCTTCGCCGGCCTCGGCGTCATGCTGCCGGGACTGCTGCTCCAGGACGCCTGGCGGTACTCGTTCTTCGCCGCCGGCGCCGGACGGAAGGCGTTCGTCAACGACCTCGTGTGGGGCGTCGCGCTCATCCCCGCCATGGTGGTGGCCGCCCGCGTGGGCAGCGTGAGCGCCTTCGTGCTCGCCTGGGGCGCCTCCGCCGCCGTCGCCGCGCTCTACGGCTGCTTCCAGTCCGGCATCCGGCCCCGCCCGACCGGGGCCCGCGCATGGCTCCGCGTCCACCACGACCTCGGCTACCGGTACCTGGCCGAGAACGTCAGCACCAGCGGCGCGAGCCAGTTGCGGGCGTACGGCCTCGGCGCGATCGTCGGGGTCGGCGCCGTCGGCACGATCCGGGGCGCCGAACTCCTGCTCGGCCCGTTCCTCGCCATCCTGATGGGCCTTTCGCTGGTCACCGTCGCGGAGGCGGCACGGGTGCTGCGCGCTTCCCCGCACCGCCTCGGCAGGTTCTGCCTCCTGCTGGGCGGCGCGCAGGCCGTCGCCGCGCTGCTCTGGGGCGCGGCGCTGCTCCTCGTACCGGACCGGGCCGGCGAACTGGTGCTCGGCGACGTCTGGAGCTCCGCCTCGCAGCTCATCGTGCCGGCCACGCTCGGCGTCGCGGGCGCCGGCCTCGGCACCGGCGCGGCGGCCGGGCTGCGCGCGCTCGCCGCCGCCCGGCGCAGCCTGCGCGGCCAGCTGTTCGCCTCCGCCTGCTACGTCGTCGGCGGCCTCGGCGGGGCGGCCGTGGCCGGCACGGTCGGCTCCGCCTGGGGCGTGGCCGCCGCGACCGTCGGCGCCTGCGCGGTGTGGTGGCTGCACCTGCGGTCCGCCCTGCGGTCCGCCCTGCGCGAGCGCCACCACAACCCCATCCGTGAAGTGAGGACACCATGAGCGCCCATCCCCGGCTGAGCATCGGCCTGCCCGTGTACAACGGCGAGGAGTATCTCGCCGAGTCGCTCGACGCCCTGCTCGGCCAGACCTACGAGGACTTCGAGCTGGTCATCACCGACAACGCCTCGACCGACGGGACCGAGGACATCTGCCGCAAGTACGCGGCGCGGGACTCCCGCATCCGCTACCTCCGGCTGCCCCGGAACATCGGCGCCGCGCCGAACCACAACTACGTGTTCACCCAGTGCCGCGGCGAACTGTTCAAGTGGGCCTCGCACGACGACCTCTACGCCCGGGACCTGCTGCGGCGCTGCGTCGAGGTGCTGGACGAGCGGCCCGAGGTGGTCCTCGCGCACAGCGGCCAGGCGGTCATCGACGAGGACGGCCGGGTGAAGGTCCCCTACGACTACGGGCTCGCCACCGACTCGCCGCACGCGCCCGAACGCTTCCGCAGCCTGCTGTTCGAGCCCGGCGGCGACGACTTCTACGGAGTGCTGCGCGCCGACGTGCTGCGCCGCGTGAAGCCGCACGACAGCTACCACCACGCGGACCGCACATTCGTCGCCGAGATCACCCTGCACGGGCCCTTCCAGCAGGTGCCGGAGCTGCTGTACTTCCGCCGCGACCACCCCACCCGCGCCGAGCGGGCCAACCCCTCCAAGCGCTCCCGGTGCGTCAACCTCGACCCGCGCCGGGCCGGCCCGCTGCACCCGACCCCCCGGCTGCTCGCCGAGTACGTCTGGGGCTTCGCCTCGGCGATCCGGCGGGCGCCGCTGTCGTCGGCCGACCGGCGCGCGTGCTACGGCCACCTGGCCGCGTGGCTGACCAGCCGGGCCCGGCCCGGCGCCGGCGAGCGGGTCGAGGACCGCGCCCCGGTCGACCCCGGCCGGCTCGCCGTCTCCGTGGACGCCCTCGTCGCCGGCCGTGAGGGGAGGCAGGCGTGAGCACTGTCCGCGTCGGCCTCTTCGGCCTGCTCGGCTCCGGCAACCTCGGCAACGACGGATCGCTGGAGGCCGTCCTCGGATACCTGCGCGCCGAACACCCCGAGGCGGTCGTGGACGCGCTGTGCGGCGGGCCCGGGACCGTCGCGGCCCGGTACGCGATCCCGGCGACGCGACTGCACTGGTACCGGGGTGAGTACCGCACCGCCTCACGCGCGGGCGCGATCCTGGGGAAGGGCCTCGGCAAAGTCGTGGACGCCGTCCGCACCGCCGCCTGGGTGCGCGGGCACGACGTGGTCATCGTGCCGGGCATGGGCGTCCTGGAGGCCACGCTGCCGCTGCGCCCCTGGGGTTTCCCGTACTCCCTGTTCCTGCTCTGCGCCTCCGGCAGGCTGTTCGGCACCCGGGTCGCGCTCGTCGGCGTCGGCGCCGCCCCCATCGGCAGCCGGGCGACCCGGGCCCTGGTGCGCCGGTCGGCGCGGCTGGCCTCGTACCGCTCGTACCGGGACACCCTGTCCCGCGACGCGATGCGGGCGATGGGCGTGGACACCTCGCGCGACGAGGTCCACCCCGACCTCGCCTTCGCCCTGCCGGCACCGCCCGCGGGCGCACCACCGGCCGGGCCGGGCGTGGTCTGCGTCGGTGTGATGGCCTTTCACGGCGGCGACGACGACCGCGCCCACGCACAGGAGATCCACCGCCGCTACCTCGACGGGACGACCCGGTTCGTGCGCGCGCTGGCCGAGGAGGGCAGACCCGTACGGCTGCTCACCGGCGACGCGTGCGACGCGCCGGTGGTCGCCGCGATCCTCGACGCGGTGGGCTCGCCGCTGGTCACCGCGGCCGAGACGGCCTCGCTCACCGACCTGATGAAGGAGACGGCGGCCGCCGAGAGCGTGGTGGCGACCCGCTACCACAACCTGGTCTGCGCCCTGAGGACCGGCACCCCGACGCTGGCGCTCAGCTACGCGGCCAAGAGCGACGCGCTCATGCACCGGATGGGGCTCGGCGCGTACTGCCACCCGGCCCGCGAGGTCGACGCCGACCGGCTGCTCGGCCAGTTCCGCGACCTGGAGCGGCGGGCGGCGGAGCTGCGCCAGACCCTCACCGAGCGCAACGCCTCCGTCGAGGACCAACTCAAGCACCAGTTCGCCGGGTTGACCGAGGCCCTCTTCCCCGCCACCGACCACGTACAGGGCCACGCCCGGCAGGAGACGCCATGAAAGCGACCGAAGTCCCTCAGATCGCGGGCGCGTTCCTCTTCGAACCGACACCGCACGCCGACGAACGCGGCTTCTTCTGCCGCACCTTCGACGCCGACGTGGTCCGCTCGGTGGGCCTCGACCCGGCCGCCTTCGTCCAGGACAGCGTCTCCCGCTCGGTCCGGGGCGTGGTACGCGGCCTGCACCTGCGCTCCGGTGCCGGCGAGGCCAAGCTGGTGCGGTGCTCGTACGGCCAGATCTTCGACGTCGTCGTGGACCTGCGGCCGAACTCGCCGACCTACCGCGCCCGGGCCTTCTTCGAGCTGTCCGGCGAGACGCAGCGCACCCTGTACGTCCCGGCGGGGTGCGCGCACGGCTTCCAGGCGCTGACCGGGACCGCCGACACCTCGTACCGGATCGACCGCGGGCACGATCCCGCCGAGGACGTCACGATCGCCTTCGACGACCCCGAGCTGGCCATCCCCTGGCCGCTGCCGGCCACGTCGATGTCCCCGCGCGACCGGCGGGCGCCGAGCCTCGCCGAGGTCCTCAAGCAGTTGCGGCACCAGGAAGAGAGCTGAAGTCGGCGTGGAGAACGAACAGTTGGACCTGCCCCGGTCGCGAGAGGCGAACGAGCGGCTGCACGCCCTGATCCCCGGCGGCGCGCACACCTACGCCAAGGGCGACGACCAGTACCCCGAGGACCTCGCCCCCGTCATCAGCCACGGCCACGGCGCCCACGTGTGGGACGTCGACGGCAACCGCTACGTCGAATACGGCTCCGGCCTGCGGTCGGTCAGCCTCGGGCACGCCCACCCGCGGGTGCTGGAGGCGGTGCGGCGGGAGCTGGACCGCGGCAGCAACTTCGTGCGGCCGTCCATCGTGGAGGTCGAGGCCGCGGAACGCTTCCTGGCCACCGTGCCGACCGCCGAGATGGTGAAGTTCGCGAAGAACGGCTCCGACGCCACCACCGCCGCCGTCCGCCTCGCCCGCGCCGTCACCGGGCGCTCCCGGGTGGCCGTCTGCGCCGACCATCCGTTCTTCTCCGTGGACGACTGGTTCATCGGCACCACGCCGATGTCCGCCGGGATCCCGGCGGCGACCACCGACCTCACCCTGGGCTTCCCGTACGGGGATCTGGCCGCCACCGACGAACTGCTCACCCGGCACGAGGGCGAGGTCGCCTGCCTGATCCTGGAACCCGCCACCCACACCGAGCCCCCGCCGGGGTACCTCGCCGGGCTGCGCGAGCTGGCCGACCGCCACGGCTGCGTCCTGGTCTTCGACGAGATGATCACCGGCCTGCGCTGGTCCGAGGCGGGCGCCCAGGGCCTGTACGGCGTCGTCCCCGACCTCTCCACGTTCGGCAAGGCGCTGGGCAACGGGTTCGCCGTCTCCGCGCTGGCCGGGCGCCGCGACCTCATGGAGCGGGGCGGGCTGCGGGGAGCGGGGGACCGGGTGTTCCTGCTGTCCACCACGCACGGCGCGGAGACGCACTCCCTGGCGGCCGCGATGGCCGTGCTCACCACCTATGTGGAGGAGGGCGTCACCGCGCGGCTGCACGCACTCGGCGAGCGGCTGGCCGCCGGGGTGCGCGACGCGACGGCCGCCATGGGCGTCGGGGACCACCTCGTCGTGCGGGGGCGGGCCAGCAACCTGGTCTTCGCCACCCTCGACGAGAGCGGCCGGCCGTCGCAGCGGTACCGCACCCTGTTCCTGCGGCACCTTCTCGCGGGCGGGGTGCTCGCGCCGTCGTTCGTGGTGAGCAGCGCGCTGGACGACGCCGACATCGACCACACCGTCGAGGTGGTCGCCCAGGCGTGTGCGGTGTACCGGAAGGCGCTGGACGCCGGGGACCCCACTCCGTGGCTGGCGGGCCGGCCGGTGAAGCCGGTGTTCCGGCGCGAGGCGTGAGGTGCCGGGGGCCGGGGCCGGGGGCGGGGTGTCAGGGCGCCGGGGGTGCCGGGGTGGCCGGGGGTGCCGGGGTGCTGGAGTGACGGGGCGCCGGGGCGCCGTGGTGCGGGGCGCCGGAGTGGGGGAGTGCGGGAGTGTGGGAGTGCGGGCGAGGCTACGGCCGCCCGGCGTCGGCCATCCGGTCGTCCGCCGGGTCGCTTCTGCGGTCCGCCATCCGGTCGCTCGCCCGGTCGACCAGCCACGCGGCGGCCGGGGTCACCGCCAGCGCGGTGCAGCAGCCGCCGAGGGTGTCGGTCGGGTAGTGCGCGCCCAGGGCCACCTGCGCCCAGCCCATGGCGCCGCCGGCGACCAGCGCCGGCAGGAGCACGAGCGAGGCGCCACGCCTTCCGCCGTGGCCGAGCCGGCCGGTCGCGAGCAGCGCCAGTGCGAGGGCGAGCGCGGTGAGGAAGGCGGTGTGCCCGCTCGGGTAGGACAGGCTTCCGTCGTGGACGGTGCGGCCGACCAGGGGTTTGAGCAGGGTCGTCGTCCCCACGGTCAGACCGGGGCCGACGGCGACGAGGACGGCCGCGCGGGGCCACCGGAGCAGCAGGCAGCACAGCACGGCGCCCAGGACGAGCACCGCCGCTCCGACGGGTTCCCCCAGGAAGTCCGTGGCCCCGGCGACGTGCCGCCACGGCGGACGCACACTGTCCGCCGTCGGCTCGACGAGCCACCGGTCCACCCGGCCGGGCTCGCTGTGGCCGGCGTACATCGCCCCGAGCCCGACGACCGCCAATGCGGCGAGAGCGGCGACCAGTCCGAGCCACGCGCGCAACGAGGGCGGCAGCACCGGGGCCACCGGCCGGCCGGTCACCGGCCCACCGCGCCCGGTCGCTTCCGGCCCCGCTCCGACCAGGCGTTCCAACGCGAGCCCCCTGTCGTGTACTTCACGCACCCTCAGGAATGTCACCCTAACCTGCCCGGGAGCACGCCCGGGGGCGCCTCCATCAGGCTGGCCGCCGTCTGCCTCCCTCACTCAGACGGTCAGTCGGCAGGCAGGCCGAACCAGCGCAGGAGCACGGGCCGTGCGTCGGCGGGGGCGTCCTCGGGACCTCGGGCATAGCGCGCGAGCAGGGCCAGATAGTCGTCGTGGAACGCGTCCAGCTCAGCCTTCGTGAGGTGGCTGAGGCTGCGTGACCCCCGCATCCAGCCCTCGGACTCCGCCTGTCCGGAGGTGAACTGCCGGGCGAGCTCGACGTCCTCCTCCATCCGCATCCGGTCCAGCTCGGCCGACATGGCGCGCTCGGCCTCCGTCAGCTCGCCCTGCGGCGGTCTGCGGATGTCGAGCCCGCGGACCCCGCGCCACCAGCGCTCCCGTCCGGTGGAGCGCTCGGGGATGTCCTCGATGAGGCCGCTGCGCTCCAGCATGCGCAGGTGGTAGCTGAGCGTCCCGGTGTTCTCGCCGAGGGCGGCGGCCAGGGTGGTCGAGGTGGCCGGGCCCGCCGTACCGAGGTGGCGCAGGATGCGCAGCCGCAGGGGATGCGAGAGGGCCTTCAGTGCCGCGGGGCTGTCGACCGTGCGCCGTGTCGCGGCGTCCGCTCTCCGCTCTTTCGTCATGCGAGCAGTCTAACGCGAGGACAGAGATTTCTCTGCAGACCTTCCTCTGCAGAGAAATCTCTGCAATGCTGGGTGCATGACCTCGAACCGAATGACCTCGCATCGCGTGTTCCGCCGTATCGCAAGCGCTGCCGCGGGGGCTCTGCTTGCCGGGTTTGTCCTGGGTGCCACACCCGCTCAGGCGGCCGAACGGACGGCGGCGCTGCCCGGGTTCGACTTCTCCGCCTGCCCGGCCGCCGATGAGCTGCCCGCCGGCGCGGACCCCGGCACCTGGCGCTGCGAGGTCATGCACGCCACGGGACATCTGCGCATGGGCGCCGTCGACGAGCCGCTCACCGAGCCCATGAAGATCACCTTCGCGGAGGGCCGGGTGGACGGTGAATTCCGTCAGATCTTCGGCGCGATGACCGCTCCGTCCATCCGGGCGGGAGGCACCCCGTTGACCTTGACCCCACGGTATGGGGGCTACTCGGACTTCCTGTCCGACGAGACCCGGCGCGGCGAGTTCGACCTCACGTTCGCCATCGGCGCGGCGCACGGGCCACAGGCTCGGCCGTCGTCGCGCTGCTCGGTGGGCAGCGCGGAGGAGGCGGTCCACCTGGTGCTCAAGGACACCCGCCCCACCCGGGTGATATCGAAGGACCCCCTGGTCGTCTCCTTCGCCACCCAGGACGCGGAGTTCGCCGCCCCGGGCACCAGTGGGTGCGGCGTCCTGAGCCACGCGCTCGACCGGGCCCTTGGCCTGCCGTCCGCAGCGGGGAGGAACGCCTTCGCCATGGATGTCACGGTGGCCATCCGGTCCTACACGTGAGTCCTACACATGAGTTCTGCACATGAGTCGCCATCCGGTCGGCAAGGGCGCACTGGGGCCACTGCCCGACGCCGGTCCGTGCTCGCCCCGTGCTCGCCCCGTGCCGTCCCGACGACGGCGTACGTCTCCGGAAGGCGGTTCACAGATGCAGCGCCTCTTCCTCCTCGGTGTGCCCCTCCGGCTCCAGCTGGAGCGTCGAGTGCGCCACGTCGAAGTGGCCGGCGACGCACCGCTGGAGGCGGGTGAGGAGTGGTCCGTACCCGTTCGCCAGGGCGGTGTCCGTGACGACCACATGGGCGGTGAGGAGGGGCATCCCCGAGGTGACGGTCCAGCCGTGGAGGTCGTGCACGGCGACGACACCAGGCTCCGCCAGCAGATGGCGCCGCACCTCGCCGAGGTCGACGTCCTGCGGGGTCGCCTCCAGGAGGACGTGGACGGAGTCCCTCAGCAGGCCGTACGCGCGCGGCACGATCAGCAGCCCGATGACGATCGAGGCGATGGGGTCGGCGGCCTGCCACCCCGTGAGCCAGATGACCAGGCCGCCCGCGATCACCGCGAGCGAGCCGAGCGCGTCCCCCAGCACCTCCAGATAGGCGCCGCGCAGATTCAGGCTCTTCTCCTTGGCGTCGCGCAGCAGCCACAGGCCCACCAGATTGGCGAGGAGCCCGCCGACCGCGACCGCGAACATCAGGCCGCCCTCGACCTCCACCGGTTCGCTGAACCGGCCGACCGCCGACCACAGGACCCACCCGAAGACGACGACGAGGAGCAGCGCGTTCAGGGCCGCCGAGAAGATCTCCACCCGGTAGA
This sequence comes from Streptomyces sp. NPDC005898, assembly GCF_040629635.1. Lineage (NCBI taxonomy): Bacteria > Bacillati > Actinomycetota > Actinomycetes > Kitasatosporales > Streptomycetaceae > Streptomyces > Streptomyces sp. NPDC005898. The sequence goes on along the minus strand of NZ_JBEXWC010000001.1, from coordinate 235,794 downwards.
ACCCGAAGGTGCGGCGCGGTGTGGGGGCGCGCTGGGCGAGGGTGATGGCGCCGAGGGCGAGAGCGACGCCGACCGCGTCGGTCAGGCTGTGCGCGGCGTCGGCGAGGAGCGCGAGACTGCCGGACAGGAGGGCGCCGACCACCTGGATGACGGTGATCGAGGCGCTGATGCCGATGGTCCACAGCAGCCGGCCGCGGTACGTCCCGCTGAGCGTGCCGCCCGTCGCCGCGGCGGACGGGCCGTGGTCGTGCCCCATGCCGAGGAGTGGATCACGGGGTCGCGCGGCCCGCCACCGAGCGGTCCGCCGGTCGGCTCAGCGCACGCGGGGCGGCATGGAGAGGTCCCGCTGCTGCGGGATGCCGAGGGGTGGCGGCAGTTCGCCCTGCTGGACGGTGATGGCGCGGGCGGGAGCGGGGACCCTGATGCCCTCGGCGCGGTAGCGCTGGTGCAGGCGCTTGATGAACTCGTGCTTGATCCGGTACTGGTCGCTGAACTCGCCGACGCCGAGGATCACCGTGAAGCTGATCCGCGAGTCCCCGAACGTGTGGAAGCGGACGGCCGCCTCGTGGTCGGGGACGGCGCCCGTGATGTCCTTCATGACCTCGTCCACGACCTCGGTCGTGACGCGCTCGACGTGCTCGAGGTCGCTGTCGTAGGCGACCCCGACCTGCACCGTGATGGACAGTTCCTGCTCGGGGCGGCTGAAGTTGGTCATGTTGGTGCTCGCCAGCTTGGCGTTCGGGATGATCACGAGGTTGTTGGAGAGCTGCCGCACCGTCGTGTTGCGCCAGTTGATGTCGACCACGTAGCCCTCCTCGCCGCTGCTCAGCTGGATGTAGTCACCGGGCTGCACGGTCTTCGCCGCGAGGATGTGGACGCCCGCGAAGAGGTTGGCGAGGGTGTCCTGGAGCGCGAGGGCGACCGCGAGGCCGCCCACCCCGAGGGCGGTGAGCAGGGGCGCGATGGAGATCCCGAGGGTCTGCAGGACGACGAGGAAGCCCATCGCCAGCACGACGACCCGGGTGATGTTCACGAAGATGGTGGCGGAGCCCGCCACCCCGGAGCGGGACTGGGCGAGGGCCCCGACGAGGCCGGTGACGATCCGGGCCGCCGTCAGCGTCGCCGCCAGGATGAGCAGCGCGGTCAGCACCATGGTGACGTTGCGTCCGGTGCGCGGGGTGAGCGGCAGGGCGCCCGCCGCGGCGGCGAGCCCGGCGGTGATGGCCGCGCAGGGCACCAGGGTGCGCAGGGCGTCGACGATGACGTCGTCGCCGCTCCAGCGCGTCCGGCTGGCCCGTTCGCCGAGCCAGCGCAGCAGGGCGCGCAGCAGCAGCCCGGCCGCGACGCCGGCGGCCACCGCGATCCCGGCCATGATCCAGTCGTGCGGTGTGAGCGCTCGGGTCATCGCGTCGCTCCCGTCGTGCGGGGCGAGTGCGCCTGTGTGCGGCGTATGTGATGTGTCGTCACCTTGTGTTACCTGCTCAGGTTCCGGGGGCTCGGTCACGCCGGAACGAAAGGTCCGGCCCGGCGCGGACGTCATCCTGCCCCATCCGTGGCCGGCGGGTGCGCCTGCCCCCACCTGGAGCTTCACGTTCAAGCCAGGTCTGTCGACCGGTCGGTGGCCTCCTGGTGTCGCGTGTGGCGGCGGCATGGATTTCGCGGATGCTGGTACTCGACGCGCCGGGGAACCTCCGAGCGCCCGGCACCGCGCCGGGCGGCGGGAACTCCTCCGAGTCGAGCGCGGCCCCGGTCCCTGCGAGCGGAAGCGGTTGAGGATGACGGTGGTGGACAGGCCCGGAAGCACGGCCGGGGAGCAGACCCGCGAGCCGCTCGTCTCGCCGGTCGCCTCGCACAACGAGTTGGATCCGCTGGAGGAGGTGATCGTCGGCCGTCTCGACGGCGCGACCATCCCCTCCAGCCATCCGGTCGTGGCATGCAACATCCCGCCCTGGGCGGCGCGGCTCCAGGGGCTCGCCGCCGGCTTCGCGTATCCGCGCCGGCTCATCGAACCGGCCCAGCGGGAGCTCGACCAGTTCATCGCCCTCCTGCGGTCCCTCGGTGTCACCGTCACCCGTCCGGACGCGGTCGACCACAAGCGGCGCTTCGCCACCCCCGACTGGTCCTCGCGCGGATTCTGCAACACCTGTCCGCGCGACGGCCTGCTCGTCGTCGGCGACGAGATCATCGAGACCCCGATGGCGTGGCCGTGCCGGTATTTCGAGACACATTCCTACCGCGCGCTCCTCAAGGACTACTTTCGGCGCGGCGCGCGCTGGACGTCGGCGCCGAAACCCCAGCTCACCGACGCGCTGTACGAGAAGGACTTCCGCCCGCCGCGCGCCGGCGAGCCCATGCGCTACCTCCTCACCGAGTTCGAGCCGGTGTTCGACGCGGCGGATTTCATGCGCGCGGGCCGCGACCTGTTCGTGACGCGGAGCAACGTCACCAATCAGCTGGGCATCGAATGGCTGCGCCGCCGCCTCGGCCCGGCGTACCGCGTCCACGAGATCGAGAGCCGCTGCCGTACGCCCATGCACATCGACACCACCTTCGTCCTGCTCGCGCCGGGGAAGGTGCTGGTCAACCCCGAGTACATCGACGTCGACCGGCTGCCCGACGTGCTCCGCTCCTGGGACGTCCTGATCGCCCCCGAGCCCGACCCGATCGACGGACGCCTGCTCACGATGACCTCGCTGTGCGGCAAATGGCTGAGCATGAACGTGCTGATGATCGACGAGAAGCGGGTCATCGCGGACCGGCACCACACCGGCATGCTGCGCGCCCTCGAACAGTGGGGGTTCGAACCGATCCCCTGCGACCTGCTCCACTACGCGCCGTTCGGCGGCTCGTTCCACTGCGCCACCCTGGACGTACGGCGCCGGGGCACGCTGGAGTCGTACTTCGACTGACCGGCCGCCGCGGACGCCCGCGCCGGCGACTTCTCGGGAGGCGAGGGCGCGTATGCGCAGAAGGACACTGCTCGGCGGGGCGCTGGCCGCCCCGGTGCTCGCCGGCTGCTCCGGCGGGGGCGACGGCGCGGACGGCGGGGGCGGGACCACACTGTCGTACGGCATGTGGGACCCGGCACAGGCGCCGGGCATGCGGGAGATCATCGCCGCCTTCGAAAGACGGCACCCCCGGATATCCGTGCGGATCGCCCTCACGCCCTGGGCGAGCTACTGGACGACCCTCAAGACGTCGATGCGCGGCGGCACCGCCCCCGACGTCTTTTGGATGAACGCCGTCAACTTCCAGCTGTACGCGGCGGGCGGCGTCCTCGAACCGCTCTCCGGCCACATCGCGGCCGACGCCACCCCCGTGGACCGCCACCCGGACTCCCTGGTGCGCCTCTACGCCCACCACGGCACGCAGTACGGCATTCCCAAGGACTTCGACACCATCGGCCTCTGGTACAACAAGGCGCTCTTCGACAAGGCGGGCATCAAGTACCCCGACGCCGACTGGACGTGGGACGACGTGCGTGCGGCGGCGGCCGAACTCACCGATCCGCGGCGGCGCGTACACGGTTTCGCCGCCGAGATGGACCGGCAGACGAAGATCTATCCGGCCGTCTGCGGCGCCGGCGGTCACATCCTGAAGGACGGCCGCTCCGGCTTCGCCGACGAGCGGTCCATCGAGGGCCTCCGCTTCCTCACCGACATGATCGACCGGGGCTGGTCGCCGCCGCAGAGCGCGATGGTCGAGTCCGTCGGCCGGGTCCGCTTCTGGTCGGAGAAGGTCGCCATGAACTACGACCTGTCCGCGATGGCCGGACAGATGTACGCCGTGCTCGCGCTCCGGGACCACGGCGGCATAGCCGTCCTGCCCAAGGGGCGCCGCAGGGCCACCATCATCCACGGCCTCGCGAACGTCATCTCCGCCAAGAGCCGCAAGAAGGAGGCCGCCTGGAAACTCGTGCACTTCATGGCGGGGCGCGAGGCGGCACAGATCCAGGCGAAGGCGGGCGTCACCATCTCCAGCCACGAGGGGACACAGGACGCCTGGCTCGCATCGATGCCCGAATTCGACCTCAAGCACTTCATCGACATGCAGAAGTACGCCGTCCCCTACCCCAGCTCCGAGAACACCGCCGTCTGGGAGAACCTCCAATACCCGCTCCTCGGCGCCGCGTTCAGCGGCAAGGGCGGAATCGAGAGCGCCGCCCGCACCCTGGGCGAACACATGGACCGGGCCCTGAAGGAGGAACGCGCCTCATGAGCGTCTTTCCCGCCACGGCGGCCTCGAAGGCGGCCCACCGCGGCGCCACCGCGTCCGGCGCGCGCCCCACCCCACGCGGTCAGCGCGCCGCCTATCTCTTCATCGCGCCGCTCGGACTCGGCTTCACCGTCTTCTACTTCTGGCCCCTGCTCCAGACCTTCTACTTCAGCTTCACCGAATTCGGGACGTTCGGCGGACACACCTTCATCGGCGCCGACAACTACGTCCGCGTCGTGAAGGACGTCACCGTCTGGCAGGCACTCGGCAACACGCTCCTCTACAGCGTCATCGGCCTCACCGCCCTGCCGATCGCGATCGTGGTCGCGTCCCTGCTGAACCGGCGCGGCCTGCGCGGCGTCGCCCTCTACCGCGCCCTGTACTTCGTGCCGTTCGTGACGCTTCCCGTCGCCGTCGGACTCGTCTGGAACTGGCTCTACAACGGCGACTTCGGGCTGCTCAACGACCTCCTCGGCCGCTTCGGCGCCGACCGGCACTACTGGGTGTCCGACCCCTCCACGGCCGTCTACGCCATCGGCGCGGTGATGGTCTGGTCGACCACCGGCTACTACCTGATCATCTTTATGGCGGGCATCAAGGGAATCCCGCGCGACTACTACGAGGCCGCCGAACTCGACGGGGCCGGGCCACTGCGCCGGTTCTTCACCATCACGCTGCCCCTGCTCAGCCCGACCATCTTCTTCGCCTCCGTCATCTGCATGATCAATTCACTGCAGACCTTCGACCTGATCTACATCATGATGGCCGAGAAGAACCCCGCGATCGGCGACACCCAATCCATCGTGGGCCTCTTCTACAAGTGGGCGTTCATCGAGAACGCGCAAGGAGCCGCGGCCGCGCTCGCCTTCCTGCTGATGCTGCTCATCGCCGGCCTGACCTGTCTGCAGTTCCGGCTCCAGAGGCGGTGGGTGCACTATGCCTGACACCCCGACACGAAGGCGCCGCGCCGGATCCGTCGCCACGCACGCCGTCCTGTCCCTGGGCGCGCTCGTGATGGTCTTCCCCTTCCTCTGGCAGCTCCTCACCGCGCTGAAGACCCTCGCCGAAACCTCCCGGGTGCCACCCACGTTTCTGCCCGACCACTGGAACCGGACGAGCTTCCAAGAGGTGTTCACCGCGCTGCCGTTCCGCGAGATGCTCACCAACAGCGTGCTCAACACCCTCGGCCGCACCCTCGGCCAGCTGGTGTTCTGCTCGCTCGCCGGCTACGCCTTCGCCCGCATGCGCTTTTGGGGCCGCGACGTCCTGTTCGGGCTGTTCCTGTCCGTCCTGATGGTCCCCGGCTCGCTGCTCGTCCTCCCGCAGTACGACATCGTCCAGCGGCTCGGCCTGCTCAACTCCGCGCCCGCGCTGTTCCTGCCCGGCATGTTCAGCGCCTTCGGCACCTTCATGCTGCGCCAGTTCTTCCTCACGCTGCCCACGGAACTGGAGGAGGCCGCCCGCATCGACGGCGCGGGCCCCTTCCGCATCTTCTGGTCCGTCATGCTGCCGCTGATCAGGCCCGCCCTCGCCGCGCTCGCCGTCATCACCGCCATGTGGTCCTGGAACGACCTGCTGTGGCCCCTGGTCGTCAACACCGATCCGCAGAAAATGCCGATCAGCGCCGGACTGACCTCCTTGGAGGGCCAGTACGAGACCAACTACCCGGTGATGATGGCCGGTTCACTCATCGCGAGCCTGCCGATGCTGCTCGTCTACGTCTTCCTCCAGCGGCACTTCGTCCAGAGCGTCGCCCTGTCCGGCTCCAAGAGCTGAGCCGCCCCGCCGAAGGTCCGTACTCGCCCTGGGGACTTGCCTTGGAGCGGACTCCAGGTCGTAGGGTCCAGCGCAGCCAAGAGGGCGACGACGAAGGAGAAGCGCATGCGCCACCGCGTTCTGGGCGGGACAGGCATCGAGGTCAGCCCCTACTGCCTCGGCACCATGATGTTCGGGGCCGTCGGCAACGCCGATCACGACGACTGCGTACGGATCGTCCACGCCGCGCTGGACGAGGGCATCAACTTCGTCGACACCGCCGACATGTACTCGGCCGGGGAGTCGGAGACGATCGTCGGCAAGGCGCTCAAGGGCCGGCGCGACGACGTCGTGCTCTCGACCAAGTTCCACTTCCCGATGGGGGAGGGCCCCAACCAGGGCGGCAACTCACGGCGCTGGATCGTGCGGGCCGTGGAGGACAGCCTGCGACGGCTCGGGACGGACTGGATCGACCTCTACCAGGTGCACCGGCCGGACCCCGCCACCGACATCGAGGAGACGCTCTCCGCCCTGACCGACCTGGTGCGCCAAGGCAAGATCAGAGCGTTCGGCTGCTCCACCTTCCCCGCGGAGGAGATCGTCGAGGCGTACCACGTGGCCGACCGCCGCGGCCTCCAGAGGTTCCGCACCGAGCAGCCCCCGTACTCACTGCTGGCCCGGGGCATCGAGAAGCACGTGCTGCCGGTGGCGCAGCGGCTGGGCATGGGAGTGCTCACCTGGAGCCCCCTGGCGTCGGGATTCCTGACCGGCCGCTACCGCAAGGGGCAGGCCCTCGACCTGAGCAGCGGACGCCCGACCCTGCACCCGGGCCGCTTCGATCCGGCGGCACCGCTCACCGCGGCGAAGCTGGAGGCCGTCGAGCGGCTCGTCGCCGTGGCCGAGGAGGTGGGCTGCTCCCTGCCGGAGCTGGCGACCGCCTTCCCGCTCGCCCACCCGGCCGTCACCTCGGTGATCATCGGCCCGCGCACCATGGAGCAGCTGCGCGCCACCCTCAAGGGCGCGTCCGTGGCCCTGGACGACGCCGCCCTCGACCGGATCGACGAGATCGTGCCGCCCGGCACGGACGTGTACCCGCCGGACGGTGTCTGGGCCCCCCGGTCCCTGACCACCCCGGCGCTCCGCCGGCGCCCGGCGGATTCCCGGCCGGCGGCCTGACGCGCGGCCCGACCCGCGGCACAGTCTCGTACGGGCGGGAGGGCATACCGTCCAAAGCCTAGACCCGGGGCGGACGCGGCCCGCGACCGGAGCCGGATCCGCGAAGGGCCGGGCGGGTATTAGCGTGGACGGGGACAGATCGACGACAAGGATCCGAGGTGCCCGGCCCATGCCAAGCCGCAGCGAGAGCCGTACTCAGCTCATCGAGTCACTCATGGAGCGGTTCCCGCACGTGCCGCGGGAGGCCGTGATCAAGGAGGACCTGCTGCGCGGCGGCATCGCCTTCGACGAGTCCGCCCTCAGCGACAACGAAGGCGGCGAGGTCAAGCCGAAGTCGTACTTCATCTTCTCCTTCGACCACGGCACCCTCCCCGAGCTGGGCGCCGCCGCGCTGCGCCGCCCGCCCGAGGAGATCGTCCTGACCGGCGGCCCCTACGAGCTGCGCCGCACCGTCGTGTCGGTGCGCGTGAACCCGGCCTCGCCCTACCGGGTCGCCGCCGACGACCACGGCGTGCTCGGCCTCTACCTCGACGGCGTGCGCATCTCCGACGTCGGCCTGCCGCCCATGCCGGACTACTACCGGCACACGCTGGAGAACGGCAAGTCCGTCATGGAGGTGGCGCCCACCATCCAGTGGGGCTACCTCATCTATCTGACGGTCTTCCGGGTCTGCCAGTACTTCGGCGCCAAGGAGGAGTGCCAGTACTGTGACATCAACCACAACTGGCGCCAGCACAAGGCGGCGGGCCGCCCCTACACGGGCGTCAAGCCGGTGGAGGAGGTCCTGGAGGCCCTCGCCATCATCGACAAGTACGACACCAACAAGTCCTCCACCGCGTACACGCTGACCGGGGGCGCCATCACCTCGCAGATCGGCGGCAAGGACGAGGCGGACTTCTACGGGCAGTACGCCAAGGCCATCGAGGAGCGCTTCCCCGGCCGCTGGATCGGCAAGGTCGTCGCGCAGGCCCTGCCCAAGGCGGACGTGCAGCGCTTCCACGACTACGGCGTGCGGATCTACCACCCCAACTACGAGGTGTGGGACCCCTACCTCTTCGAGCGGTACTGCCCCGGCAAGGAGCGCTACGTCGGCCGCGACGAGTGGCACCGGCGCATCCTGGACTCCGCGGAGGTCTTCGGGCCGCGCAACGTGATCCCGAACTTCGTCGCCGGCGTGGAGATGGCCGAGCCGTTCGGCTTCAAGACGGTCGACGAGGCGATCGACTCCACCGTCGAGGGCCTGCAGTACTTCATGTCGCGGGGTATCACGCCGCGGTTCACCACGTGGTGTCCGGAGCCGACGACGCCGCTCGGCAAGGCGAATCCTCAGGGGGCGCCGTTGGAGTACCACGTGCGGCTTCTTGAGGCGTACCGGGCGACGATGGAGGCCAACGGGCTCTCCTCGCCGCCCGGGTACGGGCCGGCCGGGCCCGGCAACGCGGTCTTCTCCGTCAGCTCCTTCATGGACAGCCTCCCCGCGGACCAGGCGGCCCCCGAAGACACCCTCGCTCCCTAAAGCGTTCGGCGCCCCGAACCCCGGCCCTGACCGCCGCTTCGCGGCGATATCTCCCACCCACCCACCCGTTTGCCCCGCGTCGAGCAGCTAGGACCAAGACTTGGGGTCCCCCGAAGAATCCGACGCGGAGCAACGGGTGGGTGGGTGGGAAAACACCGCCGCGAAGCGGCGCCCAGACCCCGCCCCACCACCTTGGCGGACCCACGGTCCGCAACCCCCCGCCGCTCGCAGCAAACCGCGGCGCCAGTAACCCACCCCCCGACCGGAGGTCCCATGCAGAGCCCCGTAACCGTCATAACCGGCGGCAGCCGCGGCATCGGCGCCGCCATCGGCGGCCGCCTCGCCGAGGACGGGCACGACGTCGTCATCGGATACCGCTCGGACGCCGCCGCCGCCCGGAAAACCGCCGAGGCACTCCGCACGGCCGGACGCCGCTGCCTGACCGTACGCGTCGACACCGCCGACGAGGGCGACGTCGACCGCCTCTTCGACGCCGCCGCCGAGCTCGGCCCCGTCACGGGGCTGGTCAACAACGCGGGGGTCAGCGGCCCCGTCGGCCCCCTCGCGGAGGCCGACGCCGAGGGGATGCGCCGCGCGCTGGAGGTGAACGTACTCGGCTATCTGCTCTGCGCCCGGCGCGCGGTGCGGGACCTGAAGGCGCACGGCGGCGGTGCGATCGTGAACATCTCCTCCGCCGCCGCGACCCTCGGCTCGCCGGGGGAGTACGTCCACTACGCCGCCGCGAAGGGCGCCGTCGACACCATGACGGTCGGCCTGGCCAAGGAGGTCGCCGCGGACGGCATCCGCGTCAACGCCGTCGCCCCCGGTGTCATCTGGACCGACTTCCACGCCGACCCGGAGCGCCCCGCGAAGCTCGCCCCGGGCATCCCGATGGGCCGCTCGGGGCAGCCCGCGGAGGTCGCCGCGGCCGTCTCGTGGCTGCTCTCGGCCGACGCCTCGTACACGACCGGCACGATCCTGCGCGTCGCCGGCGGCCGCTGACCCGCCCCGCGGCGCGAGCCCCGGCCACGGGAACCACGCCGGGCAGGGCGCCTCAGACGATGCCCTCGGCGACCTCGGCCTGCTCGCGGTCCGAGCCGTACGCCTGAGGCGTGCTGTAGGAGCGGCGCGCCACGAACCACCACACGGTGGCCAGGATCAGCACCACGGCCAGCGCGATCGACGCGTAGTTCATCGTCTCGGCCGTCACCGGCGAGGTCTGCGGCAGGCAGAACAGGACGGTCACGAACGCCACCCAGACCACCGCGATCCAGCCGATGGGCCTGCTCCAGCGGCCGAGGTTCCACGGCCCGGGCCGGAAGCGGTTGCCGGCGCGCAGCCGCAGGAAGATCGGAATGGCGTAGGCCGGCGTGATGCCGATGACGTTGATGGCGGTCACGGCGGTGTACGCGGTCGTGGAGTACAGCGAGGGCAGCGCGATCACGGCGGCCAGGCCCACCGAGAGCCACACGGCGGGCACCGGCACCTGGGTGCGGGAGCTGACCTTGCGCCACAGCGCGGAGCCGGGCAGCGCGTTGTCGCGGGAGAACGCGAACACCATGCGGCTCGCCGCCGCCGTCTCGGCGTTGCCGCAGAAGAGCTGCGCCACGATCACGATGAACAGCAGCGCCGTCGCACCGGACTCGCCCAGCGCGTCGATCATGATCTGGGCGGGCGGCACACCGGTGTCCGTCTTCAGCGTGCCCGCGTAGTCCTGGATGGCGAAGGTCAGCCCGGCGAGCAGCACGAACCCGGCGATCCACGACGCCCAGATGGCGCGCACGATGCCGCGCGCCGCCGTCACCGACGCGTTGGAGGTCTCCTCGGACAGATGGGCGGAGGCGTCGTACCCGGAGAAGGTGTACTGGGCGAGGAGCAGGCCGATCGCCGTGACGTAGAGCGGGTTGTCCCAGCCGGTGCCGTCGTTGTACATGGTCAGGACGTCCGACACCGACTGGTGGTGGTCCGGCACGAGGGCGAGCGCGCCGACGATCACGGTGACACCGGCCAGGTGCCACCACACGCTGATGGAGTTGAGCAGGCTCACCAGGCGTACGTTGAACAGGTTCAGGACGGCGTGCAGCAGCAGGATGCACAGGAAGATCAGGAAGGTCTTCTCCGCCGTCGGCGTGAAGCCGAACCGCAGGTTCAGGAACGCCCCGGTGAACAGCGCGGCACCGTAGTCGATGCCGGCGATCGCGCCGAGCAGCCCGAGCAGGTTCAGCCAGCCGGTGTACCAGCCCCAGCGGCGCCCGCCGAGCCGGTCGGCCATGTAGTACAGGGCCCCCGACGTCGGGTACGCGCTGGTGACCTCGGCGAGCGCGAGACCCACGCAGAGCACGAAGAGGCCGACACCGGCCCAGCCCCAGAGCATCACGGCCGGGCCGCCGGTGACCATCCCGAAGCCGTACAGCGTCATGCAGCCGGACAGGATGGAGATGACGGAGAAGCTGATGGCGAAGTTGCCGAAACCGCCCATCCGGCGGGCCAGGACGGGCTGGTAGCCGAGTTCCCTGAGTCTTTCCTCCTCGTCCTGGCGTGGCGCGGGGACGGTGCTCGACGACCAGGTGGTGCGGGACACGGATGGACCTCCGGATGGGGGAGCGGGGAGCGGGGGCGGGGCGGGGGCGGGCGGTTGCCTAGCCCGGTGCGCGGGAGGCCGCGAAGCTGCGGGCGCGGGCCTGGACGAAGACCTCGGCGGCCGCGTCCGTGTCCTGCGGGGAGTGCGTGCGGTACGTCCACGGCGCGACGGTGAAGAAGGGGTCGAGCGCCTCGAACACCCGGGCCGCGTCGTGGAACTGGTGCGCGCCCCACAGCGCGTGCGCCAGGTGGTTGAGGTCCAGGAGCGAGGTCGCCGTGGGCAGCGCGTGGTCGAACCACAGGTGCAGGGCGCGCAGCGCGCCGCGCGTCGCGTCCTCCGAGATCCAGTGCAGGTCGAGCGCCCGTTCGTGGCCGGCCTCCCTGCGGTAGCGCTCGACCCGTACGTACAGGGGCAGCAGATGCAGCGGCGAACCGGCCGGGGCCGCCGCCGACGCCCACTGCACGAAGTTGTACGCCTCGGTGAGCGGGCCCTGGGCCCGGCGCCCGTACACGAACTGGAGCATCCGGTGGTAGGCCTCGCGGTTGCCGGGGTCCCGCTTGTCGGCCTCGGCCAGCAGCTGCCAGGGGCCGGGGAAGAGCATCGGCTCCGGGGGCGCCAGCCGGTGCTCGTCCCACCGCTGGCCCTCGTCCAGCTGGGCCAGGGCCAGCAGGCAGATCCACGGCACGGGGTCCTCGGGCGACAGGGAGGACGCGGCGGCGCACGCGGCGACGGCGTCACGCCACAGGTCGTTGGTCCGCCGGTGCCCGGCCCGGTGGGCGCGCAGGGCCCGCTCCACCAGGACGCGGGCGTGCAGGACGGCCGCCGACGCGCTGTGCGGCTCCTCGGCGCGCCAGGCGCGTACCACGTCGGAACCGGCGACGGCGGCCGCCAGTATCTGCGTGCGCTGCGTCCACAGTCCCCAGTCGGGCGTCTCGGTCAGCAGGTTGCGCGTGGAGACCCAGCGACCCGCCTTGAGGTCCTGGAGCACCGCGCGCAACGGTTCGTCGTGGCCCGCCGGGTGGTACACCGGACGGCCTAACGGCATCGGCATGAGTCCTCTGTTGGGGGAAGAGGGCGAAGGAGGCGTGTACGTGTCGGGTCGGCAGGGGCGTGGGTGAAGAGTGCGTCGGACAAGGGGCTGCGGTGAAGGGGGTGTTGATGATGTTGTTCGGCGGACAGTGTAGATGCGGCCCTCCCCTGTGCAGGGCACTTCCCGCATCTTTTGCGATCGGCTTCTGTCAACACGGCGCGCCGCGCGCTCATTTACCGCCGTTACCTGATCGCTCCGGTCCCTTGACGCCCTCCGTCCCCCTGTAGCAGGCTTCCGCGGTGATCACCTATGAGCGGCCTTCGGCGCGGCCCGTGCTCGCCGTCGACCAGGGCACCTCCGGGACGAAGGCCCTCGTGGTCTGCCCGGAGCGCGGCGTGATCGGTTCCGGCACCGCCGAGGTGCGCCCCCGCCACCTGCCCGGCGGCCTCGTGGAGGTCGACCCCGCCGAGCTGCTCACCTCCGTGGTCGACGCCGGCCGGCGGGCGCTGGCCGAGGCGGGCGAACCGGTCGCCGCCGTCGGCCTCGCCAACCAGGGCGAGACCGTCCTGGCCTGGGACCCCGACTCCGGGCGGCCGCTGACCACGGCCCTCGTCTGGCAGGACCGCCGCGCCGCCTCGCTCTGCGCGGAACTGGCCGAGCACGCCGAGGAGTTGCGCCACCTCACCGGCCTGCCGCTCGACCCCTACTTCGCCGCTCCCAAGATGGCGTGGATACGTCGCCACCTCACCCGGCGGGGAGTGGTCACGACCAGCGACGCCTGGCTCGTCCACCGGCTCACCGGCGCCTTCGTCACCGACGCCGCCACGGCGGGCCGCACCCAGCTCCTCGACCTCGACGACGTCACCTGGTCACCGCGCGCGCTGGAGCTCTACGGCCTCACGGAGGAACGCCTGCCCCGCGTCGTCGACGCCGCCGGCCCCGTCGGCACCACCACCGCCTTCGGCCCCGAGATCCCGCTCACCGGGCTCCTCGTCGACCAGCAGGCCGCACTCCTCGCCCAGCGCGTGACCGAGCCGGGCAGCGCCAAGTGCACCTACGGCACCGGGGCGTTCCTGCTCGCCCAGACCGGAGGACGGCCCCGGCGCGGGGACTCCGGTCTGGTCAGCTGTGTCGCCTGGCGGCTGGGCGGGAAGACCGACTACTGCCTCGACGGGCAGGTCTACACCGCCGCGTCCGCCGTCCGCTGGCTCACCGACCTCGGTGTGATCGGCGGCGGCGAGGACATCGACCCCGTGGGCGGTGCCGTCCCGGACGCGGGCGGCGTCACCTTCGTACCCGCGCTCGCCGGGCTCGCGGCCCCCTGGTGGCGCGGCGACCTGCGCGGCTCGCTGACCGGGCTCGGCCTGGACACGGGCGCCGGGCACGTGGTCCGCGCCCTGTGCGAGGGCATCGCCGCCCAGGTCGCCTCGCTCGCCGACGCGGTGGCGGCGGACCTGGGCGGGCCCCTGACGAGCCTGCGGGTCGACGGCGGCCTGACGCGCTCGACGCTGCTCATGCAGTCCCAGGCCGATCTGCTCCAACTGCCGGTCGAGGTGTCGGCGTTGCCCGACGCCACCGCGCTCGGCGTGGCCGCGCTCGCCCGCATCGGCCTGGACCCCGCGCTCCCGGTCGCCGAGGCCGCCCCCGCCTGGCGGCCCGCCGCCACCTACGAGCCGAGGATCGGCCCGGACGAGGCCGCCGCACGCCTCGCGGGCTTCCGTTCGGCGGTGGCGGCGCTGATGGAACGCACGCCGTCATGAGCGGGAGCGACGCCGTGGCGGACGACTGGAGCGCCGGCCGTGTGCTGAGGAGCGGCGCGCCGCCGGAGGCGACGTACGACGTGACCGTGATCGGCGCCGGAGTCGTGGGCTGCGCCATCGCCCGCGAGCTGGCCCGCCACCGCGGCCTGCGCATCGCCCTGGTGGACGCGGCGAACGACGTCGGCGAGGGCACCTCCAAGGCGAACACGGCGATCCTGCACACCGGGTTCGACGCCGTGCCCGGCTCTTTGGAGGCCCGCCTCGTCCGCGAGGGCCGGCGGCTCCTGGCCGCGTACGCCGCCGCGTCGGGCATTCCCGTAGAGCCGGTCGGCGCCCTGCTCATCGCCTGGGACGAAGAACAACGCGCCGCGCTGCCCGCCCTGTTGCGCAAGGCGACGGACAACGGCTACGAAGCCGCGCGGATCATCGGCCCCGAGGAGGTGCGGGCCCGCGAGCCGCACCTGGGACCCGGGGCCCTCGGCGCGCTCGACGTACCCGGCGAGAGCGTCATCTGCCCCTGGACGACCACCCTCGCCTACGCGACGCAAGCGGTGCGCGGCGGCGTCGACCTCCACCTCGACTGCCGGGTGGAGCAGATCGCCTCGACGCCGGCACGGCACGAACTGGCCACGAGCCGCGGCACCCTGCGCACCCGGCACCTCGTCAACGCCGCGGGCCTGCACGCCGACACGATCGACCGGCTGCTCGGCCACGACGACTTCACCGTCACCCCGCGCCGAGGCCAGCTCATCGTCTTCGACAAGTTCGCCCGCGGCCTGCTGCGCCACATCCTGCTGCCCGTCCCGACCGCCCTCGGCAAGGGCGTGCTGGTGGCCCCCACCGTCTACGGAAACGTCCTCCTGGGGCCCACCGCCGAGGAGTTGGACGACAAGACGGCCACCGGGTCGACCGCCGAGGGCATCGCCGCCCTCCGCGAGAAGGGCCGCCGGATCCTGCCCGAACTGCTCGACGAGGAGGTCACCGCCGTCTACGCCGGGCTGCGCGCCGCCACCGAGCACGACGACTACCGCATCCACGCCCACCAGGAAGAGCGCCGCGTCACGGTCGGCGGCATCCGCTCGACCGGGCTCACCGCCTCCCTGGCCATCGCGGCCCACGTCACCGAACTCCTCGCCACCACCGGCCTGCACCTGCCCCCGGCCCGCGATCTGCCGCCCGTGCGCATGCCGAACCTCGGCGAGGCCTTCCCGCGCCCCTATCAGCGCGCCGACCTCATCGCCGCCGACCCCGCGTACGGCAGCATCGTCTGCCACTGCGAGCGGGTGACGCGCGGCGAGATCCGCGACGCGCTCGCGGGCACCGTCCCGCCGGGCTCGCCGGACGGGCTGCGCCGCCGCACCAGGGCGCGCGGCGGGCGCTGCCAGGGCTTCTACTGCGGGGCCGAGGTGCGCCAACTCTTCGAGCAGGGCTGCCGGCGGGATGCCGGGAGCGGTGGGGAGCGGGGTCCGGATGAGGCGTGAACGCATCGTCGACGTGCTGGTCGTGGGGGCCGGGCCGGCCGGTCTGGCCACCGCCGTGGGCCTCGCCGGGTCGGGCGTCGGCGAGATCGAGGTGGTCGACCGGGAGCGGCGGGCAGGCGGCGCGGCGCGGCACTGCGCGCACGGCGGCTTCGGCCACCTCGGCACGACCGGGGCGCGGTACGCCGAGCGCTGGGCGGCCGCGGCCGTCGGCGTCGGAGCGGTCCTGCGGACCGGCGTGACCGTCACCGCCTGGTCGGGCCCGCTGACCGTGGACACCACCGGCCCGCACGGCCTGGAGCGGATCACCGCCCGGGCCGTCGTCCTCGCCACGGGCGCGCGCGAACGGCCGCGCGCGGCACGGCTGGTGCCCGGGACCCGGCCCGACGGGGTGTTCACCACGGGGGAGTTGCAGCGAGCCGTCCACGGCCACGGCCGGCGGATCGGCACGCGGGCGGTGGTGGTCGGCGCGGAACCCGTGAGCTTCGCCGCCCTGGACACACTGCGGCGCGCCGGGGTCGAGGTCGCCGCACTCGCCACGGAGCACCCCCGCCACCAGGCACCGCGCGCCCGCGCCGCCGAGGCCCGGCTGCGGCACGGCATCCCGCTGCTCACCGACGCCACCGTCACCGACATCCTCGGCAAGGGGCGTCTGTCGGGGGTCCGACTGCGGCGCCGGGACGGTGCGACGGCGCACCTCGCCTGCGACACGGTGGTCTTCACCGGCGATTTCGTCCCCGATCACGAACTGGCCCGGCACGGCGGGCTGCCGCTCGACCCCGGCACGCGCGGCCCCGCGGTCGACGGTGCCTTCCGCACCGCCGAGCGCGGCGTCTTCGCGGTGGGCAACGTCCTGCACGCCGCGGAGACCGCGCGCGTGGTGACCCGGGAGGGCATCGCCGCCTCCCTCGCGGTGTGCCGCTACCTCACGGACGGTGACTGGCCCGCGGTCTCGGTGCCGCTGCGGGTCACGGGCCCGCTCGCCTGGGTGGCCCCGAACCGGCTGGTGCCGGCGGAGGAGGGACCGGGCGAGGGCTTCATGGTGCGGACGACGGAGTTTCTCGCCCACCCCGTGCTGACGGTCACGCAGGACGGCAGGACGCTCCACCGAGCGCGCCGCCGACGCCCGGTGGCCCCGAACCGGACCTTCCGTGTGTCGGGGGAGTGGACCGGGCGGGTGGACGCGCGCGGCGGCGCCGTACGGATCGACCTGGCCCCCTGAGACCTCCACGGCCTCGGCGCCCCGCCCGTCTCCGTGCCCCGCACCCACCCCCGCGCCTCGCACCCGGCCCCGCGACCTGCGCCCGCGTCCGCCTCCCGCGAAACAGCATAAGAAACTTACGTAAGTCGGCGAGCCGTTCTTAGAGTGGACGTCATGCCGAACGACGCACCGCACACCCCCTTGACCGGCGACCCGGACGCAGACGTGGAGATGGACGTGGACGACGGACACGCGGACGGGGAAGCAGACCTGGACGTGGCGGCCTTCACCGCCGCGATCGAGGACTTCAACCGCTTCTACATCCGCCTGCCGGTCCTGGAGAAGCTGCCCTTCACCACCCTGTCCGTGCTCGACACCCTCGCGTTCGGCGGCAGCCCGCGCCGGCTGACCGAGCTGACGAAGACCGAGCAGGTCAGCCAGCCCGGCATCACGCAGCTGGTCACCCGTCTGGAGCGGGACGGCCTGGTGGAGCGCCGCCCCGACCCGAGCGACGGCCGCGCCGTCCTGGTCCACATCACCGAGGCGGGCCGGGAGATCGGCCGCTCCCGCCGCGCCGACCGCTCCCGCCACCTGCGCCCGCTGGTCGAGCGGCTCACCGACGAGGAGCGCCGGGCGATCACGGCCGCCCTGCCCGCCCTCACCCGGCTCGCGGAACTGGGGCGCGCCCAGGCGTAGGAGAGCGGGGGCGGGGCCCGGCGGCGACCCCTCTTCCCACAGCCCCCGCCTCCCGCATAGACTCCAAAACTAGCAGCGCTAATTAACGCAGCGAGACCGCAAAACGATCCGGAGTCGTATCGTGCGCACCGTCCACTTCGCCGCCGCCCGCCGCACCCCCATCGGCAAACTCCGCGGCGCCCTCTCACCCGTACGCCCCGACGACCTCGCCGCGGGCGTCGTGAGCGGACTGCTCGCCGACCTGCCGCAGCTGGACCCCGCCCGCATCGACGACATCTACTGGGGCGCCGCCAACCAGGCGGGCGAGGACAACCGCAACGTCGCCCGCATGGCCGCCCTCCTCGCCGGCCTCCCGGAGTCCGTGCCCGGCGCGACCGTCAACCGGCTGTGCGCCTCCGGCCTGGAAGCCGTCACCACCGCCGCGCGCACCATCGCCGCCGGCGAGGCCGACATCGTGCTGGCGGGCGGCTCCGAGTCCATGAGCCGCGCCCCCTTCGTCCTGCCCCGCCCGGACGAGGCCCTGCCGCACCGCATGGAGACCGCCGACACCCGCCTCGGCTGGCGCCTGACCAACCCGAGGATGAAGGACCTGCACGGCGTCCTCGCCATGGGCGAGACCGCCGAGGAGGTCGCCGAGCGCCACGGCGTCTCCCGCGAACGCCAGGACGCCTTCGCCCTGCGCAGCCACCAGCGCGCCGCCGCCGCCCGCAAGGACGGCCACTTCGACGACGAACTGCTCCCCGTCACCCGGCCCGACGGCGTCGTGGTCGACACGGACGAGTGCGTGCGCGAGGACACCTCGTACGAGAAGCTCAGCGGCCTCAAGCCGGTCTTCCGCAAGGGCGGCACGGTCACGGCGGGCAACGCCTCACCGATGAACGACGGCGCCGCGGGGCTGCTCCTCGTCAGCGAGGAGGCGCTCAACGACCTGGGACTCGAATCCCTCGGGCGGTACGCCGCCGGGGCCTCCGCCGGCGTGCACCCCGACGTCATGGGCCTCGGGCCGGTCCCTGCCACCCGCAAGGTGCTCGACCGCCTCGGCTGGAGCGTGGACGACCTCCAGGAGGCGGAGTTCAACGAGGCGTTCGCCGCCCAGGCCCTCGCCTGCGTCGACGCCCTCGGCCTCGACCCGGAGCTGGTCAACCCCTCCGGCGGCGCCATCGCGCTCGGCCACCCCCTCGGCTGCTCCGGGGCCCGCATCCTCACCACCCTGCTGCACCGCATGCGCCGCACCGGCGCCTCGCGCGGCCTCGCCACCATGTGCGTCGGCGTGGGCCAGGGCAGCGCGCTCCTCGTCGAGCGCGACTGAGCCGGCCGGGCGCGCCGCCGGGCGCGCCCCGCCGAGCAGCAGTCCGAACCACCGAAGGCCGCACGGAAACGGAGCACCACCCCCATGGCAACGCTGTCCCTCGCCGCCGTCCTCGCCGAACCCGCCCGCCGCCACCCGGACCGCATCGCCCTGATCGAGGGGGAACGGCGCTTCACCTTCCGGGAGTTGTGGCACGAGGCCCGCGCGCAGGGCGCCGCACTGGCCGAACTGGGCGTGCGGCCGGGGGACCACGTGGCGCTGATGGCGCCCAACACCGCCGAGTTCCCGCAGGCCTACTACGCGATCCTCGCCGCCGGGGGAGTGGTCGTCCCCGTCCACCTGCTGCTCTCCGCGGAGGAGGTCGAGCACGTCCTGCGCGACAGCGGCGCGCGCCTGCTCCTGTGCCACCCCGCGCAGGCGCACACGGGAGCGGCGGCCGCCGAGGCCACCGGCGTGCGCATGCTGGAGCTGGGCGCCGCCGGCGAACTGGAGGCGCTGACCCGCGCCGCCGAGCCGCTCGCCTCGTACGCCACCCGGGACGCCGACGACCCGGCCGTCATCTTCTACACCAGCGGCACCACCGGCGTCCCCAAGGGCGCCGTGCTCAGCCACTTCAACCTGGTGATGAACGCCACCGTCAGCGCCTTCGACGCCAACGACGTCCGCCCCGACGACGTCGCGCTCGGCGCGCTGCCCCTCTTCCACGCCTTCGGCCAGACCGTCTCCATGAACTCCACCTGGCGGGCGGGCGCGACCCTGGTCCTGCTGCCCCGCTTCGACGCCGCGCGGGCCATCGAGCTGATGGTGGCGGAAGGGGCGAACACCTTCCACGGCGTCCCCACCATGTTCGTCGGCCTGGTGGCGGCCGCCGCCGGCGCCCCCGAGCTGCCCCGGCTGCGCCTGTGCGTCTCCGGCGGCGCCTCGCTGCCCGTCGCCGTACTCGAACGCTTCGAGGAGGCCTTCGGCACGCCCGTGTACGAGGGCTACGGCCTCTCCGAGACCTCCCCGGCCGCCTCCGTCAACCAACCCGACCTCGGCACCAGGGCCGGCACCATCGGCCACCCCCTGTGGGGCGTCGACGTGGAGATAGCCCGCGCCGACGTCGACGACCGGGTCGAGCTGCTGCCCGTCGGCGAGCTCGGCGAGGTCGTGGTCCGCGGCCACAACGTCTTCTCCGGCTACCTGGGCCGCCCCGAGGCCACCGCGCAGGCGCTGGTCGACGGCTGGTTCCGCACCGGCGACCTGGGCACGAAGGACACCGAGGGCTTCCTGAGGATCGTCGACCGCAAGAAGGACGTCATCATCCGCGGCGGCTTCAACGTCTATCCGCGTGAGGTCGAAGAGGTCCTCATGCGCCACCCCGACATCGCGCAGGCCGCCGTGATCGGCCTGGACCACCCCGTCCACGGCGAGGAGATCTGCGCCGTCGTCGTCCCGGCGCCCGGCGCGGCCAGGGACCCGGAGGCCATCATCACCTGGTCGAAGGACCACCTGGGCCGCCACAAGTACCCGCGCCGCCTGGAGTTCACCGACTCCCTCCCGCTCGGCCCCAGCATGAAGGTCCTCAAGCGGGAACTGCGCACCCACTACAAGGCGTAGGCGGCCCTGCGGGGTTCACCGCGACGCGAACGACGCGCCCGCCGTCTCCGAGGCGAGCCCCTGCTCCAGGTCCTCCGCGAGGAGCCGCTTGGCGATCGTGTCGAGCGCCGCGGTGAGCTGCTCGTCCGGCGGCCGTCCGAGGTCCTTCTCGATCTCCTCGGCCAGCCAGGACGACCACGCCCCGGAGATGACGTCCGCCTCGCGCTCCCCGGCGGGCGTCAGGGAGAAGTACGTGCCGGTGTGGGTCAGATACCCCTCCTCGGCCATGCGGTCGAAGACCGGCACGAGCACCTCGGCCGGGATCCGGCGGCGCGCCGCGATCACGCCGAGACTGGCGTACCCCACCATCCGGGTGAAGAGCGCCACCTGCATGACCGCCCACGCGCCAGCGATGTCCAGACGCGTGTCGGAACCCTTGATGATGCCGCGCGCGGTGTCCATGCCGACCTTGCCGACGACGCCTGCCACACTCCGCTCCAGGACGTGCCCGGAGTCCCCGCTGCTGGGCTGCGCGAAGCCCTCGCCCATGTCCGGCGCGCCCATGCGGGCACTGTCGCGCAGCTCGACCTGCTTGAGGAAGAGCGCCACCAGGAACCCGACGAGCGCCACGGGGACGGTCCACAGGAAGACCGTGTGCAGGGTGTCCGCGTACGCCTCGACGACCGGCGCCGCCGCGGCGCCCGGCAGCTCGTGCACGCCCTGCGGGCTCTGCGCGGCCTTCGCGATGGCCGCCGGGTCCGCCGCGCCGCTCTCCGCGGCCGCCGCGACGCCGTCCTTCAGGTTCGGGGCGAGCGTGTTGGCGTAGATCGTGCCGAACACCGCCGTGCCGAACGAGCTGCCCAGCGTACGGAAGAACGTCACCCCGGAGGTGGCGGTGCCCAGATCGCCGTACGCGACCGTGTTCTGCACGGCGATCGTCAACACCTGCATGCACAGACCGATCCCGGCGCCGAGCACGAACATGTACAGCGACTCCAGCCACGCGCTCGTGGCGCTCCCCATGAGCGAGAGCAGATAGAGCCCGAGCGCCATCACCAGGGCGCCGACGATGGGGAAGATCCGGTACGTTCCCGTCTTGCTGACCACGTTGCCGCTGAAGACGGACGCGATGAGCAGCCCGACCACCATGGGCAGCGTCCGCACGCCCGAGATCGTGGCCGAGTCGCCGTCGACGTACTGCAGGTAGGTCGGCAGGAACGTCATCGCGCCGAGCATCGCGAAGCCCACGACGAAGCTGAGGATCGAGCAGACCGTGAAGACCGGGTTCGCGAAGAGCCGCATCGGCAGCATCGGTTCGGCGGCGCGCGTCTCGACGACGCAGAACAGCGCCAGCGCGATCAGGCCCCCGACGAACAAGCCGATGATCGTGGGCGACCCCCACGCGTACTCGTTGCCGCCCCAACTCGTCGCCAGGATCAGCGCGCTCGCCCCGATCGCGACGAGGGCGATGCCCAGATAGTCGACGACCGGCCGCACCGCCGACTTCACCACGGGGATCGTGCGGGCCGCCGCGATGACCACGACGATCGCGATGGGCACGTTCACGTAGAAGGCCCAGCGCCAGGTCAGATGGTCCGTGAAGAGCCCGCCGAGCAGTGGCCCGATCACGGTGGACACCCCGAACACGGCCCCGATCGCACCCTGGTACTTGCCGCGCTCGCGCAGCGGGATGACATCGGCGATCAGCGCCATGGACGTCACCATCAGCCCGCCCGCACCGATGCCCTGCATCGCGCGCCAGGCGATGAGCAGCGTCATGTTCGTCGACAGGCCGCACAGGAACGATCCCGTGATGAAGACGACCGCCGAGACCTGGAAGACGACCTTGCGCCCGAACAGGTCGCCGAACTTGCCGACCAGGACGGTGGCGACGGTCTCCGCGAGCAGATACGACGTCACCACCCACGACATGTGTTCCGCCCCGCCCAGATCCGACACGATCGTGGGCAGCGCCGTGCCGACGATGGTCTGGTCGAGGGCGGCGAGCAACATCCCCAGCATGATCGTCACGAAGACGACGTTGCGGCGGCGCCGGTCCAGGGCGGGCGGCGCCTGCACCGCGGCGGCCCGCTGATCGGTCATGGTCACACGGCCACCCTCACATCGGGCCGGGGCGGCTGCATGCGGGGCCGGTCCGGTCCGGTGACACCACACGGTGTGGCCCATGGGGGGCTCCCCTTCAGCGGGCGGTGTCCCCGCGCAGCCGAGGGGCGTGGTGGACCGCGTCCACCGGCGTCCGCGTCCGCTCCAGCAGGTCCGCGAGGGCCTCGGCCCAGCCGACGAGCCCCGCGATGTCGATCCCGTACGGCCGCTCGCGCCCGCCCGGCGCGCCGCGCCAGGACGTGACGGCCCCCGCCCCGCGCAGCAGCAGGCGCGCCCCGCCCCTGACGTTGCCGCGCGCCGAGTGGGTGAGGCCCACGGCCAACTGCGCCAGCCCCTTCCACAGCTCCCGCTCGTTCGGTGGGCCGGACTTCCAGGCGTCCTCGAACACCTCGTGCGCGTGGAAGGGCCGACCCGCGTCCAGCAGGGCCTGCGCCTCGGCCACGGACTCCTCGGGGGTCCGCACGACTCCCTCGGGCTGGCGGGCCACGCCCTGAGTGCCGTAGGGCAGCGGCCGCCCGAGCCCGTCGCGGGGCCGCTGGTTGCGGGCCCGGCCCTCCTCGTCGCGGTCACGGTCGCGGTCACGGTCGTCACGTCGGGGTGCGGTGCTCATACGGCGATTGTCGCGCGTACCTGACGGCGGTCACCGGGGAACGGAGCACCCGTGCGTGTGGGGTAGAGTTCTACCTGTGATCACGCGGGACACCGCAGGGAACACACCGGGACGTGGCGCAGCTTGGTAGCGCACTTGACTGGGGGTCAAGGGGTCGCAGGTTCAAATCCTGTCGTCCCGACTCGAAAGAGTCGCAGATCAGGGGCCGTTTCAGAGCAATCTGAAACGGCCCCTGATCGTTTTCCGGGCCCATCTGGGGACCAGCTCCCTCGCTGAAGATCTGGTCCCCGCTGATGTCGTGCTCGGGCCGCACCCGGGACGATCACGCGGGAGCGGGGGTGACCACCCGGCCCTGCCGGCGGTGCTCGCGATCAGGAGGCCCGGCCCGCCCCGTGGTCTCCCGCGGCGCCGGGGTCGTGGCCCGTGGTGGCGCGTGCGTACGAGTACAGGGCGGATGGCGGAGGCGGCGGACGGCGCCCTCGTCGCGTCCGTCGCCCTGCTGATCGTCGCCGTCGCCCGCCGCGGCCTGCGCTTCGCGGCCGGCCTCCAGTACGTACCGCTCGGCCTCCAGCTGCTAGCCCTCATCGGCTTAGGGGTCGCCGCCCTCGCCCGCGACGGCGCCCAGGGGTCTCGCTG
The DNA here is from genome assembly GCF_040629635.1 of Streptomyces sp. NPDC005898. Lineage (NCBI taxonomy): Bacteria > Bacillati > Actinomycetota > Actinomycetes > Kitasatosporales > Streptomycetaceae > Streptomyces > Streptomyces sp. NPDC005898. The sequence continues at coordinate 212,129 of NZ_JBEXWC010000001.1, read as the reverse complement.
AGCTGGCTCAACCCCCTCGCGATCGCGTGCAGCTCGTCGTCGTACCCGAGCTGCTGCTCGCCGCCGACGGACCGCTGCTCGGCCCCACCCCCGAAGGCTGGATGGAGCGGACCGTCGAGCCGATACCGGGCCCGACCACCGACCGGGTGTGCGCGCTCGCGCGGGAGACCGGCCTCTGGCTGAGCCCGGGCAGCCTCTTCGAGCGCGGCGAGGACGGCCGGATCCACAACTCGGCGCCGAGATCATCATCCAGCCCACCCTCACCACCACCCGCGACCGGGAGATGGAACTGGTCTGCGCCCGCGCCAACGCATGGACCAACCAGGTGTACGTCGTCAACGTCAACGCCTCCTACCCGGCCGGCGTCGGCGCCAGCGCGATCGTCGACCCGGAGGGGATCGTCCGCCAGCAGGCGGGCACGGGCGAGGAGATCCTCGTCGACGTCCTGGACCTGGACACCGTCACTCGGGTACGTGAGCAGGGCTCGGCCGGCCTGAACCGCCCCTGGGCCCAACTCGTCCGCTACGGCGAGCGAATCCACCTCCCCATGTACGGCGGCACCTTCCGCACCCCGGAGTGGTCCCAGAACCAGGCTCCGGGCCAAGCCCCTTCGCTCGGATCACCTCGCTGACCAGCGGATCAGCGGACACAGAACCACCGCCGCGATCAGGCGCCGGGACCGGAGGACGAGGAGGGGCGCGGCCGCACGCTCGTGACGGAGTTGGCCGAGGACTGGGGAACCGGGCCCGGGGTCGGCAGGAGTGAGCAACTTCGGTCGCCGCCAACGGAGCCGTGCGGAACGAGCCGAAAAATTGGGTCTGGACCTCGTCGGTTGCGTACTGCCTGGAACTCGCGGACCACCGGTGCCACCGGCTGCCTGAACGGTTCCGGCGGATCGGGCGGAGCCGGCGGCACCGGCGACCACACCGGCGCGGGCGGCCTCGGTGGCGCAGGTGGCCGGGGTGGCCTCGGCGGCGCCGGAGGGGCGGACGGCGGTCTGGGCGGCAACGCGGGCCGAACCCCCCCCTCGCGCCAGGCGGCTTCGCCGCGCTCACGTCGGACAACTCTCCCGGCGGGGCGCCGCCGTCGGCATGTCTTACGGTTTCCGGAAGGCGCCCGGAGTTTCCGGGCGGACAGCTACGGAGGTGGGGCCGGTGGCCGGGGAAAGCGCTCAGCGCAAGGCGGGCACACGCAGCCCGGACGGGGCGGTGAAGGTGACGATCGCCGAGATCGCGCGGGAGGCGGGGGTGTCCGTGCCGACCGTCTCGCGCGTCGTCAACGGGCGCTCGGACGTCTCGTCCGCAACCCGCGCCCGCATCGAGGACCTGCTGCACCGGCACGGCTACCGGCGGCGGCCGGCCGCGCCCGGAGCCCGGGCGGCCCTGCTCGACCTGGTCTTCAACGACCTGGACAGCCCCTGGGCCGTCGAGATCATCCGGGGCGTGGAGGAGGTCGCGCACGAGGCGGGCGTCGGCACGGTCGTCTCCGCGATCCACGACCGGGCGGGCGCCGCACGGCAGTGGATGACCAACCTCCGGGCCCGCGCCTCCGACGGGGTGATTCTCGTGACGTCGGTGCTCGCACCGGGGCACCACGACGAACTGCGCCGCCTGGGAGTGCCGTTGGTGGTGATCGACCCGGCGGGGTCCCCCGTCGGCGAGGCGCCGACCGTCGGCGCCACGAACTGGGCGGGCGGCATGGCCGCGACCGAGCATCTGCTCCAGCTCGGGCACCGGCGCGTCGGGTTCATCCAGGGCCCGCCGCGGCTGCTGTGCTCACGGGCCCGCCTCGACGGCTACCGGGCCGCGCTCGACGTGGCCGGGGTGGCCGTGGACGACGCGCTCGTGGTCCCCGGCGACTTCTACCACGAGTCCGGGTTCACCGGCGCGGGACGGCTGTTGGACCTCGACGAACCGCCGACCGCCCTCTTCGCCGCGAGCGATCAGATGGCGCTCGGTGCCATCGAGGCGCTGCGCCGGCGCGGCCTTCGGGTGCCCCAGGACATGAGCGTCGTCGGCTTCGACGACCTGCCCGAGGTGCGCTGGTCCTCGCCGCCCCTGACGACGGTCCGGCAACCTCTCTCCGACATGGGCAAACTGGCGGCGCGGATGCTGCTCGACCTGGCGCGCGGCATCGAGCCGGCGTCGCCGCGGGTGGAACTGGCGACCGAGCTGGTGGTCCGCGCGAGCACCGCCTCGCCGCGCGGCGTCTGAGGGACCGCCACTCAGGGGGCGTCAACGGCCGATTCTGTCCGGGCCGTTGACGCCCCCGACGTATGCCCGTAACTTCCATGGCCATCTCGATAATTCTCGGAACTCTTCCGGAAGGTGCGCCATGCCAGCCTTCGACCGAGCCGCCACGTCCGCGTCCGGCACCGTGTCCTCAGCTCTCTCCCGCCGCCGGTTCATGGGGGCCGCGTCGGCGGCGGGACTGGGTGCGGCGGGCCTCAGCGCCTGTTCGGACGGCGGCTCCACGACCACGGACAGCCAGGGCCGGACCGTCGTGGAGTGGTGGAACATCCAGACCACGCAGCCGTCGAAGACCGTCTGGCCCGAGCGGGCCAGGGCGTTCGAGGCCGAGCATCCCGACGTCCGGGTCAAGCTCGTCACCATGGAGAACGACGCCTACAAGTCGAAGATGACGGCGCTGACCAGTTCCGGAAAACTGCCGGACATCTACCACACCTGGGGCGGTGGTGTGCTGGAGCAGCAGGTCGACGCGGGCCTCGTCGAGGATCTGACCCCCTCGATCCGGCCCTGGGCGGACACGCTCCTGTCGGCCTCACTGGAGCCGTACCGGATCGGCGGCAAGACGTACGCCGTGCCCTTCGAGATCGGGGCGGTGGGCTTCTGGTACAACAAGGCGCTGTTCACCAGGGCCGGCATCAAGACGCCGCCCGCCACCTGGGCCGACTTCCTCGACGCGGTCAAGAAGCTGAAGGGTGCCGGTATCACCCCCATCGCCCTCGCGGGCAAGGAGAAGTGGCCCGGCATGTACTACTGGGCGTACCTGTCCCTGCGGATCGCCGGCGTCGACGGCATGCGGAAGGCCGCTGCCGCCGAGGACTTCACCGGCGGCGACTTCGTCAGGGCGGGGGAGCACCTCAGGCAACTCGTCGCGCTCCAGCCGTTCCAGAAGGGCCACCTCGGGGCCGCCTACTCCACGCCCAACGGCGAGGCGGCCACCATGGGCAACGGCAGGGCGGCGATGGAGCTGATGGGCCAGTGGGCGCCCGTCGCCCAGGCCGACGCGGGCAAGGGCATCGGCAAGGACCTCGGCTTCTTCCCGTTCCCCGAGGTCGCCGGCGGCAAGGGCGCCCGCACCGACGTCTTCGGCGGGGGAGGGGGCTACGCGGTACGCAAGGGGGCACCCAAGGCGGCCGTCGACTTCCTGAAGTTCTTCATGACCGCCGAGTCCGACCGCGTCCTCGTGAAGGAGGCCTCGATCATGCCGGTCGTCAAGGACGCGATGAGCGCCCTGACCGACCACAATCTCCGGCTCGTCTCCGAGACCGTCGACAAGGCGACCGGCTTCCAGCTCTACCTCGACCAGGCCTACCCGCCCGCCGTCGGCCAGGAGATCAACGACTCGGTGGCCGCCCTGATCGCCGGGTCCAAGTCGCCCGAGCAGGCAGCCCGTTCGATCACCCAGGTCGCGAAGAGCCAGTGACCCACATGACCTCCACGCCCGTGAAGGACCGCGCGCCCGCCGCCCCACCGCGGCGACCGGACACCAGGGTGCGCCGGCCACCGGCCCGGCGGGCCGCCGACTGGCTGACCGCCTTCAGCTTCACCCTGCCCGCCCTGCTCCTGTTCGGCGCGCTGGTGCTCGCCCCGATCCTGTACGCCCTGTACGTCAGCCTCTTCAACTGGGGTGGTTTCGGCGCCCCTTCGGACTACGTCGGCCTCGACAACTATCGCCGGCTCAGCCACGACCCGGTCTTCCTCGGCGACCTGTGGCGCGGCCTGCTGCTCGTGCTGTTCTCGGTGTGCGTACAGCTGCCGTTCGCCCTCGGCATGGCCGTCCTGCTCAACCAGAAGCTGCGCGGCAGGGCCCTGTACCGGACCCTGTTCTTCGCCCCCTACGTCCTGTCCGAGGTCATCACCGGCGTCCTCTTCTCCATGATCTTCGCGCCGGACGACGGGCTCGCCGACAAGGTGCTCGACCCGGTCGGCCTCGACGGCCTCGGTGGGCTGTGGTTCGCCGACCAGGACCATGTGCTGGCGACCCTGTTCCTCGTCATGACATGGAAGTACTTCGGCTTCCACATGATGCTGTACCTGGCCGGACTCCAGCAGATCCCCGCCGAACTGCACGAGGCGGCCCGCATCGACGGCGCGAGCCCCTGGCAGCGCTTCCGGCGCATCACCCTGCCGCTGCTCGGACCGACCGTCCGCATCAGCGTCTTCCTGTCCGTGATCGGCGCGGTCCAGCTCTTCGACCTGGTGTGGGTTCTCACGCAGGGCGGCCCCGACCACCACTCCGAGACCCTGGCCGTGACCATGTTCCAGTTCGGCTTCAAGCGCTACCAGATCGGCTACGCCAGCGCGATCAGCATCGCCATGTTCCTCATCAGCCTTGTCTTCGCCCTCGTCTACCAGCGCTCCGTGCTGCGCCGTGACACCGAAGGAGCCCTCACCACCATGCGAGCCTCCCGATGAGCGCGGGCGCGCGCCGCACGCTGCGCTCCGCGCCGTTGTACGTGCTGCTGTGGCTGGTCGGCGCCGTCATGGTCACACCGCTGCTGTACGCGTTCGTGTCCGGGTTCAAGTCCACCGACCAACTGTCCCGGAACACGTTCGGCCTGCCCTCGCCGTGGGTGACGTCCAACTACACCGACATACTCGCCTCCGGCTCGTTCTGGCGCATGCTGGGCGCCTCCACGCTGATCGCCGTCGGCACGACCGTGCTGACGGTGGGCGCCGCGGCCCTCGCCGCCTTCGCGCTCGCCCGTTTCGCCTTCCGTGGCCGGGAGTTGCTGTTCACCCTCTTCACCGTGGGGTTGATGTTCCCGTTCGCGGTGGCGATCCTGCCGCTGTTCGTGCTGCTGCGCACGTTCGGGCTGCTCGACAACCCCTGGGGCGTGATCCTGCCGCAGGCCGCGTTCGGCCTGCCCATGACCATCGTCATCCTGCGCGGCTTCTTCCGGGAGATCCCCGGCGAACTGGAGGAGGCCGCGACCCTCGACGGCTGCTCGGCGTTCGGCTTCTTCTGGCGGATCCTGCTGCCCATGGCGCGGCCCGCGCTCGGCACCGTCTCCATCCTCGCCATCGTCGGCAGCTGGAACAACTTCCTGCTCCCGCTCCTGGTGTTCAGCGAGCAGACCTGGTGGACGATCCCCATCGGCGTCCAGCAGTTCCAGGGTCAGTACGGCGCCGACATCGCCCGCGTCTTCGCCTATCTCGTCCTCGCCATGGTGCCCGCCCTCGCCTTCTACGCCGTCGCCGAACGGCAGTTGATCGGGGGCATCACCACGGGCGCCACCAAGGGCTGAGCGCCCAGGCGCCAATGCCTCCGTCCGAGACCGCACTTGAGGAGTCCCATGGTCGAGCCCTGGCAGGACACCACCCTGCCCGCACCCGTCCGGGCGGCGGACCTGTTTGCCCGGATGACCGCCGAGGAGAAGACCGCCCAGCTGTGCAGCGTATGGATCGGCGCCGAGAAAGCCGACGACGCGGCCAGTGACGTCGCCCCCGGCCAGCACACCTATGCGGCCCGCAGTGCCGCTCTCGACGCCCTGCTGCCGCACGGCCTCGGCCACCTCACCCGGCCCTTCGGCACCGTGCCCGTCGAACCCGCCGAGGGCGCCGCCCGCCTCGCCGAACTCCAGCGCGTGATCCGCTCCGGAAACCGTTTCGCCCTGCCCGCGATCGCCCACGAGGAGTGCCTGACCGGGTTCACCGCCTGGCGGGCCACCGTCTTCCCCACCCCCCTGGCCTGGGGTGCCACCTTCGACCCCGTGCTGATCACCGAGATGGCGCGGGGCATCGGCGCGTCGATGCGCTCCGTCGGCGTCCACCAGGGGCTCGCCCCGGTCCTTGACGTCGTACGGGACCCACGCTGGGGCCGGACCGAGGAGGCGATCGGCGAGGATCCGTACCTCGTCGGCACCATCGGCACCGCCTATGTGCGGGGCCTGGAGTCGGCCGGGATCGTCGCCACGCTCAAGCACTTCGCCGGGTACGCGGCCTCGCGCGGCGCCCGCAACCACGCGCCCGCCTCGCTCGGCCCGAGGGAGCTCGCGGACGTGGTCCTGCCGCCGTTCGAGATGGCCATACGCGACGGCGGCGCCCGCTCCGTGATGCCCGCCTACAACGACATCGACGGCCTGCCCGCCCATGCCCACGTCGAGCTGCTGACCCAACGCCTGCGCGAGCAGTGGCAGTTCACGGGAACCGTCGTCTCGGACTACTACGGCGTCTCCCTCCTCGAAGAGGCGCACCGGATCGCCGACGGGGAGCGCCACGCCGCACGGCTCGCCCTCGCCGCCGGCGTCGACGTGGAGCTGCCGGCGGCCCGCTGCTTCGACCCCGCCGACCCGCTCCCCGAGGACCTGCTCGACCGGGCCGCGCTGCGCGTCCTCACGCAGAAGTGCGAGCTGGGGCTGCTCGACCCCGACCGGGAGCCGGCCAGGGACGACGCGGCGCCCCTCGACCTGAACCCCCCGCACCTGCGGGAGGTGGCGCGGAAGATCGCCGAGGAGTCGGTCGTCCTGCTCGCCAACGACTCCGGGGCGCTGCCGCTGGGGGACGGGCTGCGCGTCGCCGTCGTCGGACCGCTCGCGGACGAGCAGGCCGCCATGCTCGGCTGCTACACGTTCCCCCGGCACGTCGGCGTGCACCATCCCGAACTGCCGATGGGCGTCGAGGTGCCGACGCTCGCCGAGGCGTTGCGCGTCGAGTTCCCGCACGCCGTGTTCGTCGACGATCCGGCGGCGGCCGACATCTGCCTGGCCGTGGTCGGGGACCGGTCGGGTCTGTTCGGGCGCGGCTCGTCGGGTGAGGGCTGTGACGCCGAGGACCTCCAACTGCCTTATGAGCAGGGCCGACTGCTGGACGAGGTGATGGTCTGTGGCCCGCCGGTCGTCATCGTCGTCCTCAGCGGGAGACCGTACGCGCTCGGCCGCTGGGCCGAGCGGGCCGCCGCCGTGGTCCAGGCGTTCTTCCCCGGGCAGGAAGGCGGCGGCGCCGTCGCGGGCGTCCTCTCCGGCCGGGTCGGCCCCTCCGGGCGCCTGCCCATCGGGGTGCCGCGCAACCCGGGGGGCCAGCCGGCGCCGTACCTCGCTCCTCCGCTCGGGCGGCACGGCTTCCCCAGCACCGTGGACCCGACACCCCTGTACCCGTTCGGGCACGGGCTGTCGTACACCACGTTCAACTGGGGCCAACCGGTGTGCGACACCACGGAGTTCGCCACCGGCGGTGAGACCGTGCTGCGGCTGACCGTCCGCAACACCGGTGAGCGCCCCGGAACCGAAGTCGTGCAGCTCTATCTGCACGACCCGGTCGGCACCGTCGCCCGCCCCGAGATCCGGCTCGTCGGCTACGCCCGGGTGCCGCTGGAGGCGGGAGCGTCGGCCGAGGTCCACGCCACGTTCCCCGCCGACCTCGCCGCGTACACCGGTGCCGACGGCAGCCGCGTCGTCGAACCCGGCGCCCTCGAACTGCACGTCGCCGCCTCCAGTGCCCATGTCCACCACACCGTGCCGCTCACCCTCACCGGGCCGGTCCGCGAGGTGGGGCACGAGTGCCGGATGTGGTGCGAGATGCGCGTCAAGTAGATGCGCGTCAAGTAGTCGGAAGGGCGCCTTGGAGGGGGAGAGGGCGGCCCGAGGCAGCGGAAGGCGGCGACCCGAGAAATTTCGCGTGCCGATCCGGAAGTATCGGAACGGCGGGCCTTCCTCATCCGCGTGGCAGCGCCCTGGAGTGGCTTGACCAGGGGCGCTGTCCGCGCCATCCGGTCCGCCGCCCTGCGCTGACAACCAGTTCCCGCCCAGCGAAAGTTTCGGACCCGACGTCGATTATTACGAGAGGTATTGACGGCGTTCGGCGGCCCTCTATCATCCAGAATGCTCGATAAACCGACCCACGTTCGATATGTCGAACGGGTCAGCCGCACCACAGGGACCGGGCAGGGCACCTCCGGGCAACTCGACCATCCATGGCCGTCCGTGGAAGGGGAACCCCATCGATGCGTATGTCATGGACGCCTCAAAGTGCCTCCCGCGGGCACGCCCTGGCGGCCACCGGCGGCCCGCCCGCCGCTGCCCTGCCGGTACCCACCCGCACCTGTCACTTCGCACCCGACCGTACGAGGAGAACCATGAATCGACTGAAGCGGCTCGGCCATCGCCGGGCCTCCGTGTCGGCCCTGGTGGCCGTGGCGGCCCTGGCGCTCACCGGGACCGCCACCGCCGCGCCCGACGCGACGTCCCAGGCGTCCACCCTCGGCGCTCAAGCCGCCCAGTCCGGGCGGTACTTCGGGGCCGCGGTGGCCGCCGGGAGGCTCGGGGACGGCACGTACACCGGCATCCTGGGCCGTGAGTTCAACAGCGTGACGCCGGAGAACGAGATGAAGTGGGATGCCACGGAGCCGTCCCGCGGGTCGTTCAACTTCGGCGCCGCCGACCAGATCGTCAACGGCGCCAGTTCCCACGGTCAGCGCGTGCGCGGCCACACGCTCGTCTGGCACTCCCAACTGCCCGGCTGGGTCGGCTCCATCAGGGACGCGAACACCCTGCGCGGTGTGATGAACAACCACATCACCACCGTGATGAACCGCTACAAGGGCCGGATCCACTCCTGGGACGTGGTCAACGAGGCCTTCGCCGACGGCCCCAGCGGCCAGCTCCGCAGCTCGGTCTTCCGGGACGTGCTCGGCGGCGGCTTCATCGAGCAGGCGTTCCGGACCGCCCGGTCCACCGACCCGGCGGCCAAGCTCTGCTACAACGACTACAACATCGAGAACTGGAACGACGCCAAGACCCAGGGCGTCTACCGCATGGTGCGCGACTTCAAGGCACGGGGCGTACCCATCGACTGCGTGGGCCTCCAGGCCCACTTCGGCGCCGGGGGCCCGCCCGCCAGTTTCCAGACGACGCTGGCGAACTTCGCCGCCCTCGGCGTGGATGTCCAGATCACCGAACTGGACATCGCGCAGGCCTCACCGACCGCGTACGCGAACACGGTCAGGGCCTGCATGAACGTCGCACGGTGCACCGGCATCACCGTCTGGGGCATCCGCGACAGCGACTCCTGGCGCAGTGGGGAGAACCCGCTGCTGTTTGACCGCAACGGAAACAAGAAGCCGGCGTACAACGCGGTGCTGACGACGCTGGGCGGCACCCCCGCCACCCGCGGGGCCCGTGACCGGGTGGCGCACACCCCGTAACGCCCGCACCTCCACGCGTCACCGCCGGACCGCGTGTCCGGCACCCGCCCCAACGGGGGAGCGCCACTCATCGAACCCTACCCATGGGAGCGCTCCCCCGACCTCCGCCCTTCCTCGACACCCCCTCAGAAAACCGAGGTACTCTCATGCGCCGCAGACTGCTCGCCCTGCTGGCAGCGCTCTCCTCCCTGCCGCTGGCGCTCACCGCCGCACCGGCCGCGCACGCGGCCGACCCGACGACCCTGACCAGCGGGTTCTACGTGGACCCCGACTCCAGCGCGAAGCGGTGGGTCGCCGCCAACCCCGGCGACGGCCGGGCGCCCGCGATCAACGCGTCCCTCGCCAACACCCCGATGGCCCGCTGGTTCGGCTCCTGGAGCGGCCCCATCGGCGCCGCCGCCGGCGCGTACGTGGGCGCCGCGGACGCCCGGGACAAGCTGCCCCTCCTCGTCGCCTACAACATCTACAACCGCGACTACTGCGGCGGGCACTCCGCGGGCGGAGCCGCCTCGCCGTCCGCCTACGCGACCTGGATCGCCCAGTTCGCGGGCGGCATCGGCAGCCGCCCGGCCGTCGTCGTCCTCGAACCGGACTCCCTCGGGGACTACGACTGCATGACCCAGGCCCAGATCGACGAACGCGAGGGCATGCTCACCGGCGCGCTCGCCGAGTTCAGCCGCCGGGCGCCCCACACCTGGGTCTACCTCGACGCCGGCAACCCGGGCTGGGTGAGCGCGTCGACCATGGCCCGGCGCCTCCACGAGGCCGGCCTCCAGCAGGCCCACGGCTTCTCCCTCAACGTCTCCAACTATCTGACCACGGCCGAGAACACCGCCTACGGCAACGCCGTCAAGCGCGAACTCAGCACCCGGTACGGCTACACCAAGCCGTTCGTGGTGGACACCAGCCGCAACGGCAACGGCTCCAACGGCCAGTGGTGCAACCCCTCGGGCCGCCGTATCGGTACCCCCACCCAACTGGGCGGAGGCGCCGAGATGCTCCTGTGGATCAAGGCCCCGGGCGAGTCCGACGGCAACTGCGGCGTCGGAACCGGCTCCACGGCCGGGCAGTTCCTCCCCGAGGTCGCCTACAAGATGATCTACGGCTACTGATCCGGGGCCCCTTGCCCGAGGGTGAGCATCGCCTCGGCGATCTCACCGGCCGCCGCCCCGGGGAGTGCGGTGGCGGCCTCCTCGAGCACGAGCAGCCGTGCCCCGGGGATCTCGCGCGCGATCGCCTCGCCGTTGCCGACGGGGAAAAATGGGTCGCGGCGGCCGTGGACGACGAGCGTGGGGACGTCGATCCCGGGCAGGCGCTCGCGCCAGCGGGGGGCGCAGTCGAGCCGGGAGAACACCATGCCCAGCTGGTTGGCCGTCTGGACCGGGGGCGTGGTGCCCGGCGTGCGGTCCCAGACGCGCGCGGCGATCTCGCGCGCGGCGGCGGGGTCGTCGCCCCGGATCTCCGCGCCGGCGGCTGCGAACTCCGCGACCGCCTCGCGGTCGGTCCAGTCCGGCTGCGGGCGGGCGAACAGCCGGTTCATCGTCGCCCGGTCGTGGTCGGGGAGGTCGGCGTCGGGTGGGCCGGGGGCCACCGCGCGGGTGCCGACCAGCGTGAGCGCCGAGAACGCGGCCGGATGGTCGAGCACGGCCACCTGCGCGACCATCCCCCCGACGCCGATCCCCGCGAGGTGCGCGGGCCGCCCGCCGAGCGCGCCGGCGAGGGCCGCCGCGTCGGCGGCGAGGTCGCGCAGGGTGTAGGCGGGCGCCTGCGGGTCCGCGGTGGTCGACTCCCCGCTGTCGCGCAGGTCGTAGCGCACCACGCGCCGGCCGCCGGCGGCGAGGCGTTCGCACAGCGCGTCGGGCCAGGAAAGCATCGTCGGCCCGCCCGCGAGCAGGACGAGGGGCGCGTCGACGTCACCGAACGACTCGACGCCGAGGGCGACCCCATGGGCGTGGACCGTGGTCACCGTGGTCATCGGATCTCCGGGAGTACGTCGTCGTAGGGCGGCCGCGGCGCGCGGCCGAGATGGGGCGCGGCAGCCACCTCAAAGATGCGAGTCATACCTGGGCAGACCCGATCCACTGCCCGAACTCATCGCCCGCGCGCTGATCGCCCTCGTACTCGCCCGCCCGGTGGAGGCCGGTGGCGGCGACCCCCAGGCAGAGATCAGGGCGAATGGGTAGAATTCTGGCATGGGGAAGCGGCCTGTGGCGCCGACTGCGCCCGAACTCGTACTGGAGACCGACACCGGCTCCACGGTGATGAGTCCGAGCCGGGACTATCACGTGGGGCGCGACCCGCTGAGCGACATCGTCCTCGACGACGCCCGCGTCTCGTGGCATCACGCCGTCCTCCACGCCGAGCTCGATCACTGGACCATCGAGGACGAGCACAGCACCAACGGGACGTACGCCGACGGGCGGCGCGTCGCGGAGGGCGACATCGGGCCGGGCAGCGTCATCCGCTTCGGCAGCGCCACCGACGGCCCGCGCGCGGTGGTCGTCGGCCGCACCCCGCCCGAACCCCGCGCCCCCGAACGCCCCTCCTCCGTCAGCACGCCCTCGGCCACCGGCACCTTCCGGCAACCGACGACCGTGCGCCCGCTGCCCACCCGCACCGTCCGCATCGGCCGCGCCGACGACAACGACGTGGTCATCGACGACCTGGTCGTCTCCCGCCGGCACGCCGAACTGCGGGTCCTGCCGGACGGTACGTACGAGATCGTCGACCTCGGCAGCCACAACGGCACCTACCTCAACGGCCAGCCCGTGGACCGGGCCCCTCTCGCACCGGGGGACATCGTCGGCATCGGCCACCGCGCGTACTGCCTCGTCGGCGACCAGCTCCAGGAGTACGTCGACACCGGCGAGGTGTCCCTCGACGTCCAGGGCCTGACGGTCACCGTCGACCGGGGCCGAAAGACACTCCTCGACCAGGTCTCGTTCCCCGTCGGCGAGAAGTGCCTGCTGGCCGTCGTCGGACCCAGCGGCGCGGGGAAGTCCACCCTGCTCAACGCCCTCACCGGGCTGCGCCCCGCGGACGGCGGCACCGTCCTCTACGACGGCCGCGACCTCTACCGCGACTACGCGGAGCTGCGCCAGCGCATCGGCCTCGTACCGCAGGACGACATCCTGCACGCCCAGCTGACCGTGCGCCGCGCCCTCGGCTACGCCGCCGAACTCCGCTTCCCCCAGGACACCGAGCGGGCGGAACGCCGGGCCAGAGTCGACGAGGTCATCCGCGAACTCGGCCTGGAACAACGCGCCGACCAGCCCATCCACAGCCTCTCCGGCGGCCAGCGCAAACGCGTGAGCGTCGCACTCGAACTGCTCACCAAGCCCTCACTGCTCTTCCTCGACGAGCCCACGTCCGGGCTCGACCCCGGCATGGACCGCTCCGTGATGCACATGCTGCGCGGCCTCGCCGACGACGGCCGCACGGTCATCGTCGTCACGCACAGCGTGCTCAGCCTCGACGTGTGCGACCGGCTCCTCGTCCTCGCCGCGGGCGGGAAGATCGCCTACTACGGGCCGCCGCGGGACGCGCTGCCGTTCTTCGGCTTCCCGCAGTGGCCGGAGGCGTTCGAGGCCTTCGAAAGCGACCGCGACCGGGACTGGGCACGGGACTACCACCTCTCTCCGCTGCACCAGCGCTACATCGTCAACTCCTCCGCGCAGCCGTACCCGATGTCTCTCCCGCAGGACGGCGCGGCCGCGCCCGGCTCCTTCGCGCCGCCGCCGAAACCGCAGAGCTGGGGATCCCAACTGCGCACGCTGGTGCGGCGGTACGCGGCCGCGCTCGGCGCGGACCGCACGTTCCTCGCCATCATGATCGCCCTGCCGTTCGTGATGGGCGCCATGGCCCGTGCGCTCGCCGGAAGCCGGCTCACGCAGGAGACGGCGATGAACGCGCTGCTCATCCTCTGCGTCGGCGGAGTTCTGACCGGTGCCGCCAACGCGGTGCGCGAACTGGTCAAGGAACGCGTCATCTACCGGCGGGAACGGGCGGTGGGGCTCTCCAGATCGGCGTACCTCATGTCCAAGGTCGTCGTCCTCGGCACGGTCACGGTGCTCCAGGCCGTCGTACTGACCCTCGTCGCGCTCCTCGGCGTCGACCTCAACGCGCCCGGCGGCAAGGGGGTGTTGCTGCCGCCGCTGGTGGAAGTCACCCTCGCGGTGGCCCTGCTGGCGTTCACCGCCATGATGCTCGGCCTGCTCGTATCGGCACTGGTGCGCAAGGAAGAGGTGACGATGCCGCTGCTCGTGTTCCTCGCCATCGTCCAGGTCGTCTTCTGCGGCGCGCTCCTCAAACTGAACGGCGTGCCCGGCGTCGAGCAACTGGCGTGGCTCGTGCCTTCGCGCTGGGCGCTGGGCGCCATGGCGGGCACCATCGGCCTCGGCAGGATCGTCCCGGGCGAGCTGACCGCCGACCCGCTGTTCCGGCACTCGGCGGGCGTCTGGCTGCTGAACATGGGCATGCTGGTGGTCCTTTCGGTCGTCTTCGGATACGTGGTCGCCAGGCTGCTGCGGCGCCATGAACCCGCCGTCATGCGGAAGTAGGAGCACCGGCGATGACCCCCGCGGACTTCCGCCCCACCCATGTGGTTCCCCAGGACGGACTGCCCGCCTGGGAGGCACCGGACGTGGAGCGTCCGACGACCCCCCTCGACGCGCTGCTGCCCGTGCGGCTGGTCGACCGGCTCGGCGACTGGGGCCGGATCGTGTGCGCCAACGGCTGGTCGGCGTGGGTCGACAGCCGGCTCCTGGTCGCCGTCCCCCGCGATCCGCCGGGTGCGAGCGGCCCCCTGACCCGCACGGCGGACCCGCGCCCGCTGCTGACCAGGACCGAGGACGCCCTCGGCCGCTACCGGCGTGCGGCGGAGGAACTGGTGGGCGGCGGCGACGGGGAGTCCTTCCGGCGCGGGACACGCGGGCTGCGGGTGGGCGTGGTCGTGGAGGGCGAATCGGTGTGGCTCTACGACGCCGACCACGAGCGGTGGGTGTACTGCGACGGAACGCGGCTCAGTACGTACGCGGCGACGGAAGGGCCTGCCACCGATGAGCGCGGCGATGACGACGAGGCCGCCGAACCCCCACGGGCAGCCGCCACCGACCCCGGCGCTTCCCCGCCGCCCGCCGAGGAACCGACCCGCCTCGTCCCCGCCGCGCAGGAACCGACCGACGGAACCGACGGCTCGACCGCCGGGGTGGGACCGGGGGCGGGGGAGACGCAGGTGGCGGGTGAGGTGGCGGGGCCGGGGCCAGGGCCCGGGGAGACGCAGGTGGTGAATGAGGTGGCAGGGGTAGAGCCGACGCGGGTGGCGGGTGAGACGGTGGAGCCGGGGGAGACGCGGGTGGTAGACGAGGTGGCCGGGCCTGAGCCGACGCGGGTGGTGGGTGAGGTGGTGGCGCCGGGGGAGACACAGGTGGTGAATGAGGTGGTGGGGGCAGAGCCGACGCGGGTGGTGGGCGAGGCGGTGGAGCCGGGGGAGACGCGCGTGGTCGATGGGGCGCACGTACCGCACGGCGGTCGGCCGGCCCCGTTTCTGCCGTCCGAGGGGGACGAGCCCGATCAGCCGCTCCGGTCCGGTGACGCCTGATGGCGGCCGCGCCGGGCGAGGGCGGCCCGAGCCCGCACTCCGGGCGGCCCTCCGAGCTGATCGGGCAGCGCATCGCGGACTACCGGGTCGAGGGTGAGATCGGCCGCGGCGGCATGGCCGTCGTCTACCGGGCCAAGGACCTGCGCCTCGACCGGACCGTCGCCCTCAAGCTGCTCGCCCCCGAACTCGCCCGCAACGACACCTTCCGGCGGCGCTTCACGCACGAGTCACGCGTCGCCGCCGCGATCGAACACCCGCACATCGTGCCCGTCTTCGAGGCGGGCGAGACGGACGGGGTGCTGTACATCGCCATGCGGTACGTGCCCGGCAGCGATCTGCGCCACCTGCTCGACCACGGCGGCCCGCTCTCCGTCACGGCCGCGCTGCGCATCGCCACCCAGATCGCGTCCGCGCTCGACGCGGCGCACGACCACGGCCTGGTCCACCGGGACGTCAAGCCCGGCAACATCCTCATCGCCAAGGGCACGGACAGCGACCACCCCGAGCACGCCTACCTCACGGACTTCGGCCTGACGAAGAAGTCCTTGTCGCTGACCGGGTTCACGACCGTGGGCCAGTTCGTCGGGACCCTCGACTACGTGGCGCCGGAGCAGATTTCGGGCCGCCCGGTGGACGGCCGATGCGACGTCTACAGCCTCGCCTGCGTCATGTACGAGACCCTGGCCGGCGGGCCGCCGTTCCAGCGCGACGACGACATCGCCCTCCTCTGGGCCCACCAGTACGACCGGCCGCCCCGCCTGACGGAGAAGCGGCCGGGTGTTCCCGCCGGCCTCGACGGCGTCCTGGCGAAGGCGCTGGCCAAGAGCCCGGAGGACCGGTACGGGTCGTGCCTCGAATTCGCCGCCACGCTGCGGGCGGCGGCCATGGGCAGCCGTACGGACGGCCACCCCCCGACGTGGGTGGACCGCCGCGTAGAGCAAGCCCCGGCCCACCCGGGCGCGCCCCCCGATCCACCCCGCTGGGCCCAGCCGGTCTTCCGGCGGCTGACCGACTAGATTCCCGCCCCGGCCCCGTCAGGCCCCGGGCCGCACCTCGCCCCGCCGGTGGACCCGCCGCGCCAGCACCCCGCCGAGGAACCCCGAGACCAGACCCCAGGTCACGGCCAGAAGCAGCGCCTGCCAGAGGTGCGGCCGCAGCTCCACGAGGCCGGACAGGCCCCCGCCGAGATCCCCGATGCCAAGGAGCGAGAGCCCGTAGTGGGCCGACACGCCCGCCAGGAGACAGACGGCGAGCACAGTGAGGGCCAGCGCCACCGCCATGTGCGCGGCGTGCTGCCAGGCCCGCATCCGGGCAGGGGAGCGGGCCGCCATCAGGAACGCGGCCGCCACCACCAGGAGCGCCGCGACGACCAGCAGCCACCACACCCGCCCGTCGTACTCGGCGAGGGTCCGCAGGCTGAGCGTGGAATCGGCCGGCGTACGCAGCACCTCGTCGAGGACCCGCGGCATGGGCAGCCCGAACGGCCCGTCGACCCGGCCCTCCCAGGACGCGCCGAGCCCCAGGGTGAAGGCGAGCCAGACGAGGTTGGGCAGCCCGAGCAGCAGCACCGCGAACGTCTCCGTCGCATGCCCGCGGGTCGCCGCGACGACGAGCCCGGCGACGAGCCCCAGGGCGGCGTACGACAGCAGCAGGAACACCATGGCGAACGCGGCGGGCCGCACCGATTCCTGGAAGCGCAGCAGGCGGGCGGGGAGCGGGGCCCCGCGCGAGACGAGCAGCGCCACGACGAGGACGCCCGCGAGCCACAGCAGCCCGAAGACGAGGGTCAGCGGCACGTCCGTCTTGAATCCGACCTCGGGCGAGGAGTCCAGCAGATCGCCGATCTCTCCGACGGGCCCGTCGCCGAGCGCGATCGCGAAGCGGTGCCGGGCCAGCAGGGCCAGGCCGATGAGGAGGACGACCCACAGCACCGCGATCCGGGCGGCCCAGCCGGCGAGTTCCCTCACGTCGGCGACGGCCCGGTGCCGCAGCGGCCGGAGGAAACCGGCGGCGAGCACCAGAGCGCCGACCAGGCTGACGGAGAGCGGGAGCACGGAGAGCCCCGCGTCCGTCTCGGCGATCAGCCCGGCGTCGCCGGAGAGTCCGACGGAGCCGCCGACCGCCATCACGACGACGGCCGCGACGACACTCGGGAACGCCCCGCCGGGCAGGTCGGCGGCTCCCGCGGCCCACAGGCCGAGCCCGGCGACGACGGCCATGGCCGCCAAGGAGGCGAGCACGGCCACAAGGGCATGGGGCCAGCCATGGGGGGCCCGTCGGCTCTGCTCCGGGCGCCTCGCCCCGGCCCGCCGCGGCGGTGTCTGCTCGCTCACGGTGCCACGCTAAGCAGCGCGGGACCGGTCCGCCTTTCGAGAGGGCCTTCGGGAGGGCCTTCGGGGGGCTTGGGGGAGAGCCGGCCGGCGTCGGCTTGCGGGCCCCCGGACACCGAGGCACACAATAGGCGCGTACCGGAATAAAAGGTACGTCGCCGAATCCCCTACGCAGGGAAGTGTTCGTGAGCGTCGAACCGCCGTCGTCAGGACGTCCCACAGGACCCCCTTCGGGCCCGCTCTCGGGCCCTTCGCGGCCGAGCCCCGGGCCGGGCGAGACCCAGGCGGGCGCGAGCCCCGCCGGCTCGACACCGCCACCGGGTGGCGCGCGCCCCTCGGGACCGTCGAGCGGCGGCCCGCCGGGCGGTCCAACCGGTGGCGGGGGCGGCGGAGGGTCCGACGGTCCGGGCGGAGGCGGCTCCGGCGGAGGCCGCGGAGGAGGCCGTCCGTGGTGGAAGTCGGCGCCCCGCGTCGCGGCGATCTCCGCCGCGGTGGTGGCCGCGGTGATTTTGGCCGTCGTCCTCACCCGCCCCGAGGGCTCGTCGGAGTCGCGCGGCGAGGTCCTCCTCCAGCCCGCGGGCAAGTCGGGGCCCGACCCCTTCACCGAGTCGACGGCCCGCGAGGGCTCCACGCCACCGTCACCGAGCGAGCTGCCCAGCTCGTCGGCCTCGGCCAACGTGACGCGCGGCGTCGACGGCGCGGCGCCCGGCCTCTACGGCGGGACGCGGAAGGTCGGCAGCTGCGACGTGGAGAAGCAGGTCGGCGCGCTCCAGAAGGACCCGGCGAAGAACAAGGCGTTCGCCTCCGTCCTCGACATCGAGCCGTCCGGCGTCCCCCGCTATCTGCGCTCGCTCACGCCCGTGCACCTGCGGTTGGACACCCGCGTGACCAACCACGGCTACCGCGACGGCCGCGCCACCGGCTACCAGGCCGTGCTGCAGACCGGCACCGCGGTGCTGGTCGACGACCACGGCGTGCCGCGTGTGCGCTGCGCCTGCGGCAACCCGCTGCTGCCGCCCGTCGCGCAGAAGAGCACACCGCGGCAGACGGGCGACGCGTGGCCCGGGTACCGGCCCTCGAACGTCGTGGTCGTGGCGCCCGCCACCCAGGTCGTGCACCAGTTCGTGGTGTACGACCCGGACAGCGGCGACTGGTTCACCCGGGGCAAGGGCGACACGGGCACCGGCGACAAGAAGACGAAACCCCCGGCGACCAGGCCTCCCTCCCGGCACCCGGACAACCCGTCCCCCGACGAGTCGACCTCGACGGCCAGTACACCGCCGTGCGACGGGCGGTCCCCCGGGGCGCCGCCGGCCAGCTCGTGCCCGCCCTCGTCGGTCCTGCCGCCCTCCTCGTCGGCGCCGCCCTCCTCACCCCTCACGCAGCCGCCCCCGTCGGTCGAGGAAGAGTCGCCCGCGTCCGACCCGGCACTGCCGCCGTCGTCCCCCGAGGTGGACGGCAGCCCGTGAGCGAGCGGATGTCACGGGCCCGGCGACGGCGTGACAGTACGCTCCTCGCATGACTGACAATGCACTGCGTTCCGTCACCATCGAGCGGGCGGGGCCGGGCCGGTTCACCGTGACCAACGCCCGGGGGAGCACGCTGACCTTCGGCACCGGCGGGGGTGCCGACTTCACGCCGGTCGAGTTGTTCCTCGCGGCGATCGGCGGCTGCAGCGCGGCCGACGTGGAGGTCGCCACGAGCCGTCACGAGGAACCGACCGCGTTCACCGTCACCGTGACCGGCAACAAGGTCGAGGACGAGGGCGGCAACCGGATGTCGGACCTCGGGGTCGCCTTCCACGTCACGTTCCCGGACGGTCCGTCGGCGGAGCGGGCCCGCACGATCCTGCCCCGGGCCGTGAAGACGTCGCACGACCGGCTGTGCACGGTCAGCCGCACGGTCGAGGCGGGCACCCCGGTCACCGTGACCGTCTCCGACGGCACCGGCGGCGCCTGACGCATCGTCAGGCGCGCAGCGCCTTCGCCATGTGCTCGGCGAAGGCCGCCGGGTGCGTGGTCAGGCCGGTGTGTCCGCCGGGGAAGTGCAGCAGCTCCGTGCCGAGGCGGTCGGCCAGGAACGCGGCCGGGCGGTAGGGGAGTTCGCCGCGGGAGTCCTCGCCGCCGGCGAGCACGAGCCGGTCGGACAGCGCCGCGAGGCGGCCCATGTCGGGAACATAGGACATGAACGCGGGCACGATCCGGCTCACGAAGTACGGCAGGTCGGCCATCGTCCGCTCGGCCCGGGCCGCCGCCTGGGGCGGCAGGGCGAGCTCGGCCTCCTCCCGCCGAGCGGAAGCCCCTGCGTCCGCGACCTTCCCCCGGCCCCCGGCGAGTCCGGCCGCGAAAACGGACATCGCCGGCATGACTCCCTCCGCGCGGAACGTCTCCCGCACGCGCGCGATCAGTGCCCGGTGCTCGCACGCGTCCGGCAGGACCTCCACCAGCGGCGGCTCGTGGGCCACGACGCGTGCGACGCGCTCGGGGCGGGCGATCAGCAGGTGCACCGCGGCGATCGCCCCCGAGCTGGTGCCGAAGACCCGTGCCGGTGCGCCGGGTGACAGCAGGTCAAGAATGCGGGAGGCGTCGTCCGCGTGCTCGGCGACATGCTGCTCGGCACCGGGATCGTCCAGCGGACTGCGGGACATGCCGCGCGGGTCGTAGGTCGCGACGGTGTACTCGGCGGCCAGCTCGTCGGCGACGGGGTCGAAGGCAGCCGCACCGCCGGTTCCCCCCGGGATCAGCAGCAGGAGCGGACCTCGCCCGCGCACTTCGTAGTGCAGACGCGCGCCGCTGACGCGCAGACCGCCATGGGTGGGGCCGTTCATGAGGATGCTCCTTCGTCGGACGTGGGCCAGTGCTCCAGGAGGGTGTGGAGGGCGTCGAGGGCACGGTTCCAGGACTGCCGCGCCGGCCGGGTGTGCCCGAAGCCGTCCGCCGCCTCCAGGGCGACGAACCCGTGGAACGTGCTGCGCAGCAGCCGGACCGCGTCGGTCAGATCGGGTTCGGCGAGGCCGTAGCCGCGGAGCATGCTGTACGTCAGCTCGACGGCCCGGCGGGGTCCGGGCGCGCGGGCGGCCAGCTCGGGGTCGACGTCGATCGAGGTCTGCGTCGCCAGATAGCGGCCGGGGTGCTCGTGGGCGTAGTCGCGCCAGGCGTCGGCGAACGCGACGAGCGCGTCCTTGCCCGCCCGTCCGGCGGTCGCCTCCGCGATCCGCAGGGTCTTCTCGTCCGCGGCGAGCAACGCGATGCGCCCCCGCAGGTCCTCCAGACCCCGGACGTGCGCGTAGAGGCTCGCGTCCTTCACGCCGAGCCGCCGCGCGACCCGCGCCATGCTCACCTGACCGAAACCGGCCTCGTCCGCCAACTCGGCAGCCGCGAGCGTCACCCGCTCCGCCGTCAGCCCTGCCCGCGCCATACAGCCTCCCCTGTTCCTAGGGTCCCTAGTTATAAACTAGGAGCCCTAGGAATGCAATCGGGTTGGCGCGTTCATGGGGTTGTTCAGCCGACCGTTCCGCCCCTTGAACACTGTTCATGTCTAAGAACTAGAAACATGTACGTGACTATTGACGCGTTCCCCTCAACTTCCTAGGGTCCACTGCAAGCGCTTTCCCCCCGCGTGGCAGCGGCTCTGTCAGCCGCTCGTTCACGTATCCGAACACGAACGTGTCTGGAGACAAACGGTGAAGCTGACTCGCACGGTGCACCTGACCCCCGTCGCCGCGTCCGCCGCCCTCCTGGCCGGCGCGCTCGTCGCGCTGCCCGGACCCGCGGCGCAGGCCACGCCCACCCCGCCCCTGGCGGCCGACGCCCTGTACGTCGCGCCGAACGGCACCGACGCCGCCACCGGTACCCAGGCGAACCCGACCACCCTCGCCGCGGCGATCACCCGCGTCACTCCCGGCGGGACGATCTATGTGCGCGGTGGCACCTACCGGTACGCGAAGACCGTCACGATCCCCGCGGGCAACAACGGCACCTCGGCCACCCGCACGAAGCTGACCGCCTATCCGGGGGAGACCCCCGTCCTGAACTTCTCGGCCATGGCCGAGGACCCGGCGAACCGCGGGCTCGCCGTCAACGGCCGGTACTGGCACGTCAAGGGGCTCGTCGTGGAGCGGGCCGGCGACAACGGCATCTTCGTCGGCGGCAGCGGCAACATCATCGAGCGCACCGTGACCCGCTTCAACCGCGACTCGGGGCTCCAGCTCTCCCGGATGGCCTCCAGCACCCCGCGCGACCAGTGGCCCTCCGACAACCTCATCCTCAGCGCGCTCTCCCACGACAACGCCGACTCCGACGGTGAGGACGCCGACGGCTTCGCCGCGAAGCTCACCACCGGTCCGGGCAACGTCTTCCGCTACGCCGTGTCCCGCAACAACATCGACGACGGCTGGGACCTCTACACCAAAAAGGACACCGGGCCCATCGGCCCGGTGACCATCGAGGACTCTCTCGCGTACCGCAACGGCACGCTCTCCGACGGCACCGTGAACTCCAACGGCGACCGCAACGGCTACAAGCTCGGCGGCGAGGACATCGCGGTGAACCACATCATCCGGCGCAGCATCGCCTACGCCAACGGCAAGCACGGGTTCACCTACAACCGCAACCCCGGCAAGATGGCGATGACGGGCAATGTCGCCGTCGACAACGCCCAGCGCAACTTCTCGTTCGACGCCGGCACCACGGTGTTCCGGGACAACGTCTCGTGCCGCGCCGCGAGCGGGTCGAACGACAAGGCCGTCGGGGACGCCGACGGCTCGAACCAGTTCTGGTCCGGCTCGAACGGCTCCCGGTGCTCCGCCTACTCCGGCGCGCTGAAGTGGTCCTTCGCGGCGGACGGGCGGCTGGTCGTGTCCTTCGGCGGCACCCGGGTGGCACCGTGACCGCTCGAAGGACACGCCGGCGCCGGGTCAGGCGATGGCGGTGTCCGCCGACTCCGGCTTCTTGGCCGCTTCCGCCGTCTCCGCCGTCTCCGCCTGCGCGAGCTTGCGCACCTGCGGCTTGTGCTTGGTGAGGCCGACCAGCGCCACCGCCACGATCAGGACGAACGCGACACCGGCGATGGCGAAGCTCAGCGTGAACTGGCTCTCGGCGGGCAGCGGGGGCGCCCCGGCCGGCAGGTGGTCGAGCGTCTTGGACGCCAGCAAGGAGGTGATGATCGCGCTGGCGACCGCGCTGCCGACCGACCGGGAGATGGAGTTGAGGCCGTTGGCGATGCCGGTCTGGTGGTGCGGGACGCTCGCCACGATGAGGGCGGGCATGGCCGCGTAACCAAAGCTGATGGCCACACCGATCAGCAGGCCGGCGAGGATGATCGACGCGGACGTGTCGTGCGCGAGGGTCAGCCAGGTGAAGCCGGCCACGCCGAACGCGGCGCCCACGGCCAGCGTGAACCGGGCGCCGATCCGCCCGACCAGCATGCCGCCGAACTGCGCGGCGAGCAGCGAGATCACCGTGGTCGGCAGCAGGTACTCCACCGAGGAGCGCAGGACCGAGGCCCCGAAGCCGTACCCGGTCAGCTCCTCGGGCATCTGCACCAGGTAGGCGACCCCGATGAACTGCGAGAACATCGCGAAGCCGAGGAACAGCCCGGCGAGGTTGGTGAACAGGACCGGCCGGTGGGCGAACATCCGCATGTCCACCATGGGGGCGCGGACCGTGCGCTCCACCAGCGTCCAGACGGCCGCCATCACGAGGGCCCCGGCGAACAGGCCGAGCGTGCGGGCCGAGGTCCAGCCCCACTCGTGGCCCTGCGAGATCGGCAGCAGGAGCAGGACGAGCAGCGCCGCCAGGGTCGCCGCCCCGAGCCAGTCGGTCCGGCCGCCCGTGGTGGACCGCGAGGTGGGCACGCGCATCAGGACGCCGAGGAGAGCGACGACGGCGAGAGCGGCCGCGAGCCAGAAGACCCGGTGGTAGTCGGGGTCCGAGCCCTGGGTGAGCAGGCCGGCCGCGACGAGGGCCAGACCGCTGCCGACCGCGAGCGTGCCGCTGACCATGGCCATCGCGCCGTGCAGCTTGGCCGGCGGCATCTCCTCGCGCAGGACCGAGAGGGCGATCGGGAAGATCGCGGTCGCGGCGCCCTGGAGCACCCGGCCGACGATGAGCCACAGCAGGGAACTGGTCGTGGCGGCGAGCACCGAGCCGGCGATCATCAGCAGCAGGACGCCGACCAGGGTGGGCTTCTTGCCGTGCATGTCGCCGAAGCGGCCGAGCAGCGGGGTGAACACCGCGGCGGACAGCAGGGTCGCGGTGGTGACCCAGCTGACGTTCGCGGTGGAGGTGCCGAGGTCGCTCTGGATGATGCTCATGATCGGCACGACGAGGGTCTGCATCATCGAGACGATCATGGCGGAGAGGCCGAGGACCAGGACGAGCGAGGTGTCTCCGGCGGAGCGTGTGCGCGCCGCGCGAGCTGTGGGTGTCACGGGTTACTTCCGTACGTCGAACGCGAGGGGAATGAGGCCCTGGCCTGGCCGAGGGCGGAACCTGAAGCCTGCGAAGGTGCAGGACCTAGAAGGTTGATGTCTTCAAGCAATGAGGTAGAGGTAAACATCGAAAGTTGAGGTAGTCAAGTTTCGCGTTAGGGTTGACCCATGCCCGAGACCCCTGGAACCACTCGCTCCGCCGCCCAGACCCCGCCCCCGGGCGCGCCCGGGGTGTCCAACGCCCTGCTGCTCGACGCACTGTGGGCTTCCATGGCCGGTCTCTACTCGGATCTGACCGCCGCCGCCGCCGCGCACGGCCTCACCTACAGCCAGGCCAAGGCGCTGAACGTCCTGCACCGTGGCGGCCCCGCCTCCATGCGCGCGCTGGCCGCCTCGTTCCGCTGCGACGCCTCGAACATGACGGGGATCGTCGACCGGCTGGAGAGCCGTGGCCTCGTCCGCCGTGAACCGAGCCCCACCGACCGCCGTGTGAAGAATGTCGCGCTCTCCGAGGAGGGGGTGGCCGCCGTGGAGAACATCCGAGCCGGCATGCACGCCACCCATCAGGCGCTCGACGCGCTGAGCGGCGAGGACCGGGCCACTCTCCAGAGCCTGCTCACCCGCCTCGCGCCCCCGGCGGGCTGAAACCCGCCGGGGGCGGTCGTCACCCGGCCCCGCTCACGCCTGGGTGCGGCGGGCGCACTCCGTGACCATGGCGCTCAGGCTGCCCGTCCGCTCCAGCAGGTCCCGCTGGATGCGGGCGCCGGTGCCGGCGTCCAGCAAGCCGCTCGCCGTCTTGCGGGCCAGCTCCAGGTCGCCCGCCTCCTCCAACGCGTCCCGGACATGGTGCAGCAGCGCCGACACCACCTCGCCGCAGGGCGTGGGCCGCATCGTCACCGGGTGCAGGAGGTCGTCCTCCAGGCCGGAGCGCGCGGCCCGCCACGTGGCGAGGCGCAGCAGGCTGACGCCGTGCCCCAGCGGGGGCCGCCCGGCGCGCCAGTCCCGCGCGGCCGTCTCGACCAGGGCGCGGGACAGGGCCGCGATCAGGATCGTCGTCGAGGACTCCAGGCACACGTCCGCGACCCGGATCTCGACGGTGGGGTAGCGGTGTGAGAGCCGGGCGTCGAAGTAGACCATGCCCCGGTCGCCCAGCACACCGGTGTCCACCATGGCGCGGACCTGCTCCTCGTACGCCTCGGCGGAACCGAAGATCTCGGTGGGGCCCGCCATCGGCCAGCGCCCCCACACCCTGTTGCGGTAGCTGCTGTACAGGCTGTCGTTCCCGTGCCAGTACGGGGAGTTGGAGCTCAGCGCCACCAGGACCGGGAGCCAGGGGCGGATCCGGTCGATCACGGCCACCCCCTCCTCGTCCGACTCGACCGAGACATGGACGTGGCAGCCGCACGTGAGCTGTTCCTGGGTGGTGAGCCCGAACTGCTGCTCCATCCACTGATAGCGGGTGCCCACATTGATCGAGGGGCTGACCGGCAGGGGAGAGGTGGCCAGGGCGGCGACCGCCGCACCCAGGTCACCCGCGTGCTTGGCCGCCGCCGTGCGCCACCGCACGACCTCCTCGGTGAGGCTGGCCATGTCCGTCCGCGGCTGCGTGGCGAACTCCAGCTGCTGTCCCGTCAGCTCCTTCTCGAACGTCTCTTCCTCGGGGTCGCGGTAGTCGTCGGCGTGCCGCTCGGCGCCCGTCGACTCGGCCGCGTCCTTGGCGGCCCGGGCCAGGACGGCCGAGGACAGGGCCTTGGGCTCGCCGCTCTCGCGATCGATGAGGAGAAGCTCCTCCTCCACTCCTACGGTGCGCAAATCGACGCTGCCTTTCTCCGTGACCTTCTTCGACCTTCGTCGGACGGCGGGGCGCCGCCATGGTCCACGTACCCGCATGTCGGCCGCCCACCGCCTTCGGTGGCCCGAAGGCTGCCGGAGGTTTCAGCGGGAGCATTTCGGCAAACCGATGCATCATGGTGCAAATCGGCTACACAATGATGACCGAGCAGGCCGGACCGCGCGCCCTGGTCGAGGATCTGGTCGCGGCGGAGCGAGCCGGCTTCGACTTCTCGGTCACCTCCGACCACTACTTCCCGTGGCTCGAGTCACAGGGGCACTCCCCGTACGCCTGGAGCGTGCTCGGCGCCGCCGCGCAGGCCACCTCCCGCATCCCGCTCATGACGTACGTGACCTGCCCGACGGTCCGCTACCACCCCGCCGTGATCGCGCAGAAGGCCGCGACCATGCAGCTGCTGTCCGAGGGCCGCTTCCGGCTCGGCCTCGGCTCCGGCGAGAACCTCAACGAACACGTGGTCGGTGCCGGCTGGCCCTCCCCGCAGGTCCGCCTGGAGATGCTCGAAGAAGCGATCGACATCATCCGCGCGCTCTTCACCGGCGACAACGTCAACCACCAGGGCTCCCACTTCGACGTGGCGAACGCCCGCCTGTGGGACCTGCCCGACGAACTGCCGCCCATCGGTGTCGCCGTCTCCGGTGAACGGTCCTGCTCCCTGGCCGGACGCCTGGCCGACCTGGTCATCGCGACCGAACCCAAGGCCGGGCTGCTGGACTCCTTCGACCGGCACGGCGGCGGCGGCAAGCCCCGCGTCGGCCAGCTGCCCGTGTGCCACGACACCGACAAGGACGCCGCGATCGCCCGCGCCCATGACCAGTTCCGCTGGTCCGTCGGCGGCTGGCCGGTCAACTCCGAGCTGCCCGGACCCTCCGGTTTCGCCGGCGCCACCCGGCACGTCACCCCCGAGGACATCGCCCGGCAGATCCCCTGCGGCGACGACGTCGACGACTTCGTGGCGGCCGTACGGCCCTACGTCGAGGCGGGCTTCACGGAGATCGCCCTCGTCCAGGTGGGCGGCGACCACCAGCGCACCTTCATCGACTGGGCGGAGAAGAACCTGCTGCCCGCCCTGCGCGATCTGTGACCCGCCGGGTACCTGCCGCACCACCGGGTACCCGTGACCCGATCAAGCATCAGCGACACCTCTGGAGAGAGTCAGCGTGAACGACACAGCGAACCAGGCCCCCACCGATCAGGAACCCGACTCCCCGGATCTGGTGGAGGTCGTCCTCGGCGACTGCTCGGCGGCCGACGCGGACACCGTCTTCAAGGTGCTGCGCGACCACTTCCCCTCCGACCGGGGGGACGACGCACCCGGCCAGACGCGCCGCCCCGACCCCGCCGTCTGGACCGGTGCCTTCGTCGCCTCCCGCACCCCCGATTCCGTCCACGGCGTCCTGCTCGCCGGCTCCGTCACCGCCGACCTGCAGGGCGGCCCCGTCGCGGTGGAGCGGCTGCGCGCCGCGCTCGCCTCGGCCTTCGAGGCGCAGACCACCGGCACCGTCTCCGGCGACCAGGAGGTCCAGGTGCAGCTGCGCCTGACCGGCGCCGAACACGGCCGGCCCCCCGCGGACGGCTGAGCCGTTCTCGGCCGTTCGGGCGCACTTTCGCGTGTCGGCCGGGCGGCTCGTGCCCACCGCGCCGGGGTGCGGGCAGCGTGACGCACGCTGCCCGCACCCCGGCACGGACCACCGCCGGGCGCCGCAGCCCATGGAACCGGCGGACCGTGAGGGAGACCAGGACTGGTGCGCGCGAAGAGCTCGGGTCTGCTCGCGGCGGCGCTGCTCGGCGCGCTCACCGGCTGCGGCGTCGACGCACGGGAGGATGCCGCCGTCCAGGCGGCGTCCCGCTTCGAGGCGAGTCTGCGCGCGACGGACACCGCGAAGGGCTGCGCGGCGCTCGCCCCCGGGACCCGCGACGAACTGGAGCAGTCCACCGACAAGTCCTGCGTACGGGCCCTGCCCGAGGCCGGTCTGCCCCTCGCGGGAGAGGTGCGGGCCGTCGATGTCTACGGACGCCAGGCACGCGTCGTGACCGACCAGGACACCCTCTTCCTGTCGTCCTTCCCCGGCGGCTGGAAGGTGACGGCGGCCGGCTGCACCGCCCGCCCCGAGAAGCCGTACCAGTGTCTGATCAAGGGCGGTTGACCCCGTCGGATCGATGGTGATCTTCTCCGTACTACCTGCGTCAGCGGGGCTCACCCGAGTCGAAACCGGTGGGCTCGGCCCACCGGTCGACCGGCGTCGCGAGCTGACGGCCTCACGGCGCGTCCGGCAACGGCGCGAGCAGCGCGCTGCGCCCCTGGCGCCACCGGGCCAGCAGCCGGGCGCCGAGGCGGTCCTCGACGAACCCGGTGGCCCGCACACCGAAGGCCACATCGGCGTCCAGCGCCGGCTCCGCCGCGAGCAGCCCGCCGACGACGTCCCGGCGCACCACCTGCTCGTGCACCGCGTCCGCCTCCACGTGCTCGTCGTAGAACCGCTGGGCGGCGGGCCCCGCCCCGGCCCGGCGCAGGGCCGCGGCGAGCCGCCGCGAACCGGGCGACGACGTCACCTCGACGGCCGCGAAGTGGCCGACCAGAGCGCCCCGCAGCGCGCGGTGCAGACCGAACAGGGACATGAGGTTCACCACGGTGAGGGCCTCGGCGGGCGCCGCGTCGGTGTAGTGGCCGTAGGCCGTCTCCAGCCCCAGGTCGGCCATCAGGTCGGCGAAGAGGCGGGCGTGGATCTCCTCGGCCCGGCCGGCGCCGAACTCGTCGTACTCGATGGCCACCATCGCCGCCTTGGCCCGGCCGTGCAGCCGCGGGATGACCCAGGCGTGCGGGTCGGCCTCCTTGAGGTGGTAGAGCGAGCGCAGCGCCGCGTACTCCCGCAGCTGCCACAGCTCCCCGTCGCGCTGGAGGTGGTGGCTGACGCTCGACTCGTCGTGCCCGACCGGTTCCACGAGCAGCTCGGCCAGCGCCTGCTCGGCGCTCGCGTCGGACGGCACGTCGGCCCGCAGCGCGTCGAGGAAGCGCCGCTCCAGCACCTGCCGCAGGGCCAGCAGCTCCGGGTCCCACTCCCGGTCGTCCGCCACGCCCCGAAAGCCCTGGTAGTGGAGTTCGTACAGGACGTAGAGGGCGAGCTGGAGGTCGTCGCCGTACGGATCGGCGTCGGCCGCCCGCCCGCGGAGGTCCGCGAGAGGCCGCTCGTGCGACAGCGCGGCGACGACGCCCTCGGACAGGGCGCCGCGGGCAGCGGGGAGGTGAGGGCTGTGCAGACGTGACTCGACCACGGTCGTCATGAGGTGGGG
The DNA here is from genome assembly GCF_040629635.1 of Streptomyces sp. NPDC005898. Taxonomy (NCBI): domain Bacteria; kingdom Bacillati; phylum Actinomycetota; class Actinomycetes; order Kitasatosporales; family Streptomycetaceae; genus Streptomyces; species Streptomyces sp. NPDC005898. The sequence goes on along the minus strand of NZ_JBEXWC010000001.1, from coordinate 183,243 downwards.
TCCGATTCCTTGGGGTGCGCCGACCCGGCCCGGCCGCCGTCGGGCTTCACCCGGCGGCGGTGGCTGGTGTCGCACCACGGGTAGCTGCGGCTGCGGCGGCACGTGCAGATCGCGACGGCGAAGCGGTCGGAGGTGGAGACGGTTCCGTCGTCGCCGACGACCTCGACCGGGCCCTCCACCAGGAGCGGCCCCTCCGGGTCGACCGTGACGCGGCGGGGGCGCTCAGCGGAGTTCGGCACGGATGACCACCAGTTCCTCAAGGCTCTCGTCGTCGCCGAGGAGGTTGCGTCGGCGCAGCCACGCCCGGCGCGAGCGCAGTACGGGACCGAGCGGGATGAACTCCCGGGCGGTGACCTTGGCGTCCATGCCCAGAGAGGTGAGGCGGTCGAGCGTGGCGTCCACGCCGCACAGCCCCGAGTGCACCATCAGCAGGACGCCGCCCGGGCGCAGGGCGCGGGGCGCCGCGTCACAGACGCGGTCCACGACCGCCCGCCCCGCGGGGCCGCCGTCCCAGGCCCGCGCCGCGCCGCGCCGGGGCAGGAAAGGGGAGGGGGAGGGCACGTAGGGCGGATTGCTCAGCACGAGGTCGTAGGGGCCCTCCGGTGCCGCGGCCGTCAGATCGCCGTGGCGCACGGTGACCTTCTGGCCGGCCAGGCGCGCGTTGAACCGCGCCGCGAGCACCGCCCGCCAGGAGATGTCGACGGCCGCCACCCGCGCCCCTCGGCGCGCCGCCGCCACCGCGAGCGCCCCGGTGCCGGTCCCCAGGTCGAGGACCGAGCTGCCCTCGCCGATCCCCTCGCGGTGCAGGGCCCGCGTCAGCAGTTCGGTGTCGTACTGCGGGGCGTACACCCCGGGCGGGGCGATCAGGCGCGCCGGCCGGACCGGCGGCGGCATCGTGATCCGCGTCTGAGTGGTCATGCGGCTTCTCCCGTCCGAGCGAGCTCCACGAGGGGCGCTCCTCCTTCCACAGTCCGACGGTTCGCTCCCCGACACCACCGGAGACCTCACCGGCAGTGACCTGTCACGAACAGCGCGGATCGCTTCATGCGTCTGTCAGGCACCTTGGGTGCCCGCGCGGCGGTGATCCACACCTGCGTGATCGGTGGCGCCGCCTCCTCGCGGCAGGTACGCCGGTCAGCCCTCCGACGTGTGCCGGTGCCGCGCCCAGGCGGGCAGCACGAACCAGCACAGCAGGTACCAGCCGACGACGACCCCGACCAGCCACGGCACCAGGGTGTCGTCGGTGGCGACCCGCAGCACCAGCAGGAGCGCGGAGGCCAGCGTGCCGAGGAGCAGGACGAGACCGACGAAGGTCATGCGCGAGGCCCACACCACCGCCTGCGGTTTGATGCGGCGCCCGGAGACGATGCGGTGGAAGGAGACCGGGGCGATGAGGGTGCCGGTCGCGGTAGAGCCGAGGACGACCGTCACGACGTAGATCGTGTGCTCGACGTGGTCCAGCTGCGTGTACCGCGGCGTGAAGGCCACGGTGAGGAGGAAGCCGAACAGGATCTGTACGCCGGTCTGGGCGACCCGCACCTCTTGGATCAGCTCGGTCCAGCGGCGGTCGGCGCGCTCGAAGTCCGTCTCGCGGCGGCCCTCGTCGCGTGACGCCCCGGCCCCGCCGGCCTGTCCGCTGTTCGGCGCGTCCATGCCCCGAGTCTGCCCACGAACCGCGGAAACGACAATCCGGGACGATCCGCCTCGTCGGGAAATTCTCCGCCGGACGGTGATTCGTCCGGCGGCGGCCGGGCAGACGGGCGCCGAGTGCACGTCTGACCCACATCCTGAGGAGGATCCTCGTGCTGATGGCACACCCCGCCGTGCTGAAGGACCTGGTGGAGCGCTACAAGGCACTGGCGGTGCTGCGTGCCGACCAGGGCGGCGCCGCAGGGCGCCAGGAGTTCGCGGACGTCTCCTACAGCCTGTGCGTGGCCACCGGCACCAGTGATGTCGACGCGGCGCTCGTGGCCGCCAGCCACCAGCTGCCGGGGGCCAGGGTCACGGACGACTCGCTGCTGTCCACCTGACCCCGGCCCCCGCCTGTTCGGTCGGCGCCTACCCGGTCGGCCCGTGCCAGACGGTCGTGGCGTTGCAGAACTCCCGGATGCCGTGGCCCGAGAGCTCCCGTCCGTAACCGGAGCGCTTGACGCCGCCGAAGGGCAGGCCGGGGTGGGACGCGGTCATGCCGTTGAAGAAGACACCGCCGGCCTGGAGGTCCCGGACGCAGCGTGCGATGTCGCCCTCGTCGCGGGTCCAGACGTTGGAACTGAGCCCGAACGGCGTGTCGTTGGCGAGCGCCAGCGCCTCGTCCAGGTCTGCCACGCGGTAGAGGGTGGCCACCGGGCCGAACGTCTCCTCGCGGTGGATCCGCATCTTCGGGGTGATGTCCGCGAGGACGGTGGGGGAGTAGAACCAGCCCCGCTCCCGCTCCTCGGGGCGCTGTCCGCCGCAGAGCGCACTCGCGCCCTGGCCGAGCGCGTCGTCGACGAGTTCCTCCAGGTCGGCGCGGCCCTGCTCGCTGGCGAGCGGGCCCACGTCGGTCTCCTCGGCGAGCGGGTCGCCCACGGTCAGCTCCCGCATCCCGGCGACGAACATCTCCCTGAAGTCGTCGTAGACGTCGGCGTGCACGATGAAGCGCTTGGCGGCGATGCACGACTGGCCGTTGTTCTGCACCCGGGCGGTCACCGCCGTCCGGGCGGCGCGCTCGACGTCGGCGCTCGGCAGCACCAGGTACGGGTCGCTGCCGCCCAGTTCGAGCACCGTCTTCTTGATCTCGTCGCCGGCGATGGAGGCCACCGAGCGGCCCGCGGGCTCGCTGCCGGTCAGGGTCGCGGCGGCCACCCGCTCGTCGCGCAGGATGCCCTCGATGGCGTCCGAGCCGACGAGGAGCGTCTGGAAGCAGCCCTCGGGATACCCGGCCCGGCGGAAGAGGTCCTCCAGGTACAGGGCCGTCCTCGGTACGTTCGACGCGTGCTTGAGCAGGCCGACGTTGCCGGCCATGAGGGCGGGGGCGGCGAAGCGCACCACCTGCCAGAACGGGAAGTTCCACGGCATCACGGCGAGCACGACGCCGAGGGGGCGGTAGTGGACGACGGCCCGCGACGCGCCGGAGTCCGTCACGTCGGCCTGCGCCGGGTGCTCGTCGGCGAGCAGTTCCTCGGCGTTCTCGGCGTACCAGCGCATGGCCTTGACGCACTTCGCCGCCTCGGCCCTGGCCGCCTTGACGGGCTTGCCCATCTCCGTGGTCATGGTGCGGGCGACGCTGTCGGTGTCCGCTTCCAGCAGGTCGGCGGCGCGGCCGAGGAGGCGGGCGCGTTCGGCGAAGGTGGTGGTGCGGTACCGGTCGTGCGCGGCGGCGGCGGCCGTCAGGCGGCGCTCGACCTCCGCGGGCGCCAGCGGCTCGAACTCATCGAGCGTCTCACCGGTGGCGGGGTTGACCGTGGCGATGGGCATGCCGTTCCTCCTCGGGGCGCCCGGCGGGGCGGGGGATCACGGGGTGGGACTGGGGCGGTGGCCCGCCGCCGTTCCACCCTAGGTCGGCGCATGCGCGAGGGCATGCGGAGGGACGGGGCGCGCGCCCCGGGCGTCCCTTTTCGGGGGCGGCGCGCTCGTCCCATGGCGGGCCGTCAATCGGTGGAGAGGGCCTCCAGGAGCTGTCCGGCCTTGGGGTCGGACAGGGCGCGGGCCGCGTCGGCGAGCGCCACCATGCCCACCAGCGAGTGTCCGTCGATGACGGGCAGCCGGCGCACCTTGTGGCTGGTCATGGTCGCGAAGACCTCGTCGACGCCGTCGTCCGCGCCGATCGTCACGGCCTCGCTCTGGGCCAGCTCGCCCACGAGGACCTTCGCCGGGTCCTTGCCCTTGCCGAGGACCTTCACCACGATGTCCCGGTCGGTGATGACGCCCTTGAGGCGGTTGTCGGTGCCGCAGATCGGCAGGGCGCCATCGTCCAGCTCGGTGAGCTTGGTGGCTGCCTGGGCGACGGTCTCCTTGGCCCCGGCGCATTCGGCGCCCGGAGTCATGATGTCGCGTGCGGTGGTCACGTGGACCTCCTTCGCGGTCGATGACGGTTCGGCCTGGCCGCTCCAGGCCGCTGTCCCCGGTCGGGTGCCCCGCACGCAGGGGCAAAACACCCTTCCGCTCGCAGCCCGAGCCCGGTGAGTCCCGGGTGCCCGTCGGGCCGGCGCCCGAGCGGCCAGCGGTACAGGCGGTCCGACTCCTCGATGGGCAGGTCGTTGATGCTCGCGTGGCGGGCCCGCTGGTGCTGCTCGCGGAAGGTGTCATGACGGCCGCCGCGATCTCCGGCTCGCCCGAACCGGCCCGGCAAGCGCGGTGCGCGGCAGTTGCCGGCGGCGCCGTAAGCTCCGACCTCTTGACATGAGGAGGGGCAGCAATGGCGAAGACGTACCGCATGAACGCCGGTACGCGGGTGATCAACCGCGTGTTCCACACGATGACCCGGCTCGGCATCGGCAAGGGCTACCGGTACAACCTGACGGTGCGCGGCAGGAAGACCGGACGTTCGTACTGCACACCGGTCGACGTGATGGCCTCCGGTGACGAGCGCTGGCTCGTCGCCGCCTACGGGGTGAGCGAATGGGTGCGCAACGCGCGCGCCGCGGGGCAGGTCGGCCTCAGCCGGGGCGGCAGGTCGCGCACGCACGGGGTGGTCGAGCTGGACGCGCGGGAGAGCGTGCCGGTGCTGCGCCAGTACTGGCGTGAAGTGCCCGTCACCCGGGCCTACTTCGAGGTGAGCGCCGAGTCGTCGGACGAGGAGTTCGCCGCCGCGGCGGCCCGTCATCCGGTGTTCCGCCTGGTGCCCCTGGACTGACGCGCCGGGCGGGCCCGACCTGGGATCGGGCCCGCCCGGCCGGTGGGGCCGGCGGGTGTGCGGCCTCAGCAGCTCAGGTTCGAGCCCGGGGTGGTCCCGAGGATCTGCGTGAACGCCTTGTAGCGGTCGACGCGGCTCTGCACCTGGGCCGGGTTGGCGCCGTTGCACTCAAGGGTGCCGTTGATCGCGCGGATGGTCTCACCGAACCCGGCGCCGTTGACCATGGCGTTGTGCGGGGTCATGGTGCCGGGGCCGCTCTGGGTGTTCCAGTACCAAAGGCCCGTCTGCCAGGCGATGGACGGGTTCTGCTCCACCAGGTAGGGGTTCTTCAGGAGGTCGATGCCGAGGGCGTCGCCCGCGGCCTTGTAGTTGAAGTTCCAGCTGAGCTGGATCGGGCCGCGGCCGTAGTAGGCGGCCTGTCCCGCGGGGCAGCCGTACGGCTGGGTCTGGTCGCAGTAGTGCGGGTAGTTGTTCTGGTTCTGCTCGACGACGTGGACCAGGCCGCCCGTCTCGTGGCTGACGTTGGCGAGGAAGGCCGCGGCCTCCTGGCGCCGGACGGTGTCGCTGCCGGTGTTGGCGAAGCCCGGATAGGCCTTGAGCGCGTCGGTCAGGCCCTTGTAGGTGTAGAAGGAGTTCCGGTTCGGGAACATCTGGTTGAACTGGGCCTCGCTGACCACGAATCCGGACGGGTCGGGGTTGCCCGGGTCCGTGCCGCCGCCGCAGGTGCCCTGGTCCGCCCAGACGTCGGAGCGCCCGGGGGTCTCGTTCTGGGTCCACCACTTGGCGGTCCAGTTGTGCCCGTTGTACGAGGCGGACTTGCCGCCGGTGTAGACCGTCGAGGAGCTCCAGGGGGAGGCGCACGCGGCGGCTGACGCCGTGGTGGCGGCGGGGCCGAGGACGAGCAGCGCGCCGGTCGCGGCAAGGGCGGCCGCGAGGCTGGTGAGGCGTTTGAGCATGCGACATCTCCTAACGGGCGGCACGGGGGAGGAGACGTGCCGCCATGGGGGTGTCGTGACTCAAGCGAAATGGTCTGAACCTGTCAAGGTCTAGACCAAACTGCGAAGGTAAAACTTGGCGGGCCCGGGGCAGGATCCACCCGGTGTGTCCCCTTCCCGGCACACCGTCGGATCGAGAAGGGTGCAGCGATGACGGACTCGGCCCCCGGGCGGCTCACGATCTCACGGGCGACGCCGGACGACTGGCGCGTGGTGCGCGGATGGGCGGCGGAGGAGGGCTGGAACCCCGGGCTCGGCGACGCCGGCCCGTTCTTCGCGCAGGACCCCGAGGGATTCTTCCTGGGCCGCCTGGACGGCGAGCCCGTCTCCGCGGTCTCCGTGGTCAACTACGGGCAGGACTACGCCTTCCTCGGCTTCTACCTCTGCCGCCCCGAGCACCGGGGCCGCGGCTTCGGCCTCGCCACCTGGCGGGCGGGGCTCGCGCACGCCGGGGACCGGACCGTGGGCCTGGACGGCGTGCCCGACCAGCAGGACAACTACCGCCGCTCGGGCTTCGTCCGCGCCTACGGCACGCTGCGCTACGTCGGCCCGCTGCCCGCGCCCGGCGGCACCGACCGGCAGGTGCGTCCCGTCGAGGCCGCGGGCCTGAAGGCGCTCCTCGCGTACGACGGCTCGTGCCTGCCGGCCGACCGGCCGCGCTTTGTGGAGGCGTGGCTCACCGCCCCCGGCCACCGCGCCCTCGCCCGGATCGTCGACGGGCGGCTGACCGGGTACGGCGTGCTGCGGCCGGGCCCCGACGCCCTGCGCGTCGGACCGCTGTTCGCCGACACCCGCGCCGACGCCGAGGCCATCCTGGACGCGCTGGCCGCCGACGCGGACGGCACGCCCGTGGCCATGGACGTGCCCGAGTACAACAAGGAGGCCGTCGCGCTCGCCGAGGCGCGCGGGATGAAACCGAGCTTCGACACGGCCCGCATGTACACCGGCCCGGTCCGGGACTTCGCCCACGAGCGGGTCTTCGGCGTCACCTCGCTCGAACTGGGCTAGGACTTCCGGGGACCGCGCCAGTCCAGGCACAGCACGGTGGCGTCGTCCTTCACGTTGCCGTCACAGGCGTCGGTGACCGCGGCGACCATGGCCCGCACGGCCTCCCGGGGGTGCTCGCCCCCGGTGTCACGGATGAGGCCGGGCAGGTCGACGTCGCCCGCCTCGCGGTCCTGCATGCCGTCGGTGTAGAGCACGAGACGGTCACCGGGGCGCAGGTCGATGTCCTGCACCTGATAGGCGCCCTGCCCGAGGACTCCGAAGGGGAGGTTGATGTGCGGCTGGATCTCCTCGACGGTGCCCTCCCGCAGCCGCAGGGGCCACATGTGTCCGGCGTTGACGAGCTGGGCGCCGGATCCGTCCAGGGCGATGCGCAGGAGCAGGCCGGTGGCGAAGGTCCGTTGTCCGTGGTCGAGGAGGGCCCGATGCGTCTGGCGTGCCTGTTCGGCGAGGTCGGCACCGGCGCGGCGGGCGCCGCGGGAGGCGTTGACCACGAGGGTGGCCATCAAGGAGGCATCGACGTCGTGGCCCATGGCGTCGGTGATCGACAGGTGCAGGGTGTCCTCGTCGAGGCTGTAGTCGTAGGTGTCGCCGGCGATGTCGGAGGCCGGCACCAGGGCTCCGGCGAGAGCGAACTCGTCTGCCTCGCACGAGGGTGCGGAGGGCAGGAGCTGGCGCTGGATCTCCGCGGCCAGGGTGACCGTGGCGGTGCGGTTGCCCCAGTGGTAGAGGTCGGTGAAGCGCCGGTCGGTGACGATGATGTACGCGAGCGCGTGCGCGGCCTCCTCGACCTGCTCCAGCACATCCTGCGTGACGTGGGTGAGGTAGAGCTCGAGCACGCCGATGGCGTCGCCTCGATTGGTGACCGGGGCGAGGACCCGCTGCCCCTGAGCGCCCTCCGGCGCCAACAGCACCTTCTGGGTGCGCAGGACCTCGTCGTAGACGCTGCCGTCCAGAGCGACCTGATCGGCGCTGCGTTCCTCGCGGGTCGTCTTCCCCTCGTTGACCCGCAGCAGGCGCCGGCCCACGACGTCGACGAACAGGAAGGAGACGTACCGCGCGCCGAACCGCGTGCGCAGATTCTGCGCCACGACGTCGAGAGAACGCACCGGGGCGGCCTCTTCAGCCGCCGCCAGTACCTCGGCCAGTCCCATTCGATCACGCCGCACAACAGCCTCCTTGAGTTGTGCACCTCCTTCCCCGCGATGCCCCCGACATCACAGCCGAGGCACCTTGCGACAATGAGGAGCTACCGCGCGCCGACGTGATCTTTTTGTTACATGCTGGACGTGGGGGTAGAAGCCTGACAATCGAGTTCAGGAAGTGGGCGGATCGGCATGGACGGGGCTGCACGGAGCGAGGGGCGGCTGCTGGGCGGCGGCCCGGTCGAGGTGTCGCAGACGTATGAGGGCAGGACGGATGACATCGCCGAGGCGCGTGCGCTGGCCCGCGACTTCCTGGCACGGGTGCAGGCGGTCCACGGGGTCCCGGTGTCCGACCGCGCGATGGGCATGGTGCAGCTGGTGGTCAGCGAGCTGTTGACGAACGCCCTCAAGTACGCCCCCGGCCCCTGCTCGCTCGCCCTCGGGTTGATCGGTGGCCGGGTGGAGGTGTCGGTCCGGGACAGCGCCCCGGTCCTGCCGGTGGCGAGGGCGGCCGATCCGGGCCGGGTCGGCCAGCACGGCCTGGAGATCGTGATGGCGGTCTCCCAGAGCTTCGAGGTCCACCGCGAACCGGACGGCAAACGCACGACTGCGGCGATCATGCTTGCCGACGACCCGGGAGGAGCCACCGCCGGACGGCGGCCGTGAGCCGTGGCGAGTCGGGACGAGCCGTGGCACCGACACAGCGCGCTGTGGCGCCGACAAGGCGCGACGGGCCAGGGACGCTCGCCCTGGCCCGTCGCGCTGGGGGCCTGCCCGTGTCCGGCCGCTCCGGCGCGGCCGACCGGGGTCGCCACTGAGGTCGCTACTGGGGCGGAGGCTCCTGGCCGCGGTCCCCGCCCAGCTGTCCCTTGAGCTTGTCCTGGGCGGTGTCGACCTGCCCGCTGTACTTGTTCTGGGTCCTGCCGTCGACGAAGTCGCCGGCCTTGTCGATGCCCTGGCCCGCCTTGTCCTCGTGGCCCTTGAGCATCTGCTTGAGCTTGTCCATCACCGACATGGTCGGCCTCCTGGGTGTGAGCCGTTGCTCCCAGGATGGGGGCTGATCCGGGGCGCCGCATCCGGGGCCCGGAGCCGCCCGCTCAGGTGATCGTCAGCCGCCGCTTGGCCTTGGCCGCGGAGCTGTCGCCCACGTAGAGGTCCACCGCGCCCTCCTCGACGAGGAACTCCCCGCGCGGGTCGTTCGTCCAGAAACCGAGGTCGTCGGCGCCGAGCCGGAACCGGACCGTCCGGGACGTGCCGGGTTCCAGCGTCACCCTGCGGAAACCGCGCAGTTCCCGTACGGGCCGCGTGATGCTCGCCGTGACGTCGTGGACGTAGAGCTGGACGACCTCGTCGCCCGCGCGGTCGCCGGTGTTCGTGACGCTCACCGCCATCTCCAGGGTGTCGCCCCGGCGCAGCGCGGCCGCGGAGATCCGCTCGCGGCTCAGCCGCGGCTCGCCGATCTCGAACGTCGTGTAGCTCAGGCCGTGACCGAACGCGAACTGCGGGTCCGGCGGCAGGTCCAGGTACTTCGACGTGTACTTGTTGTCCGCGTCGTAGGGGCGGCCCGTTGACTCGTGGTTGTAGTGGACCGGGAGCTGGCCGACCGTACGCGGGAACGACACCGGCAGCTTCCCGCCGGGCACGATGCGGCCGAACAGGACGTCGGCGACGGCGTTGCCCGCCTCCAGGCCGGGGTGCCACGCCTCCAGGACGGCGGGCGCGGCGCCGAGCCAGTCGCCCATGGTCAGCGGGCGCCCGTTCACGAGGACGACCACGAACGGCTTGCCGGTCGCGGCGACGGCGGCCACCAGCTTCTCCTGCTCGCCGGGCAGCCCGATGTCGCTGCGCGCGGCCGCCTCGCCGCTCATCGCGGGCGGCTCGCCGACCACGACGACGGTGACCTCGGCGGCCCGCGCGGCGGCCACCGCCTTCGGGATGCCACCGGTCTCCTTGCCCTCGGGGTCCACGCCCCTGGCGTACGTCACCTCGGCGTCCGGGGCGGCCCGCCGGATGGCGTCCAGGATCTTCACCGACGGAAATCTGCGCACGGCGGCCGGGAGCGACCACGTGCCGAGCAGGTCGTCGGAGTCACCGAAGGGGCCGACGACCGCGATGGACCTGAGGGACCGCTTCAGGGGCAGCGCCGCGCGGTCGTTCTTCAGCAGGACCATCGAACGGGCGGCACTCTCGCGCGCGGCCCGCCGGGCGGCGGCGCTCGGCCCGTCGATGGCGCCGCTCTCGTCGACGTAGGGGTGCTCGAAGAGCCCGAGGTCGAACTTGAGGCGCAGGACACGGGCGACCGCGTCGTCCAGCCGCCTCGCGTCGATCTTTCCCTCGCGGAGCAGCTTCTTGCCGTGCGTGACGAAGTGGGTGCTGGTCATCTCCATGTCCACGCCCGCGCCGAGGGCCAGCCGGGCGGCCGCCGCGCCGTCCTCGGCGAAGCCGTGCGGGATCAGCTCCTGGACGCCGGTCCAGTCGCTGACGACGACACCGCCGAAGTCCCACTCCTTCTTCAGGATGTCGGTCAGGGTGTGCGTGTTGCCGTGCGCCGGGACGCCGCTGACGGTGTTGAAGGACGCCATCACCGTGGCGACCCCGGCGTCCGAAGCCGCCTTGAACGGCGGGAGGTAGAGATTGCGCAGCCGGGACTCGGAGACGTCCACCGTGTTGTAGTCGCGGCCGCCCTCCGCGCCGCCGTACGCGACGAAGTGCTTGGCGCAGGCGGCGATGCGGTCCTTCGCGCGGTAGGGCGCCGCCGAGCCGTCGTGGTCGTCGCCGCCGTCCTTGCCCCGCGCACCCGGCTCGCCCTGGTAGCCCCGTACCTTCGCCGCGGCGAACGCCGCCGTCAGGTACGCATCCTCGCCGTTGCCCTCGGCGATCCGGCCCCAGCGCGGCTCGCGCGTGACGTCCATCATCGGTGCGAACGTCCAGTGCACGCCGTTCGAACGGGCCTCCTTGGCCGACACCTCGCCGTCCGTCCTCGCCACCTCCGGGTCGAAGCTCGCGGCCTGCGCCAGCGGGATCGGGAACGTCGTCCAGAAGCCGTGGATGACGTCGAGCCCGAACACGAGCGGAATGCCGAGCCGGGACTCCTCGACGGCCAGGCGCTGGAGCGCGTTGGTGGTCCTGGCGCCGAAGATGCTCAGCACGGAGCCGAGCCGGCCGGCGCGGGCCGCGTCCTCCACGTCCTTGGTCGCCCCGCCGCCGGGGCCGGTGTCCCAGGCCCACGGCAGCTGCTGGAGCTGACCGAACTTCTCCTCCACCGTCATCCGGCCGAGGAGTTCCCGGACCCGCCGCTCGTGGGGGCCCCGGCGGCCGGGCGCGGCCTGCGCGGTGCCGGCCCCGGCCGTCCCGACGGCACTCAGCGCGCTTCCCGCGGCCGCCGTGCCGCCGATCGCGGACAGCAGAGTACGCCTTCGTACGTCACGCATGCGTTCGCCTTCTCACCTCAGGAGGGGGATAACTCCTGTGGAAAACACAAGAGTTGAAGCGAAAAGTACGTTCCCGTTACATGCGGGTCAACAGACGCGGCAGGGGAAGGGCCGGGGAAAGTGCGGCGGGCGGGTGAATCCGGCCGAACCCTTGACCTCAAGTTTACTTGAGGTCTTAACGTGCTCTTCATGAGCATGGAAACCACCGCCTGGGTCCAGCTGCACAGCGTGATGAACGCGCAGCAGGACCGCCGACCCTTCGCCCGTGCCACGCTGCGCCGCATCGGCGCCTTCGCACGGCCCCACCGCAGGCGCATCTGGCAGTTCGTGCTGCTGAGCGTCGTCACCGCGCTGCTGGCCGTGGCGACGCCCGTCCTCGCGGGCAAGGTGGTCGACGCCATCGTCCGCGGCTCGGACTCCTCGACCGTGGTGCGGTACGCCCTGCTGATCGCGGCCATCGCGCTCGCGGAGGCGGGCCTCGGGCTGGTGAGCCGCTGGCTGTCGGCGAACCTCGGCGAAGGACTCATCCTGGACCTGCGGACCGCCGTCTTCGACCACGTCCAGCGCATGCCCGTCGCCTTCTTCACCCGCACCCGCACGGGCGCCCTGGTCAGCCGCCTCAACAACGACGTCATCGGCGCGCAGCGGGCCTTCAGCAACACGCTCTCCGGAGTCGTCGGCAACATCGTCACCCTGGTGCTGACGCTCGCCGTCATGCTCACTCTCTCGTGGCAGATCACTCTGCTGGCGCTGCTGCTGCTCCCGGTGTTCGTCGTGCCCGCCCGCCGCATGGGATCCAAGATGGCGGGCCTCCAGCGGGAGGCCGCCCACCACAACGCCGCCATGGGCACCCGGATGACCGAGCGCTTCTCGGCGCCCGGCGCCACCCTGATCAAGCTCTTCGGCAGGCCCGACGACGAGTCCGCCGAGTTCGCCGCGCGGGCCCGGCGGGTGCGGGACATCGGCGTACGCACCGCGATGGCGCAGTCCACGTTCATCACCGCGCTCACGCTCGTTTCGGCGCTCGCGCTCGCCCTGGTCTACGGCCTCGGCGGCTACTACACGCTGGAGGGCGCCCTCGACGCCGGCGCCGTCGTCTCGCTCGCCCTGCTGCTCACCCGGCTCTACGCGCCGCTGACCTCGCTGGCCGGCGCCCGCGTCGAAGTGATGAGCGCCCTCGTCAGCTTCGAGAGGGTCTTCGAGATCCTTGACCTGAAGCCGCTCATCGCGGAGAAGAAGGACGCCGTGCCGGTTCCCGAGGGCCCCGTCTCCGTCGAGTTCGACGACGTCCGCTTCGGCTACCCCGCCGCCGACAAGGTCTCCCTCGCCTCCCTCGAAGAGGTCGCCTCGCTCGACACCCGCGGCGGCGACGAGGTCCTGCACGGAGTGTCGTTCCGCGCCGAACCCGGCCAGACGGTCGCCCTCGTCGGCTCCTCCGGCGCGGGCAAGTCGACCATCGCGCAACTGCTCCCGCGGCTGTACGACACGGACGAGGGAAGGGTGCGCATCGGCGGCGTCGACGTACGGGAGGTGACCGCCGAGTCCCTGCGGGCCACCCTCGGCATGGTCACCCAGGACGGGCACCTCTTCCACGAGTCGGTGCGCGACAATCTGCTGCTCGCCCGGCCCGGGGCGAGCGAGGACGAGCTGTGGGACGTGCTGCGCCGCTCCCGTCTCGAGGACCTCGTGCGCTCCCTGCCGGACGGGCTCGACACCGTGGTCGGCGAGCGCGGCTACCGCCTCTCCGGCGGCGAACGGCAGCGCATGACCATCGCGCGGCTCCTGCTGGCCCGGCAGCGGGTCGTCATCCTCGACGAGGCGACGGCCCACCTCGACAACACCTCCGAGGCCGCCGTCCAGGAGGCCCTCGCCGAGGCCCTCGAAGGGCGCACCGCCGTGGTGATCGCCCACCGTCTGTCCACGGTCCGCTCCGCCGACCTCATCCTCGTCGTCGAGGCGGGCCGCGTCGTCGAACGGGGCACGCACGAGGAACTGCTGGCCCTGGAGGGGCGCTACGCGGAGCTGTACCGCACGCAGTTCGCCAAGGGCGGCGAGCCGACGGCGGGGGCGGGCGTCGTGGAGGCGGCGCGCTGACCTCCGCTCGTGTCCGGACGTCCACCAGGAGTTCATCGATTCCCCACCCTCCCCATGCTCTCCCGTGAGAGAAACCCCCCATGTGCGACGACGAGTTGATACCGCCGAACGCGGACATGACGGAGGACCAGTGGCTGGGGGCCGACCCGGCGCTCGCCCAGGGGCCGGTGGGGGAGCGGGTCCGCGAGATGCGGGCGCTCCGGCGGCGCACCGTGCTCGGCGGGGTGGTGGCGGGCGCCGCGGTGCTCGCGGCCCTGCCGGGCGGGACGCGGGCCGCCGCCGCGGCGGGCACCGGGAAGTTCCCGCTGCCGACCGGTCCCGGCCGCTCGGGGGAGTACGCGGTGCTCCTGACCGGCGACGCCGGAACGGGCGAGGAGGCGCAGTACGCGGTGGCCGCCGCGGCGCGTGAGGTCTGCCGCGCCGAAGGGATCGGCCTCGCGGTCGGTCTCGGCGACAACATCTACGAGAACGGCCCCGAGTCCGACCACGACACGGAGTTCCGCACCAAGTTCGAGGACCCCAACTCCGGCCTCGACGTGCCGTGGCTGATGGTCCTCGGCAACCACGACTGCTCCGGACTGATACCCGGCAGCGGCGGCGACCCCGCACGCGGCGACCGCGAGGTCTCCTACGCCAAGGGCTCGCCCCGCTGGTACATGCCGAGCCGCTACTACAACGTGGCGCTGCCCGCGGCGGGCGAGGGCGATCCGCTGGTGGAGTTCTTCGCCCTCGACACCAACCCCGTCTCCTCCTACGTCGCCCAGCCCGACCCGCACTACCACTGGAACGGCCCCTACATGCGGGCCCAGCGCAGCTGGCTGGACGGCGCGCTCAAGGCGTCCCGGGCGCGCTGGAAGATCGTCCTCGGGCACCACCCGTACCTCAACAACGGCAAGCACGGCAGCGCCGGTTCGTACGACGGCTTCGTGATCGGCCACTACACCAGCGGCATCCACCTCAAGGAGCTGTACGAGGAGGTGGTGTGCGGGCGCGCCGACCTCATCCTGTCCGGGCACGACCACACGCTGCAGATCCTGGAGCCCACCACCCGCACCGGCGGCACGCGGCAGATCGTGTGCGGAGCCGCGGGCAAGGCCGGTGACGGCAAGGCCCACTTCACCCACCCCGCCGCCTGGCAGAACTTCTCCGACCACGGCTTCATGGTGCTGAAGGTGTCCGAGCGGGCGATGACCGTCGACGCGTACACGGTCGACGTCGCCACCCGCACGGCCCGTCTCGCCCACAGCACCCGCACGCCGGTCGGGAGCGGGGCCGCGGGGCACGCCGTCCTCAGCTGAGGGGTCAGTCGAGGGTGAGGACGACCTTGATGTCGTCGTCCTGGGGGGTGAACGCCTCGGCGGCGCGCTCCAGGGGCACGCGCCGGGTGATCATCCGTTCCAGCCAGCCGCGGTCCGCCTTGGCCAGGGCCTTGGCCCCCTGGTGGTAGTGGCGGAGGTTGGCGTTGACCGAGCCCACGACCACGTCGTTCTCCAGCACCAGGTCGCGGTTGAGCGATCCGGCGTCCACCGACAGCCGCCGCCCGGTGGGGGAGACGCCGGTCAGACACACCACGCCGTACGTCGCCGTGCCCGCCATCGCCTCGAAGACCAGCGAACCCACCCCGGTCGCCTCGATCACCACGTCGGGACGGATCGCGTCGGTCACCCGCCCGATGTCCTCGCTGTGGTACGTCGCGCCGAGGTCGGCGACCAGCTCCGGCTTCGGCCCCTCGGTGACCTGGTCGAGCACGTGGACGTCCAGTCCGCGCTGCACGCCGAGCAGCGCGGCCAGCAGACCGATCGGCCCCGCGCCGGTGACCAGCGCCCGCCGCGGCTGGAACCAGGACCGGCCGCCGACCCGCTCCACCTGCTCCCACGCCTTGGCCACCACGGTGGTCGGTTCCAGCAGCACCCCGACCGTCTCCAGACCGGGGTCGAGCCTGACGGCGTAGTCGCACTCCACGGTCCAGGACCGACTGGCGTAGCCGTGCCGCTCCTTGATGCCGCGCTCGGTGTAGCGGCCGTTGCGGCACATGTCGAATTCGCCGCGCGCACAGGCGCCGCAGGGCTGCGGGTCCGGGCGGCGCACCACCCCGACCACCAGGTCACCGGCCGTGAACCCACTGCCCGCCGGTGCCT
Source organism: Streptomyces sp. NPDC005898 (assembly GCF_040629635.1). Lineage (NCBI taxonomy): Bacteria > Bacillati > Actinomycetota > Actinomycetes > Kitasatosporales > Streptomycetaceae > Streptomyces > Streptomyces sp. NPDC005898. The sequence continues at coordinate 167,601 of NZ_JBEXWC010000001.1, read as the reverse complement.
CGCGCACCCGCCCCAGCGACTCGTGGCCGAGGATCAGCCGGTCCTCGCCGGGCGGCGCCGCACCGTACTCCCCGGCGACGATCTCCTTGTCGGTGCCGCAGACCCCGGCCGCGAGGCCATCCACCAGCAGCTCGCCCTCGCCGGGCACCGGCTCGGGCATGTCGCGCACCTCCAGGGAATCGGCGGTCGAGGGGCGGACGGTCACGGCACGCATCGGCAATCTCCCATTCGCTGGACGGCGGCCACTGCTGAGTGCCCGCGCGACGACCACACAAGCATCCGGTCCGATCCGGTAGGGGCCGGCGACCCCGCGCACCGAGGCGTGCCGCGAGCAGCGGTGGGCCCACAGCATCCTGTGGGCCCACCGTCGCTCAGCGCCCGCTCGGCGCCCGCGCCGCGCTTCTCAGCGTCCGAGCGCCTTCTTCAGCTCCTGCTTGTTCATCGAGGAACGGCCGTCGATGTTCTTCTTCTTGGCCTCTTCGTAGAGCTGGTCCTTGGTGGGACTCTGAGCGCCGCTGTGCGACCGCTCCCCGCCGCGCTGCGAGGCGGACTTCGGGTCCTTCACCGACGTCCTGCTCGCGGTCTTGGCCTCACCGGAGCGGGCCCGCTCCTTGTTGACCGTGCGGGCCGCGATCTCCTTGGCCCGGCTCTTGGACGCGCCGCGCTCCTCGGCGCTCTCCTTGATGTGCTCGTACTGACGCTCACGCTTGTTGCTGGATCCAGCCGGCATGGTTGACCTCACTTTCTCGTGGCCATCGGAGGCGGTCGCCGCCCCGATGACCTTCTTTCGGGCGCATCGCCCGGTTCCGGCCCCCCTTGTGCCCGTACGCCGGGCTCACCCCCCGCGTGTGCCCCCGTCCCGTTCGTTGTAGGCGTCGGCGGCACGTTCGTTCAGCGCGCTTCCGAGGCGCTGGACGGCGCGGGAGACCGGTCCTTCGGGCGGGTCGATGTCCTCGCCCTCGCGCTGCCCGCGACGGTGGACGGGCGCGGCGGGCAACAGACGCGCGGCGACACCGCTCAGCCGCGTGGTCGTCGCCGGGGCGATCCCGTGCGCCAGGTCGGCGGCGCGCGCCGCCGGGGTGAGCACGAGGCGCGCCCGGCGCCGCACGGTGGCCCGCACGATCCGCTCGGCGGCACGGGGCGCGCTCATGGACACCAGCGGAGTGCCCGCCAGCGTCGAGAACCACCCGTACTCCGCGCGCTGCTCACCGTCGAACCGGGCGCGCAGATGGGAGCCGGTGCGCATCAGACCGGGGTACACGGCCGTCACGCTCACCCCGCGTCCCGCCGTCTCCGCCCGCAGCCCCTCCGCGAGGGTGCCGATCGCAGACTTGGCGCACGCGTAGGGCAGCAGGTGCGGCACGCCGAGCAGCCCGCCGACGGAGGAGATCAGCGCGAGGCGTCCGCCGCCGGGGCTGTCCCTGAGATGGGGGAGGGCCTCCAGCGACGTGTGCAGGGCTCCGTGGAACATCGAGCGCATCGCGTCCTCGAAGTCCTCCGCCCGCAGCGACTCCAGCGGGGCGACCTGGATGATGCCGGCGTTCGCGATCACCAGGTCCACGCCGCCGAAAGCCTTGCCGGTGTCCGCGAACAGCTCGCGTACCTCGGCCCGCTCGCGTACGTCACAGACCGCCGTACGCACCCGCGCCCCGGGGCGCCGGTGGAGCAGCTTGGCGCGGGCCCGGCCCAGTTCCCCGCCGTCACGCGCGGCGAGCGTGACGGCGCAGCCCCGGGCGGCCAGCCGGTCCGCCAGGAGCAGGCCGAGGCCGCGCGATCCGCCCGTCACGACGGCCGACCGCCCGCTGAGGTCGTCGGCCCCCCGGCGGGGACGCGCGGAGGACGGGCGGACTTCGGACTCCTTGGTCGGCCCGGTCACGGCCGCAGCAGGGTCTTGATCATGCTGTCTTCCTTCGCCTGGAAGGTCGCGTACGCCTTCGGGCCCTCCTCCAGGGAGAGGTGGTGCGTGGCGAAGCCGTCGACGCCGAGCGGGTCGTCGTCGCTCAGCAGCGGAAGGATGTCGTCGACCCAGCGCTTGACGTTGGCCTGACCCATGCGCAGCTGGAGCTGCTTGTCGAACATCGTCAGGAGCGGCAGCGGGTCGGCCGCCCCGCCGTACACGCCGGACAGGGAGATCGTGCCGCCGCGGCGGACGATGTCGATCGCCGCGTACAGCGCGCCCAGGCGGTCGACGCCCGCCTTCGCCATCACCTTGGCGCCGACCGCGTCGGGCAGCATGCCCACGCCCCACTGCGCCGCCTTGACCAGCGGCGCGCCGTGGGCCTCCATGCCGACGGCGTCGATGACGGCGTCCGTGCCGCGGCCCTTGGTCAGCTCGCGCACCGCCTCGCCGATGTCCTTGCCGTGACGGCGCAGGTCCAGCGCCTTGACGCCGTCCCGAGAGGCCCGGCTCAGCCGCTCGGGGACCAGATCGACGCCCACCACCAGACTCGCCCCGCGGTGCAGGGCGACCCGGGCGGCCATCGCGCCGATCGGACCGAGACCGAGCACGGTCACGGTGCCTTCGGGCGGGATGGCGGCGTACTCCACGGCCTGCCACGCGGTGGGCAGCACGTCGGAGAGGTAGACGAACCGGTCGTCGGGCGGACCCTCGGGGACCTTGATGGGGAGGGTGTTGCCGAAGGGCACGCGCAACAGCTCCGCCTGCCCGCCGGGCACCTGTCCGTACAGCTTGGTGTAGCCGAACAGCGAGGCGCCCGTGCCCTGGTCGCGGTTCTGCGTCGTCTCGCACTGCGAGTGCAGTCCGGCATTGCACATGAAGCAGTCGCCGCACGAGACGTTGAACGGCACGACGACCCGGTCACCGACCGCGACCTCGGTCACGGCCGAGCCGATCTCCTCGACGATCCCCATGGGCTCGTGGCCCAGGATGTCACCGGCGTCGAGGTAGGGACCCATCACCTCGTACAAATGCAGATCCGAACCGCAGATGCCCGTAGACGTCACGCGGACGATGATGTCGGTCGGTTCCTTCAGCACGGGGTCCGGCACGGTCTCGACCCGTACGTCGCGCCTTCCGTGCCACGTCAGTGCGCGCATGGCTCTCTCCTCGCGGCAGCTGGTGGGGTAGCAGTGGGTGGGGGTTGCAGCGGTTGTGGCACGCGGGTTCCCCGCGCCGTCGGCGTCATGCGAAACCGGTCACGACGCCACGCGCGCCCGGACGGCCAGCAAACCCACACCGGCGCGGCCCTGCCAACAGCAGCGAGGCGTTCGGGTCACCGCCCGGCTCATCGCCCTCGGCCGTACGCGCGTCCCGCGGTGCGCGGAGTCACAGGCCTTTGACCTGCTCACACGGGTCCACAGAGGTGGTCCGCCCCTGGGGCGATCCGGGCGCGCAGAGAGTATCGTGAGATTTGTCAACCCGTTGACCTGCGCGCCCGTGGCCAGTACGTTGCGGTCAACGTCGACCCATGACACCCGAAGGAGGCGATCGACGGATGTACACCAGCTCTGATCTCGGTCGCCTCGCCCAGTGCACCGCCTGGGTCCCGGGTCGGATCGCGCACGGCTGCTGAACGCGCCGTCCTGACGTGCCCTTCCGCGGCACGTCCCACCTGATGCAGTCCTGATGCAGTCCAGGGCCTGATGCAGCCCCTTCGCGGCGCATCCCCGGTTCCTCCCGTCACGCCCTTTCCGGCACGCCGCTCCCGGCCGTGCCGCCCGGCGCCCACCCCTTTCGCGTGGCGCGTCTGAACACAGAAAGCTGCCTGAAAATTGGCGAACATCATGAACCGACCGATCACGCACCGAATGGGTGGCCTGTCATGGTAGAGGCGCGGATCACGGTCAACGGGACAGAAGCACCGATCTCACCGGCCGCGCCGCACACCACGGCGCTGGACTTCCTGCGCGAGCGCGGCCTCACCGGCACCAAGGAGGGCTGCGCCGAGGGCGAGTGCGGCGCCTGTTCGGTCCTCGTGGCCCGCCCCGGGGTGAACAAGCCCACCGACTGGGTGGCGGTCAACGCCTGCCTGATCCCGGCCGCCGCGCTCGACGGCCAGGAGGTCGTCACCGCCGAGGGCCTCGCCACCGGCGGCGCCCCCGGCGCCTTCTCGGCCCTGCACCCGGTGCAGGCGGAGATGGCGGCCCGCGGCGGCTCCCAGTGCGGCTACTGCACCCCGGGATTCATCTGCAGCATGGCCTCCGAGTACTACCGGCCCGACCGCTGCGCCCACCCGGAACCGGCCGACGGCGCGCTCGACGGCGCCGACGCCGAGCACGGCCCGAACGGCTTCGACCTGCACGCGCTGAGCGGAAACCTGTGCCGCTGCACCGGCTACCGCCCCATCCGCGACGCCGCGTTCGCCGTCGGTGAGCCCACCGACGAGGACCCGCTGGCCCAGCGCCGCGAGCAGGCGCCGCCCGCCCCGGTCGCCACCGAGTACACCCGCGACGACAGCACCTTCCTGCGGCGCGACACCCTGGCCGAGACACTGGAGCTGCTGCGCGAACGGCCGGACGCGGTCGTCGTCGCCGGCTCCACCGACTGGGGCGTCGAGGTCAACATCCGCGCCCGGCGCGCGCATTGCGTGATCGCGATCGACCGGCTGCCCGAGATGCGGGAGCTGCGCGTCGAGGCCGACTCCATCGAGATCGGCGCGGCGCTCACGCTCACCGAGATCGAGCGCCGCCTGGACGGCGAAGTCCCGCTCCTCGCCGACCTGTTCCCGCAGTTCGCCTCCCGCCTCATCCGCAACGGAGCGACCCTCGGCGGCAACCTCGGCACCGGCTCGCCCATCGGCGACAGCCCGCCGGTGCTGCTCGCGCTGGAGGCGTCGGTGGTCCTCACCGACGCCGACGGCGAGCGCGAGGTGCCGCTGGCGGACTACTTCACCGGCTACCGGCAGAGCGTGCGCCGCCCCGGCGAGCTGATCCGCGCGGTGCGCGTCCCCCGGCCGCTGGCACCCGTCACGGCCTTCCACAAGATCGCCAAGCGGCGCTTCGACGACATCTCCAGCGTGGCGGTCGCCTTCGCGCTCGACATCGAGGACGGCGTCGTCCGCAAGGCCCGCATCGGCCTGGGCGGCGTGGCCGCCACCCCGATCCGCGCGCTCGCCACCGAGGCGGCCCTGGAGGGCGAGCCGTGGTCGCCGTCGACCGTCGAGGCCGCCGCGCGCGTACTGCGGGGCGAGGGAACGCCGATGGACGACCACCGCGCCAGCTCCCTCTACCGTTCCGCGATGCTCGGCCAGAGCCTGCTGAAGCTGCACGCACAGACCCCCGAGGCGGCGAAGTCATGAGCCATTTGTCCGAACGTCCCGAGAAGCCCCTGGTCGGCGTCGCCCTGCCGCACGAAAGCGCCTTCCAGCACGTCACCGGCACCGCGCTGTACACCGACGACCTGGTCCAGCGCACCAAGGACGTCCTGCACGCCTACCCGGTGCAGGTCATGAAGGCCCGCGGCCGCATCACCGCGCTGCGCACCGAGCCCGCGCTGGCCGTGCCCGGCGTGGTCCGCGTCCTCACCGGCGCCGACGTGCCCGGCGTCAACGACGCCGGCATGAAGCACGACGAACCGCTCTTCCCCGACGAGGTCATGTTCCACGGCCACGCCGTCGCCTGGGTGCTCGGCGAGAGCCTGGAGGCGGCCCGGCTCGGCGCGGCGGCCGTCGAGGTGGAGCTGGAGGAGCTGCCCTCCCTGGTCACGCTCCAGGAGGCCATCGCGGCCGGCAGCTTCCACGGGGCCACGCCCCTGATGGAGACCGGCGACATCGACGCGGGCTTCGCCGAGTCCGCGCACGTGTTCACCGGCGAGTTCCAGTTCGCCGGGCAGGAGCACTTCTACCTGGAGACGCACGCCGCGCTCGCCCAGGTCGACGAGAACGGGCAGCTGTTCATCCAGAGCAGCACCCAGCACCCCTCCGAGACGCAGGAGATCGTCTCGCACGTGCTCGGCGTGCCCTCGCACGAGGTGACCGTGCAGTGTCTGCGGATGGGCGGCGGCTTCGGCGGCAAGGAGATGCAGCCGCACGGCTTCGCGGCCGTCGCCGCGCTCGGCGCCAAGCTGACCGGCCGCCCGGTGCGGTTCCGGCTCAACCGCACCCAGGACCTGACGATGTCCGGCAAGCGGCACGGCTTCCACTCCACCTGGAAGATCGGCTTCGACGCCGAGGGCCGCATCCAGGCCCTGGACGCCACCCTGACCGCGGACGGCGGCTGGAGCCTGGACCTGTCCGAGCCCGTCCTCGCCCGCGCGCTGTGCCACATCGACAACACGTACTGGATCCCCAACGCCCGCGTCGCCGGCCGCATCGCCAAGACCAACACGGTCTCCAACACCGCCTTCCGCGGCTTCGGCGGCCCCCAGGGCATGCTGGTGATCGAGGACATCCTCGGCCGCGTCGCACCAAGGCTGGGCCTTGACCCCATGGAGCTGCGCGAGCGCAACTTCTACCGGCCGGGCCAGGGCCAGACCACGCCGTACGGCCAGCCGGTCACGCAGGCCGAACGGATCTCCACCGTCTGGCGGCAGGTGCAGGAGGACGGCGGCGTCGCCGCACGCAAGCGCGAGATCGCCGCCTTCAACGCCGCGCACCCGCACACCAAGCGGGCGCTCGCCGTCACCGGCATCAAGTTCGGCATCTCCTTCAACCTCACCGCCTTCAACCAGGGCGGCGCGCTGGTGCTGATCTACAAGGACGGCTCGGTCCTGATCAACCACGGCGGCACCGAGATGGGCCAGGGCCTGCACACCAAGATGATGCAGGTCGCCGCGACCACGCTGGGCATCCCGCTGCACAAGGTCCGGCTCGCCCCGACGCGGACCGACAAGGTGCCCAACACCTCGGCCACCGCGGCCAGTTCCGGCGCCGACCTGAACGGCGGCGCGATCAAGAACGCCTGCGAGCAGCTGCGCGACAGGCTGCTCCAGGTCGCCGGCTCCCAGCTGGGCGCGAACGCCTCGGACGTACGCATCGTCGAGGGCATCGCCCGCAGCCTCGGCAGCGACAAGGAGCTGGCCTGGGACGACCTGGTGCGCACCGCGTACATCCAGCGGGTCCAGCTCTCGGCGGCGGGCTTCTACCGCACCGAGGGCCTGCACTGGGATGTCACGACGTTCCGGGGCTCGCCGTTCAAGTACTTCGCCCTCGGCGCCGCCGCGACCGAGGTGGAGGTGGACGGCTTCACCGGCGCGTACCGCATCCGGCGCGTGGACATCGTGCACGACGTCGGCGACAGCCTCTCCCCGCTGATCGACATCGGTCAGGTCGAGGGCGGGTTCGTGCAGGGCGCGGGCTGGCTGACGCTGGAGGACCTGCGCTGGGACACCGGTGACGGCCCCAACCGCGGCCGGCTCCAGACCCAGGCGGCCAGCACGTACAAGCTGCCGAGCTTCTCGGAGATGCCCGAGGAGTTCAACGTCAGGCTGCTGGAGAACGCCACCGAGGAGGGCGCGGTCTACGGCTCCAAGGCGGTCGGTGAGCCGCCGCTGATGCTGGCGTTCTCGGTGCGCGAGGCGCTGCGGCAGGCCGCCGCCGCGTTCGGGCCGAGCGGCGTCGGCGTCGAGCTGGCCTCACCCGCGACGCCGGAGGCGGTGTACTGGGCGATCCAGGAGGCGCGTCAGGGCGGGGCCCGCCTGGCGGAGCAGGTCGGCGCCGAGGGCGTGGACGGCATCGGGCGGGCCGGGGACGACCGGGTCGTGGCGGATGTCCGTGCCGACGCGGAAGCGCTGAGCGGTGCCTGACATGACCTGGGTCGCCGCGGTCGCGCGGTTGCGGGCACGCCGCGAGTCCGGCGTGCTCGTGACCGTCGCGACCGTGCGCGGCCACGCCCCGCGCGACGCCGGCGCCAAACTCGTCGTGGGGCACACCCGGACCTGGGGCTCGATCGGGGGAGGCAACGTCGAGGCCGTCGCCATCGACCGGGCCCGGGAGATGATCGCCGCGTCCGTGCGGGAGCCGGAGCTGATCGACTTCGCCCTGAACGACAAGGTCACCAACCAGCACGGTGTGCAGTGCTGCGGCGGCACGGTCTCGGTGCTGCTCGAACCGCTCCCGGTGGTGCGGGCCGTGGCGATCTTCGGGGTCGGGCACGTCGGCCTGGAACTGGCGCGCATCCTCGCCCGCCAGGACCTCGACCTGCACCTGATCGACTCCCGTTCCGACATGCTCGGCGAGGAACGGCTCGACGTCCTGGCGGACGCGGTGGCGCAGGTGCACACGCACCACACGCCGCTGCTGCCCGAGGAGGTGCTGGAGCGGCTGCCGCGCGGCACCCACGTCCTGATCATGACCCACGACCACGCCGAGGACGCCGCTCTGTGCGACGCGGCCCTGCGCACGGATCACCTCGGCTCCATCGGGCTGATCGGGTCGGCGGCCAAGTGGGTGCGGTTCCGCAAGCGCCTCGCCACCGAGGGCGGGCACGACGACGCCACCATCGACCGGATCAAGACCCCGATCGGGATCGCCGACATCACCGGCAAGGAGCCGGCGACCATCGCCGTGAGCGTCGCCGCGGATCTGCTGCGCGCCTTCGAGACGGAAGCGGCGACCGCCGCCTGACGGCCCGCCCGTCACATGAGGCCCCCGATGCCCTTGCAGCGGGGGCCTCACGGCGTCCTGCGATGGCGTCCCGGCTGGGAGGCGCCGCCCTGACCGAGGCCGGCCCACCGGGGGCGCCGGCCCGCCCGATTCCCGCCCCGGCGCGATCGGTGCGAAGCCGCCCGAATCGCCGCACGGGGCCGGTGGCATGATCGGTGCTGATGAGCACCCTCATCGCCCTCCACGCCACCGCCAGGAAGCCGTACCGTGTTGCCCCGAATAGACCGCAGAGCCCTCCTCGCCGCGTGCCGTCAGCCACGGGTGGTCCTGTGGGCCGCGGCAGGCGCGGTGGCCCTCGGGTTCCTCGTCGCGCTGGAGATCGCCGCGCGCCACTACGGCGGCGAGCCGGGGCCGCTCACCAACCAGGTGCGCGAGGTGGTGCTCCCGCCCAAGCCGGGACCGCTGTACGGCGGCCTGATCCTGATGATGGTGGTGCTCACCTGGCGGGAGCGGTTCATCGCGGCCGGTGCCGCGATCGGCATCGACGCCGTCTTCATCCTGGTGCGCTGGGCGGCCGGCGCCGAGACACCCGAGGACCAGTTCTTCGGCAACGGCGCGCTGTGGGTGATGCTCGGCTGCGCCGTCATCGCCCTCACGCGCCGCACCGGAGGCGAACGCGCCCTGCTGCTGAAGGGCGTCGGTCTCGGCCTCCTCCTGGTGGCCGGCCGCAAGACCGGCGACACCTGGCTGCTCATCACGGCGAAGACCCGCCCGACGGTGCTCGACCCTTACGTGGCCGCCGCCGATCACGCGCTCGGCAACCCCTCCTGGCTGGCCGGCCGGCTCTTGAGGGCCTCCGGTCCCGTCCCCACCCACATCCTCGACCTGGTCTACGCCCAACTCGCGGTGGCCGCGATCGTCGTCGCCTTCCACCAGCTGCGCGATGTGGCCGTCGAGCGCCGGTTCCCGAGGCACCACCTCGTCCGCACCTTCCTGGTCATCGGGCTCGTCGGCCCCGCCATCTACATGATCTTCCCGGTGGTCGGACCGATCTTCGCCTACGGCCCGGGCACCTCCGGCACCGGCGGCGTGCAGTGGGCGGTGGCCGACCTGTGGCCGAACACACCGCCGCCGTTCACTTCCCCGCACCCGGTCCTCTACGACGGACTCACCCCCCGCAACTGCGTGCCCAGCCTGCACACGGCGTGGGCGACGGCGATCTTCATCCACTCCCGCAAGGGGCCGAGGCTGCTGCGCCACGCGGGCACGTTCTGGCTGATCGCCACGCTCAGCGCCACGCTGGGCTTCGGCTACCACTACGGGGTGGACCTCATCGCGGGCGTGGTGTTCGCGCTCACGATCGAGGCGGCGCTGCGCACGTTCGACCGCGGCTGGGACCGGTCGGGGCTGCGGCTGGTCGCCCACGGCACGGTCGTCTTCGCCGCGCTCCTGCTCTCCTACCGCTGGCTGCCGACGGACATGGCCCGCCACCCGTGGGTGGCCGGGCCCCTCCTCGTCCTGGCGATGCTCTCCGTGATCCACGCCTACGTCCGTACCACCGGCCGGTGGGAATCGAGGGACGTCCCGCCGGGCCGGCCGGGACGTCAGCGGTCCTTGGCCAAGGCGACGAGTTCGGCGAACAGGCCTCCGGCGCCCACCAAGCTCTCGTAGTCGCCGTCCTCGATGACGCGGCCCTGGTCCATGACGAGGACGCGGTCGGCGAGGCGGGTGTTCTCCAGCTGGTGGGTGACCACGATCGTCATGCGTTCGGCGGCGATGCGCTTGATCTCCAGGAAGATGGCGTGCTCTCCGCGGGCGTCCATCTGCGAGGTCGGCTCGTCCAGGATGAGCAGCGGCGTCCGCCGGTACAGCGCCCGGCCGCAGACGAGGCGCTGCCATTGCCCGCCGGACAGCTCGGCGCCGCCCCACAGCTCCTTGGCGAGTAGGGTGTCGAGCTGCTTGGGCAGCTTCTCGATCGCCTCCCGCATGCCGACGGCGTCGATCACCTCCCACACGGGCCCGTCGTCGTACGTCTTCGGCTGGCCGAGGGTGATGTTCTCGCGGGCGCGCAGCGGCCAGCACGCGAAGTTCTGCGGGACGAGCGCGGTGCGCTTCCACACGGCGTCCGGCTGGGCCTCGGCGAGGTCGATACCGTCCCACAGGACGCGGCCCTTGTCGGCGAGGAGGATGCCGGTGATCAGTTTGGCCAGCGTCGACTTGCCCGAGCCGTTCTCCCCGACGACGGCCAGGATCTCGCCGCGGCGCAGGGTGAGCGAGACGCCGGCGACGGCCGGTTCCTCCTTGCCGGGGTAGCGATAGACGACCTCGTCGAGCCGGATCTCGTCCACGCGCTCGGGGATGGTGGCGTCCCCGCGCTGGGGGGCGCGCTCGCCCGCCATGTCGAGGAAGGACCGCATGTCCGCCAGATACAGCGAGGTGTGGAACATGGCGGCGCCGTGGATGACGAACTGGGAGAGCGCGGCCAGGGTCGTCTGGACGGCGACGACGGCCGTCGCGGCGACGGGCAGGGCCACCTTGCCGGTCGCGGCCAGCCACGCGAGGGTGGCCCAGGTGGCCAGCAGGAAGAGCCCGCCGAGGGCGCTGGTGGCGAGGACGATGCGCAGCATGCGGGGCGCCGCGGTCAGGGTGCGGCGGTCGATCCGGTCGGACAGGGCGCCGTACCAGTACAGGAGGTAGCCGGTCATGCCGTTCGCGCGGACCTCGTCGCCGAAGCGGGAGTAGGTGGCCCACCAGCGCATCATGGAGCGGACGTTGCGGTCGCCCACGTTGAGGTAGTGGGTCTCGTAGTCGACGCGGGCGGACAGCACGGCCCCGGCGCCGGCGGGGAGCACGGCCAGCAGGAGCAGGGGCAGCATCAGGGGGTGCAGCGCCGTGATCACCCCGCCCGCGGCAACCATGCGGATCAGCGCGGACATGAACCGCTGGGCGTCCTGGACCATCAGCCGGGTCCGGGTGACGCCGACCTCGGCGGCCTCCTGCCGGTCGGCGAACCCGTCCTCGCCGTAAGCGGAGGACTCCACCCGGCACACGGCCGCGACGAGGGCGACGTCGGCCTCCGTCGTCAGCAGGGGAGTGATCCGGCCGTCGGCGTAGGAGGCCAGGGCGCCACTGGTGCGGCCGACGCCCGAGGCGACAGCCACGACGATCAGGGCGGGCAGGGCGGCGTGCAGGCGTTCGGACACCGTGCCGGTCCCCAGGACGTGCGTCATCGCCCCGGCGGTGAACGTGAGGACGACGGCGGCCGCGACGCCGGTCAGGGCCTGGCACACCAGGAGCAGTACGACGCTCGGCCGGTCGACGGCCCACGCCATGCGCGCGGTGTGGCCGAGGACGGACGGAAGACGCCGGCACAGGGCGCCGAAACCGGCGTCGGCCAGGGGGTTCTGGCCCGCCTTGCCCTCGAAGGTGATGACGGCGGGCGGTGGCGGGGGTGGCATCTCGGCGTTGGCGTTCGACGTGTCGGTCACAGTCATCCGTATCCCTCCTGAAGGACGGCACCGACCGGGACGGCTCGGCGCTGCCCGGACCAACGACGCCCCCACCGAATCGAACGCGCTCGATTCCGGACGTACCTCGGCCCTTGCGCCCCCGGGCCCCTCACCCCCCGAACACCGTCGGCACGGGCCTGACGCGGAGGCGGGGACTGGCTGAAACGCCGGGGTCGATACGGGTGGGGCGGGTGGGTTCCAGGGCGGAGCGGCGTGGCGCGGTAGTCGTGGAGTCACCCGTTCGTCCGCGCCGTGGCACCGTGGGGCGATGCCACTGGGGCGCCTGGGGCCGAATGATGTCAGGCTTGGGGCCGGGGGACCCGGGTAGGCGGGGGAGAAGCCGACGAACCACTGGCTGGAGGATCGCACATGACCCATCCGTTCCCTGACCCCGTTCCGCCGGGACCGCTCCCCGAACCGGAGAGGCCCTTCCCGGACCCGGACCCCGTCCCGCACCCCGAGCCGCGGCCCACCCCGCAGCCCTCGCCCTCGCCGGTCCCCAAGCCGCCCGGCCCCGACCCGGTGCCCGAGCCCCAGCCCCAGCCGGGGCCGCTGTCCTGACACCTCCGCGTGTCCAGGGGCGGGGCCACCGTGCCCCGCCCCTTCGCGTGCGGCAGTGATTGGCCACTGCACGACACCGTACGACTGGCATAGCGTGAGGCTCCGACACCTTGTCCTGAGGAGGAGCCGCCCGTGCCCCAGTTCGACCTGCCCCTCGACGAACTGCGCCGTTACCGACCGGAGTTGCCCGAGCCCGAGGGCTTCGACGCCTTCTGGGAGAAGACGCTGCTGGAGGCCCGCCAGCACGATCTCGACGTACGGTTCGACGCGGTGGAGCTGCCGTTGAAGGGCGTGCGGGTCCTCGATGTCACGTACGCCGGATTCGGCGGGCACCCCGTGAAGGGCTGGCTGGTCCTGCCGGCCGACGCCGATGAGCCGCTGCCCGCCGTCGTGGAGTACATCGGATACGGCGGCGGACGCGGCCTGCCGCACATGCACCTGCTGTGGGCCGCGGCCGGCTACGCGCACTTCGTCATGGACACCCGGGGCCAGGGCAGCGCAGGCTGGGCGCAGGGCGACACGCCGGATCCGGTGGGCAGCGGGCCCGCCCACCCCGGGTACATGACGCGCGGCATCGAGGACCCGCACGAGTACTACTACCGGCGTCTGTACGTCGACGCGGTGCGCGCCGTCGAGGCGGTGCGCGCCCATCCGCTCGTGGACGCCTCGCGGGTCGCCGCACTCGGCGTCAGCCAGGGCGGCGGCCTCGCCCTCGCGGTCGGCGGTCTCGTGCCCGACCTGGCCGCCATCGCCTCCGACGTGCCGTTCCTGTGCGACTTCCCGAGGGCGACGACGCTCACCGACCGGATGCCCTACCGGGAGATCGGCCAGTACCTGAAGGCCCGTCGGGGCGGGGAGGAGCGCGTCCTGCGGACCCTCTCCTACTTCGACGGCGTGCACTTCGCCGCGCGCGGACGGGCGCCCGCCCTGTTCTCCACCGCCCTGGAGGACCAGACGTGCCCGCCCTCCACGGTGTTCGCCGCCCACAACGCCTATGCGGGCAGCGAGCGTTCGATGGAGGTCTACGGCTTCAACGACCACGAGGGCGGCGGCCCCTACCAGCAGCAAGTCCAACTCCGGTGGCTCGCAGGACATTTGAGCTCCTGAACCCTCAACTCCCCTTTGGCGTCCGGCCCTTGTCACGGATTGGTCCGACCCGCTAGCTTGCGGGCTTGTCGTGTGTCCGCTGAGCGCAATCCGTGATGACGTGTGTCCGAGGGGGCTCGCCATGGCCGTACGGGGCCGGCATCGCCGGTATCAGCCGAACCGCATCAACCGCGCGTCGCTCACGGTCACCGCGGGCGGCGCCGGCATGGCGCTCCCGCTGACCGTCGCGGGCGGGGCCGGCGCCGCCGGCGTCGACACCTGGGACAAGGTGGCGGCCTGCGAGTCCAGCAGCAACTGGAGCGTCAACACCGGCAACGGCTTCTACGGCGGCCTCCAGTTCAAGCAGTCCACCTGGGAGGCGTACGGCGGCACGGTCCACGCGCCGCGCGCCGACCGGGCCACCAAGAGCCAGCAGATCGCCGTCGCCGAGAAGGTCCTCGACGCGCAGGGGCCCGGCGCCTGGCCGGTGTGCTCCGCGAAGGCCGGCCTCACCAGGGGCGACGGTACGCCCGAGGTCACCGAGGCCCGCGCCGCGAGCAAGCCGCAACCGGTCAAGCGGGCGACCGGGCCGGCCACGCGCGACGTCAGGGACGTCAGGGACGTCAAACCGGAGGTGACCCCGCAGTCCACCGCCGGCAGCGCGCGGATGTACACCGTCGTACGCGGCGACACCCTCTCCGGGATCGCCGACGAACGCCGGGTGCGGGGCGGCTGGCAGCGCCTGTACGACACCAACCGGCGCGTCATCGGAGACGACCCCGACCTCATCACGCCGGGGCAACGGCTCTCCGTGCACGGCCAGGGCGTTCGCGCCCCCCACAGGGCGGACCAGGCCGAGCGGCACACCGACGACCGGGCCCGGCAGCGGACCTCCGACAGGAAGGCCGCCGAGAGGAGAGCCGCCGAGAGGCAAGCGGCGGAGAAGAGGGCGGCGGAGAAGAAGGCCGCCGAGAAGCGGGCCGCCGAGAAGGCGCGGGAGAAGCCGCGGGCCTCCCACCCCGCCCCCCGCACCGAGAAGGCCAGGCCCGCCCCGCCGTCCGCCGCCTCCGCGCCCGTCGCCGCGTCGCCCAGCACGCCGTACCGCGCCGCCGGCGGTTCCTGGTCGAAGGGCTACCACACCGGCGTCGACTTCCCGGTGCCCACCGGGACCTCCGTGAAGGCGATCGCCGCGGGGCGGGTCGTCTCGGCGGGCTGGGGCGGCAGCTACGGCTACGAGGTGGTCATCCGGCACGCCGACGGGAGGTACAGCCAGTACGGGCATCTCTCGGCGCTCTCCGTGAGGGCCGGACAGCAGGTCGGCGCGGGGCAGCGCATCGCCCGGTCCGGCTCCACCGGCAACAGCACCGGCCCGCACCTCCACTTCGAGGTGCGGACGGGGCCCGGCTTCGGTTCCGACATCGACCCGCTGGCCTACCTGCGGGCCCGGGGCGTACGCATCTGAAGCGGGCGTACGCGACTGAGACGGACGTACATGCCCGAGACAGGCACACGCAGCCGACCGCGGGCGCACCCGTCTGGGCCCAGCCCCCTCAGAACACCATCCGCTCGCGGTGCCTCGCGTGCCGGTGCGCGGCCCGGCGACGCGTCCGCGCCACCCGAGCCACCTGCGCGGCCTGGGACGACGGGGTGGCCTGGGACGACGGGGTGGCCTGGGACGACGGGGTGGCCTGGGACGACGGGGTGGCCTGGGACGACGGGGCGGGCTGGGACGGCACGGCCGGAAGCGCCCCGTACGCGAGGCGCGGCCCGGCCGGGACAGGCCCAGGCACCGGTCGCGGCACGGCCGGCTCGCCCCGCCCTACCGGCAGGCCCGCGCCCTCGGACACGGTCTCGCCCTCCGGTACGGGCGAGGCCTCCCGGGCGATCCGCTCGGTGGTCAGCAGGAGCAGCCCGCCTCCGGCGACGACCCCGCAGCCGAGCGCCAGGACGGCGCCCAGGGTGCCGTAGCGGAAGGTTTCCCCGAAGAGGGTCAGGCCGACCGCCGCCGCGACCACCGGGTTCACGACCGTCACCGTCGCCAGCGGCGCCGCGAGGCCCGCGCCCCGGTACGAGGCCTGCGAGAGCAGCACCCCGGCCGCCGCAAGCACCGCGATCACGGCGAGGCTCGGCAGCTGCCGGACGAGCGCAGCCTCCTGGCCCCAGTCCACCGCCACGGTCTTGGTGAAGACCGAGGCGATGCCGAAGGCCGCGCCCGCCGCACAGGCCAGGAGCACGCTGCGCACCACGGGATGGCGGTGCGCGGCGTGCGCCGCCACCGCGAGGGCCAGCACGCCGCCGCCCGTGATCAGGGCCAGCAGCAGGCGGTCGGCGCCGCCCAGCGACCGCGAGTCCGCCGCCGAGGTGAGGGAGAGGAGCCCGGCGAGTCCCACCGTCGCCATGACCGCGCCGCGCCACGCGGTGGCCCCGGCCCGGCGGCGCACGAACACGGCCGCCAGGGGCAGCGCGAAGACGATGGTCAGGGCGCCCAGCGGCTGCACGAGGCTGAGCGGGCCGTAGGCGAGCGCCACGACGTGCAGCAGCGCGCCCAGGCCGTTCAGGGCGATCGCGGTCCACCAGGCGCCGCGGCGCAGCGGCGCGTACCGCTGGTCCGGGGTCGTCGCCGCGACCCGCTCCTGCAGGATCGCCCCGCCGGCGTACGCCACGGCGGAGACGAGGGAGAGCAGCACGGACAGCGCGAGGGCACTCATGAGGTGCTCCGCGGCGCGCGGTGTGTCCGGTGGTCCCGGCGAGGCGAACGGTCGGCTTCCATGGTTACCACGATGCCGCGCGAATCGGCCCGCGTCGTCGTCCCTGAGCAGGCACTGGGTCCTACTGCCGATGGAGTACGCCCCCGGCCGCGTCCTCCCCAGGGCGGGGAGCCCTCTCAGGGGCGAGGGGCGGGCGCCGGAGGGCGCGGACGGCCACCCCGGCGGCCACGAGCGGCGCGCCACTTGCTGTACTGCTGTCGTGACCACCCGTATCGACCTGGCAGAACTCCGCTCCGTCGGCGGCTTCTTCGCCCTGCGGCAAGGACCCGCACCCGAGGGCGCCGTCGCGTTCTCGCAGGTGTACGCGCCGCCGGCGGGCCCGGACCCGTTGTCCTCGCGCGTCGCCGAGGTCGCGCGGCGCCTCGGCGCCCCCGAGGAGCGCGTCGCGGTCTCCGTGGCGCACCTGGGGCTCGCCGCCCGGGTCTGGTCGGTCGGGCTCGGCTGCGCGGCGCTGTACGGCGCGGTGCCCGACCTCGACCCCGCCCGGCTGCGCTGGGACGCGCGGGCCACCTCGCCGGACGACCTGTGGCTCGGTGACGTACGCGCCCTGCCCGTCGGCGCGGACCCGGACGCGGCCGCCGCGACCGTACGGGACGCCGTGCAGAGGGCCCATCTCGTCCCGCTCGCCGAGGCGTTGCGCGCCCGGTACCGGATCTCCGCGGGGCTGCTGTGGGGCAACGCGGGCTCCGCGCTCGCGGGCGCCGCGCGCGAACTGCGCGGCTGGGCGGCGCGGGAGCGGCGCGAGGGCGTGGGGGAGCGGGCCCTCCGCCTCGCCGAGGTGCTGTTCGACCACCCCGACCTGCGCACCACCGGCGCCCTGGACCCCGCCGCCTTCCGGCGTCGCAGCTGCTGCCTCTACTACCGCTGCCCCGCCGGCGGCGTGTGCGGCGACTGCTGCTTCGAACGGCCGCCGACGCGGTCTTCCCCCTGAGCCGTGTCTGGGTGACCATGAGGGGGCGTGGCCGACCTCAGGCGGACGACGGAGGGTTCTCCGTGAAAGTGGGACTGCTCACCCGGGAGTACCCGCCCGACGTGTACGGCGGCGCGGGCGTCCATGTCGAGTTCCTGGCAAGGGAGTTACGCTCCCTCGTCGACCTCGACGTGCACTGCTGGGGCGACGGCGCGGGCGACGGAGTGCTGCGGCACCGGGCCTGGCCCGCCCTCGGCGACGCCAACGACGCGCTGCGCACCTTCTCCGTGGACCTCGCCATGGCCGCCGCGCTGGACGGCCGCGAACTGGTCCACTCCCACACCTGGTACGCCAACCTCGCGGGCCATCTCGGCAAGCTCCTGCACGGCGTCCCGCATGTGCTGACCGCCCACTCCCTGGAGCCCCTGCGCCCCTGGAAGGCCGAGCAACTGGGCGGCGGATACGCCCTTTCCCGCTGGGCCGAGCAGACCGCCGCCGAGTCCGCCGACGCGGTGATCGCGGTGTCCGGTGCCATGCGCGAGGACATCCTCGCCTGCTACCCCGCACTCGACCCGGCGAAGGTCCACGTCGTGCACAACGGCATCGACACCGGGCTGTACCGCCCCGACCCGGGCACGCACGTCCTGGAGCGGCTCGGCATCGACCCCGGGCGTCCCTATGTGCTGTTCGTCGGGCGCATCACCCGGCAGAAGGGCGTGCCCCACCTGCTGCGCGCCGCCCGCGCCCTGGACGACGGCGTCCAGCTCGTCCTGTGCGCAGGAGCGCCCGACACCCCCGAGACGGACGCCGAGTTCCGGCTCCTCTTCGAGGAGTTGAGCCGCGACCGCGCCGGCGTCCGATGGATCCCCGAGATGCTGCCCCGCCCCCAGGTGATCCAACTCCTCACGCACGCCACCGTGTTCGTCTGCCCCTCGGTGTACGAACCGCTGGGCATCGTCAACCTCGAGGCGATGGCGTGCGGCACAGCCGTCGTCGCCTCCCGGGTCGGCGGCATCCCCGAGGTCGTCCAGGACGGGGCGACAGGGCTGCTCGTCCCGTACGAGCCGAAGGACCCCGAAGGCTTCGAGCGTGATCTCGGGGTACTGCTGAACGAACTGGCCGGCGACCCCGGGCGGGCCGCGGCGATGGGAGCGGCCGGACGCCGCCGGGCCGAGGACGAGTTCGCCTGGGGCGCCGTGGCCCGGCGCACGGTGGAGGTGTACGAGGAGGTCCTGCGCGCCGGCGGGCGGCCCGACGGCCGACGGATCATCGGCGAGACCCATCAGGTCGACAGGTAGGAGACTGGGATGCGCGGTGGTCCTTCGGTGCTCGGCATCGTGCTCGCGGGCGGAGAGGGGAAGCGGCTGATGCCGCTCACCGCCGACCGGGCCAAACCGGCGGTCACGTTCGGCGGGACGTACCGCCTCGTGGACTTCGTCCTGTCCAACCTCGTCAACGCCGACATCCTGCGCGTGTGCGTCCTGACGCAGTACAAGTCGCACTCCCTGGACCGGCACGTGACGACGACGTGGCGCATGTCCAGCCTGCTCGGCAACTACGTCACCCCTGTGCCCGCCCAGCAACGCCTCGGCCCGCGCTGGTATTTGGGCAGCGCGGACGCGATCCTGCAGTCGCTCAACCTCGTCCACGACGAACAGCCCGACTACATCGCGGTGTTCGGCGCCGACCACGTCTACCGCATGGACCCGCGGCAGATGCTCCAGCAGCACATCGACAACGGCGCGGCGGTCACCGTCGCCGGCATCAGGGTGCCGCGCGCCGAGGCCTCTTCCTTCGGCATCATCACGCCCGCGCGCGACGGGACACGCGTCGAACGCTTCCTGGAGAAGCCCGCCGACCCGCCGGGCCTGCCGGACTCCCCGCACCAGGTCTTCGCCTCCATGGGCAACTACCTGTTCACCACGAAGACACTCGTCGACACGCTCCAGCAGGACGCCGAGGACGAGGAGTCGGCCCACGACATGGGCAGCTCCATCCTGCCCCTGCTCACCGAACGCGGCCTCGCCCAGGTGTACGACTTCGACGCCAACCACGTCCCCGGCGAGACCCTGCGCGACCACGGCTACTGGCGTGACGTCGGCACCCTGGACTCGTACTACGACGCCCACATGGACCTGATCTCCGACCAGCCCGTCTTCAACCTCGACAACCGGAACTGGCCCATCTACACCCACTCCAGCGGCCTGCCCCCCGCCAGGTTCTGCGCGGGCGGCATCGCGGGGGAGTCGATCGTCAGCCCGGGGTGCGTCATCCGCGGCCAGGTCACCCGCTCCGTCCTCTCGCCCGGTGTGACCATCGAGGAAGGCGCGGTCGTGCAGGGCTCGGTGCTGCACCACAACGTACGGGTGGGCCGGGGCGCGGTGGTCCGCGGCGCCGTCCTGGACAAGAACATCGACGTGCCGCCGGGCGCGACCATCGGCGTCAACCCGGAACGCGACGAGGAGCTGTACACGGTGTCGAAGGCCGGGGTGATCGCGCTGGGCAAGGGGCAGCGCGTCGAGTGAGCGTCCGCTGACCCTCGGTAGCGCCTGCGGCGGCCGTGTGCGGCGGGCGTGGCGGCACGGGTTTGGTGACCGGGCCCGGTGCTACGTAAAGTTCCGCTTTTGGAGCTTCCGCGGACGACCAGGGCGCCGCGGCACGGAATGACACGAGGGCAACGGCGATGACGGTGACAGACGAAAGCCAGGAGGAGACCGTCGCGTACGGTCCCGGCATCGACCCGGACCGTCTCGCCGTCTGCCTGAGCGTGCTCGACGAGCTGGACAAGCTGGACGTCGACCATCCCGACGCCATCGCGGTGCGCCGGGCGACGGCCGGGATCTACCGCACGGTCAAGCAGCGCCGCCGCCAGGAGCGCCGCGCCGCCAAGACCGCCCACGACCGGGCGGTCACCGAGGCCACCGCGACCGGTTCCGCCGACCGCATCGACGACGAGACGGCCGGCGTGCTGCCCTCCTCCTCGGCGCAGGGCGAGATCGCGGGGATACTCCAGCGCCCGCGTTCCTGCTACACCTGCAAGACGCGGTACGTCGAGGTCGACGCGTTCTACCACCAGCTCTGCCAGGCGTGCGCCGCCGAGAACCGCGCGCGCCGCGACGCCCGCACCGACCTGAGCGGCAAGCGCGCCCTGCTCACCGGCGGCCGCGCCAAGATCGGCATGTACATCGCGCTGCGGCTGCTGCGGGACGGCGCGCACACGACGATCACGACCCGCTTCCCGAGCGACGCGATCCGCCGCTTCAAGGCGATGCCCGACAGCGACGAGTGGATCCACCGGCTGAAGATCGTCGGCATCGACCTGCGCGACCCGGCCCAGGTCGTCGCGCTCGCCGAGTCGGTCGCCGCCGAGGGGCCCCTCGACGTACTGATCAACAACGCCGCGCAGACCGTACGCCGTTCCCCGCAGGCCTACAGCGAGCTGGTCGCCGCCGAGTCCGCGCCGCTGCCCGCCGGTGAGCTGCCGGCCTCCGAGGTGATCGGCACCTTCGGCTCGGGCGCCGTGGCCGCGCTGCCGGTCGTCGGGGGCGGCGCGCTGACCGCCGACGACGTCACCGGACTCGCTCTGGTCACCGGCTCGGCGTCCTTGGAGCGCATCGCGGCGGGTACGGCGATCGACGCGGGCGGCCTGGTGCCCGACCTGCACGACACCAACAGCTGGGTCCAGACCGTCGACGAGGTCGGCCCGGTCGAGCTGCTCGAAGTCCAGCTGTGCAACTCCACGGCGCCGTTCATCCTCATCAGCCACCTGCGTCCCGCCATGGCGGCGGCCGCCGCGGCGAACGACGAGGGCCGCGCCTACATCGTGAACGTCTCCGCCATGGAGGGCGTCTTCGGCCGCGGCTACAAGGGCGCGGGCCACCCGCACACCAACATGGCCAAGGCCGCCCTGAACATGCTGACGCGCACCAGCGCGCAGGAGATGTTCGAGAAGGACCGCATCCTGATGACGGCGGTCGACACCGGCTGGATCACCGACGAGCGCCCGCACCCCGACAAGATGCGCCTCGCGGAGGAGGGCTTCCACGCCCCGCTGGACCTGATCGACGGCGCGGCCCGGGTCTACGACCCGATCGTGCGCGGCCAGGCCGGCGAGGACCTGTACGGGGTCTTCCTCAAGGACTACGCGCCCGGCAAGTGGTAGCCGTCACAGCAGGTCGCGGCGTCCCTGGTCCGGGCCCCTTCCGCTGTCCGGAATTTGCCTGGTCTTGAGCTTCCATCGAGCACAGGCGCGCTCATTTGGTTAACCTGGGTCGAACGGGCGGCCACGAGGGATCCACAAGCATCCTTCGGCCGCCCCGGGGACAGGCCGGCGACCACGGCCGCGGTCCCGCCACATATCGGCGCCACCGCGACCGTACTGCCCTTGGCCTTCCCTTACGCGACACAAAGGAGTGCGCGGTGACACCAGAACTGACGAAGCACGAGAAACGACCGGCGGAACGCGGCGGCGAGCGGGCCGTGAGACCCCACAAGCTCCGCAACCTGGAGGCGTGGTCCAAGGCGGCCCCCATTCGCCTCGCGGGCTACGAGGACGACCTCGCCGAGCCCCACATCCTCCCCGGTATCGACTGACCGGCACCGCTCCGGTCCGTCCGCTTCGCCCAGCGCCCCCCGCCCCCACGGCGAGGGGCGCAGGCGCGTCCGGGCCCCTCTCCGGGGCCGGCGACCGGCCCGGACGGCCGTCCCCTCCACGGCCGTCCGCTGCCCGCCGCCATCTCCCGTCAGTACCCAGCGACCACCGGGTGATTCATGTGAACGCCACCTTCGCCCGCGGACGTCCCCTTGTTGCCGCCGCTTCCCGCCGGAGATGATGGGGCGTCCCGGACGGTGCGGGAACGCCCGCCCACGGAGACGACAGGGGCGTCATGGCCGGCAGAGATCAGCACGTCACGGGTTCGTGAACGCGTCCGCCGCCGAGGAGGGCGAGGAGTGGCGGGTCCGCGTCGAAGCGAGCGCCCACGACCAGTCCCGTGTGTACATGGCGGGGCGGGACCTGCACCACGTCACGTATGCCGCTCCCGCCCCGGTGACCGCGCTCCACACCTTGCCCCGGGATGTCGCGGCCTTCACCGGCCGGGATCAGGAACTGCGTTCGTTGCTGCGGGCCGCGGACCCGGGCGGGACGCGCGTGGTGAGTGTGCACACGGTGGACGGGATGCCGGGGGTCGGCAAGACCGCCCTGGTGACGCGGGCGGCCCACCTGCTGGCCGACCGCTTCCCCGACGGCCGGCTGTTCGTCGACCTGTACGGCCACACGCCGGGGCAGCCCGCCGCCGAACCGGCCGACGTTCTCGCGACGCTGCTGTACGGCGTCGGCGTCGCCCCCCAGTACCTCCCCGACGGCCTCCAGGCGCGCTCCGCCCTGTGGCGTGACCGGCTGGCCGGCAAACGGGTCCTGCTCGTGCTGGACAACGCCGTGGGCGCCGCGCAGGTCGAACCGCTCCTGCCGGCGTCCGACGGCTGCCTCGTCCTGGTCACGAGCCGCCGCCTACTGGCTCTGGACGGGGCCAGGCCGCTCTCCGTCGAGCCGCTGCCGCCCGACACCGCCGCCGCCCTGTTCACCCGGGTGGCTCGCCGCGCACTCGACGCGTCGAACGCCGGCGCGGTCGCGGAGGCGGTGCGTCTGTGCGGGTTCCTTCCCCTGGCCATCACCCTGCTGGGAGCACGGCTCGCCCACCACCCCGCCTGGCCTCTCGCGGCCTTCCTCGAAGAGTTCGCGGCCGCCCAGGACAGGCTGGGGGAACTGGAGGCGGGGGACCGCGCGGTGCGCGCCGCCTTCGACCTGTCCTACCTCGTGCTGCCCGCCGAGAGACAGCACCTGTTCCGCCGCCTGGGCCTGCACCCCGGGCCCGACCTGGACCTGCACGCCGCCGCCGCTCTCGGAGACCTTCCCCTGACCGTCGTACGCCGGCAGATGGAAGCCCTCTACGTCGATCACCTGGTCGAATCCCCCGCGCCGTACCGCTATCGCGCCCATGACCTCCTGCGCGCGTATGCCGCCACGCTGGCCGAGGGCGAGCCCCGCGCCGACCGGGCCCAGGCGTTGGAACGTCTCTTCGGCCACTACCGGCGTGCCGCCCACCGCGCGGATCAGAAGCTCACGACCACGCCGCGCCCCGGCGACAGCGGCCCTTCCGGCACGGGCGCGGAGCCACCGGCCTTCGGGAGCCGGGAACAGGCCCTGGCCTGGATGCGCACCGAACGCCCCAACCTGCTGGCCTGCGTCAAGAAAGGGCTCACCGGTCCGCGGCCCTCGGACGCCGTGTCGCTCACGCATCTCCTGGCGGCCTTTCTGCACCGGGAAGGACCCTGGCCGCAAGCAGTCGCGCTGCACCGGGCCGCGGCCACCGCCGCACGGGACCACGACCCCCACGACGAGGCGAACGCCCTGCGCGACCTCGGGCGCGCCCTGCAACTGACCGGCGACTACGCGGCCGCGGAACCCGCGCTGGCACAGGCGTTGGACCTTTTCCGCACCGCGCGCCACCCTCTCGGCGAGGCCAATACGCTGCGCGACCTCGGGTGGGTCAGACAGGTCACCGGGGACTACGCGGGCGCACAGCCCCTGTTGGAGCAGGCGCTGCGGCTGTACCGCGCGCAGCACAGCCGTCTCGGCGAGGCGAACACGCTGCGGACGCAGGGCTGGATCGGCCAGCTCACCGGCGACTACACCACCGCCACGGCCGTCCTGGCACGGGCGCTGCGCCTGTACCGGGCGCTGGGCGACCGCAACGGCGAGGCCAACACCCTGCACGATCTGGGGCGGTTGCGGCGGGCCACCGGGGACTACGAGGCCGCCGCCGAGTCGCTGGAAGAAGCCCTCGCCATCTTCCGCGCGCTGGGCACCCGGCTGGGCGAGACCAATACGCTGTGGGCCCTCAGCCGCGTACGGGAAATGACCGGCGACTACGCCTCAGCGGCCGGACTCCTGGAAGAAGCGCTCGCCCTGTACCGGGAGTTGAGCGCTCCCATCGGCGAGGCCCACGCCCTGCGCAACCTCGGCCAAGTGCGGCTGCTGACAGGGGAGTACGCGTCGGCCTCCGCCGTGCTGCACGAGGCGCTGCGGCTCTTCCGCTCCCTCGGCGCCCGGCACGGTCAGGCCAATGCCCTGCGCAGCCTCGGCCGGGTCCGGCTGCGCACCGGGGACCACGAGGAAGCGGCCGTCCTCTTGGCCGAGGCCCTCGCCCTGTACCGCGCGCTGGGAGCCCGCCCGGGCGAAGCCCACACCCTGCACGGCATCGGTGTGGCCCGCCACCGCAGGGGAAGCCTGGCCGAAGCCCTCGACCTGCTGGACCTGTCTCTCGGCCTGTTCAAGGGCATGGGAGATCCGCAGGGCGAGGCGGAGGTACTGAACAGCAGGGGAGCTCTTCTCGCCGAGACCGCGGGACCGCGCGCCGCGCTGGAGGCACATCTGGCGGCGTTGCGCCTGGCGCGCCTGGTGCGCAGCCCCTTGGACGAAGCGCACGCACTCGAAGGAGCGGCCCACTGCCGGGAGGTCGACGGCCGACGACAAGCCGCCCTCGCCGATCTGCGGCAGGCGGTGGCCATCTACACGCGGATCGGCGCCGCCGAAGCCGACGCCGCGGCCACCCGCCTGGCCGCCCTTGAGGCAGAGCGCCCCGACGGCGGCTGACTCCCCCTGGCCGCCGGCTGGGAGGGACGCCGGCGAGGACGCGCACCTGTTCGCGACCATGGCCGGTTACCACCCCGAGCCGCGCGGGACCTTCGACCGGCCGGCACGAGGCGGAGCCGCTCCTGCCGATCCTGGCCCACCTGCCGTGGCCGCCCGGCCCGCCCCGTCCGCCCGGGGGCGTCAGTTCGCCGCCGTCCGTTCGGTGCCGGGCAGCCTCGGCCGGTGCGAGGCGTCCGGCGTCCGGCCCGCGGCCGTGCGGGCGGCGAGGTCGTCGACGACCTCGCGCAGGCTGCCCCCGCGCGCGTGCACGGCGCGCTGGCGTTCGGCGCCGCCGCCGTGCGTGAGGAGGTGGCGCAGCACCGCCCGCACCCGGGGCAACTCGTGATGCTCCTCCAGGACCGGCCTGACGTGCTCCACAAGCCGTCTGACCTGGTGGGCGACCGGCACGAGCCGGTTGGTCCGCGGGTCCAGGCCCTGGCCGCCCAGACCGTCGCGGGCACAGCGCCAGTACGCGGCCCGCAGCAGCGCCTCCTCCATGGCGGGCCCGGGGTCGCCGCCCCGCACCCGCTCCAGGGCCCGCACGACCAGCGCCCGCACCAGCACCGCGAGGACCGCCGCCTCCTCGACGGTCGCGGGCACGTCCATCGCCCTGATCTCCACGGTGGGCAGATGCGCGCACGGCCGCACGTCCCAGTACAGGGAGCGTTCCCCGCGGGTCGCGCCGGCCTCCTGGAGCGAGACGGCCAGCGCGTCGTAGTGCGCGGCCGAGGAGAAGTAGGGCGGGGGACCGGCCACGGGCCAGCGCGCGGAGCCGAGCGTGCGCCAGCTGCAGTAGCCGCTGTCCCGCTCCTCCCAGAAGGGCGAGTTCGCCGAGAGCGCCACCAGGACGGGCAGCCAGGGCCGCAGATGATTGCCGACCAGGACGGCGGTCTCCCGGTCGGGGACCTGGACGTGCACGTGCAGCCCGCAGAAGGCGAAGGTGTCGTACAAGGAGCGGTACATCTCGAACTGGGGGAGGTAGTGCGGGTCGCCGTTGAGCGGTACCGGCGTGCGCATGCCCAGCAGCGGTGTGCCCGACGCGACGGGACGCAGGCCCTCCCGCGCCGCCGCGGCGACCAGGGCACCGCGCACCCGTCGCAGCTCGTCGCGGAGCCCGTCCAGGGTCCGGCAGGGGGGTGTCTTGCCCTCCACCTGGTACGCCGAGGCCTCACCCGACACCAGGTCCCCGAGCGCCGGCCTCGCGCGGGCCAGGACCAGGGGCGCCGCCGCGGCCACGGTGCGCTGCGAGGCGTCGACGAGGAAGTACTCCTCCTCGACACCGACGGTGGGGAAGTGGTCCGCCATGCGTCGTGTCCTTCCGCCGATGGGAGCGAGGCATGTTCGTCCACCTTCCTCGCCCGTGGGCCTTGCCGCGCGCCCGGTGCGGCCGGGCGCATGACCGGCCCCGGCCCGGGCGGCACTCCAGGATGACAGCGCCCGGGCGCGTTCACCCGCCCCGTACCGGCCCCGTGCTCTCCCGCTCGATGAGCCGCGGCAGCGGCACCTGCACGGTCGCCGCCGGCCCGTCGTCGAGGAGGGCCAGCAGCTCGCGGGCCGCGGTACGCCCGAACGCCACGGTGTCCCGGGACAGGGCCGTGAGCCACGGATGCACCATGCGGCACAGCGCCGAGTCCTCCCAGGCCACCACCGACACGTCGCCCGGCACGGTGAAACCCAGGGAGGCCGCGGCGGCGACCCCGGCCACGGCCATCACGTCGTTGTCGTACACCAGGGCCGTCGGCGGCTCGGCGGACCGCAGCACGCGCCGGGTCACGGCGGCGCCCTCGGCGTCGGAGTAGTCGGTCGGCACCGAACGCACCCCGGAAAGCCCCCGGCTCGCCGCCTCCGCGCGCAGGGTGCGGATGCGGCGCTCGGTGTGGGCGAGCCCCGCCAGGCCCGCGATGTGCACGATGCGGCGGTGGCCGAGCGCGTGGAGATGGCCCACGACCGACGCCATGGCCCCCGCGTCGTCCGCCCACACGGTCGACAGCCCCGGGTGGGCGGCGTCGGGGTCGGGCACGCCGCCCGTCACCACGGCGGGCAGCCCCAGTTCGTCCAGGAGCGCGGGCCGGGGGTCGTCCGTGCGCGGGTCCACCACCAGCACACCGTCCACCCGGTGCTCGGCCCACCACCGGCGGTACACCGCGCACTCGGCGGCCACGTCCTCCACCACCTGGAAGAGCAGCCCCAAGTGCCGCTCGGCCAGCACCTGTTGGACGCCGGAGATCAGCTGGAGGAAGAAGGAGTCGACGCCCAGGGTCGCCGCGGGCCGCGCCACGACCAGGCCGACCGTCGCCGACCCCTCGCCGGACAGGGCGCGCGCCGCCGTGCTGGGCCGCCAGCCGAGCTGCTCCGCGACCCTGCGCACCCGGTCGCGGGTGAGGTCCGAGACGCCGGGCCGGTCGTTGAGCGCGAAGGAGACGGCGCTCTCGGAGACCCCGGCGCGGCGCGCGATGTCCTTCATGGTGGGCCGGCGTGCCGGTGACCGCTTGCCTTGCACCCCTTGCCCCTTTCCTGGCGCCGCGTACAAAAGCGGCCACGCACTAAAGCGCTTGAGCGATCAGACCCTAAAGCGCATTAGTCCTTCACCGCAAGACAGTCAACGCACGTACCTGACCTGGCCTGTTGACGCACAGTTCGACGGATCTTCGATTTCGCCTCCCCGAATCCATTGACTTCGCGCCACGGTTGGATGCAGGGTCTGCCTCGGCGCCGATTGCCCGGCCTGGCCGGCCGCAGTCACCGCCGTCTCGCGCTGGGCCGAGCAAAGGAGCCGTTTCACCGTGCGTATCTCCCGTATTCCCCGCAGAGCGGTCGCCGCGGGCGCCGTCCTCGCCGTCCTGCTGCCGCTGAGCGCCTGTGGCGACGGCGACGACGGCGGTGGCTCCACGGACGCGTCGGGCAAGATCGAAGGCGAGATCACCTTCCAGACCTGGAACCTGAAGGCCAACTTCAAGCCCTACTTCGAGGGCCTCGTCGCCGAGTTCGAGGACAAGTACCCCGGCACCGACGTCAAGTGGATCGACCAGCCCGGCGAGGGCTACGCCGACAAGATCAGCGCCGACGCCGCCGCGGGCACCCTGCCCGACGTCGTGAACGTCTCGCCCGACCTGGTCGCCCCGCTCGCCAAGGCCGGCCTCGCGCTCGACCTCGACAAGGCCGCGGGCAAGTACGAGAAGGAGTACCTCCCCGGGGCCTGGAAGAGCCACCAGATACCGGGCACGGAGGGCACCTACGCCTTCCCGTGGTACCTCAACACCGGGCCGCTCTTCTACAACAAGCGCCTCTTCAAGGACGCGGGCCTGGACGAGAACAAGCCCCCGAAGACGTACGACCAGCTCTTCGACCAGGCGCTGCGGCTCGCGAAGAAGAGCGACGGCAAGGTGGCCACGCTCGCCAACGTCCCCACCATCGAGGACTTCGGGCGCTACGGCGTGCCCCTGATGAACGAGGAAGGCACCGGCTTCGCGTTCAACGACGCCAAGGGTGTCGAACTGCTCACCCGGTACAAGAAGTTGTACGACGCCAAGGCGCTGGACGGGCAGGCGCTGACCGCGACCCCGGAGTCCACCGGCAAGAAGTTCCTCACCGAGGCCGTGGCGATGAACCCCGGCAGCGCCCTGGACCTGGAGAAGTTCAAGAAGGACGCCCCGAAGCTCTACAAGAACATCGGCATCACCCCGCAGATCAGCAACACCGGCAAGGACAACATGTACGTCATGGGCGTCATGGTCAACGCCCGCACCAAGCAGACGCCGGCCGCCGTCGCCTTCGCGCACTTCGTCACCGACGCCGAGCACCAGATGGAGTTCGCCAAGAAGGTCGCGATCTTCCCCAGCACGCGGGGCTCCCTCGACGACCCCTACTTCACCCGGCAGGACGGCAAGGAGGAGACTCGGGTCCGCGTCGCCGCCGCGAAGTCCATCAAGACCGCGGTGAATTACACGCCGGTCCTGTTCAGCGAGCAGATGAAGGTCGAGCTGCGCAACTCCGTCGCCAAGGCGCTCCAGGGCAAGGAAAGCCCCCGGGAAGCGCTTGACAACGCTGTCAAGAACTGTGACCGACTGCTGAAGCAGAGCTGAGCGCCGGCGCCGTGCCGAGCCGCGACCAAGGGGGCGTCGGCGCCGTGCCGAGCCACGACCAAGGGGGCGTCGGCGCGCCGTGCCGAGCCAGGACCAGAGAACGTCGGCGCCGTGCCGGGCCATGAGCAGGGATCATCAGCCATGAAGACCACCACAGCCACCGGACTGCCGGGCGCGGGCCGCCGCGCCCCAGGGGCGGCCGACGGGCGGCCCACCGGCCGCCGTTCCGCCCGGATCAGACGACAACTCCCCACCAGCCCCTGGCTGTTCGCCGCCCCCGGGCTCGCGGTCGTCGCCGTCTTCAGCCTCTACCCGTTCGTCAGCACCCTGAACAACTCCTTCACCGACAAGAGGACGTTGATCCCCGGCGAGTACGTGGGCCTCGCCAACTTCCGTGAGCTGCTGCACGACGACATGTTCTGGATCGGCCTGCGCAACAGCACGCTGTACGTCCTCGTGGTCGTCCCCGCCCTCGTCCTGCTGCCGCTGCTGCTCGCGATGCTCGTCCAGAAGCACATCCCCGGCATCACCTTCTTCCGCTCCGCCTTCTACACCCCGGTGGTCGCCTCCATCGTCGTCGTCGGCCTGATCTGGGTGTGGATGCTGGACGAGCGGGGGCTGGTCAACGCGGTCCTGGAGGCGGTGGGCGTCGGCAAGGTCGGCTTCCTCGACGACCAGTGGCTGCTGCTGTTCAGCGCCATGGCCGTCACGGTCTGGAAGGGCCTCGGCTATTACATGATCATTTACCTGGCGGCGCTCGCCAACGTGCCGCGTGAGCTGCACGAGGCGGCGGCGGTCGACGGCGCGGGGGCGGTACGCCGCTTCTTCAGCGTCACCGTGCCCGCCGTGCGCTCCACCATGGTGCTCGTCGGCGCGCTCTCCGCGGTCGCCGCCTTCAAGGTGTTCTCCGAGGTGTACCTGATGGCGGGGCCCACCGGCGGCCCCGCGGGCGAGGACACCACGCTGGTGATGCTCGTGCAGCGCACGGGCACCGGCCTGACCGGACGGGTCGGCTACGCCTCCGCGATCTCGGTGGTCGTCTTCGCCGTCACCGTCGTGCTCATGCTGCTCGTGCTGCGGGCGGACCGGAAGGAGGACGCGTGAGCACCACCGAGAAGCTTCCCGCGGCGGTGGCGGCGGTGGCGGCGGCGGAGGAGCGTGCGCCGCGTGCCGCGCCCGGTCGCCGGATCACCGACGAGAACGGCCGCCGGATGCCCGGCTGGGAGGTCGTCCTGCGCTACGTACTGCTGCTCGCCGTCCTGGCGCTGATGATCGGCCCGTTCCTGTGGCAGCTGTCCACGTCCCTGAAGGGGCCGCACGAGGACATCTTCGGCTCCCCGCCGAAGTTCCTGCCCTCCGACCCCACCCTCCACAACTACGAGCGGGTCGCCGACACCATCCCCGTCTGGGACTACGCCCTCAACTCCCTGAAGGTGGCCGCCGCCAACGTGGTCACCAACTGCGTCGGCGCCGCCCTCGCCGGCTACGCCCTGGCCCGCCTGCGCTACCGCGGCCGCAAGGCGGCCACCCTCGTCTTCATCCTGGCCATGCTGGTGCCCGTCGAGGGCATCATCATCGCCCAGTTCACGACGATGCGTGAGCTGGGCCTGAACAACACCCTCATCGGCGTACTGCTGCCCGGCTGCGTCTCCGCGCTCAACGTCCTGCTGATGCGCAACGCCTTCCTCAACGTGCCCCACGAGATCGAGGAAGCCGCGTTCGTGGACGGCGCGAACGTCTGGCAGCGCTTCACCCGGATCGCGCTGCCCGCCGTCAAGGGCACGCTCGCGGTCGTCGCGATCTTCGCCTTCATGGGCGCCTGGGACGACTTCCTGTGGCCGCTCATCGTCCTCAGCGACCCGGAGCGGTTCACGCTCACCATCGGTCTGAACTACCTGCACGGCACCTTCGCCAACGACGAACGCCTCGTCGCCGCGGGCACGGTCATCGCCGTACTGCCGCTGATCGTCCTCTTCGCGTGCCTCCAACGGTACTTCTTCCGCGGCGTCGGCGAAGGCGCGGTCAAGGGCTGAGCCACCTGCCTCCTCCTCCAGAACCGGGATCCGCCTTGCCTTCTCCAGCGCCTTCGGGCACGCCGCGCTTCGGCGCCAACTACACGCCCTCCCAGGGGTGGTTCCACCACTGGCTCGACTTCGACCTCGACGCCGTGCGCGCCGACCTCGACGCGATCGCCGCGCTCGGCCTCGACCATGTACGGGTCTTCCCCGTCTGGCCGTACTTCCAGCCCAACCGCACCCTGATCCGCCCCCGCGCCGTCGAGCAGCTGGTCCAACTCGCCGACGCGGCAGGCGAACGCGGCCTGGACGTCAACGTCGACGGCCTCCAGGGCCACCTGTCCAGCTTCGACTTCCTGCCCGCCTGGACGCAGACCTGGCACCGGCGCAGCCTCTTCACCGACCCGGACGTGGTGGCCGCGCAGGCCGCCTACCTCCGCACCCTCGCCGCCGCGCTCGCCGAACGGCCGAACTTCATCGGCATGACCATCGGCAACGAGATCAACCAGTTCTCAACCGGCCCCCACCCCGACCCCGACCGCGTCACCCCCCGACAGGCCGAGGCCTGGCTGCGCACCGTCCTCGCCGCCTGCGAGGAGGGCGCCCCCGGCAAACCGCACCTGCACGCCGAGTACGACGCCGCCTGGTACCAGGACGACCAGCCCTTCACCCCGGCCCAGGCCGCTCGGCTCGGCGCCATGACCGCCGTGCACTCCTGGGTCTTCAACGGCACCGCCCAGCGCCACGGGCGCACCGGCACCGCCACCCGCGCCCACGCCGCGTACCTGATCGAGCTGTCCAAGGCCTGGGCGCTCGACCCGCACCGGCCCGTCTGGCTCCAGGAGGTCGGCGCGCCCGCGCCGCTGATCCCCGCCGAGCACGCGGCCTCCTTCACCGAGGACACGATCGAGGCCGCGCTCGACTGCCGGGACGTGTGGGGCGTGACGTGGTGGTGCTCCCACGACGTCTCGCGCGACCTCGCCGATTTCCCGGAGCTGGAGTACAGCCTGGGTCTGCTCACCAACGACGGCCGCGTCAAGCCCGCCGGGGCGGCCGTCGCACGCCTCGCCAAGGAGTGGCGGGGCCGTACGTACGCACCGGCGGCCCGGACCACCGCGCTCGTCGTGGACGACGCCCTGGAGCGGCGGTCGGCGTGTGCGCCCGGCGGGCCGGTGTTCGAGGCGTTCGCCCGCCTCACCCGGGACGGCGTCCGGCCGACGACCGTCCTCGCGAGCCGGACCGCCGACGCGGAGCATCTCGCCGCGCGGGGCATCACGGACATCGTGACACCGGAGGAGGTCCGTTAGGCCGGTACAACCTCCGCAGACCGCGCCCCGCGCTCGTCCTCAACCGCCGGACGGGCCCAAGAACTTCCCCCCTCTCCTGGGAGATCCTCATGCATGACGACCGCACCCTGGTCGAAGCCCGCCTCAAGCGCGTTCTGGACGAGCGCATCAGGCCCGCCGTGTATCCGGCCTCCGTACCGCTGGACGTCGCGGTGTGGAACGCGCCGGGCGAGCCCGTGCCGGTCGCCGAAGGGCTGGCCGCCGAGCCGGTGCCGACCGCCGTCGGGCAGCGGTGGGGCGCGCCGTGGGGGACCAGCTGGTTCCGGGTGACCGGGACGGTGCCGAAGGAGTGGGCGGGCAGGACCGTCGAGGCGGTCCTCGACCTCGGCTTCGACGAGAACATGCCGGGCTTCCAGTGCGAGGGCCTCGTCTACCGCCCCGACGGCACCCCCGTGAAGGGCCTCAACCCGCGCAACCAGTGGGTGCGGATCGCCGCCCCCGCCGAGGGCGGCGAAGAGGTGCGGCTGCACATCGAGGCCGCGTCCAACCCCGTCATCCTCGACTACCACCCCTTCCTTCCCACCCGGTTGGGCGACAAGGAGACCGCGGGCAGCGAACCCCAGTACAAGCTGGCGCGCATGGACCTCGCCGTCCTCGACGAGACGGTGTGGCAGCTCGTCATCGACCTGGAGGTGCTCGGCGAGCTGATGCACGAGTTGCCCGCCGACTCCGGGCGCCGCCACGACATCGTGCGCGCGATCGGCAGGGCGCTCGACGCCGTCGACCTCCAGGACGTGAACGGCACGGCCGCCGCCGCCCGCGCGCTGCTCGAAGGCGTCCTCGCCACGCCCGCCGAGCCCTCCGCGCACCGCATCAGCGCCGTCGGCCACGCCCACATCGACTCCGCCTGGCTGTGGCCGCTGCGCGAGACGGTGCGCAAGGTCGCGCGTACGACGTCCAACATGACGGCGCTCCTCGACGACGAGCCGGACTTCGTCTTCGCCATGTCCCAGGCCCAGCAGTGGGCGTGGATCAAGGAGCACCGGCCCGAGGTGTGGGCGAAGGTCAAGAAGGCCGTCGCCGACGGGCGGTTCGTGCCGGCGGGCGGCATGTGGGTCGAGTCGGACACGAACATGCCGGGCTCGGAGGCGATGGCCCGTCAGTTCGTGCACGGCAAGCGGTTCTTCCTCGACGAGTTCGGCGTCGAGAACGACGAGGCGTGGCTGCCCGACACCTTCGGCTTCGCGGCCGGACTCCCGCAGATCATCAAGGCCGCCGGCTCCAAGTGGCTGCTCACCCAGAAGATCTCGTGGTCGCAGACCAACCGCTTCCCGCACCACACCTTCCACTGGGAGGGCATCGACGGGACGCGGATCTTCACGCACTTCCCGCCCGTCGACACCTACAACTGCTCCATGAAGGGGAGCGAGATCGCCCACGCGGCGAAGAACTTCAAGGACAAGGGCGTCGCCCGGCACTCCCTGGCGCCCACCGGCTGGGGCGACGGAGGCGGTGGCACCACCCGCGAGATGATCGCCAAGGCCGCCCGCCTGCGCGACCTGGAGGGGTCGGCGACCGTCCGCTGGGAGACGCCCGCGCAGTTCTTCGAGAAGGCCGAGGCCGAGTACCCGAACGCCCCCGTCTGGGTGGGCGAGCTGTACCTGGAGCTGCACCGCGCGACCCTCACCAGCCAGGCCGGCACCAAGCAGGGCAACCGCCGCAGCGAGCACCTGCTCCGGGAGGCGGAGCTGTGGGCCGCGACGGCCGCCGTCCGCTGCGCCGAATACGCCTACCCCTACGAGCAGTTGGACCGCATCTGGAAGACGGTGCTGCTCCACCAGTTCCACGACATCCTGCCCGGCTCGTCCATCGCCTGGGTGCACCGGGAGGCCCGCGCGACCTACGCGGCGCTCGCGCGGGAACTGAACGGCATCATCGACACGGCCCAGCGCGCCCTCGCGGGCGAGGGCACCGACGCCCTGGTCTTCAACTCCACGCCGCACAGCCGCCACGGGGTGCCCGCCGGCGGCGCCGCCCCCGCGACGAGCGACGGCGAGGCGGCGATCACCTCGCGCGCCCAGGGCGGCTTCGTCCTGGACAACGGCCTGCTGCGGGTCGAGATCGACGCCCGGGGCCTGGTCGTCTCCGCGTACGACCTGGTGGCCGACCGCGAGAGCGTCGCCCCGGGCCAGGCGCTGAACCTGCCGCAGCTCCACGCCGACTTCCCCAACATGTGGGACGCGTGGGACGTCGACGAGTTCTACCGCAACACCGTCACCGACCTCACGCGGGCCGATGAGGTCACGGCCGGGGAGGGCGCGTCGGTCCGGATCGCGCGCACCTTCGGCGACTCCCGCATGACGCAGGTGCTGTCCCTGGCGCCCGGCGCGCGACGCCTCGACATCGACACCGAGGTCGACTGGCACGAGACGGAGAAGTTCCTCAAGCTCGCCTTCCCGCTGGACGTCCACGCGGAGCGCTACGCGTCGGAGACGCAGTTCGGCCACTACTACCGCGCCACGCACACCAACACGAGCTGGGAGGCCGCCAAGTTCGAGGCGTGCAACCACCGCTTCGTGCACATCGAGGAGCCGGGCTGGGGCGTCGCCCTGGTCAACGACTCGACGTACGGCCACGACGTCACCCGCACGGTGCGCGCCGAGGACGCGGGCACGACCACGACGGTACGTGTCTCGCTGCTGCGCGCCCCCCGTTTCCCCGACCCCGAGACGGACCAGGGCGTGCACCGCTTCCGGCACGCGCTGGTGCCGGGCGCCGACATCGGCGACGCGGTGCGCGAGGGCTACCGCGTCAACCTGCCCGAGCGCCGGCTGGCCGGCGGCCGCGCGGTGGCTCCCCTGGTGAGCGTGGACAACGACGCGGTCGTCGTCACGGCGGTCAAGCTCGCCGACGACGGCAGCGGGGACGTGGTCGTCCGCTTCCACGAGGCGTACGGCGGCCGCGCGAAGGCCACGCTGGCCCTGGGCTTCCCGGCGGCGGACGTCACCGTGACCGACCTCCTGGAACGCCCGCTGACCGACGCCACGCCCCCAGCGCTCTCGGGCGACACGGTGGCGGTACGGCTGCGCCCCTTCGAGCTGGTCACCCTGCGCTTCGGACGGCGCGCCGACTAGCAGGCGCCCCACGGGCACCGGCATGACATCGCCGGTGCCCGCCCCGCCCCGCCGCCCCGACGCGTCGCTTCTACCGCCTCTGCTCCGACACGGCGAGCCGTGTCGGCGCCAGGAACTCGCGGACGTAGGTCCGCTCCCAGCAGGCGCCCGTCTCGCGCAGCTCGCGCCAGGTCGTGTACCGGTAGCGGTACAGCCGGGCGCGGATGTACGCGGGGGGCGCCCCGGGCGGGAACGGGGAGGCGCGCAGCAGCCGCAGCGTGTCGCGGTCGCCGTCCAGCAGGCGCTCCACCAGCGGGCCGAACCAGGAGCGGGCGTAGGCGGGGGAGAGCGCGGCGAACCACATCATCCAGTCCAGCCGCAGGTGGTACGGCGCGAACTGGCGCGGCCAGCGGCGCACGTCCCCCGGCTTGCCCTTGAACTCGTACGCGAGCCACGCGGAGTCCTCGCGCGGCACCGGATCCGCCGTGCCCTCCACGACGATCTCCTGGCGCACACGGCTGACGCTGCCGAACGCGCCGTAGGCGTTGACGAGGTGCAGCGGGTCGAACGAGCGGTTCATGACCTGGCGCCGGGACAGCAGATTGCGCACCGGGCGGTAACTGAGGGCCAGGAGCAACGCGGTGACGGCCGTGACCACCACCTCGTACCAGAGCGGCGCCGGGGCGTACCGCGCCGGGGTGTGCCAGGGGGAGAGGTCGAGGGCGGCCACCGCGACGACGACAGTGATCCAGTTCAGCCAGGAGAAGTTGCCCGACAGGACGAGCCACAGCTGGGTGACGATCATCAGGCCGGCGGCGGCGGTCGCCACGGGCGGGGGAGTGAAGAGCAGGAACGGCACGACGAGTTGGGTCACGTGGTTGGCCGCGGCCTCCGCCCGGTGCACGGGCTTGGGCAGGTGGTGGAAGAACCAGCTCAGCGGGCCCGGCATCGGCTGCGTCTCGTGGTGGAAGTACAGGCAGGTGAGCTCGCGCCAGCACGCGTCGCCCCGCATCTTGATCAGTCCCGCGCCGAACTCCACGCGAAAGAGCACCCAGCGCAGCAGGAAGAGCACGAGGACGGGTGGCGCGACGCGGTCGTTGCCGAGGAAGACCGCGAGGAACCCCACCTCCAGGAGGAGCGACTCCCAGCCGAAGCCGTACCAGGTCTGGCCGACGTTCACGATGGAGAGGTACAGCGCCCAGGGGATCAGCCACAGTGCCATGGCGCCCCAGAGCGGCAGCAGATGGTCGGCGCCCGCGAGCAGCGCCGCCGCGACCGCGCAGCCCGCCCACGCGCAGAGCGCGAAGAACCGGTCCGAGTAGTGGAGCTGGAACAGGCTCGGTGCCCGCCAAAACGGCACCCGCGCCACGTACCGGGGCACCGGGAGCATCCCGCGCTCCCCGAGCAGCGCCCGGAACTGCAGGGCGGCTCCCAGGAACGCCACGAGGTAGAGCGCGGCGAGCCCCCGCTGGAAGATCGACCGGCTCAGTCCGTACGCATCCGCCGTGAACCACTCCACGTCACCATTGTGACGGCGGGTGACCCGGTTCTCCATCGTGACGCCGAGCGGCCGCCCCCACATGCGCGCGCCGGGGGCTCCGCCTAGCGTGGCCCCATGGACGCGGGCACCGGTGCGCACCCCCCGGCGGGGCACTGCCGCTGTGCGCAGCCGGCCGCGGCGCCGGCCGACTGTTTCATGGAGCTGTACGGCGCCGCGCTGCGCATGGGCTGCTTCGACTGGGACCTCGACACGGGCCAGATGTCCATGGACGCCACCGCCCACGAGGTCTTCGACGTGCGCCCCGACGAGTACGACGGACGCCCCGAGACCCTCTCCGCGCGCGTCCCGACGGTCGAGGCGCACCGCCTGGACCAGATCGTCGCGCACGCCCTGAAGGACGGCAGCCAGACCTACGGCGCGTACTTCCGGGTGCGCCTGCGCGGCGGCGCCCTGCGCTGGACGCACACGCACGGCTGCATCCGACGCGACACCACCGGCCGCCCCCGCCGGATCGTGGGCATCGTCAGGGACGCCACCCGCGAGCTGGGCGACAGCCCGCCCGCCGTGCGCGAACGCGTCGACGAGGAGGCCGAGCGGCGCCGCACGACCAGCATTGTCCAGGGCACCACGGCGGCACTGGCCCACGCCCGCACGGTGCAGGACGTCATCGACGTCCTCAAGGACACCCACGGCCTCGCGCACCTCGGCGCCGCCAACCTGGTCATGGGCCTGGTCGAGGCCGGACGGATCCGCCTCGTCGCCGAGGGCCCCGTCGGCAGCTTCGTGCCCGGCACCCTGGTGACCCGCATCGACGAGCCGTACCCGATGAGCGAGGTCGTGCGCACCCTCGCGCCCCGCTACATCGAGTCCGCCGAGGACTTCGCGCGGTCCTACCCGCTGCTGTGGCCGCACATCGCCGGACTCGGCATCACCGCGGCCGCGTATCTGCCGCTGATCGCGCAGGCCCGCCCCATCGGCGCGCTCGGACTGCTCTACCAGCACAAGAGCGCATTCACCGTGGAGGAGCGCAACGTCCTGGTCGCGCTCGGCAGCAGCATCGCGCAGAGCCTGCAGCGCGCCATGTTCTACGAACAGGAGAAGGACCTCGCCCAGAGCCTCCAGCAGGCCATGCTGCCGCGCTCCATCCCCGGTGTGCCGGGCGCGGAGATCGCCGTCCGCTACCGCTCGGCGGCGCTCGGACGGGACATCGGAGGCGACTGGTACGACGTGATCCCGCTGCCCGGGGGCCGGGTCGGCGCCGTCATCGGAGACGTCCAGGGCCACGACACGCACGCCGCCGCCGTCATGGGCCAGCTCCGCATCGTGCTGCGGGCCTACGCCAGCGAGGGGCACATGCCCGCCACCGTCATGGCCCGCGCCTCCAGCTTCCTGCACGAACTGGACACCGAACGCTTCGCCACCTGCCTGTACGCGGAGACCGACCTGTCGACCGGCGCGGTGCAGCTCGTACGGGCGGGACACCTCGACCCGCTCCTGCAGCTCACCGACGGCTCCTGCCGCAGAGTGCCCGTCGACGGCGGTCTGCCGCTCGGTCTCTCCGCCGAGTTCGGGCGACTGGACTACCCCGTCACCACCCTCGAACTCGAACCCGGCCAGACCCTGCTGCTGTGCACCGACGGACTCGTCGAAGTACCCGGCGCCGACCTCGACGACGGCATGCGCGCACTGGCCGAACTCGCCGCCGGCGGCCCCCGCGACCTGTCCGAGCTCGCCGACCGGCTCTGCGGCATCGTGGACGGCCGGGGCGGCGACGACGACGCCGCGCTGCTCCTGCTGCGCCGCCACGCCATCGACGCGCCCCGCTCGGCCGGCCGGCTGCGCCAGCACGTGGCGCAGAACGACCCGGAGGCGCTGACCGAGGCCCGCCACATGATCAGGGCCGCGGTACGCGCCTGGGGCGCGGGCGGGCGCGCCGACGAGATCGAGCTGGTCGCCGACGAGATGATCACCAACGCGCTGATGCACACCGGCGGTGCCGCCATCGTGACCCTGCGCGTGCTCAGCGGCGCCGACCGGCGGCTGCGCGTGGACGTGGAGGACTCCTCCAGCGCCCTGCCGCGCCGCCGCGAGGCGGGGGAGGAGGGGGTCTCGGGCCGTGGGCTGCTCCTCGTGGACCGGCTCACGGACGTGTGGGGCGTGGACGCGCGCGGCGGCGGCAAATGCGTGTGGTGCGAGTTCATCGTGCCCGCCAGGGACGAGCGGGTCTGAGGGAGAGCCATGCCGGAACTGCCCGAAGTCGAGGCCCTCAGGGGCTTTCTGACGGATCATCTGATCGGTCGTGAGATCGTGCGCGTGCTGCCGGTGGCGGTGAGCGTCCTCAAGACCTACGACCCCCCGCTCACCGCCCTCCAGGGCCGCACCGTCACGGCCGTGACGCGGCACGGCAAGTTCCTGGACGTCGACGCGGGCGGGCTCCACCTCGTCACCCACCTCGCGCGCGCAGGCTGGCTCCAGTGGAAGGACCCGCTCCCCGACGCCACCCCGCGCCCCGGCAAGGGCCCGCTCGCGCTGCGCGTCGCCCTGGAGACGGGTGAGGGCTTCGACCTGACGGAGGCCGGCACGCAAAAGCGCCTCGCGGTCTACGTCACCGAGGCGCCGCGGGAGATCCCGGGCATCGCCCGCCTCGGCCCCGATCCGCTCGCCCCGGACTTCGACGAGGAGCGGTTCGCCGCTCTCCTCGCGGGGGAGCGGAGGCAGATCAAGGGCGCCTTGCGCGACCAGGGCCTGATCGCCGGTGTCGGCAACGCGTACAGCGACGAGATCCTGCACGCGGCCCGCATGTCGCCCTTCAAGCTGACGTCGAGCCTCACCGGGGCGGAGGTCCACGGGCTGTACGGGGCGCTGCGGGACACGCTGACCGAGGCGGTGGAGCGCTCGCGCGGAGTGGCGGCCGGGCGCCTGAAGGCGGAGAAGAAGAGCGGCCTGCGCGTCCACGGCCGCACCGGTGAGCCCTGTCCCGTGTGCGGCGACACGATCCGCGAGGTGTCCTTCGCCGACTCCTCGCTCCAGTACTGCCCCACCTGCCAGACGGGCGGAAAGCCGCTGGCGGACCGGAGACTGTCGCGCCTGCTGAAGTGAGGGGGCGGGTGGCCGGGACCCTCAGAACAGGTGGATCGCCAGATGTCCGAGCGGCAGCCCGAGCCGCCACGCGGGCGTCCACACCTTGGGCCCGTCCTCCTCGCCCGGCAGCGCCCCGCCGCCCGGCACGGCGTCCAGGTCCGGCGCGAGCAGCTCGGTCTCCTCCAGCCACCGCCAGGCCAGTTCGGCCAGCTCCACGTCGGGGTGCGGCCCGCCCGCCGCGGCGGCGTCGTCCAGGGCCAGCTCCAGGCGCCCGCGCACCCACTCCAGCCAGGCCTGGTCGTACTCGGTCAGGGAGAGCCAGGTCTCCAGCTGCGTGATCACCCGGATCCCGGACAGTTCGCCGCCGCTGTCCGACAGGAAGATCGTCAGGGCGAGCGCGTCGCGCCCCGCGCGGTACTCGAAGGACGTGGGCGGCATCAGATCGCCGGTGCGCAACAACTCGTCGGCGATGTACTCGGCGTAGAACCACGCCATGGGCACCCTCAGGTCGCCGCCCCTGGGCCCCTCCGTGCCGCCTCTGCTCTCGTACGGCATCCCGCTCCGCCTTCCTCCGGTCCGTGCGCGTCACCGGCCTCCGGCCCCGATCCGGAACACGGATGAGGACAGCCGATTACCCGCGGGGGGTGCTGAGCAAGGCGCTTTACGGAGCCTTGACCCGGGCCCCGGTTTCCACGCAGGTGAGCGGCCGTGTGTTGTTCGCGTCACAGGGGTCAGCGATTTGACTCCTTTTCGGGGACTCGGGGGCAAGGGTCCTTGATTCACCGAGAGAGCCGTGCATCTAGTCATATCGACCGATAGGACTAGATTCGTGGAGCCTGATCGATGAGCCAGCGCGCGGAGAACTCACGCAGCACACGGACCACAAGAGGCCCGCAGCCCCCACCCCGGACGCGAAGACGCCGCCCGGCCACGGCCGCCGCCACGGCCCTGCTGATCGCGGGCACGGCATCCTGCACGGCGGACACGGGCAGCGCGGTCGGTGACTGGGCCACCCGGCGGGAAGCCTCCCGCCCCGGCGCGACCCCGGCCCACTCCCCGGCGAGCGGCGGCACGGCCCAGCGCCGAAACTTCACGCTCGTCGCCTCCGGGGACGTCCTGCCGCACTCCTCGATCATCCGCCGGGCCCGGGCCGACGCGGACGGCGACGGCTACGACTTCGTCCCGATGTTCGCGGGCGCCAAACGCATCGTCTCCGCGGCGGATGTGGCGATCTGCCACATGGAGACCGTCTACGGGCCCCGGGGCGACTACAGCGGCTACCCCGACTTCAAGTCACCGCCCCAGGTGGCCCGCGCCCTGAAGGCCACCGGGTACGACTCGTGCTCCACCGCCTCCAACCACACCCTCGACGACGGCGCGGCGGGAGTGCGCCGCACCCTGGACGCGCTCGACAGGGCGGGCGTCGCGCACGCGGGCTCGGCCCGCACCGCCGCGGAGGACAGGAGACCGGCGTGGCTGCGGGCGGGCGGCGCCAAAGTCGCGCACCTCGCCTACACCTACGGCACGAACGGCCACCCGCTGCCGAAGGGCAAGCCGTGGTCGGTCGACCTGATCGACCGCACGAAGATCGTCAAGGACGCGCGGGCGGCCCGGAAGGCGGGCGCCGACGTGGTCGTCGTCAGCCTGCACTGGGGCACGGAGTGGCAGACCGCCCCCGACCGGCGCCAACTGCGCCTCGGCAAGCGGCTCACGGCGTCGCGCACCGGCAAACGGCCGGACATCGACCTGATCATCGGCACCCACGCCCACGTGCCCCAGGCGTACGAGAAGGTGGGCGGCACCTGGATCATCTACGGCATGGGCGACCAGATCGCCGGGAGCATGAGCAACCACGAGGGCGCCCACGACCCGCGCGGCAACCAGAACTCCGTCGGCCGCTTCACCTTCGCCCCACCGGCCGCGCCGGGCGGCCGGTGGAAGGTGGAGAAGGCGGAGTTCCTCCCGATGTGGTTCGACACCGACGCCGGCCGCGTGGTCGACCTCAACGCGGCACTGCGCCGCGGGGCGGACGTCCGCGAGGTCCGCGACCGGATCCGCCGCGTCGTCCTCGGCCGGGGCGCCGGCAAGGACGGCCTGGTGATGGGCAGGTAGCGGCGGGCGCTACCGGGCGCCCCGGTCCGCCTTCGCCAGCTCCGACTTGCGGTAGGAGTAGCCGAAGTACACGGCCAGGCCGATGACGAACCAGACGGCGAACCGCACCCAGGTCTGCCACTGGAGGAACGTGATGAGCCAGACGGAGAAGAGCACCCCGATCGCCGGCACCACCGGCATCCCGGGGCAGCGGAAGGTGCGCGGCAGCTCGGGCCGCTTGTAGCGCAGCACGATCACCGAGACACACACCACGACGAACGCCAGCAGGATCCCGATGTTGGTCAGTTCGGCCGCCTCGCCGATCGGCAGGAACCCGGCGATGGCGGCCGAGGCGAACCCCACGATCCACGTCACGCGGGTCGGCACGTGCCGCGTCTCGTGCGTCTTGGCGAACCACTTGGGCAGCAGCCCGTCGCGGCTCATGGCGAACCACACGCGCGTGACGCCCAGCATGAAGGTGAACATCACGGTGAGGAT
This sequence comes from Streptomyces sp. NPDC005898, assembly GCF_040629635.1. Taxonomy (NCBI): domain Bacteria; kingdom Bacillati; phylum Actinomycetota; class Actinomycetes; order Kitasatosporales; family Streptomycetaceae; genus Streptomyces; species Streptomyces sp. NPDC005898. Next base: position 124,906 of record NZ_JBEXWC010000001.1, on the reverse strand, counting down.
GCCGATGATGGCGCCGACGGCGATGACGTCGGCGAGCGAGCCGAGCCCGACCGACTTGAACGCCGTGGAGAAGCCGCTCTCCGGGTCGATGTCCTTGTAGCCCTGCATACCGGTGAGGACCAGGCACGCCAGGACGTACAGGACCATCGAGACGGCCAGGGAGTACAGGATCGCCTTCGGCATGTGCCGCTGGGCGTCCTTGGACTCCTCCGCCGCGGTCGACATGGCGTCGTAGCCGAACACGGCGAAGAACACGGTGGCCGCACCCGTGAACGCGCCGCTGACGCCGAAGGGGAAGAACGGCTCGTAGTTGCCCGTGTCGATGTGGAAGAACCCGACCCCGATCACGACGAGCACGACGAGGACCTTCAGGACCACCACGACCATCTCGAAGCGCGCCGCGTTCTTGATGCCGAGCGTGAGCAGATACGCGATGAGCAGGCACAGGAGCGCCGCGAAGAGATCGACCCGGTGTCCGTCGCCGGTACCGGGCGCGCCCAGCATCCACTTCGGCAGCTCGGCGCCCATGTCGTTGATCAGGAAGTTGAAGTAGCCGGAGATGCCGATCGCGACCACCGCCACGATGGCCGTGTACTCCAGGAGCAGGTCCCAGCCGATGAACCAGCCGGCCAGTTCGCCGAGCACCACATAGCCGTACGTGTACGCGGAGCCCGCCTTCGGGATGAGGCCCGCGAACTCGGCGTACGAGAACGCCGCCGCCGCGCTCGCCACCCCGGCGACCAGGAACGAGATCAGGACCGCGGGCCCCGCCTTCTCGTGGGCGACGGTGCCCGCCAGCGTGAAGATGCCGGCGCCGATGATGCCGCCGACGCCGATCGCGGTGAGCTGCCAGAGCCCGAGGGAGCGGGTCAGCCCGCCGCCCGCCCCCGCCTCTGTCTCCTCGATGTGTTCGATGGGCTTGCGGCGCAGGACGCCCTGCCCCATCCGGAGTCCCGCCATGAGCTCCACCTCTTCGCGGACGGCAGTCGGCTGATGGCGGATCATGATGGCCCAGCCCGCGCCCCTACGGAAGACGCCACACCCCTCGCGCGGCCGGGTTCATTCGGCAGGGGCGCATCAGGGCACGACCGTCACCGGCCAGCGGCCCGCCTTCACCAGCCGCACGGCGACCGAGCCGACGATGCGGTGGCCCGCCTGCTCGGAGGCGCCGACGACGACGGCGTCGGCCTTCAGCTCGTCCGCCGCGGTCACCAGACCGCTGTACGGGTCGCCGCGGAAGGTGTGGAACTCCCAACGGACGTCGAATATGTCCTTCACCCGCTCGGCCGCGTCCCGGATCTCCGCGATGAGCCCCTCGGCGATCTCGTCGGTGGTCTCGGCGACCGGCACGCCGAGGGCCGCGCCCGCCGCGAGCACCGGCTGGATGTACACGACGGCGAGCAGGGCCCGCTGCCGCCGGGCGAGGCCCGCCGCGTAGGCGGCGGCCCGCAGCGACGAGTCGGAGCCGTCGATCCCGACGACGATCACCTTCGGCCCGTCGGTGCCGCGTTCGAACTGGTGGACCTGGTCTTCGCTCACCCCCGTGAGGTTAACGGAGCCCCGCCGACCGGCCGCGGGCAGGCGCCGCGCCACGGAGAGCGGCCCCGCGCTGCCCGTCCCCCGGTCCGTCGCGTCCGACCGCTCCCAGGCGGCTGATCGGGTGCTTTCGGAGGCCGCCCCGGTGTTGGTGTGCCGCCGGGGCCGCCCACCGTGCGACGGATTAGTCATGAAAGACGATCAGCTGACCCCGGGGCGTCGGCTCATGCTCCGTACCGCCGCGGCCCTCGGCCTCGCCGCGACCGCCGGATGCGTCGGCGCCGACCGCACGGCCGACCCCGCGCCCCTCGCGCCGAGCGGCGGGCCCGCCGCGGGGCCGCCGGCCCGCAGCGCCATGAAGCCCTCCGCGTACCGCCTCCAGCCCATGGCGGGCCACGGCCCCCCGCGCTCGGCACGCGCCCTGCCCCGGGTCCGCAAGGCACCGATCCTGCGCATGCCCGGCCACGACCGCTCCATGGTGCTGACCTTCGACGACGGACCCGACCCCACCTACACCCCGCACATCCTGCGGACGCTGCGCGCACACGACGTGCGCGCCATGTTCTTCGTGTGCGGGGAGATGGCCGCCGACCACCCGGACCTGCTGCGCGAGATGGCCGACGACGGGCACCTGATCGGCAACCACACCTGGAGCCACCCGCTGCTGCCGAAGCTGAGCCGGGCCAGGACGCGCGCGCAGATCGAGCGCACCTGCGAGGTCATCGAGGACGTGACCGGCGAACCCCCCGAGTGGTTCCGGGCCCCCTATGGGGCGTGGAACCGCAACACCTTCCAACTGGGCGCCGAACTCGGCATGGAACCGCTCGCCTGGACCGTGGACACCCTCGACTGGACCGAGCCGGGCGCGGCGACCATCGTGCGCCGGGTCCGCGCGGGCGCGGCGCCCGGCGTCGTGGTGCTCTCGCACGACGCGGGCGGAGACCGCTCGGGCAGCGTCCTCGCGCTGCGCACCTACCTGCCGGAACTGCTCGACTCGGGCTACCGCATCACGGTGCCGGGCCGCCACATGGTGTGACGCGCCACCCGCTCCTGCGCCCCCGGGTCAGCGCACGGCGGTCAGCCGGGCGAAGACGACGACGTTCGAGTCGTAACCGGACTGCTTGGAGAAACCACCGCCGCAGGTGATGACGCGCAATTCGGGAGTACCGCTGTTTCCGTAGACCCGCTTTCCGGGGAAGTCGCTCTTGTCGAACACCTCGATGCCGTAGATCTTGAAGATGGCGGTCTTCTTGTCCTTGCGCCTGACCTCGATGTGCTGCCCTTTCTTCAGGGAACCGAGGCCGTAGAAGACGGCCGGGCCCTGCTGGTTGTCCACATGTCCGACGACCACCGCCGTGCCCTGCTCGCCCGGTGAGGCGGCGCCCGTGAACCAGCCCGCGAGGTTGGGGTCCTCGGGCGGTGGAGCGTCCACCCACCCCTCCGCGTCCAGCCCGACCCCGATGACCGGCGCGTCCACCTGGATGCCCTTGATGCGCACGCGCTCGGCGGGCGAGAACGTCAGCGGGGCCGGGGCGTCGGCCGCCGCGTCCGGCGCGCGGTCCGCTGCCGCGGCGGACGCCGGCTGCGGCGGGCCCACGTCGAATTCCCCCGAACCGTTGCGGATCAGCGCGAGACCGGTCAGCAGAACGAGTGCCATCGCACCCCACGGGGCGCGCTTGCGCTGCTTTTCGTCCTCCTGGGGAACGTGGAACTCGAATTCGTCGGCCGGATGGGACGAAGGCATTCTCTATCCCCTCTCAACGCGGCGGGCGCGCCGCGTCCATTGCGCGTACGAGAACGCTAAGCGCGGTGCGCGCGGCATGCGAAAGGGCGGGCGCGAACGGGTGGCGTCCCGGCCGGGGTGCGCCATCCGAGTCGCCCCGCCCAGGATTTTTCTGACGGACCGTGACCTGCGGTGATGCCCCGCGCGCGGACATGCCCCGGCGTGTCGGCTCACCAGGACGGCCGATCCCCGAAATGCGGGCCGGGGCGCCGCATCTGAGGGTCAGTCTGGGAGGCGCTCTCGCCGATCGACCGGGGACGGTACCCCCGGGGCGCCTTCCGCGGAGGATTTCCATGCGTACTTCTCGTATGCGTACCACTCGTGCCCTCGCGGTCGCCGCCGCGGCCGGCGCGGTCGTCGGGCTCGGCGCCCCGGCCGCGTCCGCCTGGGCCGACCCCACCAACATCGTGGCCATGCCCAGCGTGATCCCGCGGGGCGGGCACCTGACGGTCACGGTCGACGGTTCGTCCTGCCAGGCCGGCGGCAAGATCACCTCGCACGCCTTCCCGGACACGCACCTGCACGCCATCCCCGGCGGCAGCACGTCGAGCGCCACGGCCGTCATCCACCGGCACGCCACCCCCGGGGCCTACGACATCACGGCCCACTGCGGCGGCAAGACGCTCACCCGCCCGGCCGCGTTCACGGTCATCCACGGCGGTGTGCGCGGTGGCTTCGGCGGCAGCTCGCACTCGGGGGCGACCAGCACCGACATGGCCATCGGCGGTGCCCTGGTGGCGGCCGCCGTGGTCGGCGGCGGGGTGTTCTGGATGCGCCGCCGCTCCGAGAACCGGACCTGAGCCGCTCCGCGAGACGGGTCCGAGCCGCCGGGCGCTCCGGCGCGTCCCCCTTCCGCGCCGCCCCGCCCGGCTCCCTCTCCCCGCGTCGCACGGCACCGTTTCGCCCCCGGGTCCTGGAGACGCCCGGGGGCGAAGCCGTGCCGGGGCGTCGTGCCGGAGCGGGTCAGGCGCCGTCCTCGCCGGTGCGGCGCCGTGTCCTGCGGTAGGCGACGCCGAGGGTGCCGAGGATCAGCGCGCTGCCGATGGCGATCTCGTGCAGGTCGAGTCCGCCGAGGCTGCCGCCGACGCCGGCCTTGACGCCCTTGTGGACCTGGTTCTGCCGGTGGTCCTGGTTCGGGTCGTGGCGGCCGTTGTCGTCGGGGCGGCCCGTGGCGATGGTCAGGTCGGTCTTCCCGGTCTCGCCCTTGCAGGCGAACGTCACCTCGTACATCGCCCCGGGTTTGGCCTCCCAGAAGACCTGGGCCGTGGTGGACGTCTGACCCTTGGGGATGTGGGCGTCGTCGAAGATCCCTGAGGTGACCTTGGCGTCGCCGTCGCAGCCGTCGACGCTGAGCGTGACCTGGCCGCCCGCGGCGATGGTGGAAGGGGTGACGCGGAAGCCGAACGAGGTGATGTTGTTGTTCGTGTCGTCGCCCGTGACGGCCGCCGAGGCGGGCGGGATCGTGAGGGTGAGGACGGTTGCGCTGAGCAGAGCGGCCGAAGCCACGCGTATCGCGTGCATGGTGGATCCTCCGGGTCCCCGAGGAGCAGCCGCGGACCTCTTCCGCCGACGCCTGGAATGCACCTCGATGACCGGAACGCTAGGGAGGCCCCCGTGCGGTCGCGAGCGGTGTCGTGCGAACGGGGCAATCCGGTACGCCGGACAGGGGAACGGCACGGCGTGGCGCACCCGAGGGTGCCACTCGCGGTGTTCGGGCAAGGGGGCGGTTCGACTGCCGGTCGCATGGGCCCGCCGCGCGGGTGCGGCCGATGAGTTCGGGCGGCGACAGGAGTCTGATGGAGGACACCCGCTCTCTGGAGGCTGCCCCATGGCTGAACCACACGTTTCGGAGACTCGGAAGGCTCTGGAACGGGCGATCCACGTCGAGCGGTCGGCGCTCGCGCAAGACCTCGCCGAGCTGAGCGAGGCCCAGTGGGCGACCACATCGCTGTGTGAACGCTGGACCGTGGAGGAGGTCGTGGCCCATCTGACGGCAGGTGCCGGCACCGGGATGTGGCGCTGGCTGCTGAGCATGCTGGCCGCGCGGTTCGACCCCGACGCGCACAACGACCGGCGGCTCGCAGAGCACCGCGGTGCTACGCCCGAAGAGACGTTGCGGCGCTTTCGCGCAGTCGTCGCCGGGCCCGCCGGACCGACGCGACACACTGCGGCCTGGCTGGGCGAGATCGTCGTCCACGGCGAGGACATCCGCCGGCCACTGGGCCTGGTGAGGACACCCCGGTGGCCACCACGACCGCCGTGGCCCGGTTCTTCGCCGGCCGCGATTTCACCGTCGCGAGCAACACGGCGATCGCGGGCTTGCGGGTCGAGGCCACGGACGGGCCGTTCACCACCGGCTCGGGGGATCTGCTGCGGGGGCCGACCCTCTCGCTGGTGATGGGGATGGCGGGTCGCGCGGCGGCCTGCGAGGACCTCGAGGGGGACGGTGCGGCGGTCCTGCGCGCCCGACTGCGCTCAGGTCGAAGCGCGAACTGAGGGGTGCGGGGCCCGTTCTCAGGGCTGTCGCGGCGGCCATGCGTGCGGGCCGCCGCGCCACTCGACGAGGCTGGGGTCGTCCAGCGCGATGTCGGCCTCGCCCAGCCCCGCCCGGCGCAGGAACTCCTCCAGGTCGCGGTCGTCGTGCGCGACGCCGACGTCCTGCCCGCGCACGGTGATCCGCCGCCCGCCGTCGGCGGCGGGCGGGTGGACGACGATCGGTGTCTGCCAGGCCATGGCACCAGAATGCGCCGGACCGGGCCGCGACGCAGCACGTTTGACGGCCAACGGGCGGGTCGCGTCCCGGCGCCTCAGCCGCCGATGCCCGGGAACAGTGCCCTGAACGGCTCCGCCGTCGCCGCGATGCCACGGCTGTAGGGGGCGTCGAAGTCCCAGATCAGGAACAGCAGGAAGGCGAACAGGGCCGAGAAGAGCCCGGCGAGCAGGAGTTCGCGCGGGGTGCGGCGGATCTGCAGCGCGAAGATCATGCCGATGGTCACCAGACCTCCGATGATCAGGCCGAACCAGACCACGCCGGGCATGGTCGCCCCGACGCTGTCCGCGCGGGCGCTGCGCGCGTCGTCCGCGGCCGCCACCTCGTCGATCAGCGGCTGGTAGGCCTGTGCCTCGAAGTCGGACTTCGGTTCGTAGTCCGTGACGTCATGGCGGATCCGGGCGAGCAGATCGGCGCCGCGGTCGGTGAGCTGCCCCTTGTCGGCCATCGCGTCCCACTCCGTGGTGACGACATGGCCGACATAGGTGTGGACATCGGCGCGGATCCGGTCCCTGATCTCGGGCGGGTAGACCCGCGCCCGCTCCGAGACCTCGTGCAGCGCCTGGGCCTCCACCCGCACGTGCTCCTGGGCCGCACCGCGCGCTTCCCAGACGCCCGCGATGGCCAGGCCGAGCACGATGGCGTAGACGACTCCGATCATCATCGTCATGTACTCGATGACGTCCGGGGTCTCCGACGCGTCGTAGTCCGCGCCGGTCCTGCGGTGGCGCAGGAGCGTCACGATGAGCACGACCCCGCAAGCGGCCACCATCGCGAGGGTGAGAACAAGCCATTCCGACATGGGGACCTCCGGCGGTCAGCGGGGACGGAGCGCGGCGACGGCGAGCACCGCGGGCGCCGTGATGAGCAGGGTGAGGGAGACGAGGGACGGGCCGCGCCGCGGCGGACGCGTGCGCGGCGGGGGGTGATACGCCGGATACGTCACGGATGGCGATGGCTTGGTTGTTCTGCCGGGAGCGGGCGGCCCCGGCGCGGGGGGCGGTTTCGGGGCGGACCTGGACGGGGTGGGCTTGGGCGTGGGCGGAGCGGGACTCGGCTTCGCTGCGGGAGCGGCCGGCGGCGGCTGCACGGCCTGCGCCTTCGGTGGGGGCGGCGGGGGCGGGGGCGCGTGCGCGGGTGGTGGCGGAGGAGGCGGCGGATGCGGGGGAGCGGGTGGCGGGGGCTTCGGCCGGTGTGTGGGGCCGGCCCAGCAGTCGCCGTCGCCCGCCACGGCGATGTTGCCGCCCGAGGAGGCGCCGCCCTGGTCGATCGAGGCGTACCCGCAGTCGGAGGCCACGGCCGTGCCGGCGGCGGCGCAGGTGCCGAGCAGCAACGTTAGCGCCAGGAGTGCCCATACGCGGGTGACCAGGGCGTATTTCGGACGCCCTGCCCGCCCGGCGACCCCTGGCAGGCTCCCCCGCCCGCCCGAACGGCACGGGGGAATCGCCTTCGGTCGCGTCGGGAGCACCCCGATGCCGCCGGTTCCGGGGCGGCCCTCCGCCTCGCTTTCGCACGCGCCGGACACCGCCGGGCCCGCCCCGCGAGCGGACGGCGGCACCATCGAAGTACGCCCTGGCGGGGATGAGGTCGGCGAGGTTCCATGCACGACCGAGATAATGGGCGCCGGCCGCTGTAGGCACGCCGGAACGCTCCCACTTCCCCCGAAGGGGGGATGTGTCGCTGCCGCGGGATTGACGCAGTGCGCCCCCTCTCGGCCGAGCGCCGCACAGTCGGCCCGGCTGCCACGCCCGCCGCCACGTCCGCCGCCGCGCGAAGAAATGCGCGGGCCCGTTGAACGCGAGGGTCACCCCGGCCCGTATCTAGGGCCAGGTGTGACGCAACAGGCGCCACAACACCCCAGCGGACAGCGGGAGTCACAGATGCGGCATCCAAGTGGGCGAGCCCCGCGGGCCGGGCGGAGCGCCTCGCTCGTAGCGACGGCTGCGGCCCTGCTTGCCTTGACGACGGCGTGCGGACAGGAGCAGGGCGAGCAGTCCCCGAACGGCCAGAACGTGGGCAACGAGGCCCCGGCCAAGGGTGGCGGGTACGGCGCGGGCGACGGCTACGGAGCCGACTCCGGTGCCGCCGACAAGGACGCGGCCGCCAAGGCGAAGCCGGCCGGACAACTCGCCGTGTGGGACAGCAAGAAGCTCGGCGAGGTCGTCACCGACAGCGCGGGCCGCACGCTCTACCGCTTCGACAAGGACACCGCCCAGCCACCCCGGTCCACCTGCGACGCGGCCTGCCTCAAGACCTGGCCGGCGGTGGCCGCGAGCGGCGCCAAGGCCGCACCGGGCGTCGACGGGTCGCTGCTCGGCGAGGTCACCGCCGCCGACGGCACCAAGCAGCTCACCATCGACGGCTGGCCGGTCTACCGGTACGCGAAGGACGCCGGGCCCGGCGAAGCCAAGGGCCAGGGCGTGGGCGGCACGTGGTACGCGGCGGCCCCCGACGGCAAGAAGGCCTCACCCGCGACGGCCGGAACCGCCCCCGCCGACCCCGCGGGCCTGTCCACCCGCAAGGACCCGGAACTCGGCGAGATCGTCGTGGACAAAAACGGCATGACGGTCTACCGCTTCACGAAGGACTCGGCCTGGCCGATCAAGTCCAACTGCGTCGGCGCCTGCGCCGAGAAGTGGCCCGCCGTCGCCCCCGTCGACAAGGCGGACACCGAGGGCATCAAGACGAAGGGCTATATGACCTACGACCGCCCGGACGGCGGCAAACAGCAGACGATCGGCTGCTGGCCGCTGTACACCTTCGCGGGCGACAAGAAGCCGGGCGACACCAACGGCCAGGGCGTGGGCGGCACTTGGTACGCCGCGAGCCCCGACGGCAAGGCGGTGGGCGCGCCCAAGTAGCCCCCCACGGAAGCACGGCCGACCGGCCCGTCCCCCTCACCAGGAGGGACGGGCCGGTCCTCGGCGTGGGACAGGGCACGTGCCAAGGGCGGTGACCGAGAACGGACGGCGGATTTCCGTTTTGACTCGCCCCCTTGGCGGACGATCAGTAGCCTCACCCTCGAACATCGGATCGCCCGCGCCACCCCCTATGCCCCTGTGCCCCCTATGCCTTGGAGTCTTGATGGAGCGTCCCGCCTGGGCCCCGCTCGGCATCGATCTCACGATGCCCAGCGTTTCCCGTATCTACGACTACTACCTGGGCGGTTCGCACAACTTCGAGGTCGACCGGGAGGCCGCCCGCAAGGCCATGGAGTTCATGCCGGGCCTGCCGAAGGTCATGCAGGCCAACCGCGCCTTCATGCGCAGAGCGGTCCGCCACGCCGTCGACCGGGGCGTCACCCAGTTCCTCGACATCGGCTCCGGCATCCCCACCTTCGGCAACGTCCACGAGGTGGCGCAGGAGGCCAGCGACGAGGCGCGCGTGGTGTACGTCGACCACGACCCGGTCGCCGTCGCCCACAGCAAGGCCGTCCTCGACGGCGACGAACGCTGCGCGGTCCTCAACGCCGACCTGCGCAAGCCCCGCGACATTCTGGGCAGTTCGGAGGTGGGCTCCCTCCTCGACCTGGACCGCCCGGTGGCTCTATTGCTCGTCGCCGTCCTGCACTTCGTCGAGGACGCGTACGATCCTTGCGCGGCCGTCGCCGAGCTGAGGGACGCCCTCGCGCCCGGCAGCCTGCTCGTCCTGACCCACGCGTCGTACGAAGGGATTCCGGTTACCCCCGAGCAAGCGGGCGGGACGGTCGGTGTATACAAAGACATCCGCAATCCACTGATCATGCGCTCGCGCGAGGAGATCGCGCGGTTCTTCGAGGGGTACGACATGGTGGAACCCGGCCTGGTGCCGATGCCGCACTGGCGGCCCGACACGGCGCCCGAGGAGGAGGACCCCTACTCCTTCTCGGGGTTCGCGGGTGTGGGACAAAAGCGTTGAGCGCCGAACCGGACGGACCGGAGGGAAGACTCCGCAGGTTCGCCACCATCTGGAGCCGCGCGATCTTCCCGGTGACGGCCACCTCGCTGACCCGCCCCGAGTTCGAGCTGCAACTGGTGCCGCTGGCCCGCAGGTTGCGGGACGCCCTCCAGGAGCGGGTCTTCGACGCGGCGCAGGGCAAGGCCGTCGGCGCCGCCCTGATCGACACCCACTGCACCGACCCCGAGGCGCTCAGCCGCACCCTCGACTGTGTCGAGGCCTACCTGGTCCTGTACTGCGGCGGCGAAGGCCCCCGGGAGGAGCTGCGGGCCCGCAGCGCACGGATCCAGCACGCGCTCGCGGCGGGCTTCGCCCAGGCGCTGCGCGAGCGCACCCGGACCGAGCAGGAGGCGATCTCCCGCGCCGCGCTCAGCGCCCGCAGTGCCGTCGCCGAGGCCCTGCACGCGAGCGAGGCACGCTTCAGGGCCGTCTTCCACGGCGCGGCCATCGGCATCGGCATCGCGGACCTGGACGGCACGATCCTGGAGGTCAACGACGCGCTGGTGCGCATGTTCGGCGGCCTGGAGAGCAACCTGCGCGGGCGCAACGCCGCGGAGTGGACCCACCCCGACGACTCGCCCCACGTATGGAAGCTGTACGAGGAGCTGGTGCGCGGTGAGCGCGAGCACTACCGCGTGGAGAAGGCCTTCTACCGCCCCGACGGCACGGTCCTGTGGACCAACCTGACCGTCTCGCTGCTGCGCGACGCGGACGGACTTCCGCAGTACCAGCTGGCGCTGATGGAGGACACCACCGAGCGGCGGCTGCTCAACCTGCGCCTGCGCTACGAGGCCACCCACGACGCGCTCACCGGTCTGCCCAACCGCACGCTGTTCTTCGAGCGCCTGGAGAAGGCCCTGGCGGCGGGGGAGAACGCCCGCTTCGGGCTCTGCTACCTCGACCTCGACGGCTTCAAGACCGTCAACGACAGCCTCGGGCACGCGGCCGGCGACCGGCTGCTCGTGGAGGTCGCCGACCGGCTCCAGTCGTGTGCCACCGCGCCCGGCGAGATGGTCGCCCGGCTCGGCGGCGACGAGTTCGTGGCGCTCACCACGGGCCCCGACACCGAGACCGAGGTCGACGAGCTGGCCGGGCGCATCATGAACGCCCTCGCCGCGCCCATCCGCGTCGAGGGCCGCGAGCTGACCGTGCGCGGCAGCATCGGCATCGTGGAGGGCCCGGCGGGGGAGCGCGGTGCGGCGGACGTGCTGCGCAGCGCCGACATCACGATGTACCGCGCCAAGTCGGCGGGCGGCAACCGCTACGAACTGGCCGACCCCGAGGCGGACGCCCGCGCCATCACCCGGCACGGCCTGACCACGGCGCTGCCCGCGGCGCTGGAGCGCGGCGAGTTCTTCATCGAGTACCAGCCGCTGGTGCACCTCGGTGACGGCAGTGTGCGCGGCGCCGAGGCACTCGTGCGCTGGCTGCACCCGCAGCACGGCGTGATCGGTCCCGACCGGTTCATCCCGCTCGCCGAGCACACCGGCCTGATCGTGCCGCTCGGCCGCTGGGTCCTCGAGGAGTCCATGCGCCAGGCCCGCCTGTGGGAGGCGCGCACCCCGGTCGGGGTGGCCGCCGGGCCGCTGAGGGTCAACGTCAACCTCTCGCCCATGCAGCTCACCCATCCGGGCCTGGTCTCCGACACGGTCGACATCCTGGAGCGCGAGGGCCTCGAACCGGGCTCGCTCTGCCTGGAGGTCACCGAGTCCGCGCTGATAGGAGCCGACGACGACCTGCTCAAACCGCTGCGCAGGCTCGCCGAGATGGGCGTGGACATCGCGCTCGACGACTTCGGCACGGGCTACTCCAACCTCGCCAACCTGCGGCGGCTGCCGGTGAGCGTCCTCAAGCTCGACCGCTCCTTCACCCAGGGCATGCAGCACTTCCCGGCCGACCCCGTCGACCTGAAGATCGTCGAGGGCATCGTCTCGCTCGCCCACAGCCTGGACCTCGCGGTCACCGTCGAGGGCGTCGAGACGGGCGCGCAGGCCGACCAGCTGCGGGAACTGGGTTGCGACACGGCTCAGGGCTGGTACTACGCGAGGCCCGGCCCGCCGGACCAGCTGCACGACCTGGCGCTGGCGGACGCGATCAGCTGACCTCGCCGGGGGTGCTCCGGCGAGACGCCCCCGAAAAACCCTCACCCGTCCCGGGCCAGCAGCATCCGCTGGAGTTCCCGCGCCGCCCGCGGCGGGGCCACGTCGCTGCGGTGCGCGAGGGCGATCGTCCGGTGCAGGCTCGGGTCGGCCAGCGGGGTCACCCGCAGGTCCGAGCCCGAGCGTTCGGCCACCATGCGCGGGACGACCGCCACGCCGAGCCCCGCCCGTACGAAGCCGAGCACCGCGTCCATCTCACCGCCCTCCACGGCGAACTCGGGCTCGAACCCCTCGGCGCGACAGGCGGCGACGGTCAGCTCCCGCAGGTCGTAGCCGTGGCGGAACATCACGAGGCGCTCACCCGCGAGATCCGCGATCCGCACGGTGGCGCCCAGCGCCCGGGCCCGCGGGGACGACACCACGACCAGGTCCTCGCGCAGCAGTTCCACGGTGGTCAGCGCGGGCGCCGGACCGGGCAGCGGAAGCACCACCAGCGCCAGGTCCAGCGCGCCGCGCGCCAGCGCCCGTACGAGGTCGTGCGAGCCGCTCTCCTCGACGAGGAGCTGGATCCCCGGATGCCGGTCGTGGAAGGCGCGCAGCACCTGCGGGAGCAGCCCCGTGCACACACTGGGGGTCGCGCCGAGCCGGATGCGGCCCCGGCGCAGCCGCGCCAGCTCCTGCACCTCGATCCGGGCGGTGTCCGCGTCCGCGAGGATGCGGCGGGCCAGGGGCAGCAGCGCCTCGCCCGCGTCGGTCAGCGTGATGTTGCCGCGGGCCCGGCTGAACAGCTCCGCGCCCAGCTCCTTCTCCAGGGCCCGGATCTGCTGCGACAGCGAGGGCTGGGAGACATGGACCTTCTCCGCCGCCCGCGTGAAGTGCCGCGTCTCGGCGACGGCGACGAAGTAGTGCAGCTGCTGGAATTGCATGCCCGCACTGTAGGTCCGTCCATAGGTACAAGCTATCGAGATGAGCAGAACCATCTCTTGGACCGATCGGGACCCGCGGCCGTAGCGTCACGGGCATGGCTCTGGCAACGCGGACGGACAAACGGCCGTCCATGACCCGCACGCTCTGGGACTCCACCATCGGCAAGAAGACCGTCATGGCGGTCAGCGGCCTGATCATGCTGCTCTACCTGGTCGCGCACATGGTGGCCAACCTCAAGATCTTCTTCGGACCGGAGGAGATCAACCACTACGCCCAGTGGCTGCGCACCGTCGGCGCGCCGTTCATGCACCGCGAGTGGACGCTCTGGCTGATCCGCGTGGTCCTCGTCGCCGCCGTCGTCGCCCACGCCACGTCCGCCTACCAGCTCAGCCGCCGCGACATCCGGGCGCGCCCCACCCCTTACGTCCACAAGCGGGCGCGGGCGAGTTTCGCGACCCGCACCATGCGCTGGGGAGGCGTCATCCTCGCCCTCTTCATCGTCTGGCACGTCCTCGACCTGACGACCGGCACGGTGCACCCGGGCGGCTACGAGCACCTGCACCCGTACCAGAACGTCATCGACACCTTCTCGACCTGGTACGGCAACGTCATCTACATCGTCGCCGTCGTCGCCCTCGGCCTGCACGTGCGGCACGGCCTGTGGAGCGCCGCGCAGACCCTCGGCGTCGGCACCGCCACCCGCGACCGCGTCCTCAAGCCCCTGGCGGGTGGCCTCGCCCTGGTGCTGACCGCCGGCTTCGTCTCCGTACCCGTGGCCGTCATGACCGGACTGGTGAGCTGACCCATGAACCACTCCAGTGAGTACCGCGCGTACACGACCGGCGAGCCGCTCGTCGACACCAAGGCCCCGAGCGGACCGATCGCCGAGCGCTGGGACACCCGCCGCTTCCAGGCGAAGCTGGTCAACCCCGCCAACCGCCGCAAGCACACCGTGATCGTCGTCGGCACCGGACTGGCCGGCGGATCCGCCGGGGCCACCCTCGCCGAACAGGGCTACCACGTCGTGCAGTTCTGCTACCAGGACTCACCGCGGCGCGCCCACTCGATCGCCGCGCAGGGCGGCATCAACGCCGCGAAGAACTACCGCAACGACGGCGACTCCGTCCACCGCCTCTTCTACGACACCGTCAAGGGCGGCGACTTCCGCGCCCGCGAGTCCAACGTGCACCGCCTCGCGCAGATCTCCGTCGAGATCATCGACCAGTGCGTGGCGCAGGGCGTGCCGTTCGCCCGCGAGTACGGCGGACTGCTCGACACCCGCTCCTTCGGCGGCGTCCAGGTCTCCCGCACCTTCTACGCGCGCGGCCAGACGGGCCAGCAGCTCCTGCTCGGCGCCTACCAGGCACTCTCGCGGCAGATCGCCGCCGGCAACGTCGAGATGCATTCGCGCACCGAGATGCTGGACGTGATCGTCGTCGACGGGCGGGCCCGCGGCATCGTCGCCCGCGACCTGATCACCGGCAGGATCGACACCTACTTCGCGGACGCCGTCGTGCTGGCCACCGGCGGCTACGGCAACGTCTTCTACCTGTCGACCAACGCCATGAACTCCAACGCCACCGCCGTGTGGCGCGCCCACCGGCGCGGCGCGTACTTCGCCAATCCCTGCTTCACCCAGATCCACCCCACCTGCATCCCGCGCACCGGCGACCACCAGTCCAAGCTGACGCTGATGAGCGAGTCCCTGCGCAACGACGGCCGCATCTGGGTGCCGCGGGCCAAGGGCGACCGGCGCCCGCCCAACGAGATCCCCGAGGACGAGCGCGACTACTACCTGGAGCGGATCTACCCCTCCTTCGGCAACCTCGTGCCCCGCGACATCGCCTCGCGCGCCGCGAAGAACGTGTGCGACGAGGGCAGGGGAGTGGGCCCCGGCGGCCAGGGCGTCTACCTCGACTTCGCCGACGCCATCCGGCGGATGGGCCGGCAGAAGGTCGAGGAGAAGTACGGCAACCTCTTCGACATGTACGAGCGGATCACCGCCGAGAACCCGTACGAGGTGCCCATGCGGATCTACCCCGCCGTGCACTACACGATGGGCGGCCTGTGGGTCGACTACGACCTGCAGACCACCGTCCCCGGGCTCTTCGCCATCGGCGAGGCCAACTTCTCCGACCACGGCGCCAACCGGCTCGGCGCGAGCGCCCTCATGCAGGGCCTCGCCGACGGGTACTTCGTCCTGCCCTCCACCATCAACGACTACCTCGCCCGCAACCCGCACCAGGGCGGCATCGACGCCGAACACCCCGTCGTCCAGGAGGTGCTGGCCGACACCGAGGACCGTCTGAACCTGCTTCTCGCCGTCGACGGCGACCGCACCCCCGACTCCTTCCACCGCGAACTCGGCGAGGTGATGTGGGAGTTCTGCGGCATGGCCCGCACCGAGAGCGGCCTGCGCAAGGCCCTGGAGCGCATCCCGCGGATCCGCGAGGAGTTCTGGCGCCGCGTCAAGGTCCCCGGCATCGGCGCCGAGTTCAACCAGTCCCTGGAGAAGGCCAACCGCGTCGTCGACTACCTGGAACTCGCCGAGCTGATGTGTCTCGACGCCCTGCACCGCGCCGAGTCCTGCGGCGGCCACTTCCGGGAGGAGTCCCAGACCGCGGACGGCGAGGCCGCCCGCCGCGACGAGGAGTTCTCCTACGCCGCCGCCTGGGAGTTCACCGCCACCGGCGAGGCCCCCGTCCTGCACGAGGAAGACCTCGTCTTCGAGTACGTCCACCCCACCCAGCGGAGCTACGCATGAAGCTCACCCTGCGCGTCTGGCGCCAGAAGAACGCCGACGCCGACGGCGCGATGTCCACGTACGAGGTGGACGGCATCTCCTCGGACATGTCCTTCCTGGAGATGCTCGACACCCTCAACGAAGAGCTGATCGTCAAGGGCGAGGACCCGGTCGCCTTCGACCACGACTGCCGCGAGGGCATCTGCGGCGCCTGCTCGCTCGTCATCAACGGCGACGCGCACGGCCCCGAACGCACCACGACCTGCCAGCTCCACATGCGGTCCTTCGCCGACGGCGACACCATCGACGTCGAGCCGTGGCGCGCCGCCGCCTTCCCGGTCGTCAAGGACCTCGTGGTGGACCGCTCGGCCTTCGACCGGATCATCCGGTCCGGCGGCTACATCAGCGCCCCGACGGGCTCCGCGCCCGACGCGCACGCGACGCCCGTGCCCAAGCCGGACGCCGACGCCGCCTTCGAGCACGCCGAGTGCATCGGCTGCGGGGCGTGCGTGGCGGCCTGCCCCAACGGGTCGGCCATGCTGTTCACCTCCGCCAAGGTCAACCATCTGAACGTGCTTCCGCAGGGCGCGCCCGAGCGGGAGACCCGCGTCCTGGACATGGTGGCGCAGATGGACGAAGAGGGCTTCGGCGGCTGCACGCTGACCGGCGAGTGCGCCTCCGCCTGCCCCAAGGGCATTCCGCTGCCCTCCATCGCCGCGATGAACAAGGAGTGGCTGCGAGCCACCCGGAAGGTGCGTCGGTAGCTCCATCGCAGGGGCCCGCGGCCTTTACGGTGCCTGGCCCAGGGCCCGGGCCAGGTACGGGGCGGTGCGGCTGCCCTCCGCCCGTGCCACGTCCCTCGGCGGGCCCGCCGCGACGATCC
This sequence comes from Streptomyces sp. NPDC005898, assembly GCF_040629635.1. Classification (NCBI taxonomy): domain Bacteria; kingdom Bacillati; phylum Actinomycetota; class Actinomycetes; order Kitasatosporales; family Streptomycetaceae; genus Streptomyces; species Streptomyces sp. NPDC005898. Next base: position 108,229 of record NZ_JBEXWC010000001.1, on the reverse strand, counting down.
GTCCGCCGCTGTCGCCGCCGCCCGGACCCAGGTCGATCACCCAGTCCGCGCCCGCCACCACCGCCATGTCGTGCTCGACGACGACCACCGAGTTCCCGGCGTCGACCAGTTCGTGCAGGCGGTGCGTGAGCACCTCCACGTCGGCGGGGTGCAGGCCGGTCGTCGGTTCGTCGAGGAGGTAGAGCGTGTGGCCGCGCCGCACCCGCTGCAACTCGCCCGCCAGCTTGATCCGTTGGGCCTCGCCGCCCGACAGCTCCGTGGCCGGCTGGCCGAGCCGCAGATAGCCGAGCCCGACATCGAGGAGCGTGTGCAGACTGCGCAGTACGGGCGGGGTGTCCGCGAAGAACTCCGCGGCCGCCTCGACCGTCAGGTCGAGGACCTGGGCGATGCTCTTGCCCAGATACCTCACGTCGAGCGTCTCGGGGTTGTAGCGGGCCCCCGCGCAGTCCGGGCAGGGCGCGTACGTGCTCGGCAGGAAGAGCAGCTCGACGCTGACGAACCCCTCGCCCTGGCAGGTCTCGCACCGGCCGCCCGCCACGTTGAAGGAGAACCGCCCGACGCCGTACCCGCGCTCGCGCGCCGCGTCCGTGCCCGCGAAGATCTTGCGCACGACGTCGAAGAGACCGGTGTACGTGGCGAGGTTGGAGCGCGGGGTGCGCCCGATCGGCCTCTGGTCGACGCGGACCAGCCGGCCGACTCCCGCCAGCTCCTCGGTGATCTCGCCGACGAGTGTGGTCTTGCCGGAACCCGAGACGCCCGTGACGGCGGTGAAGGCGCCCAGAGGCAGCTCCGCCGTCACCCCGCGCACGTTGTGCCGCGTGACCGGCCCGACCTTCAACCAGCCCCGGGGCGTACGACTTTGGCGTACCGGAGCCGGAGCGCGGCCGAAGAGGAAACGGGCCGTCGCGGACTCCTCGACGCCCTCCAGTTCGGCCACCGGGCCGCTGTGCAGAACCCGTCCGCCGTGCTCGCCCGCCTGCGGTCCGACGTCCACGAGCCAGTCCGCGTGCCGCACGACGTCGAGATGGTGCTCCACGACGAAGACGGTGTTCCCCGCGGCCTTGAGACGGTCCAGAACCGTCAACAGGGCCTCGGTGTCCGCCGGGTGGAGGCCGGCCGACGGTTCGTCCAGGACGTACACCACGCCGAAGAGCCCCGACCGTAGCTGCGTCGCGAGCCGCAGACGCTGGAGCTCTCCCGCCGACAGGGTGGGAGTGGCGCGGTCCGGGCTGAGATAGCCGAGCCCGAGTTCGGTGACGGTCGCGATACGGGCCAGCAGATCATCGGTGAGCACGCGCGCCGTCGGGGACGAACCGGCGCCGCTCTCCAGGACGTCGGCCAGGTCCGACAGGGGCAGCGCCGCCAGCTCGGCGATCGTCCGGCCCGCGAACGTCACCGCCAGCGCCTCGGGGCGCAGCCTGCTCCCGGCGCACACCGGGCAGGGGGCGCTGGTGAGGAACCGTTCCGCCTTGGCGCGCAGCGTCCGGCTCTTGGAGTCCGAGAAGGTCTTCATCACATAGCGCCGGGCGCTCATGTACGTGCCCTGGTACGGGCGTTGGATCCGCCCCGCCTCGCGCACCGGGTGCACGGTCACCACCGGCTGCTCGTCGGTGAACAGGATCCACTCCCGGTCGGCCGCCGGCAGCTCATGCCACGGGCGGTCCACGTCGTGGCCCAGCGCGTCCAGGACGTCACGGAGGTTCTTGCCCTGCCAGGCGCCGGGCCAGGCGGCGATCGCCCCCTCACGGATGGACAGCGAGGGATCGGGGACCAGCAGCTCCTCGGAGGTGCGGTGCACCCGGCCCAGGCCGTGGCACTCCGGGCAGGCGCCGGCCGCCGTGTTCGGCGAGAAGGCGTCGGAGTCGAGCCGCCCGGCGCCCTCGGGGTAGCGGCCCGCACGGGAGAAGAGCATCCGCAGCGAGTTGGACAGGGTGGTGACCGTGCCGACGGAGGAGCGCGCACCCGGCGCCGACCGGCGCTGCTGGAGCGAGACCGCCGGCGGCAACCCCGTGATCTCCCCGACCTTCGGGGCGCCCACCTGGTGGATGAGACGCCGGGCGTACGGCGCGACGGACTCGAAGTAGCGCCGCTGGGCCTCGGCGTAGATCGTCCCGAAGGCGAGCGAGGACTTGCCGGACCCCGAGACGCCGGTGAAGACGGCGAGGACGTCACGCGGGATGTCCACGTCGACGCCCCGGAGGTTGTGCTCCCGGGCACCCCGGACGCGTACGTACGGGTCGTGAGGGCTGTGCATCGGCGGACTCCGTGCGTGGCTCGGGGACAAACCCCACAATTTTACCTCCCCCGCGACGCGGCCCCGCGCACCCCTCGCGCGCCGGAGCCCGACCGGGTCTACCTGGGCGCCACGGGCCCTTGTTAGGGTGTGCGCTCTTGCGGCGGCGTCAGGTGGTGGGGGACATGGCTTCGGGTACGGGCACGATTCTCAAGTTCGACGAGACACGCGGTTTTGGCTTCATCGCGGCGGACGACGGGGGCGAGGACGTCTTCCTGCACACGTCGGTCTTCGCGGGCGATCCCGGGGCCCTCGTGCCCGGGGCGCGCGTCGAGTTCCAGATCATCGCCAACGACCGCGGCCGCAAGGCCTTCGCGGCGCACCTCACGGACCACGTGGCGCCGGCCGCGCCCGCCGTCGCGGCGCCGACGGGCGGGGACGAGGGCGTGTGCGACGTCCTGTCGCGGGCCGAGTTCACCCACGAGATCACCGAGGCCCTGCTGTCCGCCGCGCCCGACCTGACGGGCGAGCAGATCGTACGCGTCCGCGCGAGGTTGCTGGAGTTCGCCGAGAAGCGGGGGTGGGCGGACTCCTGAGCGGCCTCGCGGCATGAGGTGGCGCGGGCGGGATTCTCAGGCGGCCGGGGTCAGCCCCGCCACCTCGGCCAGGTGCCGCAAGGACCGGCTGAGCCCGGCGCGGTCGTACGTACTGGTCGTCACCAGCACCTCCTGCGCGCCGCTCTCCTTGATGACCCGCTCCAGCTCGTCGGCGACCTGCTCGGGCGTGCCGTGCACCTGGCCGCGCAGCCCCGACTCGTAGAGGTCGCGCTCCTTGTCCGTCATCGCCAGCGCCTCCACGCGCTCGGCCGGCGGCAGCGGCGGGAACGTGCCGTGCGTGCGGGAGTACGCCATCGACCAGGCCTCCGGGATCAGCAGCCGGCGGGCCTCCTCCTCGCTCCCGGCGACGGCGACCGTGCCCGCGATCATGACGTACGGCTCGGCCAGCCAGGGCGAGGGGCGGAACGCGCCGCGGTACGTCTCGATGCCGCGCAGCATCTTCCCGCGCCCCTTGATGTCCCCGATGACCAGCGGAAGCCCCGCCTCGGCCGCGATCGTCGCGCCCTCGCCGACGGCGAGCACGTACGGCGGGACCGTGAGCCCTTCCGCCGGGCGGGCGTGGACGCCGGTGCCGGAGGTGCCGCCGAACCAGGCGAGCAGCTCGCTCAGCTGGGCGGCGAAGTCCCGCGCGTCGTGCTTGTCGTGCCCCAGCGCCTTGCGGACGCCGTCCGTGAACCCGACGGAACGGCCGAGTCCCATGTCGATCCGGCCGGGGAAGAGCGACTCCAGCACCCCGAACTGCTCGGCCACCACCAGCGAGCGGTGGTTGGGCAGCATCACGCCGCCCGTGCCGACCCGGATGGTGCGGGTGGCCGCGGCGACCGCCGCGGCGAGGACCGTCGGCGCCGAGCCGGCCACCCCCGGCACGCCGTGGTGCTCGGAGACCCAGAAGCGGTGGTAGCCGAGCGCCTCGGCCTCTTGGGCCAGGCGCACGGTGTCGCGCAGGGCCTCGGACCCGTCGTGCCCCTCACGGGTGCGCGAACGGTCGAGGACGGAGAACCGGGTTGCCGCGATCACTGAGCTCACACACGCTTCAACGCCTGACGTCCGCCGTGATTCCCGGCCGCGCTGACTACGCTGGCGCCGTGAGCGACGACAGCAGACCTCTGGCCGTGTTCGACCTCGACGGCACCCTCGCGGACACCGCGCACCGGCAGCGGTACCTGGAGCGCGCGCCCCGCGACTGGGACGCGTTCTTCGCCGCGGCGAAGGACGATCCGCCGCTGGCACGGGGCGTGGCGCTGGCCCTGGACAGCGCGCGGGAGTGCGAGGTCGTCTACCTCACGGGACGCCCCGAGCGCTGCCGCACGGACACCGAGGAGTGGCTGGCCCGCCAGGGCCTGCCGCCCGGCCGCGTCTGGATGCGCCGCGATGACGACCGGCGCCCCGCCCGCCGCACGAAGCTGGAGATCCTGCGGTCCATGGCCCGCGCGCGGAAGGTGCGCGTGCTCGTGGACGACGACGAACTGGTCTGCGCCGAGGCGCGCCGCGCGGGCTTCACGGTCGTCCGGGCCGACTGGGCGAGCCCGTCGGGGGAGCTGCGGGACGCCCAGGAACGCGAGGGCCGCACCTGACCGCTCCCTCCGGCGGACAGGCGTCCGGTGCGGCGCCTACGCCTCGTCCTCCAGGCGGAAGCCGACCTTCAGCCCGACCTGGTAGTGCTGGATCTGCCCGTCCTCGATGTGTCCGCGCACCTGCGTGACCTCGAACCAGTCCAGCGAGCGCAGCGTCTGCGAGGCCCGCGCGATGCCGTTGCGGATCGCCTGGTCGACGCCCTCGTGGGAGGTGCCGACGATCTCGGTGACGCGGTAGGTGTGGTCCGACATGAGGGGATTCCTCCCGGCCGTGGGATGACGTCGTGGAAGTACGTCACTCCACCGTGCACCAGCACATGCCGACACGCGAGACGGCGTCCGCGACGAAACACCCCTTGACCGCTCCATTGGTACGGACCAAAATCCAGCCAGTACCCGTTCGAGCCATCTGCTCACCCCCCGCGTCGGGCTGCCCCTCCCTGTCCGCAGGCAGAAAGTGACCCACGTGAACCCGCACCGCCGCCCCGTCATGCCCTTGGCCCTCACCCTCTCCTGTGCCGTCCTGCTGGCCGGGTGCGGGCTGCTGCCCGGGCAGGACGAGCCGAGGACCGTCACCGTCTGGCTCATGAAGGGCAGCGCGTCCCCCGAGTTCGTCGAGCGCTTCACCGAGGAGTTCGAGAAGGAGCACGACGACATCGACCTGGCCGTCGAGGTCCAGGAGTGGACGGGCATCGGCGCCAAGGTCAAACGGGCGCTGAAGGAGGAGGACGGCTCGGGGCCCGACGTCATCGAGGTCGGCAACACCCAGGTCGCGCAGTACGTCGACGAGGGCGGCCTGTACGACCTCACCCTGGAGTCCGCGCGCGACCTCGGCATGGACGACTGGCTGCCCGGCCTCGCCGAGCCGGGCCGCTACGACGGCGCCCAGTACGGCATCCCCTGGTACGCGGCCAACCGTGTCGTCATCTACGACAAGGACCTCTTCGAGAAGGCGGGCATCACCCGGCCGCCGCGCACCCGCGAGGAGTGGCTCGCGGACACGGAGAAGCTCAACACCGGCGGCGACCAGGGCATCTATCTCGCGGGCCAGGACTGGTACACCCTGGCCGGATTCATCTGGGACGAGGGCGGCGACCTCGCCGAGGAGACCAAGGAGTCCTCCGGCGACTGGCGTGGCAGCCTGCACACGGGCCCCGCGCTGCGCGGCATGGCGTTCTACCAGCGCCTCCAGGCCCTCGGCCGGGGCCCGCGCGACGCCGACGAGGAGCACCCGTCGCAGGCCGGCGTGTTCGCGGACGGCGGCGTCGCCCAGATCATCGCGGTGCCCGGCGCGGCCCGGGCCATCGAGGAGAAGAACCCCCGCCTGAAGGGCAGACTCGGCTACTTCCCGATCCCCGGCAAGAAGGCGGGCAGGCCCGGCGCGGTCTTCACCGGCGGCTCCGACCTCGTCGTGCCCGAACGCGGCGACGACCACAAGGGCGCCGTCGAGGTGATCGAGGCCCTGGCCGGCAAGAAATGGCAGACCGACCTGGCCAGGACCATGAACTACGTGCCCAACAAGGCGAAGCTGGCCCCCGCCGTCGCCGGCGAGGAGGGCGTCGCCGCGATGGCCGCCGGCGCGGCGAACGGGCGGGCGACGCCCAACTCGCCGCGCTGGGCCGCCGTCGAGGCCGACAACCCCATCAAGGCGTACATGACCGCGGTCCTGACGGGCGGCGACCCGGCCACCGAGGCCCGTGCCGCCTCCCGCGAGATCACCAGGGCGCTGAGCATCGGCGGACTGTGACCGGGGGGCCGCACCGCGCCGCCGGTGTCACACCGGCGTGCTCAGCGACAGCGCGAAGCGGCCCCGCTCGTCCGTCCACCAGTGCGTCAGATCCAGTGCCGAGGCCGCCAGTTCGGCGCGTACGCCCTCCTGCCGGAACTTCGCGGAGATCTCCGTGCGCATCTCCTCGCCGGCGGCGAAGTCGACGGCCAGATCGAGCGCGGAGATCTTCACCGTCTGGTCGGCCGTGGAGCGCAGCCGCATCTCGATCCACTCGCGCTCGCGGTCCCAGACGGCGACATGGTCGAAGGCGGCCGGGTCGAAGTCGGCGTCCAGCTCGCGGTTGATCACCGCCAGGACGTTCTTGTTGAACGCGGCCGTCACCCCGGACCGGTCGTCGTACGCCGAGACGAGCACCGACTCGTCCTTCACCAGGTCGGTGCCGAGGAGCAGCGCGTCCCCGGGCGCCAGCAGGTCGCGCACCGAGGACAGGAACGCGGCGCGTTCGGCGGGCAGGAGATTGCCGAGCGTGCCGCCGAGGAAGGCCACCAGGCGCGGCCCGGGCGTACCCGGCAGTGCGAGGCCCCGGGTGAAGTCGGCGATCAGGGCGTGCACGTCGAGCGAGGGCCGCTGCGCGAGCAGGGTGTTCGCCGCGCCGGTCAGCGCGCTCTCGCTGACGTCGACGGGCACGTAGGTGTGCAGGGACGTCATGGCGTCGATGAGGTGGCGGGTCTTCTCCGACGAGCCCGAGCCCAGCTCGATCAGGGTGCGGGCGCCGGTGATGTCCGCGATCTCGGCGGCACGCGAGAGCAGGATCTCCCGCTCGGCGCGCGTCGGGTAGTACTCCGGCAGGGTGGTGATCTCCTCGAAGAGGGCGCTGCCGCGCGCGTCGTAGAACCACTTGGGCGGCAGCGTCTTCACGGCGCTGGTCAGGCCGTGCAGCACGTCGGCGCGCAGGGCGGCGCCGGTCGCGTCCTCGGGCAGGGTGCGGGTCAGCAGGAACGGGCTCACGCGGGTGGCTCCTTGAGCGGTGTCAGCAGTACGTCGGTGGGGCTCGCGGCGAGCAGGGTGCGGTCGGGCACCTCGCGCCAGTGGGGATCGTCGTCGTAGGGCTCGGAGGCGACCACGGTGCCGCGACCGGGCTCGGCGCGGTACCAGAGCGTGTCGCCCCAGGCGGTCGCGGTGATCGTGTCGCCGTCGGTCAGAAGGAGGTTCAGACGGGAGGCCGGGGCGGCCTCGGCGACCTCCAGGACGGTGTCGGCCAGGGCCTGCCCCGCCGCGTCGCCGCGCCGCAGCCGGTGCAGGGCGAGCGCCCACACCAGCGCGGAGTCGCAGCGCGCCTCCATGGCGAGCAGCTCGGCGGGCGGCAGGCCCTCGGCCAGGGCGGCCAGGGACCCGGGCCAGCCCTTGACGGCGCCGTTGTGGCTGAACAGCCAGGGCCCGGCGGCGAAGGGCGCGGCCGCCGCCTCCCCGTCGGCACCCGCCAGGGTGGCGTCGCGCACCGCGGCGAGCAGCGCCCCCGAACGGACGACCCGGGCGAGGTCGGCGAAGGACTGGTCGCCCCAGATCGGCCCCGTGCGGCGGTATCGCGCGGGCGCGGGGTCCCCGTCCGCGTACCAGCCCACCCCGAAGCCGTCGGCGTTGACCGTGCCGTACCGCTGGCGGCGCGGCGCCCACGACTGGCGGTACAGGCCGTGCGGGGGTGTCACGAGGAGGCTTTCCAGCGGCACCGGCGGACCGAGGTAGGCGATATGACGGCACATCAGAAGGCCTCCGGCGCGGCTGCCTCCGGTGCGGACGCCTCCGCGGGGCCGGCGTCCCGTGCGGTGCGGAACCCGGAGAAGATCTGCCGGCGCACCGGGTGGTCCCAGTTGCGGAACGTGCCCCGGCAGGCCACGGCGTCCACCGAGAAGGCCCCGCCGCGCAGCACCTTGTAGTCGCCGCCGAAGAACACGTCCGAGTACTCCCGGTAGGGGAAGGCGACGAAGCCGGGATAGGGCAGGAAGTCGCTGGACGTCCACTCCCACACGTCGCCGATCAACTGCCGTACGCCCAACGGCGACGCGCCCGCCGGATAGCTGCCCGCCGGGGCCGGACGCAGGTGCCGCTGCCCGAGGTTCGCCCGCTCGGGGGTGGGGTCGTCGTCGCCCCACGGGTAGCGCAGGGAGCGGTCGGTGACCGGGTCGTAGCGGGCGGCCTTCTCCCACTCCTCCTCGCTCGGCAGGCGCCGGCCTGCCCAGCGCGCGTACGCGTCGGCCTCGTGCCAGCTCACGTGCAGCACCGGCTCGTCGGCGGGCACCGGCTCCACGGTCCCGAAGTGGCGCCGCAGCCACTGCCCGCCCTCGCGGCGCCAGAACAGCGGCGCCCGCAGGCCGTTTCGCCGGACCATGGCCCAGCCGGCCGGTGACCACCAGCGCATCTCCTCGTAGCCGCCGTCCTCGATGAAACGCTGGTACGCGGCGTTCGTCACCGGCGTGGTGTCGATGAAGAACGGCGGGACCAGGCGGCGGTGCGCGGGCCGTTCGTTGTCCAGGGCCCACGGCTCGGTGGAGGTGCCCATCGTGAACGGGCCCCCGGGAACGAGGACTTCGGCCGGCCCCGTGAAGGGCGGGGCCGGCTCCGGGTCGGGCGCGGTGAGGGCGGTGGGTCCCGAGCGCAGCTGATGCGTGATGAGCATGGTCTCGTCGTGCTGCTGCTCGTGCTGGGCGATCATGCCGAACGCGAAGCCCGCGTCGGTGAGCGCGCTGCCGTGGAACGGCGTGCTGTCCAGCACGTCAAGGGCCCGCCCCCGGACCTCGGCCGCGTAGCCGCGGGCCTCGGCGGGCGCGAGCAGCGGCAGGCTCGGCCGCTCGGCGCGGGGGTGCTCGAAGGCGTCGTAGAGCGAGTCGATCTCCGGCCGCATGGCGTCGCGGCCCGCGACCGCGCGCAGCAGCCACTGCTCCTCCTGGTTGCCGATGTGCGCGAGGTCCCAGACCAGGGGCGACATCAACGGCGAGTGCTGCGCCGTCAGTTCGGCGTCCTCGACACAGTCGGTCAGCAGGGACGTGCGGTCCCGGGCGGCGAGGAGCGCGGCGAGCGCGCGCTCGCGCAGGGCCTGCGGATCGGTGGTGGGGCCGTTCATCGTCGGGCGTCCTTCCCCGTGGCGTCGTCGTGTCCAAGTGCCTCGCCCCGGCCGTCCAGCAGGTCGTCGGCCGGACAGCGGCCCCGCGCGACGTACTGCTCGGCGTACGCGGCGACCGCGTCCCGCACCGAGGCGTCGGCGCCCAGCCGGGGCAGCGCGTCGACGGCGGCGGCGAAGCAGACCAGGGCGGCCTCGCGCAGCTCGGCGTCGGCCGTGCCGTGGCGCGCCGCGTCCAGCCACAGCGGACTGCGCGGCGCGGCGACGGAGCCGGGCGGGCCGTCCCGTTCGGCCAGCGGCTTCACGGCCCGGTAGGCGGTCTCGGCCGCCTGCGCGTCGTCGAACAGCGCGCTCGTCACGGCGAGCGGCACGATCCAGCCGTCCTCGCCCGGCTGGGCGTCGACCATGCGCAGCTCCAGGTGGCCGCGCGGGCGGACCGGCGGGAACAGGGTCGTCAGGTGGTAGTCGAGGTCGTCGCGGGTGGGCGGCCGCGGCAGGCCCGAGCGGGTCCAGTCACGGAAGGTCAAATCCTCCGGAACGGTCCACGCCCCCTCCTCGCCCGGCGGTCTCTTCACGCACATGACCGGCGCGTCGAGGGCGTGCCGCGTCCAGGTCTCCCGCGGTTCCCCCTCCAGCGACGGGGCGCCGGACCTGCCGGGTTCGATGCCCGCCCACACGGCCTGCCGGGTGGAGCGCCAGCCGGTGGGGCGGCCCTCCTGGAGCGGCGAGTTGGCGAACGCGGCCACCAGGACCGGACCGAGGAGATGCGCCAGACGCCAGCGGCGCGCGTAGCCGAGCGGGCCCGGCTCCTCGTACCCCGCGTCCAGGCAGATCTGCACGGACGCCGTCGAGCACATCATGCGGCGCCCGGCGGGGCCGCCGCGGTCGAGGCAGGACTCCAGCGCGTCGTAGCGCGGCTCGCGCAGGAACCGCGAAGGCGGCCGCCAGGGGTCGGCGCCGATCCCGCTGAGAATGAGGCGATGGCCGCGCAGGGTGTCGCGGACGAGGCCGAGATCGGCCCGCATGTCCGACACGCACTCCATCAGGGAAGCGGCGGGCAGCGAGCTGAGCTCCAGCTGTCCGCCGGGTTCGACGGTGAGCGACGCCTTCACGGGCAGCGCCCGCAGGGCGGCGTAGGCGGCTTCGAGACGGGCCGCGGGGACCGGCAGATGGGCCAGTCCGGGTTCGTGGACGAGCCATTCCAGTTCGACACCGGTGGTGCGGGGCGGCCCCGTCTTGAAGCAGATGCCGCGCACCAGTGCCTCCACCTCCGCCTCGGTCACCGGGTCCGGTGCCTTGGTGCGAGGTGGAGGGAGGTGCTTCGTACAGTCTCCCTCGGGCATAGGAGGATCCTTTCCTGTCGCAGGTGCTCGTCACACCCAAGACCCTTGAAGCCATCCGCACAAGAGTGCCCTTGAAGCCGTTCTCGTACCAGGAATTTCTCATCGCCCTGCCGACATCCCCGGCTCACCGGCCGTTCACCCGCGCCACGAGGAGCGCCGGCCGCGGCCGCTCGCGAACGGCATCGGAGCCCTCGCAGACCTGTCCGGCCCACTCCACGCGGCGCCGGTCCCGCGCGGCCCGCAGGCTCGGTCCATGATGCCTCGTCACCCCCGCCGGGCCACCGCCCTGATCGCCCTCGCCGCCGCGGCGGCGGTCCTCGCGCCGGTCCCCGCGGCCTCCGACCCCGCCCCGCCGCCGCCCACCCCGGCCGCGCCGCCCCGCACCGCCTCGGCCTGGCTCCCGTACTGGGACCAGGAGGCCGCGTACGCCACCGCCCTGCGCCACGCGGACCAGCTGCACACCGTCAGCCCCTTCTGGTACGAGACGAAGGCGGCCGGGCGTGTCGACCCGCACCTGCACGCGGCGGACCGGCGTGTCGTCGACGGACTGCACGGTGCGGGCATCAAGGTCGTGCCGACCGTCATGGAGCGCATGCCGCGCGGCGCGCTGGCCGACGTGGTCACCGACGCGGGCCGCCGCGCCACGCACATCGAGACCCTGCTGAGCGTCGTGAAGAGCCGTGACTACGACGGCCTCGACCTCGACTACGAGACCATCGCACCGACCGGCGACGCCGCGTACGAGAAGGTCCGCGACGGGTACGCCACGCTGGTCACCGACCTGTGCGGGCAGCTGCACGCCCTGCGCAAGCAGTGCGTCGTGACCGTCTCGCCGAAGACCGCCGGCACCGGCCGGGTCTGGGACTACAAGCGGCTCGGCGCCGCCGCCGACCGGCTGCGCGTCATGGCCTACAACCTCCACTGGGCCGAGGGCGCCCCCGGCCCGCTGTCGACCCCCGCCTGGTACGACGAGATCCTGCGGCGCGCCACCGCCGACGTACCGGTCGACAAGCTGGAGATGGGGCTGCCCGCCTATGGCTGGGACTGGGCCGTCGGCAGCCGGGGGCGCGCCCGGCACGTCACCTCCAAGGAGGCGGAGGCGCTGCGCCGCAAGGTGGGCGCGCCCTACCACCTCGACCCCGCCTCCGGCACGCCCCACTTCACGTACGCGGAAGGCGGCACCCGCCGCACGGTCTGGTACCAGGACGCCCGCGGCACCGCCGCCCACCTGCCCGTCCTGCGGCGGTACGGGGTGCGCCACACCGTGCTGTGGGCGCTGGGCTTCGAGGACCCGGAGCTGTGGCAGACCCTGGCCACCCTGTGACCCCGCCGCCCCCGCCGCCCGGTGACCCCGCCGGGCCCTCCGGGGGCCTTGCCGCACCGCCGTGTGACCCCGCCGCGCCAGCCCCTGGGGCCCCGCCGCGCCGCCCCGCGCACTCCCGGCGCGCCGGTCCCGCGCCGCTCCTCACGCCCGCGCCGGTGCCCCGGGGACGGGCGCCGGCCACTGCTCGTACCAGCGCTGGTCCGCCTCCAGCTGTGCGGCGAGGGAGATCAGCAGCGGCTCACTGCCCGCGGGGCCCAGCAGCTGGGCGCCGACCGGCAGACCGCCCGCGACACGCCCGGCGGGGACGTTGACGCCCGGCCAGCCGAGCACGTTCCACGGCCACGCGTAGGGGCAGGCGGCGATCATCGCCCGGTCGGTGCGCAGGCCGCTCAGGCCGGCCAGCGCGCCGATCCGGGGCGGGGGAGCGGCCGTCGTCGGCGCGAGCACCACGTCGTACGTCGAGAAGACCGCCCCCACCCGCTCGTGCAGTGCCGCCTCGGCGCGCCGCGCGAGCCGCAGCGGCGCGCCGCCCAGCAGCCGCCCCACGCGGGCCGCCTCGCGGGTGCGCCGGTCGAGGAGCGAGGCGTCGGGGACGTGCTCCGCCCACTCCGCGATGCCCGCCGTGGCGCGCGGCACGAACGCCAGGCCGATGAGGCCGTAGTCCGGATCGGCCGCCTCCACGTCGTGCCCGAGCGCGGCGAGCCGGTCCGCCAGCGCGACCACCCGCTGCCGCACCCCGGGGTGCAGCCGCTTGGCCGTGGCCGTGAACGGCATGCGCAGCGACAGGGCGATCCGCAGCCGCCCCGGGTCCCGGGTCGCGGCCTCGGCGGCGCGCACCGGCAACGGCCGGTGCAGGTCACCCGCATGGCTGCCGCTGGCGGCGTCGAGGAGCAGCGCGGCGTCGGCGACGGTCCTGGCGAGCGGGCCGTTGACGGTGATCCCCTGGAACGCCTCGGGCCACGGCCACGTCGATATCCGCCCGCGCTGCGGCTTGATGCCGACCAGATGCGTCCACGCGGCCGGTATCCGCACCGACCCGGCGCCGTCGGAGCCCAGCGCGGCGGGGACCAGGCCCGCGGCGACCGCCGCCGCCGAGCCGCCCGACGAACCCCCCGGCGTGTGCCCGGTGTGCCAGGGATTGCGGGTGTCCCCGAACCCCGGCCCCTCCGTGAAGGGCCACTGCCCCAGCTCGCAGGTGTTGGTCTTGCCGACGATCACCGCGCCGGCCGCCCGCAGCCGCCGTACGGCCTCGCAGTCCTCGGACTTCGGCGGGAACTCGCCCCCGCAGCCGAACGCGGTCGGCTCGCCCGCGACGTCCATGTCGTCCTTGACGGCCAGCGGCACCCCCAGCAGCGGCCGCCCGGCCGACGGGCCGCCCGCCGCCAACTCCCGGTCGGCGGCGTCCGCCTCGGCGAGCGCGGCCTCGGCCCGCACCCGCTTGAAGGCGTTCAGGACGGGCTGCGCCGCCTCGATCCTGGCCAGTGTCCGCTCGGTCAGCTCGCGCGAGGAGACCTCTGAGGCGGCCAGCGCGCGAGCGGTGCGCGCCAGCCCTTCGGCACGGTCGGCGGTCATGCGGGGCACCTCCGGTCGAGGACGGATGCCCGCACGTTAACCGGCGAGTAGCCCGGCGGGGAACGAGCCGGACGGATCAAGACGCTTGCGGGGAAGGGAAGTTCAGGCCGTGCCGCCGAGGAGATCCCGGCCGCCCGCCGTCGAGGGCCCCACCCGGGTCTGCGAAGATGCCGATGCCATGGCGCAGATACCGAACCAGCAGCCCGCGCGGCGCCCCGTGCCGACGAGCACCGACGTCGCCCGCCTCGCGGGCGTCTCCCGCGCGACCGTGTCCTACGTCCTGAACAACAGCGCCTCCGTGCGCATCAGCGAGCCCACCCGACGCCGCGTCCACCAGGCCGCGAGAGAACTGGGCTACGTCCCGCACGCCGCCGCCCGCAGCCTGCGCGCCGGCCACAGCCGGATGGTGCTCATGCCCACCTCGGAGATCCCGATGGGCCCGCTCTTCAGCCGGTTCTTCAACGAACTCCAGTGGGCGCTCAGCCGCCTCGACTACACCGTCGTGCAGTACGGCAGCCTCGGCATGACCGGCGAGGACGCCGCGCGCGCCTGGGCCGAGCTGCGCCCCGTCGCCGTCCTCGCCCCCGACGCCTCGGCGCTCGGACCGCGCGGCGTGACGGTCCTCAAGCGCTCCGGTGCCCGGGCCGTCTTCACGCTCGGGCCGCACCGCGTCGAGGGCGCCCACGCCCTCCTGATGGACGGCCGCCGGGTGGGGGAGGCCGCCGCCCTGCACCTGCTGGCCCGCGGCCGGCGCCGGATCGGGGTGGTCGTCCCCGAGGAGCCCGGCCTGGAGAACTTCTCGCGGCCCCGCGTCGAGGGACTGCGCACGGCGGTCGACGCCGCGCACGTCACCGGTGCCTCGGTCGTGGAGCTGCCTCTCGCCCACGAGGAGGAGTCCGCCGCCCGGCTCGCGGCGCGCTGGCGCTCCCTGGGCCTGGAGGGCGTGTTCACCTACAACGACGAGTACGCCATGCTGCTGATGCGGGCCCTGCAGGACGAAGGCATCGCGATCCCCGACGAGACGGCCCTCATCGGCTCCGACGACCTGGTGCTCGGCCGACTGCTGAGGCCCCGGCTCAGCACCGTCCGCATCGAACTGCCCTCGGGCCGCGGCCTCGCCGAACTCGTCGACCGCGTGGTGCGCGACCCGGGCGCCGAACCGGAGGTGCACGACGTCCTCGGCGCGGACGTCGTGCACCGCGAGTCCAGCTGACCGGAGCCCGCCGCACCTCTCCTACTGCTCCTACTGCTGATCCTGCTGGCCCTGCTGCTTGGCCTGCTCCTCGGCGATCTGCCTGCGCACCTCGTCCATGTCCAGCTTCCTGGCCTGGCCGATGACGTCGGCCAGCGCCGCCTCGGGCAGTGCGCCCGGCTGGGCGAAGACCGCCACCTGATCGCGGACGATCATCAGGGTCGGAATGGACTGGATGTCGAAGGCGGCGGCCAGCTCCGGCTGCGCCTCCGTGTCGACCTTGGCGAAGACCAGGTCCGGGTTGGCCTCGGCGGCCTTCTCGTAGACCGGGGCGAACTGCTTGCAGGGGCCGCACCACGAAGCCCAGAAGTCGATCAGAACGAATTCGTTGTCCGTGACCGTCCGGTCGAAGTTCTCCTTGGTGAGCTCCACCGTCGCGCTGCTCATGGTGTGTCCCTGCTTCCTGTGTGGGGCATGGCCGCTGTCCACAACGGCCGATGGTGCGAAACGTATTCCGCCCGCGCGCACGGACCTGTTCCGTACGCGCACAGGCGTGTCCCGCGCGCTTACCCATGTGGCCGCGGCACACACCTCCCGACAGACTGTCCCCATGACGGATACCAAGACGTACGACGTAGTAGTCATCGGTGCGGGTCCCGTGGGGGAGAACGTGGCGGACCGGGCCCGCGCGGCGGGCCTGAGCGCCGCGATCGTGGAGAGCGAACTCGTCGGGGGCGAATGCTCCTATTGGGCGTGCATGCCCAGCAAGGCCCTGCTGCGCCCCGTCATCGCCCGCGCCGACGCCCGCCGCGTCCCCGGGCTGCGCCAGTCGGTCCAGGGCCCGCTGGACGCCGCGGCGGTCCTCGCCCACCGCGACGAGTACACCTCGCACTGGAAGGACGACGGCCAGGTCGGCTGGCTGGAGGGCGTCGGCGTCGACCTGTACCGGGGCCACGGCCGCATCGCCGGCCCCCGCAAGGTCACGGTCACCGGCGCGGACGGCACCCTGACCCAGCTGGAGGCCCGCCACGCGGTCGCCGTGTGCACCGGCACCCGCGCGGCCCTGCCCGACCTGCCCGGCCTCGCCGACGTCAAGCCGTGGACGAGCCGCGAGGCGACCGCCGCCGACCACGTGCCGGGCCGCCTCCTGGTGGTGGGCGGCGGCGTCGTCGCCGTGGAGATGGCCACGGCCTGGCAGGCGCTCGGTTCCCGGGTGACGGTGCTGGTGCGGGGCGGGGGCCTGCTGCCCCGCATGGAGCCGTTCGCCGGCGAACTGGTCCAGGAGGCCCTGACCGAGGCGGGCGCCGAGGTCCGCTCGGGCGTCTCCGTGACCGCCGTGGAGCGGCGCGAGGGCACCGTCACGGCGACGCTGGACGACGGCTCGACCGTGCAGGCCGACGAGATCCTCTTCGCCACCGGCCGCGCCCCCCGCACCGACGACATCGGCCTGGAGACGGTGGGCCTGGAGCCCGGCTCATGGCTGTCGGTGGACGAGAGCCTGCGCGTGGAGGGCAGCGACTGGCTGTACGCGGTCGGCGACGCGAACCACCGCGCGCTCCTCACTCACCAGGGCAAGTACCAGGCCCGTGTCGCGGGCGCCGCCATCGCCGCCCGCGCCCGGCGGGTCCCTCTCCTGGAGACCGACCGCTGGGGCGCCCACTCCGCCACCGCCGACCACGCCGCCGTCCCGCAGGTCGTCTTCACCGACCCCGAGGCCGCGTCGGCGGGCCTGACCCTCGCGGAGGCCGAGTCCGCGGGCCACCGCGTCCGGGCCGTCGACTACGACATGTCGGGTGTCGCGGGCGCGGGCCTGTACGCGGACGGCTACCGGGGCCGTGCCCGCATGGTCGTGGACCTGGACCGCGAGATCCTGCTCGGCGTCACCTTCGTCGGCCCGGGCGTGGGCGAGCTCATCCACTCCGCGACGATGGCGGTGGCGGGCGAGATCCCCCTGGACCGCCTGTGGCACGCGGTCCCGGCCTACCCGACGATCAGCGAGGTGTGGCTGCGGCTCCTGGAGACCTACCGCGGCTGACCCCGGCCCGATCGACTTCGCCGGGGACGCCGCGTGAGGCGAGGTGGCGCCCGGAGGGGGATTTCCGGGTGGCACGGTCGAGCCGGGACGGGCGGCGTGTCGCAGGTGCCACCTGGGTCACGGCCGCCCGGACGCGCGCGCCGTCAGCTGCTCGCGTAGACGTCCTCGACATAGCGTCCCTCGGCGACCAGGTCCCGCCACCACGCCTCGGCCGCCGCGGCGTCCCCGCCCGCGAACTTCGTCCGCATCCGCTGGAACGCCTCGCGCACGCCGGGCGCCATCCGGGAACCTTCGCCGCACACGCGGACCACCGCCCCCGCTTCCAGCAGCCGCCACATCTCCTCGGCCTCGGCCGCGATCCGGTGCTGGACATGGCGCACGTCGCCGTCGGGGGCCTTGGAGTACGCGGGCCGCATGGACACGGCGCCCGCCCGTTCCGCCGCCTCCAGTTCGGCGCGGTGCAGATAGTCGACGTCGGGGTGGTCGCAGCCGAAGTAGCAGAGCGCCGGAGCGAGTTCACCACCGGCGCGGGCCAGCTCCAGCCGGTCGGCGATCGCCCCCCGGAACGGGGCGAGGCCCGTGCCCGCGCCGACCATGACGACGGGCGTCCGCGCGTCAGCGGCGACACGGAAGGCGTCGCGGCAGGGCTGTACCCGCGCGTACAGGGTGTCACCGGCCCTCACGCGGTGGAAGTACGCGGATCCGGTGCCCCGGAAGGTCCCGCGCCCGGAGCGGTCCGGCGCCGAGAGGAGCGAGACCATCAGGTCGGCGTGGCCCGGCGAGGCGGCGGGCGAGGAGGAGATCGAGTAGTGGCGGGTCCGCATCGGCGCCAGCAGGTCGAGCAGCACGGGCCAGGGCAGCAGCCCCCGCAGCGCCGGGTGGCCCTCGACCAGGTCGAGCAGACTGCCCCGGTGTGCGGCCAACGCGCTTGGATCGGCAGCCAGTTGCTCCAGGGCGGCCCGCTCGGGCGGGCACGGATGGTGCTCGGCGAGCAGGGCGACCTGTTCGGCGGTCGGAGCGTCACGCAATTCGACGTAACGGCTGAGGAGTTCGCGCACGGACACCGGGCGATCCAGCGGGAGGGTGGCTCGCCCGCTCTTGTGGGCCCGGATGTTCAGGACCGCCTCCAGGTCGACGCCGAGCACCGCGGCCGCCCGCTCGACCACCTCCGGGTCGTTGACCGGCAGGACGCTCAGGTGGTCGGCGGTGCGGTAGGTCACCCCGGCGGGGAGCGCGATCCGCAGGAACCGCTTCGGGCGGGCGAGCGGATGCGCCATGTCGACGAGGTCGGCGCTCTCCACCACCGTCATCGCGACCGCCCCGTGCCGCGCGGCCAGCGCGTCCAGCGGCCCGCCGGTGACCTCCACGACGTCGTAACCGTGGGCCGGGACCTCGGTGGCCGCCGCCCCGACGCTCAGCGGGTCGCCGTACTCCTCCAGCAACGCGCGCCGCAGCGCCGTCGCGAAGCGGCGCACGGAACCGGCGAGGTCCCCGGAGGCGTCGGCCTCGGCGCGCTCCAGGAGGCGGCTCGCGCCGGACGCCGCGAGCGCGTCGTCGATGAGGGTGGGCACCCGCTGGTAGGTCGCGGCCCAGTTCCGGTCGCCGACACCGAGGACCGCGTACCGCACCCCGGTGACATCGGGCGCGGCCTCCGTCAGCCAGGACATGAACTGGCGTGCGTCATCCGTGGGCCGGCCGTTGTAGGAGGCGGCGACGATCACCACGGGCGTGTCGGTCGGCAGGGCGCCGGTGGCTTCGTCCAGGGCCGCGACGCGCACGTCGAAGCCGAGGTCGGCGGCCTGCTCCCCGAGCTCTTCCGCGTACGCCCGACACGCCCCGAAGTTGGAGCCGTGCAGCACGGTCAGGGCGGTCCCGGCGCGGGCCCGCGTCGCCGTACCGTCCGCCGCCCGTTCACCCGCGTCGGCCTCGCCCGCGCCGGTACCGGCGAATTCCGCGAATCCGGCGAATCCGGCGAGGGAGCGCAGCTCGCGCAGCGCGGCCCGGGTGCGCTCCCGGTCCTCGGGGGTGCGCGCGGCCAGCGTCATGGTGAAGCCGTCCGGCTTGAGGGTGAGGGTCTCCTTCACCTTCAGGTCGTAGCGGGCGTGGTCGACGAAGCGGTAGCGGTGCACCAGCATGCCGAGCAGCATCGTGGCCTCGTGCAGCGCGAACTGCCGCCCGATGCAGGCCCGTTCGCCGGTGCCGAACGGCTTGTACGCGTGCGGGGAGCGGCCCGCCTCGGCCTCGGGGGCGAAGCGCTCCGGGTCGAACTCCTCGACGCTGTCGCCCCACACCGGATCGCGGTGCAGCATCGGGGTGAGCACCACCACGAACTGGCCGGCCCGCACCGGGTGGCGCCCGCCGAGCGTCGTGTCGACGAGGGCCCGGCGCTGGAACGCGGGGGCGGTCGGCCACAGCCGCAGCGCTTCGTTGAGCACCTGGCGCACATACCGCAGCCTGCCCACGTCCTCGTACGTCGGCTCGGGGTCGGCGAGGTCGCCCCACAGCGCGTCCACCTCGGCCTGGGCGCGGTGCAGCACGGCCGGGTTCTTCAGCAGGTAGTAGAGGGCGAAGGAGAGCGTGCCCGACGTCGTCTCGTGTCCGGCGATGAGGAAGGTGATGACCTGGTTGCGGATGTTGGCCTCGTCGAGGACCTCTCCGCTGTCCGGATGGGGGGAGTTGAGCATCAGGCCGAGCAGGTCGTCGGTGGAGGTGTCGCCCGCCGCCTTGCGGGCCCCGATCACCTCGTCGACGACCCGCGCCAGGAAGGCCGCGTCGGCGGCGAACTCGGCGTCCTCGGCCGCGTACTCCCCGCCGGGCACCCGGGCCAGCTTCGCCTGGCTGTGGCCGAGCCCGCGGACGAGGGCTTCGACGAAGGGGTGCGGCTCGGCGCGGGCGAAGGACTCGAAGTCGTAGCCGAACCCGGACAGGCCGATGGTGTCCAGGGTCATCCTGGTCATGTCCTGCGACACGTCGACCGGCGCGGACCCGGTCCCGTCCGGTGCGAGGCGGCCGTCCCAGGAGGCGATGAGGCGCCGGGCGACGCGCAGCATGTGCGGGTGGTAGGTCCGCATCGAGTTCATCGCGAAGGCGGGCAGCAGGATGTCGTGCGCCTTGGCCCAGTTGGGCTCGTCGTCGTACGCGGTGAACAGGCCGTCCCCTGCGATGCCGCGCACGTTCTCCAGGGCCGGCCCGACCCCCTTGGCGAAACGCGTCTCGTCGCACAGCTCCTCGACCAGCTCCAGGGAGGAGGCCCAGACGCTCTCGCGCCCGTGGTAGCGCCGGACGTAGAGCGGACCGTGGCGGCGCGCGAGTTCCACGGCCTGCTGAACGGGGGTGCTGGTGAGTCCGGTTGCCGTGACGTCGACGGTCGCGACCTCGCCGGTCGTGACGTCGACGCCGAGGGTGGGGGATTCGCTCATGGCCAGTGCCTCTTCCCAGGGGTGCGGGGGAGTTGGACGCCCGATGCGCTGAGCGCCGCCTCCACCGTCGCGCGCCCCGGTCACGGGCCCGCCGCGAGAACTACGTAATCTTGTAGGGGCCTTTTCCCCTTCGCCGCTTGCGCGGACAGGGGTGACGTGGTTATGCGGGGCGAGGAGGAGGACGTGTGTCCCGGTCGCAGGGTGGGGGAGCCGCCGACGGTGGTCCGCCGGGCGCCGAAGCCGTGGGCGGGCCCAGGGTGGCGGACGCCGCCGTCTGGCGGGGCAGGTTCCTGAGCCTGCTCGACCGTTCGCCGGCGCCCACCGCCATCAGCACCGGCGACGGCGTGGTCACGGTCGCCAACCCGGCCTTCGCCGGGGCGCTGGGCCTTCGGCCGGGCCGGGTCGCGGGCCGGCCGCTGCTGGACCTGCTCACGCCCACCAACAGGAAACAGCTCCGCAAGCTCGACGAGGCCATGCGCTCCGGCCGCCGGTCCCGCTACCCGGTCGAAGTCAGCTGGACGGCCGGAAAGACGCCCCACCACGGGCAGTTGACGGTCGAGCCGGTCACCGACCCCCTGGAGGACACGCCGCCCCTGCTGGTGACGCTGCGCGTGGCCGAGGAAGGCGCGCAGGCCGCCGGGCCCGGCCCCGCGGCGCGCTCCCACGACGCGGACCTGGAGCCGGCCCATCCGGCCCTCAGCGCGCAGGAGGCCCGGATTCTGCGGCTCGTCGCGGGCGGCGCCACGACGGCGGTGGTGGCCCGCGCCGTGGGCATCGGCGTGGACGGCGTCAACTACCACCTGACCCGGCTGTGCCGACGGCTGCGGGCCCCGAACCGCACGGCCCTGGTGGCCCGCGCCTACGTCCTCGGCCTCCTCGACCCGGCGGCGTGGCCGCCCGAGGTGGCCGCGCCCACCGCACGCCCGCTCCCACCGCCCCGCGACCGGCGCGGGGACTTCGCCTAGGAATCCGGGCCCCGGGCCTGGAGTGCGCGGGGGGTGCGTGCGGGCGGTTACCCTGAAGGCCAGCGGCGATCTTCCCGGGCCTGCCCGGCGCCGCACGGCGGTGGGGCCCGCCGTACCCGAACCGCGGCGAGCGCCGCCAACGGTCCCTACTTGCGAACGAGCGCGCCCGCCGACGGGCGACGGCGAGTAGGAGGAACATGCCCAGCAGAGCCGGGCGGCCCGACGCGGCCGGCGAACCCGTGGACCCCGACGTCGACCTGTCCGTGCCCGCCCAGCGCGCCGCGTCGGCACGCGGGCAGGGCCCGACCCTCGCCGCGGTGGCCCTGGGCGGCGCCCTCGGGGCCTCGGCGCGCTACGGCGTGTCCCTCCTGTGGCCGGTCGCGGCCGACGGCTTCCCCTGGCCGACGCTCGTGGTGAACGCCGTCGGCTGCGCGGTGATCGGCGTCTTCATGGTGCTGATCACCGACGTCTGGGCGGCGCACCACCTGGTGCGGCCGTTCTTCGGGACGGGCGTGCTCGGCGGCTTCACCACCTTCTCGACGTACGCGGTGGACATCGAGCGCCTCGTGAGCGGCGGCCACGCCCGTACCGGCCTCGCCTACATGGCGCTGACGCTGCTGGCGGCGCTGGCGGCGGTGTGGGGCGCGGCATGGACGACGCGCCGCCTGCTGGCGAGGCGGCCCGCCACCGCGGCCCGCGAGGACCCCCGGCCGAGGGGAGGGGAGGAGGACCGATGAACTGGCTGCTCGTCGTCGTCGGCGGGATGATCGGCGCCCCGCTGCGCTATCTGACCGACCGCGCCGTGCAAAGGCGCCACGCCACGCTCTTCCCGTGGGGCACCTTCCTGGTCAACGTCGTGGGCTGCCTGGTCCTCGGCGTGCTCACCGGCGCCGTCACGGCGGGCGCCGCCTCCTCCCGGACGCTGCTGTTCCTCGGCACCGGGCTGTGCGGGGCCCTGACCACGTACTCGACGTTCTCCTACGAGACGCTGCGGCTCGCCGAGAGCGGGGCGCGGTTCCGCGCGGTGGCCAACGCGCTGGGCAGCGTGGCGGCGGGCCTCGGCGCGGCCTTCGTGGGGGTGGCCGTCGCCGAGACCCTGTGGCAGTGACACCGACTACTCCGTACGTCACCGCGTCGCCGCGTCGCCGCGTCGCCGCGTCACTTCGTCCGTTTGTCTGCCCGTCCCCGCGTCAGCGCTTCAGGACCGAGGAGACCTCCGCCGCCCACTTCCAGGGCGCCGCGGTGCCGCCGGGCTGCGAGTTGAAGTACTCCCAGCCGGCCACCCCGCCGAAGCCGGGATGCTTGGCGGCGAGCGCGCGGAGCGTCGACTTGAGTGTCGACATGCCGACATAGCCGCTGCCGCCGTTGGCGGACGAGGTGAGCGTGCCCGCGACCACCTTGGAGGCCGGGATCAGCCCGCGCGCGATGACGCGGTCGTAGTCGGCCGTGGAACTCATGCGGCCCCAGCCGTTGTAGAACTGGGCGTTGAACCAGGCGATGTCGCCGCCCCGGCTGCGGTAGAGGGCGTCGTAGTCGAATCCGGAGAGATTTCCGCCGCCGCTGAGGGCACTGCCCACGGGGGCGAGCGTGATGAGGAAATCCGCGCCGAAGTCGGCGCGCAGCGCGCTGATGACGCGCTCGATCCCGCGCAGCGACATCCGCTCCTCGACGTCGAGGTCGACGCCGTCGAGTTCGTACTGCCGTATGAAGTCCCGCAACAGCGGGTAATACGTGTCGAATTCATTGTCGAGCCGGGTGAAACTGCCGGGCGCCGCGCCGCCGACCATCGCGAGCACGTGCACGCCCTGGCCGCGCAGGGCCTTCAGGTCGCGCCACATCCGGTCGTACTTCGCCGCGCTCGGCGGGTCGTCGTTCAGGTGCACCGGAGCGTACGGCCCGTTGAGGTCGTTGAGGTGCACCGCCGCGACCAGGACGTCCGTCACGCCGGTGTGGTTCTCGGTGAGCGCGAGCGGCGACACGTAGGTGCCATTCGCGTACTGCGTCTGGTAGTAAACGACCACGCGTCTGCCCGTCGCGGAAGGTGTCGCCGCCGCCATCGCCGCACCGCTCGATGTGGCGGTGAGGGCCAGTGCCGAGAGCAGGACGCTGCGCCTCTTCATGCTCATCTCTCCCCTGAGGTCGAAGTCGCCGCAATTCTTACGGGCGTTGCGGCGAATCACCAGGGCGAGGAAGAGCTAAAGCGCATTAGTTCGTGATCTCGTGGCAGAGCCGTACGACGCCGTTGCCGAAGGCGTGCGTCCCGGTGAGCCGGAGGTCGGCCGTCACCTCCGGCGCCTGGAACATGCGCTTGCCGCGTCCGAGCACGACCGGGTGGACGTAGGTGCGGATCTCGTCGACGAGCCCCAGACGCAGGAACGACGCGGCCAGGTCGGCGCCGCCGAGGGCCAGGTCCCCGCCCGCCTCCCGCTTGAGCGCCCCGATCTCCTCGGGCACCACCTCCCGCAGGATGGTGGTGTTCCAGTCCGCCTGGCGCAGGGTGCGCGAGAAGACGTACTTCGGCATGTCCCGCCAGATCCCGGCGAACTCCCTCTCGGGGCCGCTGCTCGACGGGTTCCGGTCCGCGGTCGGCCAGTAGTCGGCCATCAGCTGCCAGGTGCGGCGGCCGTCCAGGAACGCGCCCATCGCGCGGACCTCGTCGTTGAAGTGCTGGTGCAGTTCCTCGTCCACGAGGTGCCAGTCGATCTCGCGGTTCGGCCCCTCCATGAAGCCGTCCAGGGAGGCCGACATCGTCCAGACGATCTTTCGCATCGCGGTCCTCACGGGGTCGTCGCCGTGGCTCACGGCGGGTGGCCACGGCGGGGTCCATGCCGGGTGGCCACGGCATCGTGGGCGCGGCGTTGTGGACGGGGCTGCCGTGGCGGCGGCTGGGGCGGCACTTTCGACGATACGCCGGGGAGGGCGGGGAGGCGGCGCGGGCGCGGCGGCACGCTCCGGGGGCGAGGGCCATTTGCACCTGCCCGGCCTCTCCGCCGGCCCGGTCACTCCGTCCGCCGCACGGCTCCCGCCCGGCCCGCCACTCCCACCTGTCCTGGCCGCCCCTCCCGTCACACCTGGGTGAAGTCGCCGCTCAGGGCCGCGGCCATCCGCAGGTGCGGTGCCGCGTCGGCGGGCCTGCCCTGCCGCTCCAGGGTGCGCCCCAGCATGAGCCGGGCGTAGCTCTCGACGGGGTCGAGTTCGAGCACCTTGGACAGCTCCGCCTCGGCGCGCAGCAGCTGGGCCGAGTGGTAGTAGGCGCGGGCGAGCAGCAGCCGCGGGGCGACCTGCTCGGGCACCTCGTCGACGAGGGCGGCGAGGATGCGGGCCGCCGTGGCGTACTCCTTGGCGTCGAAGAACTGCCGCGCGCGCTGCCAGCGCTCCGCCGCAGTCCCGTGGTCGTAGTAGGTCGTCTCCACTGTCTGCCTCCTTCTCCTACGGACGCTGCAACGGCCCGCAGTAGTTGAATATTCCACAACATGGGGGTGGGCGGTGCTCAACGCCGCGGCGTCACCGGGGCTAGGTTGTGCGACATGAGCAATCTTGATCGCGATGCGGTCCCGAGCCGGTGCGGCGGCCGTGGCTTCGTCGTGGCGGAACCGGTGCGGGAACTCCTCACCCCTCGGCGGGTCAGGCTCGGTGAGTCCACCGAGGTCCGGCGCCTGCTGCCCAGTCTCGGACGCCGCATGGTCGGAGCCTGGTGCTTCGTCGACCACTACGGCCCCGACGACATCGCGGACGAGCCCGGCATGCAGGTGCCCCCGCACCCGCACATGGGCCTGCAGACGGTCAGCTGGCTACACGACGGCGAAGTCCTGCACCGCGACTCCACCGGCAGCACGCAGACCATCCGCCCCCGCGAGCTGGGCCTGATGACCTCAGGCCGGGCCATCTCGCACTCGGAGGAGAGCCCGAGGTCGCACGCCCGTTTCCTGCACGGCGCCCAGCTGTGGGTGGCCCTGCCCGACACCGACCGCCACACGGCCCCCCGGTTCGAGCACCACGCGGAGCTGCCCCGGGTCACCGCCCCCGGCCTGACGGCGACGCTGATCCTCGGCGCCCTGGACGGGGCCCGCTCGCCCGGCACGACGTACACCCCGATCGTCGGCGCGGACCTCGCCCTGAAGCACGGCGCGGACGTACGTCTGCCGCTGGAGCCCGACTTCGAATACGCCGTCCTGTCCATGTCCGGCGAAGCCCACGTCGACGGCGTCCCGGTGCTCCCCGGCTCCATGCTCTACCTCGGCTGCGGCCGCACGGAACTCCCGCTCCGCGCGGAGTCGGACGCCGCCTTGATGCTGCTGGGCGGCGAACCGTTCGAGGAGGAACTGGTGATGTGGTGGAACTTCGTCGCCCGCTCCCACGAGGAGATCGAACAGGCGCGCAAGGACTGGGCAACGGGCACCCGCTTCGGCGAGGTGCGGGGCTACGCCGGCCCCGCACTCCCTGCCCCGGAACTCCCCCCGGCGACGCTAAAGCCGCGGGGGCGGGTGCGCTGACCTATGGCCTCCTCAGCATCAACTCACTTGCTGTCTTGGCCGGTTAGTCAGGGCTGCGCAGGCAAGAATGCCCACGACCCGGCCGCCTCAGGTGCGATGGGTGTGGAGATGAGTGGCGAAGAAGGTCTCTATGCGCTGCCAGGCGTCCGCCGCGGCGTCCGGTTCCGGGCCGATGTTCATCACGCGGAACAGGGGGCGCAGCGGCCTGGGGCCCGCCTCGGCGTCGTTGAGGAAGGCGTGGCCCGCTTGCGGGTATTCCTTGACGTCGTGCACGACTCCATGACGTTCGAGGGCCGCGCTCAGCCGGCCCGCCGCCCCCTTCAGGGTGCGGTCCTTCCCGCCGAAGCTGGCCACGACGGGGCAGGCGTCGGCGAGGACGTCCAGGTCCTTGGGCAGCAACCCGTAGTTGGCAGACGCCGCCTCGTAGTCACCGCGCCCTGCCGACAGCAGGGCGAACGCGCCTCCCATGCAGAAGCCGATGATGCCGACCGCGCCGGTGCAGTCGCTCTGGGACAGCAGATAAGAGCGGGCAGCCTCCAGGTCCTGGTAAGCCCGCCCGGTTCCGGACATGGCCGCCCGGATCGTGGGGATCAGGCAGCGCCGTGCGCCGCCCTCGGTGAACAGGTCGGGCAGCAGCGCGAGGTACCCGGCGCCGGCCAGGCGCTCGGCTTGGCGGAGCATGACGTCGTCGACGCCGAGTACCTCGTGTGCGATGACCACGCCCGGCCAGGGCCCTGTGCCTTCTGGTCGGACGAGGTGCCCCTCCAGCCTCCGCGAGCCCCCGGACTTGGCACTCAGACTGCTCAAGTCAACGGCTTCAACAGCAGACATGGAGGTGCTCCCGTGCGGCAAGTGCGTTGAGTGGTTGAGTGCGGTTGCTTTCGGAGGGCTGGTCCAAGACCTCGGGACGGGCTACCCGCTCGCTGTGGCCGATGCCCTCGCCGCCGGCCACGGGCCCGCAGCGAACTCCGCCACCGACAGGCCCGCTGACCTACGCGAACGGACGCCGCGACCGCCGCTCACCCGACCGTCAGGCCGCCCGCGGCGAGCGTGTCACCACCGCACCGGCAGGGTCCGCCGTCCCCGGATCAGCAGCCCCGGGAGCCACTCTCCCGGCTCCCCGTCCGCCGTCAGGTCCGGGCAGCGCTCCAGCAGCGTGCGCAGCGCCACCTCGCCCTCGAGGCGGGCCAGGGGGGCGCCCAGGCAGAAGTGGATCCCGTGGCCGAAGGAGAGATGGTTCCGGGCCTCCGTGCGCCGTACGTCGAAACGTTCCGGCTCGGGGAAGCGCACCGGGTCATGGTCCGCGCCGGCCATGGCGATCAGCACGATCGCACCACGCGGCACCCGTACGCCGCCGATCTCGGTCTCCTCCAGGGCGATGCGCGGCGTGGTGGTCGCCACCGGCCCGTCGTAGCGCAGCGTCTCCTCCACCAGCCCCACCGCCAGCCCCGCCGGATCGGCCTTCACGGCCGCCATCTGGTCGGGGTGCGCGAAGAGCGCGCGCACCGCGTTGCCGATCGTGTTGACCGTCGTCTCGTGCCCGGCGACGAGCAGCAGGAAGGCCAACGAGACCAACTCGTCCTCGGTGAGCTGGTCGCCACCCTCGTCGACCGTGTGCACGAGGGCGCTGAGCAGGTCCTCCCCGGGGTTCTCGCGCTTGGCGGCGATGAGCCCGGTGAGGTACGGCATGATCTGCTCGTACGCCTCCTTCTCGGCCTCGGGGCTGGTGGGCGCGAGGGTCTCGTTGGACCAGGCGTGGAAGGAGGCGCGGTCCAGGCCGGGGACGCCGAGCAGTTCGGCGATGACGATCATGGGGAGCGGGGAGGCGAACGCCTCGATGAGGTCGGCGCGGTGCGTTCCGTCCGCCGCCATGCGGTCCAGCAGCTCGTCGGTGATCTCCTGGACGCGCCCCCGCATCCCCTCGACCCGCCGGGCCGTGAACTCCCGCGACACCAGCTTCCGCAGCCGGGTGTGGTGGGGCGGGTCGCTCATCAGCATGTTGGAGTTGCCCAGCATGTTCAGGGCGTACGGCGGGCTCCAGCCGGTCTGCCGCCACTCGCGGTGCCAGTCCCGGCTGAGCTGCGGGGCGGTGAAGGCCTCGCGCGCGGCCTCGTATCCGACCACGAGCCACACCACGCCCCTGTCGGGCGTCACCACCTGGTGCACCGGACCGCGCTCGCGCAGCCGTGCGAAGGCGGTGTACGGGTCGGCTTGGAAGTCGGGGCTGAGCGAGGCGAGCACCTCGATCCCGTCGGGGCTGTCGGGCCGGTCGGTGCTGCCGGGTATCGCGGGTTCGGCGGCGGCTTTCTCGGTCTTTGTCACGACGGAATTCCCTTTCCTCAGGCCCGGGTTACCGGCCCCCGGCCGATCACTCCGAGCACGGCGGCTCACTCTAATCCCGCACCTCCACCCCCACAACTACCTTCCTTAACAGCTCACCTTGAGTGCGTGAGGTCGTCTCGGCGGACCAAGGGGCTTGGTGCCGGTGGGGTGTTCGTGGTCGGTGATGGAGCGGTGCGTTCCGGCTGTCACGCTTCCCTTGTACGGGGAGGTTACGGCCCTTGCCGGCCGTCCGGGGGAGGGCGCGGCGAGTCGGGACGCCGGCCGTCGCCGAGGTCAACAGCGCCCTTACTCCAAGCCGGTGACGTACCGAAACCGAGACCGGCGCCCTGCCGGTCATCAGCGCCGGTCATCAGCGCACGTCACAGACGTACGAGCGTTGTCCGGTCGGCCCTGTCGGTTCGATCGCCCCGTCCCGGAGGTGGCTACAGTGCGGTCGCATGAGCACGGTTACCACACGCTCGGTCGCCTACCCGGCCGACGGTCTGACCATGATCGGGCACCTGGCGCTCCCGGCCGGCGCCGACCGGCGGCCCGCGGTTCTGGTCGGGCCCGAGGGCACCGGACTGAACGACTTCCAGCGCGGCAGGGCCGACGCACTGGCCGAGATGGGGTATGTGGCGTTCGCCTTCGACATCCATGGCGGACGGTGGTTCACCGACCCCGAAGAGATGATGGCCCGAGTCATGCCCATGCTCGCGGATCCCGACCGGCTGCGGAGGATCGGTCACGCGGCGCTCGACGTGTTGCGCGCCGAACCGCGGACCGACCCCGACCGGATCGCCGTCATCGGCTATGGCACAGGGGGTGCCATCGGGCTGGAACTCGGGCGTGACGGTGTCGATCTGCGTGCGATCGGGACAGTCAACGCCTTGACGACGGGCCGGCCGGGTGAGGCGGCCCGCATCCGCTGTCCTGTGTGGGCGGGGGTCGGCTCGGAAGACCCGATCATGCCGCCCGCACAACGGGACGCCTTCGCCGCCGAAATACTGGCCGCGGGCGTCGACTGGCGTCTCGTGGTCTACGGAGGTGCCCTGCACGCCTTCCATCACCCTCCGGTGAACCAGCCCGTACGCCCCGGAGTGGGCCACCACCCCCGGCACGCGCGACGTGCCTGGAGTGATGTCATCGGTCTGCTCGACGAGTGCCTGCCCCTGGCGGAGTGACGGTTCGAGCAGTACCGGTTGCCGTCACCCGAGGATCACCGAACGCGCCCCGAGGCCGTACCGGAGCCGGTCACGCCCCGCTCCGTGAAGGCGGTCCTCCGAAGTGGAGCACCGAGTCGACGGGGCGGCGCAGTGAGCGGGCCGTGGGCGGTGGCGCGTAGGAGAGCCGGAAGAGCATGAGTTCGGCCTCGTCCGGCTTGCTGGGGATGACGGCGGCGAACCTGGTGCGCAGCGTGCGTAGAACGTCGGTCTCGGTGGTGTCGAGTCCGGTCTCGCCCTCATTCTCCAGGCGGGGGAACAGGTAGAGCAGGGAGGTGTGGGGCTGGAATCCCAGGCCGAGGGAGGTGGCGGTGAGCCAGAGCCGTTGCAGGGCGCGTCCGCCGTCGACGAAGGTTTCCGGGCCCTTGCGCGGGACGGTGAGGCAGCCGACGGCCGATGAGGCGGCAAGGGCCTTTGCGGCGCTCTCCTCGAAGGCTTTGCCGCCGCCGATCCGCCGGACGAAAGCCAGCCCGGACCACTGTCGTGCCAGCCGGACGCCCGCGAGGTCGACCTCGTCGAACCCCAGCGTGGCGACGTCGATGCCGTCGCGCGTGCGCCGCGTCTCCTCGGGGTCCCAGCGCAACTCGTTCATCATTTCCCGATGCAGTTGCGGGGACAGCATCCGCAGCCGGTCGCCCGCCCCCAGGATCCGGCCCATCTCGTCCAACTGATCGCGTGCGGTGATGAGATGGAGTCGGGCGCCGCTCTCGGCGGCGCAGTCCCTCAGCGCTGCGGCGTGCGACTCGGCGAGTGGACGAACCGGGCCCAGACCGCGGTTGGTGGTGCGGCGCTCGATCCAGTCGAACAGTGCGGGGCGCGGGACGTCGGCCGCGGGGGAGAAGGTGAGCCGGCAGACCAGACCGGGGTCGGCCGGGGTGGGGAAGTACTGCACCTGGCAGGCCCGGCCCGAGGCCTGGGCCGCGAGGTGAATGTTCTCCACCGCCGCGCCGATGGCCAGTTGGGTGGCGCGGCCTTCGAAGTCGAGCATGGTTTGCGGCTGTGCGGTGTCGACGCGGCAGTCCAACGCCTCGCCACGGGCCACGAATTGCCAGGGCTGGCTGTTGCCGCCGGACGGCGCCTGGATGCCGTGGGCGACCAGGCGGCGGAGGCCTTCCTCGCCCAGGGTGGCGCCGGCGGTGCCGGGCGGCAGCAGGAGGGGCGGGGACGCCACCTCCGTGGCGGGTTCGGGCGTCGGCTCCGCCGGTGCCAAGGAGGTCTCCGCGCCCTCGCGGATCAGCGTCCCGGGATCGACGAAGTACCGCCCCGAGGACGTGAACTGACCGAGCAGGAGGCGGCGAGCGGTGTCGGTCACCAGCGCGGCGCCCAGGCTGACGCCCGAGGCAAGCTGTGGCCAGGAGGAAATGGTCTTGCCCGTCTCGACGAGAGAGGAGACCAGACGCTCGGAGGGCTCGTCCTGACCGAGGATGCGCAGGAGGTGCGGGAGCTTTTCGCGGGTCGACATCTTCTTGACCCCGGCGGCCGCCACGCCCTGCAGAAGACCGTGCAGAAGGGGGCGTTCCGGTTCGAGGTCGAACCGCTCCACGTCCAGCATGCCGCGCTCGTTCGTCTCCATCAGGACGGGGATGCCGAGCGCGCGGGCGCGTTCACGGACATGGACCTTGAGGTACATGTCGTCGCACTCCTCGACGAGGAGGTCGGTGCGGCCACCGCCCGCGAGGAAGGCGTCGGTGTTCTCCTCGGTCAGCCCCTCCGGCCAGACGGTGATGTCCAGGTAGGGGTCGATCTCGTACATCTGCCGTGCGGCGATGACGACTTTGGGCAGGCCGACGTCGGCGACCGAGGCGCGGAGCCGGTTGAGGTTGGAGAGGGAGAGGAGGTCGAAGTCGGCGAGCCGGAAACGGTTGCCCACCCCCTCCTGGGCGAGGGTGACCGCACTCGCGGCGCCCACGGAGAGGCCGACCACGGCCACGGTCTTCCCCGACAGGAGGTCCTGCTCCTCCGCGGTGATCTTGTACCGGTTGCGGGACTGACGGAGTTCGCGGTGCTCGGCCGCCGGCAGGACGTGGACGAGCTGACGCGACCAGGCGTACCACGCCCATGTGCCGTACTCCGCCGGGGACGTGCCACCGAGGTGGTCCCTGACCGCGGAGGCCAACTCGACGGCGTCCGGCCGCCAGTCGGGGCGCCGGGCGGAGAGGAGCTCCTCCAGCTGGTCGGCGCACGTGTCGTGGACGGAGTTGACGGCACCGCTTTCGAGGAGCTCTGTCAGGGCGGAGCGTTGCTCGGGCTCGACCGGTGCGTACAGCGTCGGTCGCCATGGAGCGGTGTCGCCGGCGGTCTGGGTGAGGGTGCCGAGATGGGCTTCCAGGTTCATTGATCGCCTAACGTGCGTTGCCTATAGATGCCGAGGCGGTGGAGTGCCCGAGGCCGAGTGTCTCGGTGACGGCGCGGACCACGTCGGTGGGGATGCAGGGGGCTTCGTCCAGGGCGCGGTCCAGCAGGACCGCCGCATGGGTCAACCGCTCCTCGCGGTGGCGGATGGCCTCTGCCCGGTTGACGGAGTAGTACGCCGTGATGCCCGGGAACGGGCGGTCGTGCAGGGGGCGGTCGTGCCGGAAGCGCAGACCGCAACGTTCGTATCCCTTGATGCGTTCCGTGGGGCCGCTCCCGCAGATCACGGTGGCGCCCAGTCGCTGAGCGGCCACGACGGAGGTGAAGCAGAGCAGGGACGCGAGGTTGCGGCCCCTCCAGTCGTGGTCCACCCAGATGCCGCAAATCTCCGCCACCGACTCGCCGGCGGCGACTTCGGCCGCCAAGGCGTCGTTGAGCTCCTGGCTCGCGAGGTGGATCTCGGACGGCAGTTGGCCCGTTATCTTCCGGTGGATCCGTATACCGCCGACGGGCCTCTCGCCTTCGTCGCCTGCCGTCTCGTCGAAGACAGCGAGGTAACTCAACGGGTCGCGAGTGGTGCGCGCGTCCGTGCTTCCGTACTTCGTCAACGTCTCGTAGCCGGGTGCGGAGTAGGCGCGCTGCTGGGCTTCGAGGTAGGTGTCGTAGGCGGGATCGTCGAACTGCGCTTCGAGTAACCGGATGTACATCAAGGATCCTCGTGTGTCGGTTCGGATGCGGATCACGGATGTGGCTGCGGACGGCATCGGAAAATACAGGACGCTCCAGGGGTGGACAAATAGTTTTTGGTCTTCTTCGACGCGGGCGCGTCTCGCAGACATATTCAGGGGTTCGCGGCACCCTAATCGATGAATGGGGCATCGCTGCTCTGGAGTGGTGTCCCTTTTGGAATGATGATCCAGCTACCTGCCGCTCTATCCAGTGGACAATTTTCAGCCCCTTGATCGCTCGGGCCGAGGTTCGGACGGGGGCTCCTTCGGCCAAAAATGGCGGGGTGCAGTGGCGTAAGCGATCGATTCACGCCATCAACGAGTTGGGTGCGGCGTGAATGGTCTTGTGCCGTTCTCGGGTTTGGTGTTGCCTCGTAACGCGTGGCGGCCTAATCGGATTCTTCTGTGCGCCGGGGCAGGTATGCGACCTATCTGCATGCTGCGGGCATTCGAGCAGAGGTCCACCGGAGTAGGGTCCGAGCCGATGGGCCGGCGATATCCCGGACGGTTCGACGTAATTCTGCGCGCCCCGTAAGCGCGATGTCGGCTTAGTCGTTCCGCAGCTGAGGGCTTTTGCCGCATTGTTCGGTGAGAACCTGCGTCAGGCCGTGCAAACAGGGTTCGCCGCCGGACTTCTTCCGGCGCCCTCGACTACGACACCGTGCACGTGCCGGGGGGCCACCGCACGATGATGAGCGAGTACGCGGCCGACACCGCCCGCGCGCCGCACGCCTGGCTCCGGGTAGGGCGGGCGACGCCCTAAGCGCGTCCGACGCCTCCGCCATCCCTCGGCTGCTCCTCGGAGGATGCCCCAGTTACCTCCTCAGGGGCGACCGAAGCTTGCAGCTGGCGGCTACTCCCCGCGGTCCATCTCCGCCAAGTTGGCCGCGTAGACTCCCTCGCCGACGCGATCCCGAAAGCCAGGGCGTGGACGCGCAAATCTCTGCGGGAGTGCCGACGGCGAGCGCCGCAGCTCGTGCGCGGTGAGCAGGTCGTAGAGGGCCGCGGCTGCTTCTGCCAGGCCGCAATCCTCCGTACGCAGCGTCAGCGTCGCCTAGAACCTTTGCAGACCCATCAGGTGCGGAGCCAGATGGTCAGGGCTGCGACCTGTCGGCCTTCTACGGGATGGTGTGTCGGATGCCCCCGGGGGCATAGGTGACGGCGGCACGGGCCGTTGCTGAAGGCCTTGTCCGCGGTCAGGCGTTGAACAGGTCGGCGGGGTTGGCGAGTTCGTCCGTTCCGGCCGGATGGGCGTGGGTCTACCCTGGTTTGGCAGGTCCGGTGACGCCAAGGGGGAGGCGGCATGCCCGAGTGGGCTCTCGCGATAGTGATTCCGGTCGGTCTGCTGGCCGTGGGCCTGGGGACGTTCTTGCTCTGGGCCCGCCTGGGGACGAAGGAACCCTTGAAGCACGACAACCGGATGCCAGAGACGCATTTTACTCAGGGTGATGGTCCCGGTAGCGGCTGACCGGCGGCGTCCGGCTCGGCGTGGCCGGCCTCTGCGGGACTGAAGCCGGCGGCCGGGAACATGGGGCGGGCCAGGCCGCCGCGGGGGGTCTGCGGTCATGCGCTCAGGCTGGGGCCGGAAGAACGTCCAGCAGCCCGGTATCGTCCTGCTGCCCGCTGCCGTTCGGGCGCGTCTGCCACCCGACAAACGCCCACTGCAGCGTGGCGGTCGCCTCGAACGAATCCTTCTCTGGCCGCCGCAAAGGGCAGCTGGCTGAGCCTCGTTTCATCGGTCGGCAGGGCCTTCGATCCGCTTGTCAGACGTGTGGGGCAGGATGGCGCCATGGCACGGAAGATCTTGCCCCCGTCGGAGTCCTGGCGCCTGATCGACGCCTGGCTGGAGACGCACGCTGCCGCCGATTTCGCGCTCCTCAATCCACCAGCGACATCGGACGAGATCCGACACGCGGAACGGATCCTCGGCGCCCAGATGCCCGGTGATCTCGCTGAGTCTCTGCAATGCCACAACGGTGTGAGCGCCTGGACATCCATCCTGCCGGAGCAGGCCCCGCTTGCAGTGAGCGGCATCGTGGAACATTGGCAGAACTGCATGACCGTCGCGGCGGAGAACGAGGGATTGACCGCTCGCCCCTGGGAAGACGAGCCATGGTGGCACCCGCTCTGGGTTCCCTGGGCTGAGGGTGCCGATGGGGCGACTCAGGTGATCGACCTGCGGCCTGGCCCAGAGAACCGGCGTCTCGGCTGGGCAGGCCACAGCGGTGGCGGCGACTTCACCGATTCCTGGCCTGACCTGGCGAGTCTTCTCCACGCAGTCGCGCAAGCACTGCACGCAGGCGGAGACGTCCGCGGACTGCACCCTTACCTCACCACACAAGGCGGGATGTGGTGGGACGAAGCGGGTTGTCTGGAACTGAACGGTCACCCGTTGAGGGCCGCCCCAGTCGGGCTGTCCTAGCCAGTGGATTCCCTGCGAATCATCGGAGCGTTCCTACGTTTCACGAGCATTCCCACGGCGCTTGCACCGCCATCACTCTCCGCCCGCCGGACGGGAGCCGCGGCCGCCCGCCCACGGCCTCGCACGTCAGGGCGATCCCGGCCAGCATCGCCGTACTGCAGCGCCGGGTCGCGCGTGCGCTCGCGAACTGTTTCGGCAGTGCACCGAGCGCTCACACCCGCCGCAGGACTGGCCCGGCCCGGGCATCGGCCGCTGGCCCGTCCGCGATTTCATCGGGCGGGTCAGCGCTGCTCGGGTGCTGTGTTCGTCCCGCGCTGCCCGCACTGGGGGGAGCGTTCGCGGCCGTCCCATGCGGACCAGCCGGAGTCTTTCGGGGCGAGGGTATGGCCCTCCAGCTCGCGTACCTGGTAGCTGCGGGCGTCCGTCAGCGCCAGGCGGCTTGCTTCCTTCAGTGGGGCTGCTCCTCCTGGGCGAGGGCGGTGAGCAGGGCGCGGATCGGGTCGTCGTCGGAGTCGGGTCCATGGGACTCGGTGCCCTCGGCGGTGGCGGCATCGGCAGCGCGGGAGAACATGGCTTCCTCGTATGCGGTGAGTGCGGCCGCGATGTCGTCAGGCCGCGCGGCCAGGGCCTCGCCGAGTTCGGCGCCGTCCAGCATGGCCAGGTTGGCGCCTTCGCCGTTCGGGGCCGAGAGGTGGGCAGCGTCGCCGAGCAAGGTCACCCCCGGCACCCGGTCCCACCGGTGCCCGGTCGGCAGGGCGTAGAGGGCGCGCACGACCGGCGCGGTGTCGCCGTCGGTGATCAGCGCGGTCAGTTCCGGCGCCCAGCCGTCGAACTCCTTCGCGACCCGCGCTGTGGCCGCGGCGGCATCGGCGCATTCGAGGGCGTCGAACCATTCCCGCGGTTCGGACAGCCCCGCGTACGCATGCAGCGTGTCGCCCTTTTCCCGGTGCGCGAAGAGTTCCCGGCCCGGCGTGTGCACGATCATCGAACCGCCTCCGACCGCTTTCGCCGCGGCGGGGTGCCGGGTGTCGGCGTCGTACAGGTAGGTCTCGACCACCGACTTGCCGGTGTACTCGGGTACGGCGGTGGAAAGCAGCGGGCGGACCCGGGACCAGGCGCCGTCCGCACCGACCAGCAGGCCGGTGACGACGCCGCTGCCGTCGGCGAACGTCACCTCGTGGCGGTCGTCGCCGAGGGTACGGGCGCCGCTGACCTTGTGCCCCCACCGGACGGTGCCGGACGGGAGTGAGTCGAGCAGGATCTGTCGCAGCTCGCCGCGTTGCACCTCGGGGCGTCCCCCCGTGCCGTCGTCGGCCTGGTCGAACAGGACGGTCCCGTCCGGGGCGAGGGCCCGCAGTGCCTGGCGGCCCTCCAGGACGATGCCACGGAACTCGTCCATCAAGTCGGCTGCCTCAAGCGCCAGATGCCCGTTGTAGTCGTGGATGTCGAGCATCCCGCCCTGGGAGCGGGCGGCCGGGGAGGGCTCCGCCTCGTAGACGGTGGCCGGTATTCCGTGGACGTGCAGGACGCGGGCGAGCGTGAGGCCGCCGAGTCCGGCACCGATGATCGTGACGTCAGGGGTCATGGGGGTTCCTTCCTGGTCCCGGGCCGCCGGGCGGACACCCGGCCGGTCCTGCCGGTCGCGCCGGCGAGCTCCACCGTCCCGCCAGCCGTCGACAGGGCACCGACAGGTCACCGACAGGCCGCCGACAGAGCACCGACAGGGCGCCGGCCGGACCGTCGGCCGTGATCCTTCGGCCCCGCTCCGCTCACTTCGGCAGGTCGGCGGCGAGGAAGGGGGCAAGGAGCGCGAACAACGCGTCGGGACGGTCGAGGGGGATGAGGTGGCCGCAGTCCTGGAGGTGGTGCCCCACTAAGTCATCGGCGATGGCGCGGAGTTGGCGTTCGAGCCCGGTGCCTACGGGGTGGGAGCCGACGGCCATGGTGGGCATCGTCAGCCGAGCCGTCGCGACGGCGTCCCGCAGCTGCTGAGCGCTGGTGGGCAGGGCCCGGTAGACGGAGAACGCGCAGCGCAGGGCCTCGCTCCCGGTGAACGCCTGGACGAAGGCCGCACGGATGTCGTCGGGTACTCCTCGCCCCAGCGTCCCCGAGTCGAGAAACCAGTCGATGTACGGGCCCTCGTTGCCGGCCAGGACGGTCTCGGCGAGGCCGGGGACGGCGTGGAAGCCGAACCACCACGGGGCGCCGCCCGCGAGGACGTCCTCCGCTCCGGGCAGGCGGC
This sequence comes from Streptomyces sp. NPDC005898, assembly GCF_040629635.1. NCBI lineage: Bacteria > Bacillati > Actinomycetota > Actinomycetes > Kitasatosporales > Streptomycetaceae > Streptomyces > Streptomyces sp. NPDC005898. The sequence continues at coordinate 71,329 of NZ_JBEXWC010000001.1, read as the reverse complement.
CGAGCAGTGCCTCCATCACGACCAGACGCCGGACGAGGCCGGGACGGCGCAGCGCGAGCAGGACGGCGGGGGCGGCACCCGCGTCGATGCCGACCACTGCCGCCGAGGGCTCGCCGAGTGCGTCGAGCAGCCCTTCGGCGTCGGCGGCGAGGGTGCCCGCGTCGTACCCTTCGACGGCTCGGGTACTGGCACCGAAGCCTCGCAGGTCCGGGGCGATGACCCGGTATCGCCCGGCGAGTCGGCCCATGATGCCGCTCCAGAGTCGCCAGGTGTGCGGGAAGCCGTGCAGCAGGAGAACCGCGGGGCCGTCCCCGGCGACCGCGACGTTGAGTCGGACGCCGTTCGTCGCGACGCGGTGGAGTTGGTGTGCGGTGGTGCCGGGCATGACCGCTCCTGCGACTGGTTACCATTGGTGACCACCCAACGATAGGTAAGTGCCCGACCGCTTCCTAGAAGGCACTTTCAGGGAAGGTGGTGAGCCACAGGTGACCACCCAGGGGGCCCGGGCAACCGGGCGCGGGGGCCGCGGTGATCTGTTCGATCCCCAGTGCCCGACCCGGCAGTTGCTGGACCGTATCGGCACGAAGTGGACGTCCATGGCCGTCAAGACGCTCGCCGATGCCGCACCGGACGAAGTGCGCTTCGCGGAGCTGAGACGCCGGATGCCCGGCGTCTCGCAGAAGATGCTGTCCGTGACGCTGCGGAGCCTGACCCGCGACGGGCTGGTGTCGCGCCGGGTCGAACCGACCGTGCCGCCACGGGTCTTCTACCGGCTCACCGCACTCGGGCTGTCCCTGGAAGTCGCGCTCGCGGGGCTGCGGACCTGGGCGGAGGAGCACATGGCCGAGATCGACCGCGCCCACGAAGCCGCCGACCAGCAGGTCGCCGAGGGATAGGCGGGCCGGTTCCGCGCCCGCCGCTTCGGAGGGTCCGCGCTCACCGCTTCGGATCCGCGGCGGCTCCCCGATACGTGGTCAGCTGAACGTCCGTCGGTAGGTCTGCGGGCTCACGCCGGTGGTGCGTTTGAAGCGGTCACGGAAGGTGGTGGGCGAGCCGAAGCCGACCTGGCGGCCGATGCGCTCCACGGAGTGCTCCGTGGTTTCCAGCAGGTGCTGTGCCCGGCGGACGCGGGCCCGGTGGAGCCACTGGAGCGGGGTGGTGCCGGTCTGGTCGCGGAAGCGCCGGATCAGGGTGCGGGTGCTGGTCCCGGCCCGCTCGGCGATGTCGGCGAGGGTGAGGCCCCGGGCCAGGTTCTCCTGGAGCCACGTGAGCAGCACCTCGAACTCGGAGCCCTGCGGCGTGGGGGCGTGCTCGTGGACGATGAACTGCGCCTGACCGCCCTCCCGTTCGAGAGGCATCACTGACAGGCGCGCGGCGTCGGCGGCGACGGCCGAGCCGTAGTCACGGCGGATCATGTGCAGGCACAGGTCCATCCCCGCCGCGGCACCGGCCGAAGTGAGCACCTGGCCGTTGTCGACGTAGAGGACGTCGGGGTCGACGTCGACGTCCGGGTGCGTGGCGGCCAGCAGACCGGCCGCGCGCCAGTGGGTCGTGGCGCGCAGCCCGGCGAGGAGCCCGGTGGCGGCCAAGGGGAACGCGCCCACGCAGATGGACGCGATCCGGGTGCCGGCGGCAGCGGCCGACCGCAGCGCGTCGTGCACGGCGGGCGGGAGCGGGGCGGCGGGATCGGTGACGCCCGGCACGATGATCGTGTCCGCGCCCCGAAGGCCCTCCAGACCCCAGGGGGCGCGCAGGGTGAAGGCTCCGGCGTCGACCTCGTCGCGCTCGGCGCACACCCGGACCTGGTAGCCGGGCCGCCCGTCGGGCAGGCGGGTCCGGGAGAAGACCTCGAGCGGGGTGGCCAGGTCGAACGGGATCACCTGATGCAACGCCAGAACGGCGACCGTGTGCATGGCCAGAACCTACCTTCCCAACAGCTCGACGGAACCGAACCGTCCTTCCGGAAGCCCCATGGCATCGCGGTTCGCACACGTCGAGAAGGCGTTGGCGTTATCCCGTCGAAGCCTGTCATCAGTGCCACTGGGCGAGCGCACGGGCAGCCGGTTGACTTCGGAGCGTCCCGATGGAAAGCGACGCCGTAGGGCACCCCCGCACCTCCAGGTCGTCCTGTCTGCAGGAAGAAGTCATCCCCTCATGAACCTCGTGTCACCGGTGATCGTCGGCATCGTCTACTGCCTGCTGATGTCCCTGATCAAGGAACCGCACCGACGCCACTTCAACGCGATCATGGTGGGCGGAGCCGGCGCCGCCTATCTGAGCGGGGGCGGATTCGGCCCGTGGGAGCTCCCGTTCGTCGCGCTCATGGCCTACGTCGCCTACCGCGGCCTGGACTCCTGGACCTTCATCGGCGTCGGCTGGCTGCTCCACACGGCCTGGGACGTCGCCCACCACCTCAAGGGCCACTCCATCCTGCCGTTCCACCACGACGCGTCCCTGGCCTGCGCCATCTGCGATCCGGTCATCGCCCTGTGGTGCTTTCGCGGAGGACCTGCCCTGGCCCAGGTCCGCAGCCGGCTCGAAGGCGGCATGACGAGGGCGGCGAACAAGGCCGGTTTGACCGGGAACTGAGTGGGGCGCGGGCAAGGACTGTCAGCACTCAACGCAATGATCTCCACTTAATGAAAGACGAAAGAAAAGACGTGTGAGGAAGCTTGACCGCCACTGGCGGTACGGGCAAGGTTCCGGAGAGCGCTCTCCCGTTCCGGCCCATTCCGAGGAGCTCCCGCATGTCCGCAGTCGGCATACCTCCGGCGGCGCCGGTGTCACGCAGACCCGGCCGCCGCCACCTCCGCCGTCACCACCGCGGTGTCGTCGGCATGGTGGTCACCGCCTTGACCGCCGCCCTTCTCGCCTTCGTCCCCGCCCCGTCGGCCCACGCCGCGCCCACCCTGCTGTCCGAGGGCAAGCCGGTCACCGCCTCCAGCCAGGAGCACTACGGCACTCCGGCGACCGCCGCGGTCGACGGTGACAACGGCACCCGCTGGTCCAGCGCCGCCTCCGATCCGCAGTGGATCCGCGTCGATCTCGGCGCCCGCGCCTCCCTCACCCGGGTCGAACTCCGCTGGGAGGTCGCCTACGCCAAGGCCTACCGGATCGAGACGTCCCAGAACGGCACGGACTGGTCGACGGCCTACTCCACCACCGCCGGCAACGGCGGCACCGAGACCCTGGACGTCTCCGGCACCGCCCGCTACGTCCGTATGCTCGGCACCGCCCGCGCCACCCCATACGGCTACTCCCTCTGGGAGTTCAAGGTGTACGGCACCACCGGAGACGACCCCGGACCGGTCATCCCCGGCGGCGGTGACCTGGGCCCGAACGTGCACGTGTTCAGCCCGTCCACACCCGGCATCCAGGCCAAGCTGGACCAGGTCTTCAAGGAGCAGGAGTCGGCCCAGTTCGGTTCCGGCCGGCACGCCTTCCTCTTCAAGCCGGGCACCTACAGCGACCTCAACGCCCAGATCGGCTTCTACACCCAGATCGCCGGCCTCGGCCTGCGCCCCGACGACACCACGATCAACGGTGACGTCACCGTCGACGCCGGCTGGTTCAACGGCAACGCCACCCAGAACTTCTGGCGCGCCGCCGAGAACCTCGCCGTGAAACCGGTCAACGGCACCAACCGGTGGGCGGTCTCGCAGGCCGCCTCCTTCCGCCGGATGCACGTCAAGGGCGGACTCAACCTCGCCCCCAACGGCTACGGCTGGGCCAGCGGCGGCTACATCGCCGACAGCAAGATCGACGGCCAGATCGGCAACTACTCGCAGCAGCAGTGGTACACCCGGGACAGCTCGATCGGCGGCTGGTCCAACTCGGTGTGGAACCAAGTCTTCTCCGGCGTCGAGGGCGCGCCGGCCACCAGCTTCCCGGAGCCCCGCTACACCACGCTCGACACCACCCCCGTCTCCCGCGAGAAGCCCTTCCTCTACCTGGACGGTGACGACTACAAGGTCTTTGCCCCCGCCAAGCGCACCAACGCCCGCGGCACCACCTGGGCGAACGGCACCCCGCAGGGCGAGTCGATCCCGCTGAGCAAGTTCTACGTCGTCAAGCCGGGCGCCACCGCCGCCACCATCAACGCCGCCCTTGCCCAAGGCCTGCACCTGCTCTTCACCCCGGGCGTCTACCACGTCGACCAGACGATCGACATCAACCGGCCCGACACCATCGTCCTCGGCCTCGGCCTCGCCACGATCATCCCGGACAACGGGGTGACCGCCATGAAGGTCGCCGACGTCGACGGCGTGAAGCTCGCCGGACTGCTCATCGACGCCGGACGCGTCAACTCCCCGACCCTGCTGGAGATCGGCCCCCAGGGCGCCTCCGCCGACCACGCGGCCGACCCCACCACCGTGCAGGACGTCTACATCCGTATCGGCGGGGCGGGCGCGGGCAAGGCGACCACCAGCGTGGTCGTCAACAGCGACGACACGATCATCGACCACACCTGGGTGTGGCGGGCCGACCACGGCGAGGGCGTCGGCTGGGAGACCAACCGGGCCGACTACGGCGTGCGCGTCAACGGCGACGACGTCCTGGCCACGGGACTGTTCGTCGAGCACTTCAACAAGTACGACGTCGAGTGGTACGGCGAGCGCGGCCGGACGATCTTCTACCAGAACGAGAAGGCGTACGACGCCCCCGACCAGGCCGCCATCCAGAACGGTTCGACGAAGGGGTACGCCGCCTACCGCGTCGACGACTCGGTGGACACCCACGAGGCGTGGGGCCTGGGCAGTTACTGCAACTACAACGTCGACCCGAACATCCGCCAGGACCACGGCTTCAAGACGCCCGTCAAACCGGGGGTGAAGTTCCACAGCCTCCTCGTGGTCTCGCTCGGCGGCATGGGCCACTACAACCACGTCATCAACGACACCGGCGACTCCACGGTGCCCTCCGGCACCTCGACCGTGCCGTCCACCGTCGTGTCGTACCCCTGACCGAGCCGTCCGTCGGTCCTCCCCCCGACCCGCCAGGAGGAGATGTGTCCAGAGCACGCTCGCCCCGCAGACCGGCCGGCCGCCGCGTCGGCGTCCCCCTGCTCGCCCTCGGCTTATGGGCGGCGTCCTCCCTCGTCCTGGCCGCCCCGCCCGCCCAGGCCGCGGAGACCCTGCTCTCGCAGGGAAAGCCCGCCACCGCGTCGTCCCAGGAGGGCGACGGATACGCCGCCTCGAAAGCCGTCGACGGCAACGTCACCGGCACCCGCTGGGCCGGCCAGTGGAGCGACCCGCAGTGGTTGCGGGTCGATCTCGGGCAGCGGGCCGACCTCAGCCGCACCGTGTTGACCTGGGAGGACGGCGCGTACGGCAAGGGCCACCAGATCCAGGCGTCCGACAACGGCACGGACTGGCGGCCCCTGAAGACCGTGACCGGCGGTGACGGCGGCACGGACGAGGTCGCCCTCTCCGGGTCCGGCCGGTACGTGCGCATGCTGGGCACCGACCGGTCCGGCGGCTACGGATACTCCCTGCGGGAGTTCCAGGTCTACGGGACCACGGACGGCACGCCGCCCGCCGGGGGAGCGGTCGAGGTCGCCGGCTCCCAGGGGGACTGGCAGCTGACGGTCGGCGGCAAGCCGTACACCGTCAAGGGCCTGACCTGGGGTCCCGCCATCGCCGACGCCCCGAAGTACCTGCCCGACGTGAAGTCCATGGGCGTCAACACCATCCGCACCTGGGGCACCGACAGCGGCACCAAGCCCCTGCTCGACAGCGCCGCCGCGAACGGCATCCGCGTCGTCAACGGCTTCTGGTTGCGACCCGGCGGCGGCCCCGGCTCCGGCGGCTGCGTCAACTACGTCACGGACACCACGTACAAGAACAACGCGCTCGCCGAATTCGCCAAGTGGGTGGCGGCCTACAAGAGCCACCCGGCGACCCTCATGTGGAACGTCGGCAACGAGTCGGTCCTCGGCCTGCAGAACTGCTACAGCGGGTCCGAACTGGAGGCGCAGCGCAACGCCTACACCGGCTTCGTCAACGACGTCGCCAAGAAGATCCACGGCATCGACCCCGACCACCCCGTCACCTCGACCGACGCCTGGACCGGCGCCTGGCCGTACTACAAGCGCAACGCGCCCGACCTCGACCTGTACTCGATGAACTCCTACGGCGACATCTGCGGCGTCCAGGAGGACTGGAAGGAGGGCGGCTACACCAAGCCGTACATCATCACCGAGAGCGGACCGGCCGGTGAGTGGGAAGTGCCCGACGACGCCAACGGCGTCCCCGACGAGCCGACCGACGTGCAGAAGGCCGAGGGCTACACGAAAGCCTGGAACTGCGTCACCGGCCACCGGGGCGTCGCCCTAGGCGCCACCCTCTTCCACTACGGCCTCGGACACGACTTCGGCGGAGTCTGGTTCAACCTCGTGCCCGACGGGCTGAAGCGCCTGTCCTACTACGCCGTCAAGAAGGCGTACACCGGCTCGACCGCCGGCGACAACACGCCGCCCGTCATCACGAACATGGCGGTCAGCCCGGCGGCATCGGCCGCGGCCGGCGACGAGTTCACCGTCCGCGCCGGCGTGCGCGACCCCGACGGCGACCCGATCACGTACAAGATCTTCCTCAGCGGCAACCACGCCAACGGCGACAAACGCCTCGTCGAGGCCGAGTGGCGGGCCACGGGCGGCGGGACCTTCGCCGTGACGGCCCCCGAGAAGCTCGGCGTGTGGAAGGTGTACATCCAGGCCGAGGACGGCCGCGGCAACGCCGGCATCGAGACGAAGTCGGTCAAGGTCGTCCCGCCGCCGGTCTCCGGCACCGACGTGGCGCTGGGCAAGCCCACCACCGCGTCCTCCTTCCAGCCGTCGTACGGCGACTGCCCGTGCGAACCCGCCAAGGCCACGGACGGCAGGAACGACACGCGCTGGGCCAGTGACTGGAGCGACCCGCAGTGGATCCAGGTCGACCTGGGCGCCGCCACCGCGTTCCGCAGGCTCCAGCTCGTGTGGGACCCCGCCTATGCCAAGTCCTACGAGGTCCAGGTCTCGGACGACGGCACCACCTGGCGCACGGTCCACACCACCACCACGGGCAACGGCGACATCGACACCATCGACGTCGCGGCGACCGCGCGGCACGTACGACTGCGTCTGACGGCGCGTGGCACCGGCTGGGGCTACTCGCTGCACGAGTTCGGCATCTACAGCTGACGGCGAAGGGTGCCCGGCGGCGCCCTTCGCACCATCCCCCCACTCAGCACCGCAAGCGGGCAGGAGGCCCCCCATGAGACGGCGTTCCAGACTTCCCGCGCTGCTGCTCGGCAGCGCACTCCTCGCAAGCACGCTCGGCATCGGCACCGTGGCCACGGCGTCCGATCCCACGTCCGGTCCCAGCGGCACCCCGGCTGCCTCGCACGCCTCGGCCGCCGGTCACTCCGGGCACACCATGGCGGTCTCGACCCAGGCGTCCGGCGACGACCCCGACGGCAACGGTTACATACCGGCCGTCCCGCAGGTCACCGGCGTGAGCCCGTCCGATGCCACCCCGCCGCCGCGCTACCACAAGGAGTTCCAGGCCAACTGCGCCGTCACCCACACCGCTCCGGACGATCCGATCGTCTACCCGGGACAGCCGGGCAAGTCCCACGACCACACCTTCCTGGGCAACACGACGACCAACGCGGGCAGCACGACGGCGAGCCTCTACGGAGGCAGCACCACCTGCAAGGCGCCGGCCGACGCCTCCGCGTACTGGATGCCGTCCTTGTACAAGGGCGACAAGAAGATCCTGCCCGTCGGCCCGCAGGTCATCTACTACAAGGCCGGCGTCACCGACTACACCAGCGTGCGGCCCTTCCCCAAGGGGCTGCGGTTCGTCGTCGGCGACCCCCTGCAGAGCGCCCAGGAGTTCCGCGGCCACAAGGGCTTCGTGGAGGGCTGGGAATGCGGTGACAGCTTCTTCAACGTCGACTTCCCGGCGCGTTGTCCGAGCCGGCCCGACGTCCAGCTCAACATCCGCTTCCAAGCGCCCAGTTGCTGGAACGGCAAGTACCTCGACACCCCCGACCACAAGAGCCACATGGCCTACCCGGTCGTCAAGCCCGGCACCAACGACAACATGTGCCCCGCCTCCCACCCGGTCGCCCTGCCGATGATCGAGTTCAAGATGGCCTTCCCGGTCAACGGCGACATGAGCGAGGTCCGCCTGGCCAGCGGCCGCGGCTACTCCTTCCACTACGACTTCTTCAACGCCTGGGAGGAGCGGACCCTCAAGGCGCTGGTCGACCACTGCGTCGTGGGCGGCCTCCAGTGCGACACGCGCGGTTACGACCAGAACCACCCGGAGCGCGGCGCGGTGCTGAACGCGGATCATCGGCTGCCCTGACCGACGGGTCCGGCACGGAGGCGTGAGAGGGGGAGGGGGGAGGGAATGGACGACGAGGCACTGGATCGGCTCCTCGACAAGCTGAGCCTCGAACAGAAAGTGCGCCTGCTCACCGGCGTGACGACCTGGCGCACCGCCGGCGAGGCCGCCATCGGCCTGCGGGAGATGGTGACCTCGGACGGGCCCGCCGGGGTGCGCGGCGAGGCGTGGGACGAGCGGCACACGTCGGCGCTCCTGCCCTGCGCCTGCGCGCTGGGCGCGATGTGGGACGAAGACCTCGTCGAGCGGCTCGGCCGCCTGCTCGCCCGGGAGGCCGCCCGCAAGGGCGTCGACGTGGTGCTCGCCCCCACCCTCAACCTCCATCGGAGCCCGCTGGGCGGCCGCCACTTCGAGTGCTTCTCCGAGGACCCGGAACTGACCGGCCGCACCGGGGCCGCGCTGATCCGGGGCATCCAGGCACTCGGGGTGGCGGCCACCGCCAAGCACTACGTCGCCAACGACGGTGAGACCGACCGGCTGACCGTCGACGTCCGGGCGTCCGAACGCACCCTCAGAGAGGTGTACCTCGTCCCCTTCGAGGTGGCCGTCGAGGTTGGGGTGTGGCTGGTCATGGCGGGCTACAACACCGTCGGCGGCACCACCATGACGGCCAGCCCCCTCCTGGCCGAACCCCTCAAAGGCGCGTGGGGGTTCGACGGGGTCGCCGTCTCCGACTGGGCGGCCGTGCGCACCACCGAGGACACCGGCCGCGGCGCCCTCGACCTGGCGATGCCGGGTCCGGACGGCCCCTGGGGCGCCTCCCTGGTGCGGGCGGTGCGGGACGGCCGGGTCACCGAGGAGGCCGTCGACGAGAAGGTGCGGCGGCTGCTGCGGCTCGCCGGCCGCGTGGGCGCCCTGGAACCACATCGTCCGCGTCGGGTGCCTGCGAGCGCGGCCCGCGACACCCGGGCGCTGCTGCGGCGCGCGGTCGGCGCCGGTTCGGTCCTGCTGCGCAACAGCGCCGTCCTGCCGCTCGACCCCGCCGAGCTGTCCACCGTCGCGGTCATCGGGGCGCACGCAGCGAACCCGCGCGTCCAGGGCGGCGGCAGCGCGGGCGTCTTCTGCTCCGACGTGGTCACCCCACTGGCCGCCGTCCGGGCCCGACTGCGGGGCCGGGCCCGGGTCGTGCACGCACCCGGGCCGGCACCGGACGCCCCGCCCGACCCCCTCGACACCGACCGGTGCCTCGACCCGCGCTCGGGGTCTCCCGGCGTACTCCTGCGGGTGCTGGACGCGGCGGGGCGGGAGCTGTCCGCGCACCATCGCCTCTCGGGACGGCAGTTGTAGCCGGACCTGCTCCCGGGCGCGCACACGGTGGAGATCAGCGCGGTGCTGCGCCCCCGTCCGGCGGGGGAGTGGACGTTCGGTGTCGGGGGTTTCGGGCACCTGACGCTCACCGTCGACGGCCGCCCGCTCCTGGACGGGGAGTTCCCCGGCGACACGGACGACCCGGCCGTCGTCCACGTCAATCCGCCCGTGCGGACGGCGCGGTTGACGCTGGCCACCGAGCGGCCCGTGCACGTCGTGGCACGGCGCGAACTGGTGCCCGGCCGGGGTCGCGCCACCGTCGTGAGCGCGGCGCCGCCCGAGCCGGACCCGGCGACCGCGCTGGAGAACGCGGTGCGGGCGGCCCGGGACGCCGACGCCGCGATCGTGGTCGTCGGCACCACCGAGCACAGCGGGACCGAAGGGCACGACCGCGCCGGACTCTCGCTCGGCGGGCAGCAGGACGAACTCGTCCGCGCTGTCGCGGCCGCCAACCCCCGCACGGTCGTGGTCGTCAACAGCGGTGGCCCCGTCGAGCTGCCCTGGCGGGAGGAGGCGGGCGCCGTGCTGCTCACGTGGGTCCCGGGGCAGGAGGCCGGCGCGGGGCTGGCGGACGTCCTGTTCGGCCGCGTCGAGCCCGGCGGCCGGCTCCCCACCACGTGGGCGGCGTCCCTGGCGGACGCGCCCGTCACGCGGACCCGGCCGGTCGACGGCCGGCTCGACTACACCGAGGGCCTGCACATCGGATACCGGGCATGGCTGCGGTCGGGACGCGAGCCCGCCTACTGGTTCGGCCACGGACTCGGCTACACGACGTGGGAGTACGTGGAGGTGTGGGCTCCTCCGCACGTCGCGGTGGGCGAGCCGTTCACCGTCCGGGTGACGGTGCGCAACACCGGCGTCCGCGCCGGGCGCGAGGTCGTACAGGTCTACCTGGCACGCCCCGATTCGGCGGTGGAGCGTCCCGTGCGCTGGTTCGCCGGTCACGCTGCTGTCCGGGCGGAAGCGGGCAGGACGGCGCGTGCGGAGGTGGTGGTGGGCCCGCGCGCCTTGCGGCACTGGTCGCGGGCGGACGGCTGGACCACGGAGCCGGGCCGCTACCGGCCCATGGTGGGCAGGTCGGCGGGGGACACGCGGTGGGAGGGGAGCGTCACGGTCGGCGCCCCGTGACGGGCGGGCCGGTCCGGCCGGCGAGTTCGCCGGAAACGCCGCACGGACCCGGCGCCGCTCACTGCACCGAGCGCTCCCGCAGGGCGGTCCGCCACGCCGGATCCGGTTCCACCGGTTCCGCCGCCTCCGGCCGGCCGCCGCGCTCGAAGAAGTCGGCGAGCGGCAGGATCGCGGCCCCCACGGTGACGGCGTCCGGTCCCAGCGTGCCGAGGTCGATGCGGACGCGGGCGGCGGGGTAGCTCAGGGCGTACGAGGTGGCGTACGCCGTCACCGAGTCCAGGAAGCGCCGGCCGAGCTGCAGTCCGGCCCAGCCGCCGACCAGGATGCGTTCGGGCTGGAAGAGGTTGATCAGGTCGGAGAACCCGGCGCCGAGGTACTCGGCGGTCTCCTCCAGGACGGCCAGGGCCGTGGCGTCGGGCTCCGGGCCGTCCCCCTTCTCGTCGGTCTCCGGGTAGGCGGCGGCGAGCATCGCGGTGAGCGCGCTCTCCTCGTCCGCGCCCGCGGGCGGCTGCCCGCCCGCCTCCGCCCAGCGCTCCAGCAGGGCCTCCGCGCCCGCGTACGCCTCCAGGCAGCCGCGCGCGCCGCAACGGCACCGGCGCCCGCGCACCCGCACCGTCAGGTGCCCCCATTCCACGGCACGGCCCGGCCCCATGTCCTCCCCGACGACACAGGCGCCGACGCCGGAGCCGAAGAGCACCACCGCCGCGCTCTGCGCGCCCCGGCCCGCGCCGAACCACATCTCCGCCTGGCCCAGTGTCCGGGCGCCGTTGGCGATGTAGAACGGCACGGTCTCGGGCAGGATCCGGGACTCGCGCAGCAACCGCTCCAGGGGAACGGCGTCCCAGCCGATCGTCTGGCCGTGCACGACGGCGCCGTCCTCCGCGGTCCCGGCGACGATGCCCGGCACCCCGATCCCGACGCCGAGCAGCCGCCCCGCCGCGACGCCGGCGTCCTCCAGCACCTGGGGGATGCCCTCGCGCAGATGGCGCACGACGACGTCGACGTCGTAGCGGTCGAGGCGGCGCGGACCGTCGGTCTCCAGGGGCCTTTCGACCCGGGCCAGTTCGGTGAGGGCGAGGTCGAAGAGTTCGATCCGCACCCGGGTCTCGCCGATGTCGACGCCGATCATGTAGCCGCTCCGGGCGCTGACCCGCAGCAGCGTGCGGGGACGGCCGCCGGCCGAGTCGACGCTGCCGGCCTCCTCCACCAGCCCCTCGGCGACCAGTTCGGAGACCACGTTGCTCACCGAACCCGAACTCAGCCCGGTGACCGGCCCCAGCGAGAACCGGCTGAGCGGCCCGTCGAAGTACAACCGCTGCAATACCGCGCTGCGGTTCTCCCGCCGCAGGTCACGCACTGTACGGCCACTGCGCATCTTCACCCTGCCCCCCTCGTTCCGAAGTCGTCACCGCAACTTACATGTGGAGGAGCCCTTGACGCGACCTTCGCTTGAGGTTTAACTCACATCCTAAATTAAGCCGTGGGGGGCTTCGGGAACGCGGGGCGCCGCTCCCACCCCCCTCCGCGGGCGACCCCGTCACTTCCCGGAAGGCCTCTGGAGTCATGCGCAGAATCAGAGCCGCAGCCGTCGGCGCCGTCACCCTCACCCTCACCGCGGCGGCCTGCGGCGGGGGGTCCGCCGGCACGGAAGGCTCCAACGAGAAGCCGCGGACCCTCACCTACTGGGCCTCCAACCAGGGCGCGAACCTGGAGGTCGACAAGAAGGTCCTCCAGCCGGAACTCGACAAGTTCGAGAAGCGCACGGGCATCGAGGTGAAGCTGGAGGTCGTGCCCTGGGCCGACCTCCTCAACCGCATCCTCACCGCGACCACCTCCGGTCAGGGCCCCGACGTGCTCAACATCGGCAACACCTGGAGCGCCTCGCTCCAGTCCAGCGGCGCCCTGCTGCCCTGGGACGCGAAGAACTTCGAGGCCATCGGCGGCAAGGACCGCTTCGTGCGGTCCGCGCTCGACTCCACCGGCGCCCACGGCCAGGACCCGGCCGCCGTGCCCCTGTACTCCATGGCCTACGCGCTCTACTACAACAAGAAGATGTTCGCCGAGGCCGGTGTCGACAAGCCCCCGGCCACCTGGGAGGAGATGGCCGAGACCGGGAAGAGGCTCTCCAAGGACGGCAAGTGGGCCCTCGGCGCCGAGGGCTCCAACCTCTCCTCCAACAGCCACCAGGTCTTCGTCCTCGCCAAGCAGCACGGCGCGGACTTCTTCACCCCCGACGGCAAGGCCGACTTCACCTCCGCCGGCGCCGTGGCGGCGGTCGAGCAGTACGTCGACCTCATGGCCGACGAGAAGATCATCGCGCCGGGCAACGCCGAGTACGCGAAGAACCAGTCCCTGAGCGACTTCGCCAAGGACAAGACGGCCATGGTGCTCTGGCAGACCGCGTCGGCCACCTTCAAGGCGCAGGGCATGGACCAGGACGAGTGGGGCGTCGCCCCCGCCCCGGTGCGATCCGGCGAGCCCGGCGCGGACCGGGCCACCAACTCCATGGTCGCCGGCATCAACATGGCCGTCTTCAAGAACACCAAGAACCTCGACGGCGCCAAGAAGTTCGTGAAGTTCATGACCAGCGACGAGGAGCAGATCACCCTCAACAAGGCGTACGGCTCCATCCCGCCCGTCAAGGCCGCCCAGCACAACCGGGCCTTCGACGACCCGGCCCTCACCGTGCTCCGCGAGACCCTCGCCACCAGCGCCGCCGCGCTCCCGCAGGTCCCCGAGGAATCGCAGTTCGAGACCGTCGTCGGCACCGCCGTCAAGGAACTCTTCGCCGACGCCGCCGCGGGCCGCCCGGTCACGACGGCAGCCGTCAGGGCGAAGCTCGAAAAGGCCCAGCAGCAGATGCCGAAGAAGTGAGCGCGGACACCGCCATGACCACCACCGCTGCCCTGAGCACAGGCGAGCGGACGGCAGGGAGGAACGACCCGGGCAAGGAGCCGCGCGGGCGCCGCCCCGGGCGGCTGCGCGGCATCGCACTGCCGTACCTGCTGCTGTTCCCCGCCCTGCTGCTCGAACTGCTGGTCCACCTCGTGCCGATGGTGATCGGCATCGTCGTCAGCTTCAAGGAGCTGACCCAGTTCTACCTCCGCGACTGGGGCACCGCGCCCTGGGCCGGCCTCGACAACTACGCCCTGACGGTCGACTTCGACGCCCCCGTCGGCGAGGCGCTGCTGAAGTCCTTCCTCACCACCTGCCTGTTCACCGTCCTGTCGGTCGGCCTGTGCTGGCTGCTGGGAGTGGCGGCGGCGATCTTCATGCAGGAGTCGTTCCGCGGCCGGGGCGTGCTGCGCACCCTCTTCCTCGTGCCGTACGCGCTGCCCGTCTACGCCGCCGTCATCACCTGGGCGTTCATGTTCCAGCGGGACAACGGGCTGGTGAACCACGTCCTGCACGACCAGCTCGGGCTCACCGACAGCGCCCCCTTCTGGCTGATCGGCGACAACAGCTTCATCGCGCTGCTCGTCGTCTCGGTGTGGAAGGGCTGGCCCTTCGCCTTCCTCATCCTCATGGCCGGGCTGCAGAACATACCCCGGGAGATCTACGAGGCCGCCGCGCTCGACGGCGCGGGCGTCCGGCAACAGATCCGCCGCATCACCCTGCCGGCGCTGCGCCCGGTCAACCAGGTCCTCGTCCTGGTGCTGTTCCTGTGGACGTTCAACGACTTCAACACCCCCTTCGTCCTGTTCGGCAAGGCGGCGCCCGAGGCCGCGGACCTGATCTCCCTCCACATCTACCAGTCCTCGTTCCAGACCTGGAACTTCGGGACGGGCTCCGCGATGTCGGTCCTGCTGCTGCTCTTCCTGCTCCTCGTGACGGGCCTGCACCTCTGGTTCACCTCCCGCGGAAGGAAGGCCACCGATGCCTAGCCCCACCGCCCGGCGGCCCCGCTCCCCGATGGCCGCCCCGCCGTCCTTCCTGTGGAGCCGCAGGATCTTCCTGACCCTCCTCACCGGCTTCGTGCTGCTGCCGGTGTACGTGATGGTCTCCAGTTCGCTGAAGCCGCTGGAGGACGTCTCCGGGAAGTTCGCGTGGGTCCCCTCGGGCCTCACCGTCCGTCCGTACGTCGACATCTGGGAAACGGTCCCGCTGGCCGACTACTTCATGAACTCGCTGATCGTGGCGGGCGCGGCCACCGTCTGCTCCGTCACCGTCGCCGTGTTCGCGGCCTACGCGGTCAGCCGCTACTCCTTCCGCGGCAAACGCGTCTTCACGGTGACCGTGCTGTCGACCCAGATGTTCCCCGGCATCCTGTTCCTGCTGCCGCTGTTCCTCATCTACGTCAACATCGGCAACGCCACCGGCATCGCCCTGTTCGGTTCCCGCGCCGGCCTGATCCTCACCTATCTCACCTTCTCGCTGCCCTTCTCCATCTGGATGCTGATCGGCTACTTCGACTCGGTGCCCAAAGACCTCGACGAGGCGGCCAAGGTGGACGGCTGCGGGGCGCTCGGCGCGCTGTTCCGGATCATCGTGCCCGCCGCGATCCCCGGCATCGTCGCGGTCACCGTCTACGCCTTCATGACCGCCTGGGGAGAGGTGCTCTTCGCCTCGGTCATGACCAACGACACCACCCGCACCCTCGCCGTCGGCCTCCAGGGCTACTCCACCCAGAACGAGGTGTACTGGAACCAGGTCATGGCCGCCTCACTCGTCGTCAGCCTGCCCGTCGTCGCCGGCTTCCTCCTCCTCCAGCGCTACCTCGTCGCCGGCCTCACCGCGGGCGCCGTCAAGTAACCGTCGGGGCACCACCGTCGCCCCCCTCAGAGAGGCCCTCTGTGTCCGAACCGCTTGACCTCGCCGCCTTCCCCGCCGACTTCACCTGGGGCACGGCCACCTCCGCCTACCAGATCGAGGGCGCCGTCGCCGAGGACGGCAGGGCGCCGTCGATCTGGGACACGTTCTCCCACACCCCGGGCAAGGTCGACGGCGGCGACCACGGCGACGTGGCCTGCGACCACTACCACCGCTGGCCCGAGGACATCGCCCTGATGAAGCGGCTCGGCACCGACGCCTACCGCATGTCCGTCGCCTGGCCCCGCGTCATGCCCGCGGGCGACGGGCCGGTCAACCCGGCCGGACTCGACTTCTACGACCGCCTCGTCGACGCCCTTCTCGACGCCGGCATCACCCCCAACGTCACCCTCTACCACTGGGACCTGCCCCAGGCCCTCCAGGACCGCGGCGGCTGGACCGTACGGGACACCGCCGGACACCTCGCCGAGTACGCCTCCGTCGTGGCCGGCCGGCTCGGCGACCGTGTCACCCGGTGGGCCACCCTGAACGAACCCCTGTGCTCCGGCTGGATCGGACACCTGGAAGGCCGGATGGCACCCGGCCTGAGCGACCTGACCGCCGCCGTGCGCGCCTCGTACCACCTGCTGCTCGCCCACGGCCTGGCCACCCACGCGGTCCGCGCGGCGGCCCCCGGCGCGCGGATCGGCCTGGTCACCAACCACTCCACCGTCGAGGCCGCCTCCACCCGCCCCCAGGACGTCGCGGCCGCCACCCGCATGGACGGCCACACCAACCGCTGGTGGCTCGACCCCGTCCACGGCCGGGGATTCCCCGCCGACATGCGCGAGCTGTACGGCGTGCCCCTGCCCGAACGCCCCGGGGACCTGGAGACGATCGCCGCCCCGCTCGACTGGCACGGCCTCAACTACTACTTCCCGGCGACCGTCACCGACGACCCCGAGGGCCCCGTCCCGTACGCCCGCGAGGTCCGGCTGCCCGACGTGCCGCGCACCGGCATGGACTGGCAGATCGACGGCGGCGGCCTGGAAGCCCTGCTGCTGCGCCTGACCGACGACTACGGGGTGCGCGAGCTGTACGTCACCGAGAACGGCTCGGCGTTCCCGGACACCGTCGCGCCCGACGGCACCGTCCACGACCCCGACCGGGCCCGCTACCTGGAGGAGCACGTGGGCGCGTGTGCCCGGGCGATCCGCAAGGGCGTGCCGCTGGCCGGCTACTACGCCTGGTCCCTGCTCGACAACTTCGAGTGGGCCTACGGCTACGACAAGCGGTTCGGCCTCGTCCACGTCGACTACGCCACCCAGGCCCGGACCCTCAAGACGAGCGGCCTGCGGTACGCGGAGATCATCCGGGCCCACCGGGAGTCCCACGCCTGACCGCACGACACCGCGTCAGGCGGACTCGCGCACGACCAGTTCCGGTTCGAAGACGAGCGCGCGCGGAGTGGTGCCGGGGCCGTGCGTCAGCTCGCCCAACAGCCCGGCCATCGCCGCGGCCATGTCCTCCACGGGCTGGCGCACGCTGGTCAACGGCGGCCGACACGTCACGGCGACGCTCGAGTCGTCGAACCCGACGACGGCGACGTCCTGCGGTATGCGCCTGCCCTGTTCGCGCAGGACCTGGCAGGCGCCCTGCGCCATCAGGTCGTTGGCCGCGAACACGCCGTCCACGTCGGGTCGCTCCCGGAGCAGCCAGGTCATGGCCGTGGCGCCGCTGTTGAGGGTGAAGGCGCCCTCGACGACGGAAGGGCCGTCGTGGCCCGCGCGCGCCAGGGCGGCGCGGAATCCGGCGAGGCGCTCCCGCCCGGCCGGGAGATCGGACGGAGCACTGATCACCGCGGTACGGCGGCAGCCACGGGCCAGGAGGTGCTCCGCGGCCAGACGACCCCCCGCGTGATGGTTCAGGTCGACGTGGGCGACCGGCGCGTCTCCGGCGGGACGCGCGAACAGCACGGTGGGCACGCGGGCGGCGAGGAGCATGTGCGGCAGGGGGTCGTCCGGTTGTACCGACACCACCAGCGCCCCGTCCGCGCTGCCCTGCCGCACGTAGTCCACCACCTGCTCCCTGGCCGCCTCCGACTCGGCGAACAGCAGCACCGGTTGCATCGCGCGCGCCCGCAGAAACTCCAGGACTCCGCTGACGACGCGGCCGAAGAACGGGTCGGTGAACACGCGGCCGGCGAAGGCGTGACCCGCGCCGGAGATGACGAGGGCCACGGTGCCGGAGCGCCGGGTGACCAGGGCCCTGGCGGCGCGGTTCGGCGCGTAGCCCGTCCGTTCGATCGCGTGGCGCACCATGGCCTGGATGCCGGGATCGACGTTGCGCACGCCGTTCACGACCCGCGACACGGTCGCGCGGGAGACCCCCGCCTCCCGCGCCACGTCCTCCAGCGTCGGGGCCCGCCTGTTCATACGGGAACTCTAGCGCCGGGCGAGACGGTTTCACTCGAATCGGCGTCGGCGCCGGCGCCGGCCGAGGGACAGGACGAGGAGCAGCGTGGCGCACACGACGGTGACGGCTTGGGCGACCGCGGTGAGCTTCTTGTCGCCGGACCAGACGGGCTCGTACATGTTGGGGAGCGGTCCGATGGCCCCCACGTCCACGTACTGGTAGAGGAGCAGGGCGGCCAGTCCTCCCGCGGCGACCAGCCAGGCGAAGGCGTCGGCCGGCCGGCGGCGCCACACCAGGACGAGCAGGGCGGCGAGCGCCGCCAGAGCGGCTTCGATCCGGAAGAGGGTGCCCTGGCTGATGGTGTCCTTGACGGCGTCGTACCGGTCCGCCAGGTGCGCGTGCACGTAGGCGTCCACCGCGAGCCCGGCGGCGGCCAGGACACGGGCCGCGCCCCGGAGCAGCCGGTGTTCCGGGCGGGCGGACGGCGGGGGTTCGAAGGACATGCGTCTCCCTTCCCGGCCCGAGCTGGGTACGGGCGGTGGAGGTGTGCGGGCGTCCGGGGTCAGCGGACCGTGAGCGAGCCCTTCATGTACTGGTGGATGGTGCAGATGTACGCGTACTTCCCTGCCCGGGACGGCGCGGTGAAGGTGGCCCGCTCGCCCGCGGCGATGCTGCCGGTGTCGAACGGCTTGTCGCCGCCGGCCGTCACCGTGTGGGGGGCCGAGTCCTCGTTGACGACGGTGACCTTCGTACCCGGGGCGACCGTCAGATCGGCGGGTTCGAACGCGAAGTCCTTGATCGTGATCTTGGCGCCCTTGCCGCCCGACGGCGAGGCGGAACGCCCGGACGACGACGCGGAAGTGGAGGGCGGCGAGGAGGAGTCGGAGTCTTCGCCGTCCGAGCATCCCGCGACGGTCGTCAGCATGCACAGGAGTGCGACGACGGCGGTGATGGCCGTGTGCGGTCTGCGGGGGCGCAGGGGCATCGTTTCTCCGGGGGTTCGTGGCGTGCCGGTCCGGGGGCCGGGCGCGGGCGTCGCCGCCCCTGGCCCCCGGGACCGATCAGACGGTCAGCAGGCTGGGGCTGGCGGCCTTGACGGTGCCGATGAAGTCGTCGGGCACCGGGTACTGGCCGAGCACGTAGTGCAGGATCGCCGAGTGCATGGCCTCGACCGGGGCGATGGTCGCGGCCGTCTCGATCCCGCCCTTGCTCTTGACGTTGGACGCCGCGAACACATACGTCTGGGTGGCCTGGTCCTCCAGCCGGAGGGCGAGTTTGGCCACGCCGGGGACGTCCTTGACCTTGCCGAGCGCTTTGGTGACGTCGTCGTGGTTGGACAGCGGGGTCCCGGTGATCTTCGGTTTGTCCGCGGAGGCCAGGATCGCGTTCCACGCGTCGGCGTGGTCCTTGTGCTGGTCCATCGCGGTCTGCGCGAACGTCGCGAACACCGGGGGCACCTTGCCCAGTTTGCCGTCCTTGGCCGCCTTGAGAGCGGCCTGGTAGGCGCCGACGGCCTGGTTCTCCAGAGCGGCCGCCAGGGCGACCACCTTCAGGTCTCCGGTGTAGGTGCCGCCGCTGCCCGACGGCGACTTCGAGGGGGTGCCGGTGCTTCCGTCGGAGTCGCCGCCGCACGCGGCCAGCGCCAGCGCGGCGGCGGACGCGCCGGCCCCGATCAGGAACCGGCGGCGCGCGACGTGCACGCGCTGCCGCGGGCCGGTGTCGGGTTCCGCGGCGCGCAGGTCGTGGATCTCCTGCGTGAGGTCGCGGGCGGACGCGGCCATGACGGGCAGGGTCTCCTGGTGGGCCTGGTCCATCTCCTTGGTGAGACGGGCCAGTTCGCTCTCGCTGATCGGCAGCTCCCAGGAGCCGCGCTTGCTCGTGGTCATTTCACGGCCCCTTCACTGACCGGCGAGGCGTCCTTGGTGGGGTAGAAGGCGTCGGGGAAACCGACCTTGCCCGCGGCGGCGGGGAGCTTGGCGACATCGGTGGGGATCGCGATGAGGTCGGGCAGGTCCCCGGCCAGCAGCGCCTGCACGGCCAGCAGCGTCGCCCGGTGCTGTGCCTCCACGGGGGCCACGGAGGCGAACAGCTGCCGCAGGTTCTTGTCCTCGACCTGGCCGATGTTCTTGGTGTAGGTCTGCGCGGCCACGTCCTCCAGCGTGATGGCCAGTTTGACCACGTCCGCCGAGGTCTTGATCGACGGCAGCCGCTTCTTGACGATGGCGGCGTACTTGGGGTCCGGACCGTTCTGCGCCTTGCCGCCCGCCTTGCGCGCGGCGGCGTTGAACGCCTTGCCGTGCGCGGTGTGCTGCGCGGTCGTCTTCTCGATGAAGGCCCGCACCGTCTTGTTGCCGTTCTTGATGAAGGGCAGCCCGGCGGCGGTCTCGTAGACGCTCACCGCCAGGTTCTCCAGCGACGCGGCGGTCTGCAGCGCCATGATGTCGTTGCGGGAAGCGGCCGCCGCGCGGCCGGCCCCCAGCCATGTCACTGCTCCCGCCGCCCCCAGGGCCGTGGCGCGGCGCTGCCACCAGCGCCGGTCCGCGGGCTCCGCGGCCTCCTCGAAATCGGCCAGGGAAGCATGCGTCACCCGCAACGCGTCGCTGTTCAGGTCCTGCGACTGCTCGGTCAGTTCTTTCAGCAGTCCGGTGTCGATGTGGTCTGTAGCCATCGCGTCCCATCTCCTCGGCCACGCCGGACGGCGCGGGCATGGCCCCCAGAGTTGAGGACGGAGCGGACGGAAGCCCGCCTGATACGGCCCAATGGCCCGCCCGGGCACCCGAACGGAGTCTTCTCCGACGCTCGGCGCACCCCCGCTCGTGGGGCGAGCCGGTTACGGCTTCACACCTCGGCCGAGCGGCCGCCTGCGGACCACCTCTTGAGCGAGGGCTTGGCCGGCCGGACGCAGCGCGGCGGCGACCAGTCCTTCGAGGGCTTCGCGCGGTACGTCGCCGCCGTTCACCAGTCGGTCGAAGATGAGCCCGTCGACGCAGGTCAGCAGAGTGTGCGTGCGGTTCTCGACGTCGGGCACGCCGTGCTCGACGAGGAACAGCCGGACGGCCTCGCGCCCGGCGTTCTCCCGGGGCAGGAGGATCTCGCGCAGCTCTTTGTCGCGCACGCTTTCGACGGCGCACGCGTGGCGGGCGAGCGAGCGCCGGCGGCCCTCGCCGGTGAGTCGCTGTCGGGTGAGCGCCACCATGGCGTCCACCAGGTCCTCGGCGGTACGCAGGGGCGCGAGCCCGGCGGCCGTCGTCTCCAGTTCCGCCTGGTCGAGCTGGACCAGGCGGACGACGAGTGCGGTCAGCAGAGCGGCGCGGGTGCGGAAGTAGGCCGAGGTGGTGCCGGGCGGCATGGCCGCTCCGCGGTCGACCGCACGGTGGGTCAGACCGCGCATCCCTTCCTCGGCCAGGACGTCGAGAGCCGCGTCTGCGAGAAGGGTGCGCCGATCCGAAGCCATGACCCCTTTCTACACCCGTAGAGGCTCGGGGATAGAGTCCGCTTCTACAGATGTAGAAGAAGGGGGTTCCGTCATGGGTAACACGGCAGTGGTGGTCGGAGGGGGAATCGGCGGACTGGCCGCCGCGATCGGCCTGCACCGCATCGGCTGGGACGTGACGGTCCTTGAGCGTTCGTCCCTGCCCGAGGACGCGGGGGCGGGCATTTCCTTGGCCGCGAACGGCCTGCGGGCCCTGGACGAACTCGGGGTCGGCGGGGCGGTTCGGGACGCGTCGCGAGGCCAGTACAGCGGCGGCACCCGCACGCCCCGGGGTCGCTGGCTGGCCCGGATGGACGGCTCGGCACTGGAGAAGGCGGTGGGCGCGCCGATCATGAGCATCCCCCGGTCCACCTTGCACCGACTGCTGCGCGGGGCACTGCCCGCCGGGGCGCTGGCGATCGGCGCCGAGGCGGCGACGGTCGAGCAGGTCGGCCCGGAGACGGTTCACGTCGGCTGCGGCACCACGGTCCTGCAGGCCGATCTCGTGGTGGCGGCCGACGGCATCGGCAGCACGGTCCGCGGCCGACTCTTCCCGGAGCACCCCGGTCCGGTCCACAGCGGCTCGACGGTGCTGCGGGCGATCACCGGGCACGCGGTCGACCCGCGCACCGACTTCGAGCTGACCTGGGGCCGGGGCGCGGAGTTCGGACACATCGCCCTCCTGGACGGGAGGGCCGAGTGGCACGCCGTCCTCAGCCTCCCCGCCGGTACGCGGTTCGCCGACCCGCTGAGCGAACTGCGCCGACGATTCCACGCCTGGCACGCCCCGATCCCCGCGCTGCTCGACGCGACCCGGCCCGAGGCGGTGTTGCACCACGACGTGAACGAACTCCGCACGCCTCTGCCTTCCTACGTGGTCGGCCGGATCGCGCTGCTCGGTGACGCGGCCCATGCGATGACCCCCAACCTGGGGCAGGGCGCCTGCCAGGCCCTGGAGGACGCGGTCACCCTGGGCGCCGCCCTCGACGCCGAGACCACCGTCGAGGCCGCGCTCGCCCGCTACGACGCCGAACGCCGGCCGCGGAGCCAGGCCGTCGCGGTGGCCGCCCGGCAGGCCGGGAGAATGGGTCAGCAACTGTCCCACCCGCTGGCCGTCACCCTGCGGAACACGGCGATGCGACTGACGCCGTCCCGGGTCGCCCTCCAGATGATCCTGCGTCACCACGCCTGGACCCCGCCGTCGCTGAGCTGATCCGGTTCGCGTCCGCCACCCTCGCACCGGGTGGTCGAGAGAAGAACGTGTGCGACTCTCACATGTTCGTTCGATGTATCGGCGGATGGTTGTTCGGACACATGCCAATTGGCCGAATCTTTGCGGTGAGAGTGCGGTAGGGGTCCATCCGCTTGTGAAGTGGGGAAGCCGGGCGGCGGTGGCGAGTGGTCGAGCGGGGCGTGCCGGTGACGGATCGCGGAGGTCCACCGCGTGTCGCGCCATCGTCCCCTCGGCGGAGCCCGATGTGTCCGCTGGCTCAATCATCACCCCAGATCAGGGGGGTTCTCGGCCGAGTTGCCGACGGCGCGACAGGGCATCCATCCGGCCACGCCCAGTGGCGTTCAACGCGCCCGTCCGCACCCTGGCCGCGTTCTTTTCCGCACAGTCCGGTTTGCCGTTGAGCTGCCTGGGCACACGCGGCGGTGCGACTTTCGACGGTCGGGCCTCGAGGTGTGGTCGACCGGCCGAAGTGGCCGAGTGGTGACGCAAAAGCACCGACAAGGCACTCTCCGTTCAACCTCAGGGGGTTGCTTGCAGGTGACTCGCCGTGAAGACTGTGGCCGAGTTCCATCGAAACGAAGGTGTTCCGAGGGGCGCATCATGCCAATCGTGGCACGAAACGCGCTGCGATTGCGTACTCTCACATCCGTTTCGCACGGCCGGGCCTGGGGGGCCACTGGCCGTCCAGGAGCAGGGAGGGTCCCGCGCATCCGGTGCGCGGGAGGTATCGCCGAGGGGGATGGGGTTATGTCGGGTTGGCGCGCCGCACGACTGGGCCGACTGCGAGGCCGTGACCGGCGCTGCCGTCACGACATCCCGTACCGCATGTGTTGAGGTCCGGCAGCCCACCCCGGTGTCGCCCTCGGCGTCGCGACTGACGCCGATCGACTGTCCCGCCGCACGAGAGCCCCGCGGGGCACGTGCCGTCCTCGCCCGGGTTCAGGTCCCGGGCCGGGCGGCATGGACACAGTCGTGCCCGGGCCCGCCCCATCCTGGCCGGCCCGGTCCACCCCAGCCCTGTGCGCGTGACTCCACCGTGCCCGCACGCGCCAGCCGCCAGCAAGGGAGACAAGGTGATCAGCAAGCAACCGACCGGCGAGCGACCCCTCTTGGAGGAGTTACCCGACCGCTGGCGGGGCTTACGCGCGACCGGGCCGGTGCGGTACGACGAGACCCAGCGCGTCTGGCAGGTGCTCGACCACGAGAGTGTCTCCGCCGTCCTCGCCGACCCGGCGACGTACTCCTCGGAGCTCTCCACCCTCGCGCCCACCCAGTCCGACTTCGAGACCTTCACCCAGGGCAACTTCGTCGGCATGGACCCGCCGGAACACCGCAAACTCCGCACCCTGGTGAGCCAGGCGTTCACCCCGCGTGTCGTCCAAGGGCTCGAACCCCGCATCGAGGCCGTCTGCGCCCGTCTCCTCGACGCCGTGGCCGACCGCGACCGGTTCGACCTGGTCGACGCGCTGGCCTACCCGTTGCCGATCATCGTGATCGCCGAACTCCTCGGCATTCCCGCGGAAGAGCACCGGCTGTTCCAGGAGTGGGCGAGTGTCCTGTTCGGCGGCGACCAGCTCGGCGAGGCGCCCGACATGGCCGACCTGGAGCGGGCGCTGGAGGCCATCGCCCCCACCGTGCGCGAGATGAACGGCTACATGCTGGAGCACATCCGCGCTCGCCGCGCCGCCCCCGGCGACGACCTCACCAGCAGACTCATAGCCGCCGAAGTGGACGGAGTCCGCCTCGGCGACCAGGAGATGGTCGGCTTCGTGGCCCTGCTGCTCGTGGCCGGGCACATCACCACGACCGCGCTGCTGGGCAACGCCATCGTCACCTTCGACGGCGACCCCGACACGGATGCCGCGCTGCGCGCCGACCCCACGCGCATCCCCACCGCCGTCGAAGAGGTCCTGCGCTGGCTGCCGCCCTTCCCCGAACTGGGCCGCAGGGTCACCCGGCCCGTGGTCCTCGGCGGCCACGAGATCCCGGCCGACACCATGCTGATGGCCCATCTCGGCGTCGCCAACCGGGACCCCGCCCGCTTCCCCCTCCCCGACGTCTTCGACGCGACCCGAAGCCCCAACCCCCACTTGACCTTCGGGCACGGCATCCACTTCTGTTTCGGCGCCCCCCTGGCCCGGCTGGAAGCGCGGATCGCTCTTCACATGTTGCATGAACGATTCCGCAAACTGGTGATCCCCTCCTACGAGGACATCGTCTACCAGAACCCGGCCGTCATCATCGGCGTACGACATCTGCCCGTAGAGGTCGGCAGACCGTAGTCGCCGGCGCCCGCAGCGCCCCGGTCGGCCCGCACCGCTCGTTCCCGGGCCGGATCGGCACACCCGCACATGAGACCCACCCAACGGGAGTCCTCTTCTCATGCCGTACACCATCCCCACCGCTCCGGTCGCCCTCGGGGCACCGTCCTCCTTGAGCCGCGAGCTGCAGGAACGTCTTGACGACCTGGCCCGCGCCCACCGGGTGCCCGGCGCCCAACTGGTCCTGGACACCGGCAGCGACGTGGTCGCCGTGCACACCGGCACCGCCGACGTCACCACCGGCAGTCCCTTCACCGCGGACACCGCCGTTCCGCTGGGCTCGCTGACCAAGCCGTTCACCGCCGCGCTCGTCATGCTCCTGGCCGACGACGGCGACCTCGACCTCGACGAGCCGGCCGCCGACCACCTGCCCGAACTGGCCGGCATACCCGAGGTGACGCCTCGTCAACTCCTCAGCCACACCGGGGGCCTGCCCACCGGCCCCGACTCGGACACCGCCGCCGCGACCAACCCCGCGCGCTACCTGGCGGCCGTCTGCACCGCCGACGACCTGCTGTTCACACCCGGGAGCGACTTCTCCTACTCCAACGCCGGCTACGTCGCCGCCGGACGGCTCGTGGAGAGAGTCACCGGCATGCCGTGGCCCGAGGCCGTACGGGCGCTGCTGCTCGAACCCCTCGGTGTCCTGCCCGCGTTCGTCTCCGACACCGCGCCCCAGCGTCCGGTCGCCGCGGGACACGCCGTCAACACCGCCACCGGGCAGGCCGTCGCCGCCCGGCAGAACCTGGCCCCACTGGAGGCGCCGGCCGGCGCGCTGCTCGCGAGCGCCCTGGACCTGGCCGTGTTCGGCAACGCGCTGACCGGCCGCTCCGATCTGCTGCCGCCCGCCGTCGCCAAGGAGATGCGCCGGGCCGAGACCGCCGCCGACCCGGGCACGCTCGCCGACGGCTGGAGCGCCGGACTCGCCCTGTACCAGCGGGACGGCCGCATGTGGTGCGGCCACGACGGCAACGCCCAGGGCACCTCCTGCCATCTGCGGGCCGAGCCGGAGAGCGGCGTCGTGGTGGCCTTCACGGGCAACGCCGGGGGCGCCACCGCGCTGTGGCACGAGCTCGCCGACGACCTGGCCGCTCTCACCGGCATCCGGGTGCCCGCCAAGACGCTCGCCGTGGACCGGGGCCTCCCCGTCGGCCTGCCCGACTGCGCGGGGACCTACCGCAACGGCGCCACGACTTACCGCGTCGCGCCCGGACCGGACGGTGCGCCGGCCCTGTCCATCGACGGAGACCTGCGCCTTCCGCTGGTCTGCTACGCCGACCTGTCCTGCGATCTGCGCGATCCGGCCACCGGCCGCATCGAACCCGGTGGCCGGTTCCACCGGGATCCGGCCACCGGAACGATCGACCGGGTACAGATATCCGGGCGCACCGCGCGCCGCGTCGTCGACGGCTGAGACCGGTTCCGGTCCCCTCGGGGCCGGTCGGCGGGCCGGTGTCCGCCGTCCGGAGGCCGGTGCGCGGGGCCGCCGTGGCGTACGGCACCGGTTCCGGTGGCGGCGGTTCGGCGTGGCCGGTCCGGATGGGCAGGGCGCCGTCGCTGGACCACGGACACCACCACGGGGACCGAGGAGTCGTCCGTCGGGGCCACACCTCACCGGGCTCGGCGGTTCGGCCACCGGGCCGGGGCACCGACAGGCCCCGTGCGCTCAGGGTGCCGTCGCCGGACGCCCCGGCCCCCACCGGGGCCGGTGAGTCGTCCGTCGGGGCCACGCCAGGGCTCCGTCACCGGCCCATGCCCGTCGGCTGCCGCACCACCTCGCCGCATTCCGTCCGCACCCGCACCAGGTCACCACCCCGTTCCGTCGCACCGCCGCACACACCCGGTGTGTCACGTCCGGTCCAGTGCTCCGCCCACCAGGCGGGGCCGGTCCGTCCGCTCGGCCCGCGCCGCATCGCTCCGCTCCCCAAAAGGACTTCACCCATGACGGACCTGCACGACAAGCCCGCACCGGCGTCCTCCCTGCCGCAGGGCGGCCTCACCGCCGCACCGGGGAACGAGGTGGCTCCGGCGTCTCCGACGCTCGGCGAGCTGTTCACCGCCTGGGTGGCCCGGACGCCGGACGCGCCGGCCCTCACCGACGGGCGGCGGACCTGGAGCTACCGGGAACTGGCGGAGCGGACCGACCGGTTGGCCGCGCACCTGGTGGGCCGGGGAGCGGGCCCCGACCGAGTGGTGGCCCTGGTCCTGCCACGCTCCATGGAGCTGATCGCGGCGGAACTGGCCGTCGCCCGGGCGGGCGCCGCCTTCCTGCCCGTGGACCCCGCCTATCCGGCCGAGCGCCGAGCGCTGATGCTCGCCGACGCCGCGCCCGCGATCACCCTGGACGACCCGCGCGCGGTGGGTGAACTCCTCGAAGTCGAAGGTGCCGAGGGGTACTTGGCCGAGGTCGGCGCCGACGTGGAAGCCGAGCACGCGGCCTACGTCATCTACACCTCCGGTTCCACCGGCACCCCCAAGGGAGTGACGGTGACGCACCGCGGCATCGGCGGCTTCACCGCGGCCGCCACCGAGCGGTACGCGGTGGGCCCCGGCGACAGAGTGCTCCAGTTCTCCTCGCCGAGCTTCGACGCCTCCGTCCTGGAGCTGTTCATCTCCGTCCTGTCCGGTGCCACGCTCGTCGTACCGCCGCACGGGCCCTGGCTCGGCGACGAACTCGCCGGCGTCCTGGACGAGCACCGCATCACCCACGCCCTCATCCCGCCCGCCGCGCTGGCCTCTCTGCCCGACCCCGCGCGCGGCACCGCCCGCCACCTGCGCACGCTGATCGTGGGCGCGGAGGCCTGCCCGGCCGGGCTCGTGGACCGCTGGGCACCCGGCCGCCGGATGATCAACTCCTACGGCCCGACCGAGACCACCATCGTCGCCACCTGGACCGGGCCGCTCACCGCGGGCAGCGGTACGCCGACGATCGGCGGCGCTCTGCCGCACACCCGGGTGCACGTCCTGGACCCCGCGATGCGGCCCGTACCGCCCGGCGTCGACGGCGAGTTGTTCGTGGGCGGTGACGCGGTGGCCCGCGGCTACCTGGGCCGCCCCGGGCTGACGGCGGCGCGGTTCGTCGCCGACCCCTTCGGCGCGCCGGGAGCGCGTCTGTACCGCACCGGTGACCGGGTGCGGTGGACCGCGGAGGGCGAGCTGGAGTTCCTGGGCCGCCTGGACCGGCAGGTGAAGATCCGCGGCTTCCGGATCGAACCGGGCGAGATCGAGGCGGCGTTGCGCCGGGCGGGCGGCGGCGCGATCGGCGAGGCCGTGGTCGTGGTACGCGAGGACGTACCGGGCCATCGGCGCCTGGTCGCCTATGTCACCGCAGCCGACCAGCCTTCGGCCGGCGTCCCCGGGGCGCCCGGCGTCCCCGGTGCCTCTAGCGGCTCCAGCGGTTCCGCTGACCAGCCTTCGCCTGGCGCCCCCGGCGCCCCCGGCGCCCCCGGCGCCTTCAGCGGCTCCGCCGATCAGCCTTCGCCTGGCGGCCCCGGTGTTCCCGGCGCCTCTGGCGGTCCCAGTGGCTCCGCTGACCAGCCTTCGCCCGGTGGCCTCAGCGGCTTGGCTGACCAGCCGTCACCCGGCGCCCCCAGCGACCCCGCCGACGCCGCCGCTGACCCCAGCGTGACCCCGGCCGCCCCGGTCGTTTCCGGTGCCCTCCCCGCTGTCGTCCCCCAGCCGGCCGCGCTGCGTGCCGCCCTCGGGGCCGTGCTGCCGGGGCACATGGTGCCGTCCGCCATCGTGGTGCTGGACCGGATGCCGCTCACCCCGCAGCACAAGATCGACCGGCGGGCCCTGCCCGCGCCCGAGCGCTCGGTGGCGGCCGGGCATGTGCCGCCGCGGTCCGACGAGGAGCGGGCCCTGGCCGGGATCTGGGCGGACGTTCTCGGCGTCGACGGAATCGGGGCCGACGACGACTTCTTCGACCTGGGCGGTGAGTCGATCCTCGCCGCCCGCGTCCTCGCCCGCGTCCGGGACGACCTGGGCGTCCGGCTGACCGTGCGCGACGTGTTCACCGCGCGGACGATCGCCGCGCTCGCGCCCCTGCTCGCCGACCCCTCGGCCGCCGCGCCGCCGGAGCGGATACCGCCGGCCCCCCGCGAAGGCGTACTGCCGCTGTCCAGTGCTCAGCGCCGTCTGTGGTACATGGACGACCTCACCGAGGGCGGCACCGAGTACAACACCGGTGTCTCGCTCAGGCTGCACGGCCCTCTGGACGCGGAGGCGCTGCACCGCTCCCTGCTCCGGCTCGCGGCCCGGCACGACTCCCTGCGCACCACGTTCCCCACGGTCGACGGCCAGGGCGTCCAGTGTGTCGCACCGGAGCCGGACGTACCTTTGCGGACGGCCGATCTCACGGGCGTGCCCGACGCGCACCGCGCCGAGGCCGCCGAGGAACTGCTCACCGAGGAACTCCGCCGCCCGTTCGACCTGGCGGTCGGGCCCCTCACCCGGGCGCTGCTCGTCCGGTTCGCCCCCGAGGAGCACCTGCTGCTCCTGGCCCAGCACCACATCGTCACCGACGGCTGGTCGATCGGCATCCTCACCCGCGAACTCGTCGCCCTCTACCGGGCGGAGACCACCGGCGAGCCGGACGGACTGACGCGACCCGCCCTCCAGTACCCGGACTTCGCGCTCTGGGAGCGCCGGCAGCGGGCCGGTGACGCGGACACCGCCGACCTGGCCTACTGGAAGCGGCACCTGGCGGGCCTCCAGCACCTGGAGCTGCCCACGGACCGGCCGCGCCCCGCCGTGCGCACCAGTGTCGGCGCGAGTCACCGGCACGTGCTGCCCGCGGAGTTGACGTCCCGGCTGCGGCAACTGGCCGCGGGCCGCGGCACCACGGCGTTCACCCTGTTCGCGGGCGCCGCCGCGCTGCTGTTCGCCCGCTACTCGGGACAGCGGGACATCGCGTTCGGCACCGTCACCAACGGGCGCGGCCGCCGGGACCTGGAGGACGTGCCGGGCT
This sequence comes from Streptomyces sp. NPDC005898, assembly GCF_040629635.1. Classification (NCBI taxonomy): domain Bacteria; kingdom Bacillati; phylum Actinomycetota; class Actinomycetes; order Kitasatosporales; family Streptomycetaceae; genus Streptomyces; species Streptomyces sp. NPDC005898. The sequence goes on along the minus strand of NZ_JBEXWC010000001.1, from coordinate 41,340 downwards.
TCTTCGCCAACACCGTGGTGCTCCGCGGCGAGGTGGACGAACGGGCGACCGTGGACCGGTTCGTGGAGACGATGCGTACGACGGTGCTGGACGCCTTCGCCCACGACGGGGCCCCGTTCGACCGGGTGGTGGAGGAGCTGGCCCCGCGCCGCGACCCGAGCCGCACCCCGCTGGTGCAGGTGCTCGTCGTGCAGCAGACCGCCTCACCCGCGCTGCCGCCCGCCGGCGGGCTGCGCGTCACCGAGCACCCGCTGCCCCGCCCCGCCGCCCGCTTCGACCTGGTCCTGGAGTTCACGGCGGACGCCGACGCGGACGGCGACTGCGTGCTGACCGTGGAGTTCAACAAGGACCTGTTCGACGCGGCGACCGTGACCCGGATGACCACCCACCTGCATCGGCTCCTGGAGGGCATGGCGCAGGGCCCGGGCCGCACGCTGGCCGAACTGCCCATGCTCGCGGCCGATGAGCTGCGTACGCTGGTGGACGACTGGAACCCGCCCGCCCACGCGGTGCGGGACAACGGCTGCGGCACGCTGCCCGCCCTGCTGTACGCCCAGGCGGCGAGGACCCCGGACCGTACCGCCGTCGTCTGCGGCGAGGTCCGGCTGGACTACGCCGAAGCGGCCCGGCGCGCCTCCCGGCTGGCCCGGCTGCTCGTCGCGCGCGGCGCCGGGCCCGAGACCCTGGTCGCCCTGTGCCTGCCGCGCACCGCCGACCTCGTGCCGGTCCTGTGGGCGGTGCTCGCCTCGGGCGCCGGCTACCTCCCGGTCGACCCGGCCTACCCCGCCGACCGGGTCCGGTTCATGCTGGAGGACGCCCGGCCCGGCCTCGTCCTCGCCACCCGCGAGACCGCCTCCGCGCTGCCCCCGGAGTGCGTACCGCTGCTCCTGGAGGACTGCGCCGCGCCGGACGCGCCCGACACCGCGCTGACCGACGCCGACCGGCTCCGGCCGCTGCTGCCCGACCATCCCGCGTACGTCATCTACACCTCGGGTTCCACCGGCCGCCCCAAGGGTGTCGTGGTCGGACACCGCGGTGCCGCCGCGCTGGCCGCGTGGGCGGGGGAGCGGTTCGGGCCCGAGGGCCTGGCCCATGTGATCGCCTCCACCTCCCTCAACTTCGACGTCTCGGTGTTCGAACTGATCTGCCCCCTGACGGCCGGCGGCACCGTCGAGGTGGTCGCCGACCTGACCGCCCTCGCCGACGGCACCGGACCCCGACGCGCCACGCTGCTCAGCGGTGTGCCGTCCGTCGTCTCCCGGCTCGTCGCGGGCGGCACGGCGCCCCTGACCGCCGGCACCGTCGTCCTCGCGGGCGAGGCGCTGCCCGCGCAGACCACGCAGGACCTGCGGGCCGCCATGCCCGGCTGCCGGATCGCCAACGTCTACGGGCCCACCGAGGCCACCGTGTACGCCACCGCCTGGTTCGCCGGTGACCGGCTGCCCGAACAGGCCCCGCCCATCGGCCACCCGGTGGCGCTCACCCGCGCCTACGTCCTGGACACCGCCCTGCGGCCGCAGCCCATCGGCGTCCCCGGCGAGCTGTACCTGGGGGGCGGCGGCCTGGCCCGCGGCTACCTGAACCGGCCCGGACTGACCGCCGCCCGGTTCGTCGCCGACCCGTTCGGCGCGCCGGGCGAGCGCATGTACCGCACCGGTGACCTGGTGCGCCGGCGCGCCGACGGCGGACTCGAATACCTGGGCCGCACGGACCAGCAGGTCAAGGTGCGCGGCTTCCGCATCGAACTGGGCGAGGTGGAGGAGGCGCTGCGCGGCTGCGCCGGCGTGGCCGAGGCGGCCGCCGTCGCCGCCACCGACGCCGACGGCAACCGGCGCCTGGTCGGCTACGTCGTACCGGCCGCCGGACAGCGCACCGAGCCCGAGGCGGTGCGCCGGGACCTCGGCCGTACGCTGCCCGACTACATGGTCCCCTCGACCGTCCTCGTACTGGACGCCCTGCCGCTCAACCCCAACGGCAAACTCGACCGCGGCCGGCTCCCCAGCCCCGGCCCCGCCGTGCGCGCGGTCCGCCACGTCGCACCCCGCACGCCCACCGAGCACACCCTCGCCCGGATCTGGGCGGAGGTGCTGCGGGAGGAACGCGTCGGCGTCGACGACAACTTCTTCGAACTCGGCGGCGACTCCATCCTCAGCATCCAGGTGGTGGCCCGCGCCCGGCAGGAGGGCCTGCCGCTCACCTCCCGGGACCTCTACCAACGCCAGACCGTGGCCGCCCTCGCGCACTGCGCGGACGCGGCGGCCGGCCCGCGCGAGGCCGCGCCCGTACCGCAGGCACCCACCGGCACGGCCCCCCTGACCCCCATCCAGCAGTGGCTGTTCGACGCCGTCGGCGAACGCGCCGGGCACTTCTCCCAGGCGCTGTCCCTGCGGATGCCCGCCGACCTGGACGCGGCGGCGCTGGAGGACGCGCTGAACGACCTGGTCGCCCACCACGACGCCCTGCGCTCCCGCTTCACTCCCGGCGAGCCGGCCGGCTGGCACATCGAGGAGCGGGCGCCGCGCCTCCTGCTGGCCCGCCACACCGGTCCGCAGACGGACACCCCGCACCTCGGCCCGTTCGACCTCGCCCGGCCACCGCTGCTGCGTGCCGTCCTGCACGACACCGGCGCCGGCGCGCCCCGCGTCCTGCACCTCGCCGTGCACCACCTGGTGGTCGACGGGGTCTCCTGGCGGCTGCTCCTGGAAGACCTGGACCGCGCCTACCGGGCCCGCCGCGCGGGCCGGGACGGCGCCGCGGCGCTGCCCGCGAAGTCCTCGCCGCTGCGGCAGTGGGCCCGCAGGCTGAACGCCCACGCCAAGGCCGGCGGCTTCGACGACGAGCGCGCGTACTGGGCCGAGGCGGTCCCGGCCACCGGGCCCGCTCTGCCCGCCGAACTGACGGGCGGCCCCGGCACCTACGCCGAACAAAGGTCGCTCACCGTGCGGTTGGACGCCGAGGCGACCTCGGCCCTGCTGCGCACCCTGCCCGACACCTACCGCACCCGGGCCAACGACGTCCTGCTCGGCGCGCTCGGCCGGGCCCTGTGCGGCTGGAGCGGCCAGGGGCGCGTCGTGGTCGACGTGGAGGGGCACGGCCGCGAGGAACTCTTCGACGAGCTGGACATCGGCCGCACGGTCGGCTGGTTCACCACCCGGCACCCCGTCGCCCTCGCCGTCCCCGAGGACGCCGACTGGGACACCGTGCTCAAACAGGTCAAGGAGCAGCTGCGCGCCGTACCTCGCAACGGCCTCGGCCACGACGTCCTGCTCCGCCAGGCCGGCCCCGGGGCGCCGCCGCGCGCCGACGCGCGGATCAGCTTCAACTACCTGGGCCGCATGGACACGCCGGAGGACCCGGACAGCCTCTACCGGGGCACCGTACGCCCGCTGGAACTGGACGCCGACCCGGCGGCCGAGCGCCCGCACGCCGTTGAGGTCGTCGGTCAACTCGTGGGCGACACGCTGGAGTTCACCTGGTTCTACGCCGACCTCCCGGGCCGCGAGAGCGCGGTCGCCGACCTCGCCGGGCGCTTCGGTGACGCGCTCACCGACCTGGCCCGGCACGCCGCACTGCCGGGCGCCGCGGGCCGCACCCCGTCCGACTTCCCGCTGGCCCGGCTCGACCAGGCCGCCGTGGACCGGATCACCGGCGCGGACCCGGCCGCCGTGGCCGACGTCCTGCCGCTCACGCCCACCCAGGCGGGCATGCTCTTCCACGGCCTGTCCCAGGACGACCGCGGCGTCTACGTCCAGCAGCTGACGTTCGTCCTGGACGGCGTCCCCGACCCGGCGGCCCTCGCCGCGGCCTGGCAGCACGTCACCGACCGCACCGACGTGCTGCGCGGCCGGGTGCTCTGGCAGGACGTCCCCGAACCGCTGCTGGTCGTGGAGCGCCACGCGGCCGTCCCCGTCACCCACGTCGACTGGCGCGACCTGACGGCGGACGAGCGCCGCACCCGCCTGGACGACCTGCTGGTCGAAGACCGCGCCGACGGCATCGACCTCGGGCGGGCCCCGCTCCAGCGCCTCCTGCTCGCCCGCGTCTCCGAGACCGCCGTGCGCGTGGTGTGGTCCTTCCACCACCTGCTGCTCGACGGCTGGAGCATGTTCCAGGTCCTCTCGGACGTCTTCGCCCACCACGCCGGGCCCGACGCCGCCGCCCTCCCGCACCGCCCGCCCTACCGGGAGTACGTGTCCTGGCTGCGGCGGCGCGACCCGGAAGCGGCCGAACGGCACTGGCGGCGCCGCCTGTCCGGCCTGACCGAGGCGACACCGCTGCCCTACGACCGCGAGCCGCAAGAGGCCCACCGCGCCGAGTCCACGCACGCGGTCCACGCCGCACTGCCCGCCGCCGTCACCCGGACGCTGGAAGAGGTGGCCCGCACCTCGGGGCTCACCCTCAACACCGTCGTACAGGGCGCCTGGGCCCTGCTCCTGGCCCGCCAGGCGGGCCGCGACGACGTGGTGTTCGGCACCACCGTGTCCGGCAGGCCGGCCGAACTGCCCGGCGCCGAGGCCATGACCGGCCTGTTCATCACCACCCTGCCCACCCGCGTCACCGTCCCCGGCCACGGCACCCTGCTCGACTGGCTGCGCGCGCTCCAGCACGACCAGAGCGAGGACCGGCGCTTCGAGCACCTGCCGCTCACCCGGATGAAGACGTTCACCGAACTCCCCGAGCGGATCGGTCTGTTCGACAGCATCGTCGTCTTCGAGAACTATCCGGTGGACGACGACCTCGCCGCCGCCCACGGGCTGCGGCTGAGCGGCCTGGAAGGCGTCGAGACCACCAACTACCCGCTCAGCCTGACCGCTTACCCGGGCGACGAGCTGGGCCTGCGCCTCGGCTACGACCCCGAGCTGTTCGACGCCGGAACGGCCGGGCGCATGGCCGAGTACCTCACCGTGCTGCTCACCGGCATGACCACCGGCTCGCCGCTGCCGCCCGCCCGGCTGCCGCTGCTCGGCGCGGACCGCCGCGAACAGGTCCTGCGCACCTGGAACGACACCGCCACCGACCTGCCCGGCAGCACCGTCGCCGACCTCTTCGCCGCCCAGGTGCGCCGCACCCCCGACGCCGTGGCCCTGGAGGCCGGGGACGAGCACCTCACCTACCGCGAACTCGACGCCCGCGCCGCCCGGTCGGCGGCCCGGCTGGCCGCGGCAGGGGTACGTCCGGAACACCCGGTCGGCGTCCTCATGGACCGCTCCGTCGACCTGATCGTCACCCAGCTGGCGCTCGTGCGCACCGGCGGCGTGTACGTGCCGCTGGACGGCCGGGCACCGGCCGAGCGGCTGCGCCGGACCCTGGCCGAGGCCGGGGCCGGCCTGCTGCTCACCGACGCCGCCTGGGAGGCGACGGCCCGCGAGGTGCTGCCGGACGACGCCGTCCTGCGCGCCGACCACACCTCTGGGTCCACCGGTCCGGCCGACCCCACCGGCCCCGCGCCGGACCAGGCCGTGCACCCCGACAACGTCCAGTACCTGATGTTCACCTCGGGCTCCACCGGCACGCCCAAGGGCGTCGCCGTACGCCAGCGGGACGTCGCCGCCCTCGCCCTCGACCGCGCCTTCGCCGGGCACGACCGGGTCCTCGTCCACTCGCCGCACGCCTTCGACGCCGCCACCTACGAGGTGTGGGTGCCGCTGCTGCGCGGCGGCACCGCCGTCCTCGCCCCGCCCACCGACCTGGACGCCGCCCAGGTCCGCCACGCCGTCACCGAGCGGCGCGTGAGCTGCCTGTGGCTGACCGCCGGCCTGTTCCGCCTGCTCGCCCAGGAGGACCCCGGCTGCCTGCGCGGCGCCCGCGAGGTGTGGACGGGCGGCGAGGCCGTGCCGGGCGCCGTGGTGCGCCGGGTCCTGGACGCCTGCCCCGGCCTGACCGTCGTCGACGGCTACGGCCCCACCGAGACCACCACCTTCGCCACCCGCCGCGTCTTCCGCGCCGGTGACGCGCTGCCCGCCGTGCTGCCCATCGGACGCCCGCTCGACAACACCCGCGTCTACGTCCTGGACAGCGCCCTCGACCCGCAGCCGCCGGGCATCCCCGGCGAGCTGTACATCGCCGGCGCGGGCCTGGCCCGGGGCTACGCGGGGCGGCCCGGCGCGACCGCCGCCCGCTACCTCGCCGACCCCTACGGCCCGCCCGGCACCCGCATGTACCGCACCGGCGACATCGTGCGCTGGAGCGCCGACGGCGAACTGCACTTCGTCGGCCGCGCGGACGACCAGATCAAGATCCGCGGCTTCCGCGTCGAACCCGCCGAGATCGAGGCCCGGCTCACCGCCCACCCGGCCGTCGCCGAGGCCGTCGTCTCCCTGTACCAGGACGGCGGACGCAAGCGCCTCGCCGCCCACCTCGTGCCGTCCCCCGCCGCCGAACCGCCCGCCGCCGCCGCGCTCCGCGCCCACCTGGCGGCCGGGCTGCCCGACTACATGCTGCCCGCCGCGTTCGTCACCGTGCCCGAGCTGCCCCTGACGGCCAACGGCAAGGTCGACCGGCGGCGGCTGCCCGCACCCGACTGGGCGGCGGGAAGCGAGCAGGCCCACCGCGCCCCGCGCACCGAGGCCGAACGCGTCCTCGCCGGGATCTGGGCCGAGCTGCTCGGTGTGGCACGGGTCGGCGTGGACGACAACTTCTTCATGCTGGGCGGCGACTCCATCCTCAGCATCCAGGTGGTCTCCCGCGCCCGCGCCGCGGGACTCGCCCTCACCCCCCGCGACCTCTTCCGCCACCCCACCATCGGCGAACTGGCCGCCGCCACCGGCGGCGCCGCGTCCGCCGTCGCCGGCACCGAGCCCGTCACCGGAGCGGTGGACCTCCTGCCGATCCAGCACTGGTTCCTCGACCCGCGGCCGGCGCACCCCGCCTTCTTCAACCAGTCCGTCGTCATCGAGCCGGCCGGCACCGTCGACCAGGACGCCCTGCGCACCGCCCTCACCGCGCTGTGGACGCAGCACGACGCGCTGCGCGCCCGGTTCCTCCGCGACGACGAGGGCGCCTGGCGGCAGGAGATCGCCGCCGACGGCCCGGTGCCCGAGCTGCTCCAGGTCCACGACCCGGCGGACGAGGAACGCGCCACCGCGGCGGCGCACACCGGACTGAGCCTCGACCACGGCCCGCTGTTCACCGCCCGGCTGTTCACCGACGGCACCCGGCCCGCCCGGCTGCTGCTCGTCGCCCACCACCTGGTGGTCGACGGCGTCTCCTGGCGGATCCTCCTGGAGGACCTGGAGAGCGCCTACCGGCAGGCCGCCGCCGGCGACCCCGTACGGCTGCCCGCCCGCACCACCTCCGTACGCGAATGGGCCGCCCGGCTGCGCGCCGACGACCGCTTCGCCGCGCGGCTCGGCCACTGGGAGCGCACCGCCCGGGCCTGCGCCGACCCGCTGCCCGTGGACCGCGACGGGACCAACACCACGGCCGACGTCCGCGAGGTCACCGTCCGCCTCGACCGCGCGCACACCGACGGCCTCCTGCGCCGCGTCCCCGGCGTCTACCGCACCCGCGTCGACGACGTGCTGCTCACCGCGCTGGGCCGCGTCCTCGGCGACTGGACCGGACGCGACACCGTCGCCGTCGGCCTGGAGGGACACGGCCGCGAGGACCAGCTGTTCGAGGACATCGACCTGTCCCGCACGGTCGGCTGGTTCACCTCGCTCCACCCCCTCGCCCTGACCGTCCCGGCCGGCTCCTGGGGCACCGCGCTGAAATCGGTCAAGGAGCAGCTGCGCGCCGTACCCGACCGCGGACTCGGCTACGGCGTACTGCGCCACCTGGCCCGCGACGAACGGCTGGCCCGGACGCCCGAACCCGGCATCAGCTTCAACTACCTGGGCCGCTTCGACTGGTCCGCCGACGCCGGCACGCTGGTCGCGGCGGTGCCCGGCGGCCTGGGCGGAGCCGAGGCCCCGGAGACCGAACGCCCGCACCTGCTGGACGTCGTGGCCCGGGTCGAGGACGACCAGCTGGAGATCACCTGGTACTACAGCACCGGACGGCACCACGAGGAGACCGTCACCGCGCTGGCCGACGCCATGCTGCGGGCGCTCGGCGACATCGTCGCGCACTGCGCCCTGCCGGACGCGGGCGGCCGCACCCCCTCCGACTTCCCGCTGGCCCGGCTCGACCAGGCCGCCGTGGACCGGATCGCCGGGGACGGCCGGGGCGTCGCGGACATCTACCCGCTGACGCCGATGCAGGCCGGCATGCTCTTCCACAGCCTGCTCGACGCCGACAGCCGCACGTACGTCAACCAGGTGCAGTTCGTCCTGTCCGGCGTCACCGATCCGCACGCGCTGGCCACCGCGTGGCAGCACACCGCCGACGCCAACCCGGTCCTGCGCACCCACCTGGTCTGGCAGGAGACCGCCGAACCCCTCCAGGTCGTCCGGCACCGGGCCACCGTGCCCGTCACCCACCACGACTGGTCCGGCCTGCCCGCCGAGCACGGCGCACGCGAACTGGACCGCCTGCTCGCCGAGGACCGGGAGGCCGGCGTCGAGCTGGGCACCGCGCCCCTGATGCGGCTGACCCTGATCCGCCTCACGGCCGACCGGGTGCGGCTGGTGTGGACCTTCCACCACGTCCTGCTCGACGGCTGGAGCGCCGCCCAGGTCTTCGAAGAGGTGTGCGAGCGGTATGCCGCCCTGACCGCCGGGCACCAGCTACGGCTGCCCGAGCGGCGGCCCTTCGGCGACTACCTGCGCCGGCTGGCCGAGCAGGACACCGACCGCGCCGAGCACTACTGGCGCACCACCCTCGCGGGCTTCCAGGCACCCACCGAACTGCCCCGCGACCGGCGCCCCGCCGAGGCCCACCGCGCCTCCTCCTGCGCGTCCGTGCGGATGGCCCTCGACGCGGACGTCTCGGCCCGGCTGCGGGAGACCGCCCAGCAGGCCGGACTGACCCTCAACACCGTCGTCCAGGGCGCGTGGGCGCTGCTGCTGTCCCGCTACGGCGGCGGCGAGGACGTGGTGTTCGGCACCACCGTCTCCGGCCGGCCCGCCGACATGCCCGGCGTCACCTCGATGGTCGGCCTGTTCATCAACACCCTGCCCGTCCGGGTCCGCGTCGACGGGCGGCGCGCGCTGCTCGACTGGCTGCGTGAACTGCAGGCCGCCCAGGCGGAGGCCCGGCGCCACGACTTCGTCCCGCTGGCGCAGGTGCAGTCGTGGAGCGACGTACCCGGCGGCACCAGCCTGTTCGACTCCCTCGTGGTCTTCGAGAACTACCCCTTCGACGAGGGCGCCATGGCCCGGCACGGCCTGGCCATGGAGCAGGAACGGGACCTGGAACCGACGAACTACCCGCTCAGCGTGGTCGTCGCGCCCGGCGACAGCCTGGCCGTCAACCTGGACTACGACCCGGCCGCCTTCGACGCCGGCACGGTGCACGCGCTCGGCGAGAGCCTGCGCACCCTGCTGACCGGCATGGCCGACGCACCCGACCGCCGCCTGGGCGACCTGGCCCTCCTCGGCCCCGCCGAGGCCCGCGACCTGGTGACCCGGTTCGGCGGACGGATGGCCGAGGCACCGCACGACACTCTGCCCGAGGCGTTCCGCCGCCAGGCCGAGCGCACCCCCGACGCCCCGGCGGTCCGCTACGGCGACACCTGCCTCGACTACCGCGAACTCGACGCCCGCTCCAACCGGCTGGCCCGGCTGCTCATCGCCGCCGGTGCCGGACCCGAGGGCTTCGTCGCGCTCTGCCTGCCCCGCACCGCCGACCTGATCGTGGCGCTCCTCGCGGTGCTGAAGAGCGGCGCCGGATATCTGCCGGTCGATCCGCAGTACCCCGCCGAGCGCGTCGCGTTCCTCTTCGAGGACGTACGGCCGCACGCCGTGATCACCGCCGCCGAGACCGCCGGCCGGCTGCCCGAGGGGCCGTACACCAGGATCCTCCTGGACTCCCTGGACGAGGAGCCCGGCGCCGACCTGCCCGACACCCCCGTCGGCGACGCCGAACGCCACGCCCCCCTCCTGCCCGCCCACCCGGCCTACGTCATCCACACCTCCGGCTCGACCGGCCGTCCCAAGGGAGTGGTCGTCAGCCACGCCTCCGTGCGCGCCCTGACCGACTGGGCGGCGGCGGAGTTCGCCGGGCACGGCCTGGAGCACGTGGTGGCGTCCACCTCGCTCAACTTCGACGTGTCGGTGTTCGAGATCTTCTCGCCGCTCCTGTCCGGCGGCTGTGTGGAGATCGTCCGCGACCTGCTCGCCCTCGCCGAACGTCCGGGGCCCTGGCGGGCCGGACTGCTCAGCGCGGTGCCCTCGGCCCTCGACCGGCTGCTCGCCGAGGACGCCGTCCACCTCACCGCGGACACCGTCGTCCTCGCGGGGGAGGGGCTGCCGGCCCGGACCGTCGGCCGGGTCCGCGCGGCCGTGGCCGGTGGCCAGGTGCACAACATCTACGGGCCCACCGAGGCCACCGTCTACGCCACCGCCTTCACCTGCGACCCCGCCGACCCCGACCGCGACCCGCCGATCGGCAGGCCGCTCGGCGGCGCCCGCGCGCACGTCCTCGACGAGCGGATGCGGCCGGTGCCCGCGGGCGCGCCCGGCGAGCTGTTCCTCGCCGGAACCGGAGTCGCCCGCGGCTACCTGCGCCGCCCCGGCCTGACCGCCGCCCGCTTCCTGCCCGACCCGTTCGGCCCGCCGGGCAGCCGCATGTACCGCACCGGCGACCTGGTCCGCTGGACGGCCGACGGCGACCTCGTCTACCTCGGACGCGGCGACGACCAGGTCAAGGTGCGCGGCTTCCGCATCGAACTCGGCGAGGTCGAAGCGGCGTTGGCCCGCCACCCGGCGGTGGCGGCGGCAGCGGCCCGCGTCGTCGAACACGCCGGGCACCGCCGCCTGATCGGGTACGTGGTGCCGCACGGGGCAGCGCTGCCTGCCCCGGCCGGGGATGCCGGTGTGACCGGCGGTACGACGGTCCTGCCTCTGTCCGCCGGGGCCGGGGGAGTTGGCCCGGCCGACGACTCGCGGGCCCGGTCGGTTGCCGGTGGTGAGGCGGACGACCGCCCGGTGGGCCAGTCCGTCCTCAGCGGTACCGCGAAGGACGGCCTCGTCGCTCTGCCCGACACCGGGGAACTCCGTGCCTTCCTCGCCCGGAGTCTTCCCGACCATCTGCTGCCCGCCCTCGTGGTCCCGCTGGAACGGCTGCCCCTTGGTGCCACCGGCAAGCTCGACCGGCGAGCGCTGCCCGTGCCCGAGTGGGGGGCGCCGACCGTCGGCACGGGAGGCCGGCCACCGCGTACCGAGGCCGAGCAGATCCTCGCGGGCGTCTGGCGCGAGGTGCTCGGCGTACCCGAAGTCGGCGCGGAAGACAACTACTTCACGCTCGGCGGCGACTCCGTCCTCGGCATACAGATCGTCTCCGCCGCCCGCCGGGCCGGCTACGCCCTGACCCCCCGGCACCTGTTCACCCACCAGACGCTCGCCGAACTCGCCGCCGTGGCCGAGCGGGCGCCCGACACCGCCACGGCCGCCGCCGAACAGGGGCCGGTGACCGGCGACGTCCCGCTCACCCCCGTACAGCACTGGCTCCTGGACACCCTCACGGGCGACCCCGCCCACTTCAGCCAGACCGTCTCCTACGAGCTGGCCACCGACCCCGACGAGGCACTGCTGCGCGCCGCCCTGTCCGCCGTACTGGCACACCACGACGCGCTGCGGATGCGCTACGAACCGCTCGACGACGGAAACCGGCGGCAGTACGGCACCCCGCCCGGCGACCCCCGTGACATCCATCTGGAGGTGCACGACCGGACGGCCCCCGAAGCGGTGGCCGACGCCCTGGGCGCCGGCTTCGACCTGGCCGGCGGACCGCTGCTGCGGGCCGCGCTGTGCCGGCCGGGCGACGGCGGGCGGCCGGTGCTGCTGCTCGCCGCCCACCACCTCGTCGTGGACGCCGTCTCCTGGCGCCTGATCCTGGAGGACCTGGAAGCCGCCTACGAGGCGCTGCGGGACGGTGCACGGCCCGCCCTCGCCCCCAAGAGCACCTCGCTGCGGGCCTGGGCGCGGCGACTCGCCGAGCACACCGAGACGGGCGGTTTCGGCGGCGAACTCGATTACTGGCGCGGTCTCGACGCCGCCACCGCGCTGCCCGCCGACCGCCCCGGCGGCGCCAACACCGTGGCCGACGAGGAGAGCGTGAGCGCCGGCCTCGACGCCGAGGAGACCCGCAGGTTGCTCCAGGACGTGCCGGAGGTGTACCGCACCCGCGTCAACGACGTCCTGCTGTGCGCGCTCGGCCGGGTCCTGGCCCGCTGGAGCGGACAGGACCGGGTGGCGGTGACCCTGGAGGGACACGGCCGCGAGGAGCTGTTCGCGGACATCGACCTCGCCCGGACGGTCGGCTGGTTCACGGCCATGTACCCCGTCGCCCTGGACGTGCCCCGGGACGCGGACACCGGCACCGTCCTGAAGGCCGTCAAGGAGAACCTGCGGGCCGTCCCGCACGGCGGACTCGGCTACGGCGCGCTGCGCCACCTGCACCCCACGGCCGGCCGCGAGCTGCCCGCCCTGCCGCCGGTCTGCTTCAACTACCTGGGCCGCCAGGACCGCACCGGCACACCGGGCGGCCTGCTGCACAAGCCCCACGGCGCCCTGTCCGGCAACATGGACCGCTCGGCACGGCGGCCGTACCTCCTAGATGTACTCGGTCAAGTCAGCGAAGAGCGGCTGGAGTTCACCTGGTCGTACTCCCGCGAGGTGCACGACCGGGAGACCGTCGAGCGGCTGGCCGGCGAGGTGGCCGACGAGCTGCGCGCGATCGTCCGGCACTGCGCCGAGCCCGGCGCCGGCGGCCGCACCCCCGCCGACTTCCCGCTCGCCCCGCTGGACCAGGCGGGCGTCGACCGGCTGGTGGGCGACGGAAGGGACGTGGCGGACGTCTATCCGCTCACACCCACCCAGACCGGCATGGTGATGCACGGCCTGGACGAGGCGGAACACGGCCTGTACGTCGAGCAGATCACCTTCGTGGCGGACGGCGCCCGCGACCCGCGGACCCTGGCCGCCGCCTGGCAGCACGTCGTCGACCGCACCCCCGTCCTGCGCACCTCCGTCGCGCTGCGCGGCGTACCCGTGCCGCTCCAGGTGGTCCACCGGAACGTGACCCTGCCGATCACCGAGCACGACTGGAGCGCGCTCCCGCAGGACCGGCACGACGCGGAGCTGGAGCGGCTGCTCGCCGACGAGCGGGCCCGGGGCATCGCCCTGGACCGTGCCCCGCTGATGCGGCTCGCCCTGGTCAGGGTCGGCCCGGACGCGGTCCGCGTCGTGTGGACCTTCCACCACGTCCTGCTGGACGGCTGGAGCGTCTTCCACGTCCTGTCCGACGTCACGGCCGCGCACGCCGCCCTCACCCGCGGCGAGCGGCCCCACCTGCCCGAACGCCGGCCGTTCGCGGACTACGCCGGCTGGCTCGCCGCCCAGGACACCCGCCAGGCGCAGGAGCACTGGCGCGCCGCCCTGGCCGGCCTGAACGGCCCCACCCCGCTGCCGTACGACCGGCGGCCCGCCCCCAACACCACCGCCCGCTCCGGTACGTGGCTGTCCCAGCGGCTGGACACCGCACGCACCAGCCGGCTCCAGGAGTTCGCCCGCCGGCACCGCCTCACCCTCAACACCGTGGTGCAGGGCGCCTGGGCGCTGCTGCTCGCGCGCTGGAGCGGGGAAGCGGAGGTCTGCTTCGGCACCACCGTCTCCGGACGGCCCGCCGACCTGCCCGGCGCCGACACCATCACCGGCCTGTTCATCACCACCCTGCCCGCCCGCACCGAGGTCGACGGCGACGCCGGCTGCGGCACCTGGCTGCGCGCCTTCCAGGAGGCCCGCGCCGAGGACCGCCGCCACGACCATCTGCCCCTCACCGCCCTGCACGCCCTGGGCGAACTGCCGCCGGGCACCGCCCTGTTCGACAGTCTGGTGGTCTTCGAGAACTACCCCGTCGGCGACGCCACCGCGGGCGCGCAGGGACTCGCCCTGTGGGACCTGGACGCCCGGGAGGCCACCAACTACCCGCTCACCGTGGTCGTCTCGCCCGGCGAGCGACTGACCGTCGAACTCGGCTACGACCCCCGGTACTTCGCGGAGGCCGGCGCGCGATCGCTGGCCGGGCAGCTGCTGCACACCCTGGACGCGCTGGCCGCCTCGGACGGCACCGCCCGCCTGGCCGACATCGACGTCCTGCCGCCCGCCCAGCGCGAGCTGCTGCTGCGCGGCCCCGCCCGGCCCGCGAGCGGCCCCGTGCCCGCCGCCACCCTGCCCGCCCTCGTCGAGGCGGCCGTCGACCGATGGCCGACCGCGACCGCGCTCGACACGCTCGACGCTTCCGGCACAGGCACCGCGGGCGGCGCGCCGCTGAGCTTCGCGGAGGCGGAGGCCCGCGCCAACCGGCTGGCGCACCGGCTCATCGCCCGGGGCACCGGACCCGGCGACCTCGTCGCACTGCTGCTGCCCCGCTCGACGGACATGGTCCTCGCCCAACTGGCGGTGACGAAGGCGGGCGCCGCGTTCCTGCCCGTCGACCCGGCCTACCCGAAGGAGCGGATCGCGCTGATGCTGCGCGACGCCGCCCCCACCCTCACTCTCGACGCCCAGGAGGTCGCCGACCTGCTCGCCGCCACCGCGGACGGCACGGCCGGACACCGGCCCACCGACGCCGACCGGACCCGCCCGCTCGACCTGGACGACCCGGCCTACGTCATCTACACCTCCGGCTCCACCGGTACGCCCAAGGGTGTCGTCGTCACCCACCGCGGGCTCGCCGCGTTCAGCGCCGCGGAGGCGGCCCACTACCACGTCGCCCCGGGGGACCGCGTCCTCGCCTTCGCCACGCCGAGCTTCGACGCCTGCGTGCTGGAGCTGTGCGCGTCCCTGCCGCACGGCGCCGGGCTCGTCGTGCCCCGGCCGGGACCGCTGCTCGGCGCCGAACTCGCCGACGTCCTGCGCGCCGGGCGCATCACGCACACCCTGCTCCCGCCGGCCGCGCTCGCCACGCTGCCGCCCGACACCCCCGGCACGCTGCCGGACCTCAAGACCCTGATCGTCGGCGCCGACGCGTGCGGACCCGACCTCGTCGCCCGCTGGGCGCCGCACCACCGCATGGTCAACTCCTACGGCCCCACCGAGGCCACCGTCGTCGCCACCTGGTCGGCGCCGCTCACGGCGGACGGCGGCGCACCGCCCATCGGCCGCCCGCTGCCCGCCACCGGCGCCTACGTCCTGGACGCCCGGCTGCGCCCGGTCCCCGCCGGCGTCACCGGCGAACTGTGGCTCAGCGGACCGGCCCTGGCCCGCGGCTACCTCGGCCGGCCCGGGCTGACCGCGGCCCGCTTCACCGCCGACCCGTTCGGCCCGCCCGGCACCCGCATGTACCGCACCGGCGACCTGGTGCGCCGCGACAGCGCGGGCGAACTGCACTACCTGGGCCGCACGGACCACCAGCTCAAGCTGCGCGGCCACCGCATCGAGGCGGGCGAGGTCGAGGCGACACTGGTCGCCCACCAGGCCGTGCTGGACGCCGTGGTGACCGTACGCGAGGACGAACCGGGCCTGCCTCGCCTGGTCGCCCACCTGCTCACGGCCCCCGACGCCGAACCGCCCGGCCCGGCGGAACTGCGGGAGCTGGCCGCATGCTCGCTGCCGGAGTACATGGTGCCGACCGCGTTCGTGGTACTCGACCGCTTCCCGCTCACCGAGAACGGCAAGACCGACCGGGCCGCCCTGCCCGCCCCGGCACCGGCCGAGGAGCGGGCACGGCCCGAGTACGTGGCGCCCCGCACCCCCACCGAAGAGGCGGTGGCGGCCATCTGGGAGGAGACCCTCCAGACGGCCGTGGGCGCCGAGGACGACTACTTCTCGCTCGGCGGGGACTCGCTGCGGGCCCTGCTCATCGCCTCCCGCGCCAACGACGCGTTCGCCGTCACGCTCACCCCCCGCGACGTCCTGGTCTCCCGCACCGTCGCCGCCCTGGCGGAGCTGGTGGAGGACCTCGTGCTGAGCGAACTCGAACAGAGCGCCTACGACGAAGACGCCGCGTCCGGCGGCCACGACCACGATCACGATCACGAACGGTGAGGACCCGACGACCATGACGTCTTCGACCCCTTCTTCCAGCAACTCCGCTTCGGGCAACTCGGCTTCGGGTAACTCCGCTTCGGGCAACCCCTCGTCGGACCCCGCCGACTCCGCCGCGTCGTCGCGTCCCTCCCGCCCCTCCCGGCGGGACCGGGCCGAGGCCCTGCCCGAGGAGATGCGGGAGGCGCTGCGGCGGCGGCTCGCCGGCCGGGCGGCCGGCGGCGGCTCCGCCCCGGCCGCCCGGCAGGGCATCCCGCGGGCCGACCGGGACCACCCGCTGCCGCTGTCCTTCGCCCAGCAGCGGCTGTGGTTCCTGGACCAGCTGCGGCCCGGCGACGCCCGCTACAACAGCGCGGTCGCGCTGCGCCTCACCGGCGCGCCGGACCAGCGGGCGCTCGCCGCGGCCCTGACCGCCGTCGTGACCCGGCACGAGGCGCTGCGCACGACCTTCGAGGAGACCGACGGCCGCCCCGTGCAGCGCGTCCACCCGGCGGGGCCGGTGCCCTTGCCGGTCCGGGACGCCGGCGACCTGGACAAGGACCTCCTGGCGGAGTACTCCCGGCCCTTCGACCTGCGCAACGGCCCCCTGCTGCGCGCCCTGCTGCTGCGCGAGTCCGCGACCTCCCACGTCCTGGTGCTGACAGCCCATCACATCATTACGGACGGCTGGTCGATGGGCATCGTCCTGGACGAGCTGTGCACCGCCTACGACGCCCTCGCGCGGGGCGCCGCGCTCGCCCTGCCGCCGGTGGCCACGCAGTACCCGGACTTCGCGGTGTGGCAGCGCGAGCGGCTCTCGGGCACCCGCCTCGAAGGCGAACTCACCCACTGGAAGCAGCGGTTGGCCGGTGCGGTGACACCCGGCCTGCCCCTGGACCGGCCGCGGCGCGGCGAGGAGGCGGGCGAGGGCGCCGTCAGCGCCTTCGCCGTCCCGGCCCGGCTGACCGCGCGCCTGCGCGACCTCGCGAGAGAGCAGCACACCACCCTGCACACCGCCCTGGTCGCCGCCGCCCAGGCGCTCCTCGCCCGCTGGTCCGGGCAGGACGACATCACCGTCGGCTCCCTGACGCCCGGCCGCTCCCGCACCGATCTGGAACGAAGCGTCGGCTTCTTCGTGAACACCGTCGTGCTGCGCACCCCGGTGGACGCGGCCGGGTCCTTCCGCGACCTCCTCGCCCGGGCGGCCGAGACGGTGGGCGACGCCTTCGCCCACGGCGACACCCCGTTCGAGCGGATCGTGGAGGCGGTGGGCGCGCCCCGCGAGGCCGGCCGCAACCCGCTGTTCGACGTGCTGGTCCTGCTGCACCCCGCCCCGCCCGCCGCGACCGCCCCGAACGGCCTGGCCACCACCCCGGTCACCGTGCCCCGGCACGCGGCCACCTTCGACCTGAGCATCGAGTTCGTGCCCGGCGAGGACGGCCTGACCGGCCTCCTGGAATACCGCACCGACCTGTTCGACGCGGCCACGGCCGAGCGGATGACCGGACAGCTCATCCGCCTGCTCGAAGGCGCCTGCGCCGCTCCGGACCGGGCGCTCGGCAGCCTGCCCCTGCTCTCCGAGGAGGAGACCCGGCGCCTCGTCCACGACTGGAACCCCGCCCCGCTCCCCGCCACGGACACCATCCACCCCGAGCTGTTCGAGCGCCGGGCGGCCCAGGACCCCGACGCCCTCGCGCTCGTCGCGGGCGGCGAACGGCTGGACTACGCCACGCTCAACGCCCGCGCCAACCGGCTCGCCCACCACCTCATCGCCCGCGGCGCCGGCCCCGAACGGCTGGTCGCCCTGCGACTGCCGCGCACCGCCGACATGATCGTGGCGATCCTCGCCGTCTGGAAGTCCGGCGCCGGCTACCTCCCCCTGGACCCGGCCCTGCCCGAGGAGCGCGTCCGGTTCCTCCTGGACGACGCCCGCCCGGCCCTGGTCCTCGACGAACCGGCCCTGCGCGCCGTGCCCGCGACCACCCGTGACACCGACCCCACCGACGCCGACCGGCGCGCCCCGCTGACGGCGGACAACACCGCGTACGTCATCTACACCTCCGGCTCCACCGGCCGCCCCAAGGGCGTCGCCGTGACCCACCGCGCGGCGGCGCACCTCCTGGCCGCCCACCGGGCCGGCTTCGTCGCCGAGGCGGGCGGCGGCCCGCTGCGGGTCGCGCTCACCGCGTCCTTCTCCTTCGACACCTCCCTCGAAGGCGTGCTCCTGATGGCCGACGGCCACCCGCTGCACCTGGTCGACGAGACCACCCGGATGGACCCGGCCGCGCTGGTGGAGTACGTCGTCGCACACCGCGTCGACTTCCTCGACGTCACCCCGTCCTACCTGCGGCAACTGCTGCCCGCCGGACTGCTCACCGACCCCCGGCACCACCCCCGGGTCCTCATGCTCGGCGGCGAGGCGGTCGGCCCCGCGCTCTGGCGCGAACTGGCCGCCCACCCGGATGTGACCGCCCACAACTTCTACGGCCCCACCGAGTGCACGGTCGACGCGCTGTCCTGCCCTATCGACGGCGGCGACCGCCCGCTGGTGGGCCGCCCCCTGCCCGGCGTGCGGGCCTACGTCCTGGACGGCCGGCTCCGCCCGGTGCCGCCCGGCGTCGGCGGCGAGCTGTACCTCGCCGGCGGCCAGCTCGCCCGGGGCTACGCCGGCCGGCCCGGACTGACCGCGGCCCGCTTCCTGCCCGACCCGTTCGGCGGGCCGGGGGAGCGGATGTACCGCACCGGCGACCTGGCCCGCTGGACCGCCGACGGCCGCCTCGACTACCTCGGGCGCGCCGACGACCAGGTCAAGGTGCGCGGCCACCGCATCGAGCCCGGCGAGATCGAGGCCGCCCTGCTCGCGCTGCCCGCCGTGGCCGCCGCCGCGGTCGTCGCCGTGCCCGACCCGCGGGGCCACACCCGTCTCGCCGCCTACGTCGTCCCCGCGCCCGGCGCGCCCCGGCCCGCCCCCGCCGACCTGCGCACGGCCCTGCGCGAGGTGCTGCCCGACGCCCTGGTGCCGTCCTCCTTCACCTCGCTGGACGCGCTGCCGCTGACCACCAGCGGCAAGCTGGACCGCCGCGCCCTGCCGGCGCCGGAAAACACCGCGGAGGAACGGGAGTTCGTCGCCCCGCGCACCCCCGACGAGGAGACCCTGGCCGGCATCTGGGCCGAGGTGCTCGGCGCGGCTCGGGTGGGGGTCACGGACAACTTCTTCGAGCTGGGCGGCGACTCGATCCTGAGCATCCAGGCCGTCTCCCGCGCCCGCGCCGCAGGCCTGCACATCGCCTCGCAGGACGTCTTCCGCCACCAGACGGTCGCCGACCTGGCCGCCGCCGCGGCCCGCCGCACCGCCGCCGTGCCCGCGCCCCGCCGCCCGCACCAGGACGGCCCCGCCCCGCTCACCCCCGTACAGGAGTGGTTCCTCGCCACGCACGGACCGCTGCGGCACTTCGCCATGTCGATGCTGCTCGACCTCCCGTACGACCTCGACGAGCGGGCCCTGGACCGGGCCCTGCACGCCGTGGTGGCCCGCCACCCGGCGCTGCGCACCCGCTTCGCTCAGACCGACGGCGCCTGGCGGCAGCACCCCGGCACCGGCCCGGCGAGCGGACTGCTCACCCGGCACGACCCCGCCACCTCGCCCGCCGAGGCCGCGGCAGCGGCCCGCGCGGCCCTGGACCCGGCGACCGGCGCCCTGCTGCGCGCGGCCCTGCTGACCGGCGGGGAGCGGCCCCAACTGTTCCTCACCGCCCACCACCTGGCGGTCGACAGCGTCTCCTGGCGGATCCTGCTCGCCGACCTCGAACACGCCTACCGGCAGGCGGCGGCCGGCGAGGAACCCCGGCCGGAGCCCGAGCAGACCCCGTTCGCCGACTGGGCGCGGACCCTGACCGAACGGGTCCGCGCCGGCGACCTCGACGCCGACCTGCCCCACTGGACGCGGGAAGCGGCTCAGCCCCGCACCCCGCTCCCCGTCGACCTGCCCGGCACCCCCCTCGCCGGGTCCGTGCGCACCGTCCGTACGCGCGTGGACCGGGACACCACCGAGGCACTGCTGCGGCGGGTGCCGGGCGCGTACCGCACCCAGGTCAACGACGTGCTCCTGAGCGCGCTCGGCCGGGTCCTCGCCGACTGGACGGGCGCCGACCGGGTGACCGTCGCCCTGGAGGGCCACGGCCGGGAGGAGGAACTGGACGAGGGCGCCGACCTGTCCCGCACGGTCGGCTGGTTCACCACCCAGTACCCGGTCACGCTGGCCCCGGCCGGAGACGACGACTGGGCGGCCACCCTGAAGTCCGTCAAGGAACAGCTGCGGGCCGTGCCCCGCCGCGGCCTCGGCTACCAGGCCCTCGGCCACCTCGGCTCACCCCGGCCCGAGGCCCGCGCGCTCGGCCGACTGCCGCTGCCCGACGTGTGCTTCACCTACCACGGGCAGTGGGAGGCGGCCGCCGGCGGCGACTTCGCGCCCACCGCCGACGTACCCGGCCGGGACATGGACCCCGGCGCGCCGCTGGACCACCTCCTCGACGTGTCCGCCCTGGTGACCGACGGCGAGCTGGAGATCACCTGGCACTACAGCGACCAGGTGCACCGCGAGGACACCGTGCGGGAGCTTGCCGCGGGCATGGCACGGGCGCTCACCGCCATCGCCGAGCACTGCGCCCGCCCCGGCGCGGGCGGGCGCACGCCCTCCGACTTCCCGCTGGCCCGCCTGGACCAGGCGGGAGTGGACCGGCTCGCCGGCGACGGCCGCGACGTCGAGGACCTGCTGCCGCTCACCCCGCTCCAGGAAGGCATGCTCTTCCACCGGCTGGTCGGCGGCGCCGACGACGTGTACGTCGACCAGGCCGCGCTGCTGCTCGAAGGCGTGAGCGACCCGGACGCCCTCGCCCTGGCCTGGCAGCGGGTGACCGACCGCACGCCCGCCCTGCGCACCTCGGTGGTGTGGGAGGGCGTCCCGGTGCCGCTCCAGGTCGTGCACCGCCGCGTCGAGGTCCCCGTAGTGCGCCTGGACTGGCGCGAGCTGGACGCGGCGCAGCGGGAGGAGCGGCTCGACCGGCTGCGCGCCGACGACCTCGCCCGCGGCCTCGACCTCGGCACGGCCCCCCTGATGCGGCTCACCCTCGTCCGGCTCCCCGACGCCCGGCTGCACCTCCTGTGGACCTCCCACCACCTGATCCTGGACGGCTGGAGCCTCGCCCAGGTGCTCACCGACGTGTCCGAGGAGTACGCGGCGCTCACCACCGGCGCCGAGCCCCGGCCGCCGGCCCGCAGGCCGTTCGGCGACTACGTGCGCTGGCTGGCCGACCGGGACACCGAGGCCGCCCACGCCCACTGGCGCACCGTCCTCGACGGGTTCGCCACCCCCACCCCGCTGCCCGTCGACCGCGCCCGGCGCCCCGGCCACGAGACCCGGTCCGCCGGCGTGCACACGGCCACGCTGTCCGACGAGGTCTCCGCCCGCCTTGCCCACACCGCGCGGACGGCCGGACTCACCCTCGGCACCGTGGTGCAGGGCGCCTGGGCGCTGCTCCTGTCCCGCTACAGCGCCGAACGGGACGTGCTGTTCGGGACCACCGTCTCCGGACGGCCCGACGACCTGCCCGGCGCCGAGTCGATGGTGGGCATGTTCATCAACACCCTGCCCACCCGCGTCCGTGTCGACGGCGACCGCACCGCCGCCGCCTGGCTCAGGGACCTCCAGGAGGAGCAGGCGCAGGCGCGGCGGTTCGCGGCGGTCTCCCTCGCCGAGCTGACCTCGCTGAGCGACGTACCGGCCGGCAGCCCCCTCTTCGACAGCATGGTGGCCTTCGAGAACTACCCCTTCGACGAGGCGCGTTCGGCCACGACCGGGATACGCCTGGCCGACGTCTCCTCCCGGGACGCCACCAACTTCCCCCTGGTGCTGCGCGCCTACCAGGGCGAGCGGTTCGGCTTCGACCTCGCCCACGACCCTCAGCTGTTCGACGCCACGACCGTGACCTCCCTCGCCGACCGGCTCTGCCTGCTGCTCACGGAGCTGGCCGAGGACCCGGAGCGGCCCGTGCGCTCCCTGGCCTGGACCACCGCCGAGGAACGGCGGCGCCTCCTCGCCGACTGGAACGGCACCGAGGAGGGCCGCCCCGCCGACACCCTGGACGCGCTGTTCGCCGCCCAGGCCGCCCGCACCCCCGACGCCGAGGCCCTCACCTGCGGCGACGAACGGCTCGACTATGCCGGCCTGGACGCACGGGCGAGCCGTCTCGCCCACCGCCTCGCCGAACTCGGCGCCGGGCCCGAGACGTTCGTCGCCCTCGCGCTGCCCCGCTCCACCGATCTCGTCGTGGCCGTCCTCGCCGTCCTCAAGACCGGCGCCGCCTACCTGCCCATCGACCCCCGGCTGCCCGCGGAGCGCGTGCGGCACCTGCTCGCCGACGCCGCGCCGGTCACGCTGGTCACCACCCGGCAGAGCCCGGCGGCCGGCCCGGACGTACCCCGGCTGCTGCTCGACGACCCGCAGGTGCGCGCCGACCTGGCCCGCCGCCCGGCCGCGGGCCTCGCGGGCCGCGCGCTGCCCGAGAGCCCCGCCTACGCCATCTACACCTCCGGCTCCACCGGCCGCCCCAAGGGCGTCGTCGTCCCGCACGCCAACGTGGTGCGGCTCTTCACCCGCACCCGGCACTGGTTCGGCTTCGGGGCCGACGACGTGTGGACCCTCTTCCACTCCTACGCGTTCGACTTCTCGGTGTGGGAGCTGTGGGGGCCGCTGCTGCACGGCGGCCGCCTCGTGATCGTCCCCGAGGACACCGCCCGCTCCCCGGAGGACTTCCTGCGCCTGCTCGCCGACGAGCGGGTCACCGTCCTCAACCAGACGCCGTCCGCGTTCTACCCGCTGATCCGCGCCGACGCCGAACTCCCCGACGTGGCCGACCGCCTCGCCCTGCGCACGGTCGTCTTCGGCGGCGAGGCACTGGACGTGGGCCGCCTCGCCGACTGGTACGCCCGCCACCCGGACACCGCGCCCCGCCTGGTGAACATGTACGGCATCACCGAGACCACCGTGCACGTCACCTACGCCGGCCTCGACCGCGCGGCCGCCCGCCCCGGCGCCGCGAGCCCCATCGGCACCGGCATCCCCGACCTGCGGCTCTACGTCCTCGACGACACGCTCCAGCCGGTGCCCCCGGGCGCCGTGGGCGAACTCTTCGTCGCCGGCGAGGGGTTGGCGCGCGGCTACCTGAACCGGCCAGGACTGACCGCGACCCGCTTCCTCGCCGACCCCTTCGGCCGGCCGGGCACCCGCATGTACCGCACCGGTGACCGGGCCCGCTGGCGGGCCGACGGCACCCTGGAGTACCTGGGCCGCGCCGACCAGCAGGTCAAGATCCGCGGCTACCGCATCGAACCCGGCGAGATCGAGGCCGCCCTGCACGCCCACCCCGGCGTCGGCGCGGCCGCCGTCGGCGTGTACGAGGACAGCGCGGGGACCCGCCGCCTGGTCGCCCACGTCGTCGGCACCCGAACCGGTACGGGCAGCGGCACCGGCACCGGGGAGCCCGCCACCGCGCCGGCCGCCGCCGAACTCCGCGCCCACCTCGAAGGGCTGCTGCCCGCGCACATGGTGCCCGCCGCCTACGTGCCGATGGCCGCGCTGCCGCTCACCGCCAACGGCAAGCTCGACCGGCGCGCCCTGCCCGCGCCCGGCCCCGACGGCTTCGCCGCCGAGGGCACGCGGACCTCGCCGCGCACCCCGGCCGAACGGCTCGTCGCCGCCGCCTGGACGGACGTACTGGACATCGAGGAGGCCGGCGCCGACGACGACTTCTTCGCCCTCGGCGGCGACTCCATCCTCGCCGTCCGCGTCACCTCCCGGCTGCGCGCCGCTTTCGGCACGGACGTCTCGCCCCGCATGCTGTTCACCCACTCCACGCTCCGCGACCTCGCCGCCGCCCTGGGCGAGCCGGGCGGCGCGGACACCGCCGACGCCATCTCGGCCACCGCCCCGGACGCCCCGGCGCCCCTGTCGTACGCCCAGCAGCGCCTGTGGTTCCTCGACCGGTTCGAGCCGGGCGGCACGGAGTTCACGACCCTGTCCGTGCTGCGGCTGCGCGGCTCGCTGGACCAGGCCGCCCTGCGCACCGCCCTGGACGGCCTGGTCGCCCGGCACGAGACGCTGCGCACCACGTTCACCGAGCACGACGGCCAGGCCCGCCAGCTCGTCCACCCGCCCCGGCCCGTGGACCTGCCCGTGGTCGACCTCCCGGACGACGCCGCCCTGGACGCTCTCGTGGACCGGATCGCCGCCGCCCCCTTCGACCTGGCCGCGGGCCCCCTGCTCCGCGCCCACCTGGCCCGGTCCGCCCCCGACGAGCACGTCCTCGTCCTGGCCGTGCACCACATCGTCACCGACGGCTGGTCCAGCGGTGTGCTCGCCCGGGACCTGGGCGAGCTGTACGCGGCCGCCCTGGAGGACCGCCGCCCGCGGCTGCCCGCGCTCCCCGTCCGCTACGCCGACTACGCGTCCTGGCAGCGTTCCCGCGCCGACCGCGCCGACGCCGAACTCGCCTACTGGCGCCGGGCGCTGAACGGCGTGAGCCCGCTGGAGCTGCCCACCGACCGGCCGCGCCCGGCCGTCCGCGGCCGCGACGGCGCCCTGCTGACCTTCACCCTGCCCCCCGCGCTCACCGAGCGGCTGCGCGAACGGGCCAGGGAGACCGACGCCACCCTCTACATGACCCTGGTGACGGCCTGCCAGACGCTGCTCGCCCGCTGGGCGGGCCAGGAGGACGTCACCGTCGGCACCGTCACCGCCGGACGCGAACGCGCCGAACTGCACGACCTGGTCGGCATGTTCGTCAACACCCTGGTGCTGCGCGCCCGGGTCC
Organism: Streptomyces sp. NPDC005898; assembly: GCF_040629635.1. Taxonomy (NCBI): domain Bacteria; kingdom Bacillati; phylum Actinomycetota; class Actinomycetes; order Kitasatosporales; family Streptomycetaceae; genus Streptomyces; species Streptomyces sp. NPDC005898. The sequence continues at coordinate 16,406 of NZ_JBEXWC010000001.1, read as the reverse complement.
GCCCCGGTGTGCCCTTCCGGGACCTGCTCGCCGAGGTGCGCGACACCGCCCTGGAGGCGTTCGCCCACCAGGAGGTGCCCTTCGAGCGGGTGGTGGACGCCCTCCAGCCCGAACGGGACACCAGCCGCACCCCGCTGTTCCAGGTCATGGTCGCCCTGCACAACCTCGGCGCCGAGCCGCTGCGCCTGCCCGGCCTGACGGCGGAGCCCGTGACACCGCCGGTGCGCGTCGCCACCTACGACCTCGCCTTCGACTTCGTGGAGAGCGAGGAGGGCCTGACCGGGCACCTGGAGTACAACACCGGACTTTTCGACCCCGACACCGCCGAACGCCTCGCCGCCCGGCTGCGCGTCCTGCTGGAGGCCGTCGCGGCAGACCCCGGACAGAGCGTGGACCGGCTGCCGCTGATGACCGACGACGAGCGGCACCGCGTACTGCGCCACGGGGAGGGCATCCACCTGCCCGAGCCGGACACCACCTTCCCCGCCCTCTTCGAGGCACAGGCCGCCCGCACGCCGGAGCACACCGCCCTGGTCGCCCGCGACGCCACGCTGGACCTCGCCGCCCTCAACCAGCGCGCCAACCGGCTCGCCCACCACCTCATCGCCCAGGGCGCGGGACCGGAGGACGTGGTCGCCGTCCGGCTGCCCCGCACCTCCGACCTGGTGGTGGCGGTGCTCGCCGTCCTCAAGGCGGGCGCCACCCTGCTCTGCCTGGACCCCGCACTCCCCGCCGAACGGCAGGACTTCCTCCTCGCCGACGCCCGCCCGCACACCCTCCTGACCGGCCTCGACACGGTGCCGTGGGACCGGCTGCCCGCCCACGACCCGACCGACGCCGACCGCGTCCGGCCCCTGCGGCCCGAGAACACCGCCTACCTCATCTACACCTCGGGCTCCACCGGCCGTCCCAAGGGCGTCGCCGTCGAACACCGCAACCTCGTCAACCTCTGCCACGACCACCGCGCCGGCCTGCTCGCCCCGCACACCGCCGACGAGCGACGGCTGCGGGCCGCGCTCAGCGCCTCCTTCTCCTTCGACACCTCCTGGGAAGGACCGCTGCTCCTCGCCCTCGGCCACGAGGTCCACCTCATCGACGAGGACGTACGCCTGGACCCGCGCGCGTTCTGCGACCAGGTCGCCGAACACCGCCTCGACCTGGTCAACGTCACCCCGTCCTACCTGCGCGAACTCACCGCCGCCGGGCTGCTCGCCGCCGACCGCCACCACCCGCGCCTGCTCCTCGTCGGCGGCGAGGCCGTCACCCCGGCCGGCTGGCGCGACCTCGTGCGCGCCGAACGCGACCTGGGCATCGCCGTGTACAACATGTACGGGCCCACCGAGACCACCGTCGACGCCGTCTACGGCCGCTGCGCCGACCGACCGGACCGCCCGGTCATCGGCCGCCCCGGCGGCAATCTGCGGGCCTACGTCCTCGACGCCGCCCTGAACCCGGTGCCGCCCGGCACCCCCGGCGAGCTGTACCTGGCCGGGGCGCAGGTGGCCCGCGGCTATCTGCACCGGCCCGGCCTCACCGCCGCCCGCTTCCTCGCCGATCCGTTCGCGGCGCCCGGCGAGCGGATGTACCGCACCGGCGACCGGGCCCGCTGGGACCGGGACGGGCTCCTGGAGTTCCTCGGCCGGGTGGACGAGCAGGTCAAGATCCGCGGGTTCCGCATCGAACCCGGCGAGGTGGAGGCCGCCCTCCTGGACCACCCGGACATCGCCGACGCCGCCGTCGCCGCCCGCGAGAACGCCGGCCGCCTCATGCTCGTCGGCTACGTCGTACCCGCCACCGACCGCGTCCCAGCCCCGGACGCCCTGCGCCTCGCGCTGCGCCGCACCCTGCCCGACCACATGGTGCCCGCCGCGTTCGTCCCGCTGGCCCGCATCCCGCGCACCACCAGTGGCAAGACCGACCGCCGCGCCCTGCCCGCCCCGCCCGCGCAGCCCGACAGCGACACGCCCTACGTCGCTCCCCGGGCCGGCACGGAGGAACGCCTGGCCGCCATCTGGGCGCAGGTGCTCGGCGTCGAACGCGTCGGCGCCCGCGACAACTTCTTCACCCTCGGCGGCGACTCCATCCTGAGCATCCAGATCGTCTCCCGCGCCCGGCAGGCCGGACTCACCCTCGCCACCAAGGACGTCTTCCGCCACCAGACGGTCGCCGAACTCGCCCTGCGCGTTACGGAGTCGGCCCCGGAACGGGAAGCCGTCGAGGAGCCGGCCGAGGCGCCGCTCACCCCGATCCAGCACTGGTACCTGGACGGCCGCGACCCGGGGCAGCGGCTCCGGTTCACCATGACCCAGCGCCTCGAACTCGCCCCGGACACCCCCGCGACGACACTTCGGGCCGCCACCGACGCCTTCGTACGCCACCACGCCGCCCTGCGCACCCGGTTCCGCCACACCATCGACGGCTGGCGCCAGGACGTCCTGGCCGAGGCACCGGACGGCGTCTTCACCCGGCACGAAATGGCCGGCCTGGCCGACCCGGCCCTGGAGGCCGAGGTGCAGCGGCTGACGGACGAGGCGCAGGCCGCCCTGAGCCCCGCCGACGGACGGGTCGTCCGCGTCCTGTTCTTCGACCGGGGTCCCGGCCGGCCCGGCCAACTGGTCGTCACCGCCCACCACCTGGTCATCGACGGCGTCTCCTGGCGCATCCTGCTCGCGGACCTGGAGGCCGCCCAGCGGGCCGCGGCGCTCGGTCGGCCCGTGGAACTGCCCCCCACCGGCACGTCGTACGGCCGCTGGGCCACCCGCCTCGACCGGCACACCCGCTCCGGGGCGCTCGACGCCGACCTGCCGTACTGGACGCGCACCGGCACGGCGCCGGCCGCCCTGCCCGCCGGCCGTCCCGGCCCCAACACCCACGGCACGGCCGCCACCCTCACCGTCACCCTGGACACGCGGACCACCGAAGCCCTGCTGCGCGAGGTCCCCCGGGCCTACCGCACCCAGGTCAACGACGTCCTGCTCAGCGCCCTCGGCCGCACCCTGGCCCGCTGGTGCGCACGCGACACCGTCCTGCTGGGCGTCGAGGGCCACGGCCGGGAGGAGCTGTTCGCGGACGTGGACCTGTCGCGGACCGTCGGCTGGTTCACCGCCGAGTTCCCGCTCGCCCTGCGCGTCGCCCCGGACGCCGGCTGGCACGACACGCTCCGCTCGGTCAAGGAACAGCTGCGCGCGATACCGCTGCACGGCCTGAGCCACGGCGCCCTGCGCCACCTCGTGCCGGACAGCCCGCTCGCCGCGGCCCCCGCCCCGCAGATCGGCTTCAACTACCACGGCCAGTGGGACACGGACACCGCCGAAGGCCTGTTCCGCGGCGCCCTGCCCCCGGCCGGCCAGGACACCGACCCGGACGAACCCCGCCCCTACCTCCTGGACATCACCGGCGTGGTCCAGCGGGGCCGGCTCGAACTGGGCTGGACCTACCCCGCGGCCGTCTACGACCGGGCCACCGTCCACCGCCTCGCCCAGGACACCCTCGCGGCCCTGCGGGAGATCGTGGCGCACTGCGCCCGCCCCGAGGCGGGCGGCCGCACCCCCTCCGACTTCCCCCTCGCCGGCCTCGGCCAGGAGCAGCTCGACCGGCTCCTGGGCACCGGCCCGCACGCCGAGGACGTCCTGCCGCTCACCCCGCTCCAGTCCGGCATGCTCTTCCACGGCCTCGTGGACACCGAGCACGCCTACTTCGACCGCACGGCCGTACGACTGTCCGGCGTGGCCGATCCGGACGCCTTCGCCACCGCCTGGCAGCAGGTCGCCGACCGCACCCCGGCACTGCGCACCAGCGTCCACTGGCACGGCCTGCCGCACCCCGTCCAGGTGGTCCACCGCCACGCGGAACTGCCCGTCCGCCACCTCGACTGGCGCGCGCTCACCCCCGCCGAGCGCACCGCGGCCACGGAGCGGCTGCTCGCCGAGGACCGCGCCGCCGGCATGGACCTCGGCACGGCACCGCTCACCCGGCTCGCCCTGGCCGCCCTGCCCGGCGACGAGGTGCTCCTGGTGTGGTCCACCCACCACATCGTCCTCGACGGCTGGAGCACCGGCCAGCTGCTGACCGAGGTCTGCGAGCGCTACGCCGCGCTCACCGGCGGCCCGGACCAGGCACCCCCGCTGCGGCGGCCCTTCGCGGACTTCCTGCACTGGCTGCGGGAGCAGGACGAGACGGCGGCCGAGCGGCACTGGGCCGAGGCCCTCGCCGGGTTCACCGCCCGCACCCCGCTGCCCTACGACCGCACGCCCGCCGAGGCCCACCGCGCCCGTTCCGCGGCGGCCGTCCACCACGAACTGGACGACGGTCTCTCGCGGCGCCTGCGGGAGAGCGCCGCCCGCGCCGGACTCACCGTGAACACGGTGGTGGAGGGCGCCTGGGCGCTGCTCCTCGCCCGCTCCGGCGGACGCGACGACGTGGTCTTCGGCACCACCGTCTCCGGCCGCCCGGCCGAACTGCCCGGCGTCGAGGGCATGATCGGCATGTTCATCAACACCGTGCCGACCCGGGTCCGCATACCCGCCGGGCCGGTGCTGCCCTGGCTGCGCGACCTCCAGGAACGGCAGAGCGACGCCCGCCGCTTCGACTTCCTCGCCCTGCCCCGCATCCAGTCCGTGAGCGAAGTTCCGCCCGGCGAGGCCTTGTTCGACAGCATGCTGGTGTTCGAGAACTACCCCGTCGACGAGTCGGCGACGGCCCGCACGGGCGTCCGCGTCGAGGAAGTGCGCGCCGACGACGCCACCACCTTCCCCTGGTGCCTCCGCGCCCACCTGGCCGAACGGCTCGGCTTCGACCTGTCCTACGACCCCGAGCTGTTCGACGCCGCCACCGCCGAACGCGCCGCGGACCGGCTCGCCGGACTGCTCACCGCCCTCGCCGACGGATTCGACACCGACCTGAGCGACCTGGACGTACTCGCCCCGGCCGACCGCCAACTGCTGGCCGCCTGGAACACCACCGCCCGCCGGACCGTGCCGCACAGCCCCGTCGACCTCTTCACCGAACAGGCCCGACGCACCCCGGACGCGCCCGCGGTCCACGACGGCGAACACCGCCTGACCTACCATCAACTCCACGACTGGGCAGGCGCACTGGCCGACCGCCTGCGGGCCGACGGACTGGCCCCCGAGGACCGGGTGGCCCTCCTGCTCGACCGCTCCGCCGAACTGGTCGTCGCCCAGCTCGCGGTACTCCTGGCCGGCGGCGCCTACGTCCCCGTCGACACCCGCGCCCCCGAGGAACGCCGCCGCACCCTGCTCACCCAGGCGGGCGCCACCCGTCGGCTGACCGCCCCGGAAGTGGCGGCGGCCCGCCCCGCCCCCACGGAACCGCACGACGGCGGGACGGGCCCCTTGCCGGCCGCCGATCCCGACCAGTTGGCGTACGTGATGTTCACCTCCGGCTCCACCGGACTGCCCAAGGCGGTCGCGGTACGGCACCGGGACGTGGCGGCGCTGGCCACCGACAGCCGGTTCGCCGGCGGGGTGTGCGACCGCGTGCTGCTGCACTCACCGGTGGCGTTCGACGCCGCGACCTTCGAGGTGTGGGCGCCCCTCCTCAACGGCGGCTGCGTGGTCGTGGCCCCGGGCGACACCGTCGACGCGGCCACGCTGCGCCGGCTCGCCGCCGCCGACGGCGCACCGACCGCGCTGTGGCTGACCGCCGGTCTCTTCCGGCTGCTCGCCCAGGACGCGCCCGACTGCTTCCGCGGCCTCGCCCAGGTGTGGACCGGCGGTGACGTCGTACCGGCACAGGCCGTGCGCCGCGTCCTCGACGCCTGCCCCGGCCTGACCGTCGTCGACGGCTACGGCCCCACCGAGACCACCACCTTCGCGACCTCCCACGCCCTCGGCGACCCGGCGGCGGTGCCCGACACGATCCCCGTCGGGCGGCCGCTGGACGACATGCGGGTACTCGTCCTCGACACCCGGCTGCGGCCCGTACCGCCGGGCTGCCCGGGCGAGCTGTACCTGGCGGGCGAGGGCGTCGCCCGGGGCTACCTCGGCCGCCCCGGCGACACCGCCGCCCGCTTCCTCGCCGACCCGCTCGGCCCGCCCGGCGCCCGCATGTACCGCACCGGCGACCTGGCCAGGCGGCGCCCGGACGGCACCGTCGAGTTCCTCGGCCGCGCCGACGACCAGGTCAAGATCCGCGGCTTCCGGGTGGAGCCCGGCGAGGTGGAGGCCGCGCTCGCCGCCCACCCGGACGTCGTCGACGTGGCCGTCCTGGCCCGCGAGGACCGCCCCGGCGCCAAGCGGCTCGTCGCCTACGTCGTCGGAGGGGCCGGCGAGGACGCCGAGCAGCTGCGGGCGTTCGCCGCCCGCAGCCTGCCCGACTACCTCGTGCCCACCACCGTCGTCCCGCTCGCCGCACTGCCGCTCAGCCGCAACGGCAAGGTCGACCGGGCCGCCCTGCCCGCCCCGGACGCCGTGCCGGGCCGCGAACGGGTCGAGCCCCGCACCGAGGCCGAACGCCGCACGGCGGACGTCTTCGGCGAGGTCCTCGGCAGTGAACCGCCGGGCGTGGAGGACGACTTCTTCCAGCTCGGCGGCGACTCGATCCTCAGCATCCGGCTCGCCTCCCGCCTCGCCGAGGCCTTCGACGCCGACGTCACCCCGCGCGCCGTCTTCACGCACCCGACACCGGCCGCCCTGGCCGGCCTGCTCGGCGAGCGGCGCGGCACCGGCCGCCCGGGGCTCGTCCCGGTCGCCCGCGACGCCGTCGCCCCGATGTCCCACGCCCAGCAACGCCTGTGGTTCCTGCACGAGTTCGAGCCCGACGGCGCCGAGTACGTCACCACACTCGCCCTGCGCCTGCGCGGCACCCTGGACGCCGGGGCGCTGCGCGCCGCCCTCGGCGCCGTGGTTGCCCGGCACGAGTCGCTGCGCACCACCTTCGACAGCGTCGACGGACACGGCATCCAGCGCGTCCACCCGCCCCACGACGTACCCCTGCCCCTGCGGGACCTGACCCGGCTCGGTGCGGGGGAGCGGGAAGCGGCCCTGCGCCGCCTGCTCAACGAGGAACGGCTGAACCCCTTCGACCTGCGCGAGGGACCGCTGCTGCGCGCCGGCCTGCTCCGGCTCGCCGAGCACGAGCACGTCCTCGCCCTCACCCTGCACCACATCGTCACCGACGGCTGGTCCACCTCCGTCCTGCTCGGCGACCTCGCGCACTTCTACCGCGCCGAACTCGGCGTGACACAGAGCGAGTTGGCGCCGCTGCCGGTGCAGTACGCCGACTACGCCCACTGGCAGCGCACCGCCGGCGACACCGAGACCGCCGAGCATCTCGCCTACTGGAAGGGACAACTGGCCGACACCGCGCCGCTGGAGCTGCCCACCGACCGGCCCCGGCCCGCGGTACGCACCAGCGCCGGCGCGACCGCCCGCCTGGTGGTGCCCGCCACCACCGCCCGACGGCTCACCCGCCTCGCCCGGGACCACGGCACCACCCTGTTCACCACACTCGTGGCCGCCGCCCAGACCTACCTCGCCCGGCTGTCCGGCGCCGAGGACATCACCGTCGGCACCGTCAACGCCGGCCGCGACCGGCCCGAGACACAGGCCCTCGTCGGCTTCTTCGTCAACACCCTCGTGCTGCGCTCCCGGGCCGAGGCCGACCGGCCCTTCACCGCGTTCCTCGGCGACGTACGGCAGACCGTCCAGGACGCCTTCGCCCACCAGGACGTACCGTTCGAACGCGTCGTGGACGAGGTGCAGCCCGTCCGCGACACCAGCCGCAGCCCGCTCTTCCAGGTCATGGTCGTCCTCCAGAACACCCCGGCCGCCGCCCTCGACCTGCCCGGCCTGGACGTCGCCGACGTCGAACCGGACTCGGAGCAGACCGCGTTCGACCTCACCCTGGAGTTCGCCGAGACCGCATCGGGCGACCTGCACGCCCTGCTCACCTACAACACCGACCTGTTCGACGCGGCCACGGCGGACCGCATGGCCGGACAGCTCGGCGTCCTGCTGCACGCCGTCGCCGAGGACCCCCGCCGCCCGCTCGGCGCGCTCCCGCTCGCCTCCGACGACGAACGAGCGAACCTGCCGGCCCAGGGCCGGGGCACCTTCCGCCCGGTGCCCGAGACCACCCTGGCCGCCCTGTTCGCCCAGCAGGCGGCACGCACCCCGCACGCCCCGGCACTGATCGACGGCGACCGGGAGATGACCTACGCCGACGTGGACCGGGCCGCCGACCGGCTGGCCCACCGCCTCGTCCGGGACGGCGTCGGACCCGAGCGCGTGGTCGCCCTCGCCCTGCCGCGCTCGGCGGCCGCCGTGGTGGCGCAGCTCGCCGTCGCCAAGGCCGGCGGGGCCTTCCTGCCCGTGGACCCCGACTACCCGCCGCAGCGGCGGGAGTTCATGATCCGGGACGCGGGCGCCCACCTGGTCGTCGACGACCCGGCCGAGGTGTGGTCCACCGAGGGGCCGGACACACCGCTCACCGACGCCGACCGCACCGCCGCGCTCACCGCCGCCCACCCCGCGTACGTCATCTACACCTCCGGCTCGACGGGCACACCCAAGGGCGTCGTGGTCACCCACCGGGGCCTCGCCTCCTTCGCCGCGGCGGCCGCCGAACAGTACGCCGCGGGACCCGGCGACCGGGTGCTCCAGTTCGCCTCCCCGAGCTTCGACGCCTCCGTACTGGAACTGTGCGTCTCCCTGCTCAGCGGGGCCGCGCTGGTCACGGGCGAGGAAGGCCCCCTGGTCGGCGAGCGGCTGGCGCAGGTGCTCGCCGACCGGCGGATCAGCCACACGCTGATTCCACCGGCGGCGCTGGCCACCCTGGCGCCGGAGACCGCCGCCGACCTGCCCCACCTGCGCACCCTCATCGTCGGCGCCGAGGCCTGCCCGGCCGACCTGGTCGACACCTGGGCGGCCGGCCGCCGCATGGTCAACTCCTACGGCCCCACCGAGGCCACCGTGGTCGCCACCTGGACCGGCCCGCTGACCCCGGGCACCGGCACGCCGACCATCGGCCGCCCGTCCGGCGCCACCCGCGTGTACGTGCTCGACGCCGCTCTGCGTCCCGTACCGCCCGGCGTCACCGGCGAGCTGTACCTCGCCGGACCCGGCCTCGCCCGCGGCTACCTGGGCCGGCCGGGACTCACCGCCCAGCGGTTCCTGCCCGACCCGTTCGGCACGCCGGGGGAGCGGATGTACCGCACCGGGGACCTGGTGCGCTGGACCGCCGACGGGCGACTGCGGTTCGCCGGCCGCGCCGACGACCAGGTCAAACTGCGCGGCTTCCGGATCGAACCCGGGGAGGTGGAGAGCGCGCTGCGACGCAGCCCGCTGGTGCGGGACGCGGCCGTGGTCGTCCGCGCCGGGGACGGGCCCGGCGCACCGGCCCGGCTCGTCGCCTACGTCGTACCGGCCCCGCCGACCCCCCCCGCCGACCCCGGACCGTCCGCCGCCGCCCCCTCGGCCACCGGAGCGGCCGGGACCGCGCTGCCCGTCGGGGAACTGCGGCTGCACCTGGGCGGGACGCTGCCCCCGCACATGGTGCCCTCCGTCTTCGTGCCGCTCGATCGGCTGCCGCTCACCCCGAGCGGCAAGACCGACCGGCGGGCGCTGCCCGCACCCGGGCCCGCCCAGGCCGTGGACGGCCCGCGGACCGCGCCGCGCACCGACACCGAACGCCGCATCGCCCGCATCTGGGCCGACGTGCTCGGCATCGAGGAGGTCGGCGCCGACGGCAACTTCTTCGCGCTCGGCGGCGACTCCATCCTCAGCATGCAGGTCGTCTCCCGGATGCGCCGCGACGGACTGCACGTCGCGACCCGGGACCTGTTCACGCACCAGACCGTCGCCGAACTCGCCACCGTGGTCCGCGCCGCGCCCCGGCCCTCGGCGGACGGCCCGGTCACCGGCGAGGTGCCGCTCACCCCGATCCAGGAGTGGTTCCTGACCACACCCCGCGCGGCCCACCACCACTTCAACCAGTCGGCGCTCCTCGAACTCGACGGTCCCCCCGACCCCCGGGCGCTGCGCGCCGTGCTCGACGCCCTCCTCGAACACCACGACGCCCTGCGCATGCGCTTCACCCGGGACGAGCACGGCTGGCGGCAGTTCAACCCGCCGCCCGCCGCGGGCGCCGAGATCCTCGTACGCCACGACCTGACCGGTCTGTCCACCGAGGACGCCGACGCGGCGATGGCCAAGGCCGCCGACGAACTCCACGCGGGCTTCGACCTGGCCGGCGGCCCGCAGCTGCGGGCGGCCCTGTTCACCGGGGACCCGGAGCGGCCCGCCTACCTCCTCCTCGTCGCCCACCACCTGGTGGTGGACGCCGTCTCCTGGCGCGTCCTGCGCGACGACCTGGAGAGTGCCTACCGACAGGCCCGCCAGGGCGACCCGGTCGCGCTCGGCGAGCGCGGCACCAGCTTCCGCGAGTGGTCCCGGCGCCTGGCCGCGCACGTCGCCGAGGGCGGCCTGGACAGCGAACTGCCGCACTGGGAGCAGACGGTGGGCGCCGAGCCCGCCCCGGCGGACCCGGCCACGGCGAGCGGAGGCGGGCCGGCCGCCACGGTGAGCGTGGAACTCGACGAGGACGACACCACGGCGCTGCTGCGCTCGGCGCCCACCGCCTACCGCACCCGCGTCAACGACGTCCTGCTGGCCGCGCTCGCCCTCGCGCTGGCCCGCTGGACCGGCCAGGACCGGGTCCGCCTGGACCTGGAGGGCCACGGCCGGGAGGACCTGCTCGACGGCGTCGACCTCTCGCGCACCGTCGGCTGGTTCACCACCGTCTACCCGGTCGCCATCCAGGTGCCGGGCCCCGGCGACCTCGGCCCCGACCGCGACTGGCGGTCCCTGGTCAAGGCGGTCCGCCGCCAGCTGCGCGCCGTGCCCGGCAACGGCATCGGCTACGGCGCCCTGCGCACCTTCGGGCCGCCCGAGGTCCGCGAACGCCTCGGCGCCCAGGCCCACAGCCAGGTGGTGTTCAACTACCTCGGCCAGTGGGACGCGCGCCCCGAGACGGCGGACGGCGGCCTGGTCCGCGCCGAACACGGCTCCTTCGGACAGGACCACGACCCCAGGGACCCCGGCTCGCACCCGGTGGAGGTGGTGGGCGCGGTGCAGCACGGCCGGCTCGCCTTCACCTGGCACCACCGGCCCGGCCTGCACGACACGGCGGCCGTGCGCCGGGCGGCCGAGGACTTCGCCGAGGCCCTGCGCCACCTCGCCCGGCACGCCCGGGGAGGCCGGTGACCCCACCCCGGTCCCGCGAGGCACCGCCCCGGCGCACCGCCCGGCACGGCCCTCGCGAACCCCGCGCCCCGACCGACTGCCCGAACCCCATCAACCACCCGAACCGGCAATGAGAGAAGGCGACATGGACGAGAACACCCGCTACCAGGTGCTGCGCAACGACGAGGAGCAGTACTCGCTCTGGCCCGCCGACATCGAGGTGCCCGCGGGCTGGCGGCCCGTCGGGAAGGAGGGCACCGAGGCCGAGTGCTCCGCCTACGTCGACGAGGTCTGGACCGACATGCGGCCCAAGAGCCTGCGCGAGCGCATGGAGAACGCCGGCGCCTGACCGCCCCTCGCTCCACCCGCCGGGCCGGCCGCACCCGCGCCGGCCCGGCGCCCGCCCCCACCCAGTGCCGTTCCGGCGCCCCACCGCCCTCGGCCCACCACCGCACGGCAACACCCCCGAGGAGCCGCCATGACCCCCGTCCTGCGTACCGAACGCCTGGAATTCGTCCCCTACCGACCCGAACACGAGGACCACTTCGTCGCGCTGCTGCGGGACGAGGAGGTGTGCCGCTGGATGGGCCAGGACCGCGCGCCCGAACCGCAACTGCGCGAGGTGTTCCGCGCCATCCTCACCGATGTCTACCCCGAGCACCGGTTCGACGTGTGGGGCCTGTGGCTCGCGGACGCCTACGTCGGTCACGCCGAGGTGAAACCCACCGGCAACGTCGACGGCCATGAACTCATCACCGCGCTCGCCCCCGCCTACTGGGGACGCGGCCTCGGCGGCGAGACCGTACGGGGCCTGCTCCGGTACGCCGGCGACACCCTCGGGCTCAGCGAGGCGTACGGCATGGTCGGCGCCGAGAACACCGCCAGTCTCGCCCTGTGCCGCCGCATGGGCTTCCGCCACGTCCGGGACGTCGTCGGCGACGACGGCTCCGTCACGAAGATGATGGTCATCCCGGTCACGGAGGGCGCCGCCGGGACGCCCGGGACCGCGTCCGCCGGGGACCCGGTGTGAGCCGACCGTCCGTCGGCGAGGGCCCCGTCGAGGCGGCGGCCGGCGACCGGCCGTCGGGGCTGTGGCGCAACCGCGACTTCAACCTGCTGTGGAGCGGGCAGTGTCTGTCCGACCTGGGCGGCGCCATGGTGGAACTGGCGCTGCCGCTGCTGGTGCTCCAGCAGACCGGGTCACCCGCGCAGGCCGGGCTCGTCGGCACCGCCGGTCTCGTCACCACCCTGGTGTGCCGGCTGCCGGCCGGTGTCCTCGCCGACCGCGTCGACCGGCGCCGCCTGATGATCATCTGCGATGTGCTGCGGCTCGCGGGGTACGCGCTGCTCGGCTGGGCGGTGGCCACGGGCGCCGCGAGCCTGCCGGTGATCGTCGCGGTGGTGATCGCCGGCGCCGCGGCCACGGCCGTCTTCAGCACCGCCGAGCACGCCTCGGTGCGCAATCTGGTCCGCCCCGACCAGCTCACCGCCGCCGTCGCCCGCAACGAGGCGCGCGCGTACGCCGTCTCGCTGAGCGGTCCACCGCTGGGCGGCCTGCTGTTCGGGCTCGGCCGCGCCCTGCCCTTCCTCGGGAACGCGCTGAGCCATCTGCTCTCCCTCGTGGCCGTCACCTGCATCCGGCGGCCGCTCCAGGAGGCCCGGCAGGAGGCGGCCCCGTCCGCCGCCGTCTCCGCGGCGCAGGGCCTGCGCTTCCTCCTCGGCCATCCCTTCCTGCGCGCCCTGCTGGTGATCGCCGCACCGCTGAACATGGCCTTCACCGGCATGATCTTCGCGATGACGCTCGCCCTGCTCGACGCGGGCGTCCCCCCGGCCCTGGTCGGACTCGCCGGCACGATCTTCGCGCTGGGCGGCTTCCTCGGCGCCCTCGTGGCCCCCGCGCTGCAACGCCGGTTGCGGCTGCCCGTCCTGCTGCGGGTGCTGTGCTGGACCACCGCCGCGCTGATGGCGGTGAGCACCCTGCTGGCCGGCAGCGTGCTGGCCGCCGTCCCGCTGGCCGCCGCCGTCTTCCTCGGGCCCACCGCGAACGCGGCGCTCTTCGCCCACCAGGCCGCCGTCACACCGGACCACCTGCAAGGGCGCGTGGTCAGCGGCGTGCTGTTCGCCGCGGGCTCCGCCGCCGCGCTCGCCCCCGCCCTGGCCGGCGTCCTCCTGGCCCGTTTCAGCCCGACACCGGCCATGCTGGTCTTCCCCGCCCTGGTCGCCCTCGCCGCGGTGACGGCCACCCGCAGCAAGGGCCTCGGCCCGTCGACGCCCGGCCCGTGAACTCACCTGTTCCGGTGATGAAAAGCGCCTCACCCGCGCGCCCGCCCTCCCGCACGGTTACGTGGGAGCAGTCAATCAGCGGGACCCGGGAACCGACCGGCCGCGGAAATCAGGTGACGGACATGCGAACGGAAGCCGCCCAGCGCATCGAGCTGGTCTTCTCCCTCTTCGACGCCAACGGCAACGGAGTGATCGACTCCCACGACTTCGACCTCATGACGGACCGCGTCCTGGCGGCGGCCACCGCGTCGGACGAGAGCGCCAAAGCGGCCATCCGCGCCGCGTTCCGCCGCTACTGGACGTCGCTGGCCACGGAGCTGGACGCCGACGGCGACGGCGTGATCACCGTGGACGAATTCCGCCCGTTCGTGCTCGACCCCGAGCGCTTCGGCCCCACGGTCACCGAGTTCGCCACGGCGCTCTCCGCACTCGGCGACCCGGACGGCGACGGTCTCATCGAGCGCCCGCTCTTCGTGTCGCTGATGAGGGCGATCGGCTTCGAGGAGGCGAACATCCACGCCCTCTTCGACGCCTTCGGCCCGGACGCCGAGGACCGCATCACCGTCGCGACCTGGGCCGACGGCATCGAGGACTACTACGCGCCGGACCGGGCCGGGATCCCGGGCGACCGCCTGATGGCCGCCCGGAACGTCTGACGCGGTCCGTCAGCGGCTCGGCCGCCGCTTGTGCGCGAACACCCACCGGTTCCCCTCCAGCGCGTCGTTCGGCTCGGGGAGGGGGCCACGCCGGTGCCGTCGGGTGAATTCGAACGGCGTGTGCATCGAGGTGGACCAGCCCCTGCCCGTCAGCTCGCCCGCGGAGTCGGGCCGCGGCCCCTTGTCGAAGAGGCACAGCAGATCGATGCCGATCTGCTCGCGCGTCGCCACATAGATCGGGCTGTCGCGGTACGCCAGCAGGTCCTTCTCCAGCTTGGCCTCGAAGGCCAGAGCACTGCCCGGGGTGGTGAGCCCGTCCACCGTGTCGACGAGGTGCGTCTCGGTGGGGCCCGGCAGGTAGAAGAGGAGGCCCTCGGCCAGCCAGACGCTCGGTGCGGCGGGGTCGAAGCCGGCGGCGGTCAGGGCGCTGACCCAGTCCGCGCGCAGGTCGGCCGGTACGGGGACGCGCTTGACCCTCGGGGCGGCCGACAGGTCCGTGAGCACCCGCTGCTTGAAGGCGAGGACGCCCGCCCGGTCGATCTCGAACACGACGCGGTCGGACGGCAGGTCCAGCCGGAAGGCCCGGGTGTCCAACCCGGCCCCCAGCAGGACCACCTGGCGGGCGTCCGCACGGGCCGACCGCAGGAGGAAGTCGTCGAGGACCCTGGTGCGCAGGCCGAAGTAGCGGGCGAACCGCCCCCACAGCGGGTCGCCGTCCCCCTCGGGCACCTGCTCGATGCGCACCGGCCAGCGCGCACAGGCGGCGGCGGCACGCACGAAGTGCTCCGCGTAGGGGTCCTGGGCGAGGCTGTCGTGGCGGTGGGTCTCGATCGCCCGTACGGCGGCGACCAGGAGGGCGGTCAGACCCACACCTCCGTCCACACCTTCCGCGTCGGTCCGCTGCGGCGCCGTGCCGGCCATGGTTCCTCCGTTGGCGGGAGTGAGGGCTGGGGTGTCTGTGCGTGCGATGAGGGGAAGCCGTGGTTCCGCGTGCCGTGCCTCATCGCGTCCCCTCCGGGAGGAGGACGGGCTTGACCACGCGGCCCGCGTCGCAGTCGCGTTCGGCCTCGTTGATGTCGGACAGCGGGTAGGTGCGGATCAGCTGGTCGAAGGGGAAGCGACCGGCCCGCCACATGCCGGTCAGCCGCGGGATCAACAGCGCGGGCACGGCGTCCCCCTCGCAGATGTGGCGGACGCTGCGGCCCCGGTCGAGCGTGCCCGGTTCGAGGGTCAGGGGGGTGTGCAGGCGTGCCACCAGGCCGAGGCTGCCGGTGGGGCGCAGCGCGTGCAGCGCGGCGTTGATGAGCGGGCCCGAGGCCGTGGTGTCCAGGGCGTACCGCGCGCCGCCGTCGGTCAGCCGGCGGATCCGTTCGGGCAGCGCGGCCGTCGCGGCGGGCAGCGGGACCGCGCCGAACCGTTCGGCCAGGGCCAGCCGCCCGGGCCGCCGGTCGACGGCCACGGTCAGCGCGCCGGCGGCGGTGGCCGCCAGCACCGCGGCCAGGCCCACCGCCCCCGCGCCGAGGACGACGAGGGTGTCGCCGGGACCCGCGCCGAAGGTGTTCATGACGGCTCCGGCGCCCGTGAGGAAGCCGCAGCCGAGGGGCCCGAGCAGTTCGAGCGGCAGCGCGGGGTCGACCCGGACGGCGTTGCGAGCCGCGACGAGCGCGTACTGGGCGAACGAGGACTGCCCGAACCAGCGGGGGGCCAGCGCCGCACCGGCCGCGTCGGTCAGCCGCGGCGGTCGCTCCTCGCGCCCCCCGAAGAGGTTGAGGGAGGCGAAGGAGTCGCAGTAGGCGGGGGCCGCGCCCCGGCAGTTGGGGCAGTGCCCGCAGGAGTCGAAGCTCAGCACGACATGGTCGCCCACCTCGATCGCGCCGTCAGGGCCGCTCCCCGCCCCCACCACGACCCCGGCGCCCTCGTGCCCGAGGACGGCCGGCAACGGGCTGCGGCCGCCGGACCGCCGGACGGCGAGATCTGTCCGGCACATCCCGCAGCCCGCGATCTCGACCAGGAGCTCGCCGGGGGCCGGCTCACTGCTCAGGACCACGTCCTCGACCGTGAACGGGGCGTCGGCCGCGCGCAGGACGGCCGCCCGGCACCTCATCGCCACGCCTCTCGCAGGCAGTGGGCGAGGGGTGGCCCGGCGCGTCCACGCAGGTCGAAAGCGCCTAGGGCGTGTTGTGAAAGTCCCGTCTGCCTGGCGACGCCTGGCACGCACCCTCGCGGCGTTGTCGGGATCGCCCCGATACCACCAGTATCGGGG